>JAFRHL010000043.1 GCA_017433295.1 Eubacterium sp.
AGCTCAGCTGGATAGAGCGTCTGGCTACGGACCAGAAGGTCGGGGGTTCGAATCCTCTTGCCCACGTTTTATAGCGCTATCGCCAAATGGTAAGGCACTGGATTCTGATTCCAGCATTTCCAGGTTCGAATCCTGGTAGCGCTGCTAAAAAAGACACTAAGGTGTCTTTTTTTGTATTATTTATCCCGGACGAAACCCCTTCAAGCAAGAAATTATATTGTAAAAATAATATATTTATGCTATATTTAATGTAATATTTTTAATTAATTTGATTTTTTTAAAGAGGGGATAGAGATGGCTGAAGCACGTATTATATACAATCCGGGAAAGTATGCGATGAATATGTTTTACCGCAAGATGAATGCGGAGAGCAGGGAGGAGCTTAAAGGCCGCAAGTTTGACGCCGTCGGCTTATTTCAGACTACGGTATCCGGAATTCTTTACTATGCTGACCGTGTAGCCAAGACCAGTAATGTACTGCCGGTGGAGATCAATGGAAGCTGTCCGCAGCATATAACCACACTTGCCTTTTTTGGCGAGACGACTGCAGTGGAGACGGCCATGAAGATGATCCTTGGGGAGGAAAAGGACCGCAGGAACCGTTTGATCTGATTCGGACTTTGGTAATCCGGCCCTGAAGGGAAGTATTACCATAAGATTCCAGCGCGGATTAGAAGCTATTATATGTTTGATTACGAGAGGCTCTGTTATCTATAGTATAATGGAGTCTTTTTCTTCGATAACAGAATAAACCACCAAACTAAAATCCCCATACCGGAATTTCCGGCGCCACCAGATTATATAAGGGTTGTCATTGGTTTAAAGATAAAACAGGTGTGTATATGTTTGAAATGAAAATTCAGGTAAGATACAGTGAGACGGATCCTGCCGGCTATGCCCGTCTTTATCAGATATTAGATTATTTTCAGGATGCAGCCACATTCCATTCCATGTCCCTGGGTTTAGATATCGGATGCAGCCTGATGGAGGGACGGGCATGGTATCTTTTGTCCTGGGATGTGGTACTTGCCCGTTATCCGAAAATAGGTGAAAACATAACGGTGATTACGCAACCCTATAAGATGAAGGGCTTTTATGGTTACCGCCGTTTTTTTATTAAAGATGAAGATGGGAATGTAATGGTATCGGCAGACTCCATCTGGGTTTTGATGGATACGGATAATAAACTTCCGGTCAGAATACCTGAAGAACTGACCAGACTTTTTGTTGCTCCCGGCTCTGATCCCACAGTCAGGGTGAAACGAAAGCTGGCTGAAAAGGGTGACTGGGAGAAAAAGGAGTCCATAGAGGTTACAGACATTTTTCTTGATTCCAATATACATGTCAACAATGCCTTTTATGTCCAGTGGGCTCAGATGCTTGTTCCCCGGGATAAAACAGTCCGAAGACTCAGAGTGGATTACCGGCAGTCGGCATTTAAGGGAGACATCCTGAATATGTATCAGTACATGGACCAGGATATATGCAGAGTAAAGTTTACCGGCCGGGACGGGATACTGATAGCCATGGCAGATCTTTACTGCGATTATGATAAGGAGCCGGATTTCGTTCGTGAAAGCTAAGCGCCACGATTACGAAATCGGGCAACCGAATAGTATGATCAGATTTATATTTATCTTTATGGAGGAGATTGATAAAAATGATTGAATTAGGGAAAAAACAGCTTTTATATATTGATCATAAAACAGACTTTGGGGTATACCTGTGTGAACAGGAGAACCTGAAGAAAAAGGCTGAGTGTGTACTGCTTCCCGGCAGGCAGGTACCCCCCGGCGCCGGGGAAGGCGACCCTGTGGAAGTGTTTATTTACAGGGATTCCGATGACCGGCTGATCGCCACTACCAGGATTCCGGCCCTGATGCTTGGGGTACCGGCGGTTTTAAGAGTGGCGCAGGTCAGTCAGATAGGGGCCTTTCTGGACTGGGGGCTGGAAAAGGATCTCCTTCTTCCCTACAGCGAGCAGACAGTGAAAGTAAAAGAAGGGGAAGAATACCTGGTCGGCTTATACATTGATAAAAGCGACAGGCTCTGTGCCACCATGAAGGTCTATGATTACCTGAAAACAAATGCTCCTTATAAGGCGGAAGATCATGTAAAGGGAATTGTATATGGTAAAAATCCAAAATACGGAGTATTTGTGGCGGTAGACAACCTTTACAGTGCCATGATTCCTCAAAAAGAAGTGATCCGCAGACTGCGTATCGGCGATGTGACAGAGGCGAGAGTACTGGCGGTAAGAGAGGACGGAAAAATGAACTTAAGCCTCCGGGAGAAAGGGTATCTGCAGATGGATGCGGATGCGGCCAGAATCATGTCTAAGCTTTCCGGTAATGGTGGCTTTCTCCCTTATCATGATAAGTCTTCTCCGGATGAGATCAGGGAAGAGTTCGGTATGAGCAAGAACGAATTTAAAAGGGCCATAGGACGCCTCTATAAGAACAGAAAGATCGTAATATCCTCTGAAGGTATCAAAATGGTATGAAGGCCCTGTATTTTATAATATATATTGCCCTGGCATACATTTTCGGTATAGTTTCCATAAGTCTGCTTTCCGGGATTGCCGGGGCTCATCTGATCCTGCACCTGATCATTACTGCAGCGGGCATCGGTTATTTCCGTAAAAATGTGAAATGGAGAGGGTGGATAGGGGTAGTGTCTCTTTTGCTGCTGGTGGTCATGGCATCCGTACCGGATTCCATGAGGAGTAATCTTCTTATTCAGGAAATATTATTCCTGTCCCTTCTTATATACACGAAAGCAAACAGGATCAAGATCAGCACTTTTCTTCATCTGAATAAAACAGATTTCCTTCATATGCCTCTTCTTTTGGTGGAATCCCTGCTTTTATATTATATGGCATATTTCGTCAATACCTGTTCCCTGCTGTTTTTTAAAAATATCTTAACAGAGTCCATGGAGATTTTTGCGGCGAATTTTCCTGCGTCCGTACTGATCATCTGTATCTGCCCGGCCATAACAGAGGAGATGATTTACCGGGGTGTTTTATTAAAAAGCATTCCGGGACCGGACGGAAAGGGCATCTTAATCTCGGCAGTTCTGTTTGGAATATGGCATCTGAATATGAACCAGTTTTGCTATGCCTTTTTCTGCGGTCTGCTTCTGGCAGTAATGGCAGTCCGGACCGGTAATCTCCTATATACAATGATCGTCCATCTGCTTTTTAACTTTTATAATCTCGTGGTCTTCTCGGCCGACAGGTATCCTGCCATAAAACAGGCAGTGACAGTCCTCGGGAAAGGAAGCAGCATTTACAGTCCTGTTTTGCTGGCCGAAGACGGCAGTTTTATGCCGGCCGCCTTTTTCAGGGGCCTGTCAGCCACCTTGCTTACCCTGGTCCTCTTTTTGATGATAATTCGCGTCATGACATATAAGAAGGACGGTCCTGCCTGCCCTGAAGAAGGATGACAGTAATTATAATATATTATTTCAAGTTTTTTCCATTATAATCTGACAGGATTTGCAGATAATAGGATTACGGTAGACAAAAGCTTTTGATACCTTTCAATATAAAGTAAACCTGTTAACATTACCCACAGGCGCGCTATGAACGTAAAATGGGAGGAAAAAACTATGGCAAACAACAGCAATAATTCTGGATCTAACAGAGTAGAAGTACCACAGGCAAAGGATGCAATGGACCGTTTTAAGATGGAAGTTGCCAGCGAGCTTGGTGTTGACTTAAAGAAGGGCTACAATGGCGATATCACTGCCAAGGAAGCCGGCTCCGTGGGCGGCGAAATGGTTCGCAAGATGATCAAAAGACAGGAGCAGGAGATGGCAGGAACAGGATCCGGCCAGGAGTGACCCCGTCTTTATAGAAAGCAGAGAAAAAATCTGTTTCACACACCTTTTTAAATGACAAAGAACCTGGAATTCTAATATGGGATTTCGGGTTCTTTTTGCGCATTTAGGAGACAGAGCGACCGCTATGCTTAAAAGATAATTTTTAGCTGGACAGTATATACTTATCATGTTATAATACTAAAATGTGTTTTCATCGAAACTACCCGAGGGCGGCTGCTGCTTTCGGATATACTAAAAGGAGGATACTTTCATGAGTGTACAGGTTGAGAAATTAGAGCATAATATGGTCAGGCTGACCATTGAAGTAGAGGCTGCTGAATTTGATGCTGCGACAAAGCGCGCATATAATAAGAAAAAAGGTACTTTCAGTCTGCCGGGCTTCCGCAAGGGCAAGGTTCCCATGAAGATTATCGAGAGAACCTATGGCGAGGGCATCTTTTATGAGGACGCAGCCAATGACATTATGCCGAATGCTTATGATGAGGCCGTAAAAGAATCCGGTCTTGAGATCGTTTCCCATCCTGATATCAATGTAACGCAGATCGGTAAAGGAAAATCCTTTATTTTTACAGCAGATGCTGCTGTTCGTCCCGAAGTTACATTAGGCCAGTATAAGGGGCTTGATGTGGACAAGGTTCCGACAGAGGTGACTGATGAGGAAGTAGAAGCTGAACTTAAGAAAGCTCAGGAGCAGAATGCCCGCGAAGTGAAGATCGAGGACAGGGCTGTTAAGGAAGGCGATGTTATCACTTTAGATTACGCAGGAACCATTGACGGGGTTCCCTTTGACGGCGGCACCGCCAAGAGCCAGAACCTTACAATAGGATCACATTCCTTCATAGATACCTTTGAAGATCAGCTGGTAGGAATGAATATCGGCGACGAGAAGGATGTGGAAGTGACATTCCCGGAAGAATACCATTCAGCCGAAGTAGCAGGTAAGCCGGCAGTTTTCCATGTGAAGGTTCTGGGTATTACCGAAAAGCAGCTTCCTGAAATTGATGACGATTTTGCTCAGGATACCACAGAGTTTGATTCTCTTGAAGAATACAAGGATGACATCCGTAAAAAGCTCCTTCTCGGAAAAGAAGAGCAGGCAAAGAATACCATGTCCAACCAGCTTATCGATAAGGTGATCGAGGGTGCCCAGATGGATATCCCCGAAGCCATGATCGAAGCCCAGGTTGACCAGATGGCCCAGGAATTCCAGCAGAGAGTAAGCTACCAGGGTATTACATTTGAGCAGTACCTGCAGTTTACCGGACAGGATCCGGATGCTTTCAGAGAGAATATGAAGCCTGAGGCTAAAAAGAGGATTCAGGGTTCCCTGGTCCTTGAGCAGATCGCCAAAGAGGAAGAAATAACTGCTGACGATGAAGATCTCAAGGCAGAGCTTGAGAGAATGGCATCCATGTATCAGATGAGCGTGGACCAGATCGAACAGTTCATGCCGGAGAGTGAGAAAGAGAGCATGAAGAATAATCTGGCAACCCAGAAGGCAGTAGATTTCCTCCTGGAGAATGCCAATGTAGTTGAGGCGTCCGAAGACCTTGATTTTGAAGGGTGATAATATGAGTTTAGTACCTTATGTAATTGAGCAGACCAGCCATGGCGAAAGATCCTACGATATCTTTTCCAGATTGTTAAAGGACAGGATCATCATTCTCGGCGAAGAGGTCAATGATGTTACGGCAGGCCTTGTTGTTTCCCAGATGCTTTTCCTTGAGGCAGAGGATCCGGATAAGGATATCAATCTGTATATCATGAGTCCGGGAGGTTCTGTCACAGCCGGTATGGCTATCTATGATACCATGCAGTTCATCAAATGTGATGTATCGACTATCTGCATGGGCATGGCGGCCAGCATGGGAGCTTTTCTTCTGGCGGGAGGAACTAAAGGCAAGCGCCTTGCCCTTCCCAATGCGGAGATCATGATCC
>JAFRHL010000044.1 GCA_017433295.1 Eubacterium sp.
CCCGGCTGTTTACCGGCTGTAGGAGGTCAAAATCGGCCCGGTTTGTCTGGTCAAAAATAATGTTCTAACACTGGAGCAGATAAGAACGGATACTCTGTAATTTTATCTGCTCGCTCTCTGTTCTTTAACCATCTCCCGGCAGATTCGGAACATCAAAGCTTAATTTCCTTTTCCGTCCCACAAACAGCAGACACTGGCTTACTCTTTCTATGTGTCTGTCCGTTCAGATTCATTTTTCCTTTGGCATACTCCTTCTCCCGCTTTTTTATACACTCGGGGTCCAGCTCATAGATAGTGTTATCTTCAATGATTATATTTTTGTTCATCTTTTTTATATCCTTTCATATATTAAAACAAATATCTACTTTAATATATGACTGAAATCATAAGAAGGAGACAATATGGAACAGGCATTTTCCCCTGAGGGACAGACATTTAAAATGACGGACCTGACCGGAACCGGAGACATGAACGGCGATATGGACGAGAGCAGTTCCGAAAGCCGTCCGCTTTCAAAACTGCTGGATGATGATACCATCAGAGTGATGGAATATTTTATTCCTTACTGTGAAATACCTGTGGGCAGAGTGCTTGCGATGATGATCAAGGTAAGAGAGATCAGAAAGATCCTGAATGAGTTTTCCGAGCCTCAGCTTAAAGCCTGCGGACTGGATGCTGAAAACGGGGATATTGAGTCCCTGCTCCGTTCACTGAAAAAAACGGTATCTCCCGAGCTGGCCGGCCAGATTGACTCAATACTTCAGGTTTTTCAGTTCAGCCGGATGTACCGGAGATTCAGTGAGATCACAAAAGATCATCCGGAGATCCTTAATATGATGTCAGGAGAACGGTCCGGAGGGGATTTTGGCAGTTCCGGAGGGCCTGCTGCTTTCTCAGATCCCTCTGTTTTCATGCTGCTTAATTCTATGATGAATAATAATGGTAATAATAATAATTCGGGAAATGGGGAAGCCATGAAAAATGTCCTGGAACTGGCCATGAAAGGGATGTTGTGAAGGCCCCGCCCCTTTTGTTCACTTAAAGAGTGTGGGACTTCCCGTTAAAAAGAATAGTCTGAGATCAATGACAGGCTGCGGTAAAGGTTCCCCAGAAGTTTTTTTCTTCGTCTTTCATCCAGATCCTGAAACGCTTCTCCCGACAGGCTGCTGATCTCCATGATAAATTCGTGTTTTCTGGAGCGGAGAAAGCCCCTCCGCTTCTCTTCCTTCTCATAGGGGTCACTGAGCATGATCCCTTCTCCCAGAAGCCTGGCCTGGCCATCATAGAGATATAGCCCGATTCGGATCGTCCCGTCACCTCTTCCGGACCCGGAGACTGCAGGCACTGGTTTTAACTGTTTTTGTATAGCCTGATCAGATACGGCTATATCCCCCTGGATAACCAGCCGGCTGCCGTCCGCCTTCTCCAGTTCGCAGTTTTCATAGTAAAAAAGAAAACCGGAACGTTCGTGAAGCTCCATGACCTTTTTCTTCCAGGGTTCCAGGCTTTCCCTGTGATCATTCATATATTGATCCTGCGTTTTTTTTCTGAAATCCCTGATTTTTTTCAGCATATTCCCCCTGCTCCTGTTTGCGACAGCTCCATCAGCCTGTCACAGGCCTCACAGCCGTAACCCTTATCACAAATGAACCTGATCTGACAGCCCCGGTCTTTAAGCCTTTGCAATCTGTCCGCTGCCCGGCGGAAGACCTGGTCGTTTTTCAGTCTACCGTCAGTTATCAGATAGATCCTGAAAACTGCATTTACCCCCGGTGTACCGGAACCAGCCTTTTCCCTGGTATTTTCCATGACCATATCTATGGTCTTCTCCATGACCTCACAGGCAATCATGACTGCCTCTCCGGAGGAGTATTCTTTGATCTGCTGGGGGCACTGGACGCGGAAGCCGCCGGGATAAAGGCGAAAGTCCCGGACCCGGGCCGATCCGTCCCCGTATACGAAGGCCTGGTGGCTTCTCTCCCTGGTAAGCCCGGTCTCAAACTCCAGCCGGTCCTGGGTCTGATAAAGCAGGCGGCTGATCCGGCCGGAATGTCTGGTTTCTGTTCTGAGCAGGACAAAAAGACTGTAAAGCTCTGAGGACTGGTCTGGCCTGGCAGACTGTCCCTCCCCGGCCGCTGCGCTTACATCGTCATCAGCCTGCCGGTTTATGGATTCCTCCAGGGACCGTCTGGCAGACTCATAATTTCTTTCCCTGACCATACGGGCACTTTCCTTCTCTAAGGCGATGGCTTCTCTAAGAAGCTTTCTCATCTCTTTGTAATCAATTTCCTCCTCCCGGCCAAAAAACTCTTTCAGTTCCGGGGGCAGGGTCCTGTAAAAGAGAGCGGAGTAATCCGCCCTGATTTCTGCCGGAGGAATCTTGACATTTCCACGGCAGGAAGCCACCAGGACCTTATAAAGCAGCCTGCTGTCTGCCTTCCTCTGGGCGTCCTCGTCAAAGAAATCCACCCCGCCGAATACCCTTTCGTCCTCAGGATACCACTCATACTCCTGCTGGTGTCCGGGTGACTGAAAGCGTTCCGGATGGGTCAGGTATACCTGGAGGCCATGCTTCAGATCCACATAAAAATCCTTCAGGTCATAGAGTCCCGGGCAGATCTGCCGGCGGGAAAGCTCCTCCTGAATGTGGAGGACCCCGAGGGCAATCTGATAAAGGCTCAGGCAGTCCACATGATATTCATCCATTTTTTCCCTTGCAAAAAGAGCCTTTAATGAAATACATTGATCCATGATCCGGGGATAACGCTCATCCTGGTTTGCTATGACGTTAAGAGGCAGTGATTCTTTAAGCTCCAATGGAAACTCCTTTCATCAGATCCTTTAAGGGCTTGACAATGTTGCTCACCAGCTCTGTGCTGACCGGCTTCAACAGTTTTTCCAGCGAAATAAACATGGGAGAGGCTTCCTCGTCCATATCCCCGTCTGCCTTGACAAAGCAGAAACGGAAATCTTCCTCCGACAGATCTTCCGTACAGAAAAAGACTGCCCCGCCCAGAGGTTCGTCCAAATATTCTTCATAATCATTGCTGCCATATGCATCTGTGAATACAAAGACAGCCCGGTTGCGTCCGGAGACCGGAAACTTCTTGATTGCCTTCCCGATGGCAGTATGGACAGATTCCTTTCCGTCCTCCCCTCCCCCGTAAAGCTGTATTCCATTCAGCTTCTTTAAGAAGACGGGAATCTCGGAGGTAAAGGATTCACTCCCTGCAAAGGTGACCAGCTCGCTTTCCTGGCCCTCCACATCATTTCGCAGTATGGTGATGCCCATCATGGGGTACACTTCATACCTGGTCAGGGCTTCCAGAAAATGTGAGGCTGCGTAATAAACAGCCGGGAAGACGGAATACATGGAAGCCGTCCCGTCCACAATAAAATCTATATACAGAGTAAATGCCTGTCTCTTATCACGGTTCACATGCTCCTGCAGGCTGACCGGTATCTCCGGATTCCAGCTGTTTTCCACAGTTTTTCTCCTTTCCCCGGGCTGTCCCGGTCTTCTTGGTTCAACGTAAGGGACAGGGGCGGATATGTATGATATCAATGGCCGTCCCTGCATAAAGGAACTGGTCCCCTTCTGATACATAATCCCCTTCCTGTCCCCGGGTGCGGCGGCAATCCTCACGAAGGATCATCACCTTCATCCGGTCGTCCACCCTGTAAAATGATAATATATGGGCACTGGCTGGTCCGTTTTTGCTTCGTTCCTGCTTTCTGCCGAATTCTATGGGAAGAAAATGATGGTTTTTAACATAAGGGCTGTACTTGACGTCTCCGACCCGGTAGGAAAATCGTATGAGGCCCTCCTCCCTTTCCCCGGAAAGTCTTTCGGGAAGGTCGGGCAGGCAGTCATTTTCCTTAAGATAATCCGTCATGTCGGAAATGACCTGGCTGATATCCGTGTAGCGGTCTCCCTCTTTAGCGATCATTCGCGAGATTATGGCAGAAAGAGCCTGGTCAACCCCCTGCATTTCCTTCAGCTCATATGCATAATCATCCCCCACCATGTATCTGTGTATGTCCTCATTGCCGTAAAAATGATGCCTTCCCGTATAGAGAAAATAAAGGACCAGTCCCGCCGAATAGATATCCATCTCCTTTTTGCAGATATAACTGTTCCAGTATTTGGGATCAGCGTATCCGGGGGTGCCCTTCTGCTCTCTCCTCTGCATTACCGTAGTGTTGGACTCGTGGAGATGGACCCAGTCAAAGTCAATGATCTTTACCACCTCGCCGTCCGGGGAGGCCAGGATATTTTCCGGCTTAAGATCCCGGTGTACGATGGGGTCCTGCCGGTACATGGTCATATAGTGCTCTATACCGTAAAGGAATTTCAGGGCGATCTTATGCCGTATTTTCATTTTTTCCGACCAGCTGCCGCCATGCAGTCTTCCCTGCCGGATCAGTTCTGAAAGATCCTGCTGATTTATATATTCCACCAGAGTAATAAAACGGTGGTTCTTTTCATCAAACATTCCCCCGTAGATCCTTATGATATAGGGAGAGTAAAGCTGGACCTTGCTTTCTTTTTCCACGAATACCTGATCCAGTTCCCCGCAGAAAAGCACCTTGAGGAAATATTTCTTTCCGGTGCGGGTGTCCTCCGCCACCATGGTCTGCTTCATGCGGTTCCTGTAGTTCTCCTTGAGCATGCGCAGGGGGATCACCAGGGGATCTGCGTTTTTATCCCTGTCCCTGACCCAGGTGAAGCATTCTCCTGTTTCAAAGTATTGATTCATAGCCGTCTGCCCCCCGTATCCTTAAATCCTCTGATCCTGTTGCGCAGAAATCCCAGTCCGGAGCTGACCCTCCTGTATTGTCCCGGAACAGCACTATCTCCTTGTCCCGGGGATACGGGGATCGTTTCTATGTCAGGATAATTGATCTGTCTTTCCCTGGTATGGGATGCTTTTTTACCGGGATCCGGTGTAAACAGGATGGCTGTCTGGTTATCCTCTTCCCCTCCGGACCTGGCGGCGCCGAATAGTTCTGCAAGAAATCTCTCCCGGCTGTGGTTTGCCTCGATCAGGTCCCTGATCTGGCCGGCGGAAAGGTTGCCGAAGGCACCGTCTGTTCCCAGGAGCAGGAAATCCATATCCCTGTCCTCCATGACCCGGGTGTGGGGACTTACCGGCTCCCTCCTGCCAAGATACTGGAGAAGCCGGGTTTTATTCTGATAAAACAAAAGGGAACCCTCCTCTGTCCTGCCCTGCTTTACCATCTGCCATGCGGCATTCTGGATCTCACTGGCCAGGGCAAACCGGCTGCCCTTCCTTAAGTAAACCGGGCTGTCTCCGCAGTTGGCTATGATGATCGTATGCCAGAAAAGGAGCGCCACCGTCAAAGTAGTCCCTCCTTTGATCCCGGCGTTCAGCCCTTTGGTGTAAAGCTCCTGGTTGATCCTCTGGAAGATGCCGGAGCAGAAATCTTCTAAAAGTTCTGTCTGTTCAGGCAGAGAACTGCCCAGAAATTCTTCTCCCATAATCAGGCCCAGAAGCTTTTCATTCAGTATTCTTATGGCGGCCCTGGAATAAAACCTGCCGCCGCTCAGGCCTCCCATGCCGTCGGCCACAGCCATGACATGAACAGAAGCTTCATGATTGATCCTGAATTCTATATTACAAAAACTGTCCTCATTTGAGGAACGCTTATTGATCTCACTGTTAAAATATACTGCCACGACCGACTCCTTTTATTCCCCCGTAAACCCAACGGATCAAAGCCAGGATTGCAATCCTCTGGCACCTATGATACACTATTTGAAGCTCTTTAGCCAGTTTAAAATCAGTGCCGGGAGGGATTCTTTTTTGTTTTCCAGTCATTTATCCAGGATAAGATTATACAAAAAAAAGAGAGAGGTCCTCCTTTATAATGCCCTTCTTAATGACAGGGATGTCATACTCAAGTGCACTGCCGTTGGTGACCCTGCCGCCAGGGAGGCCTACATGGATGAATACCAGGTGCTCAGTGGCCTGTCCCACCCCGGGATCCCGGCATATTACGGCTTTACCGAATCCTTCCTTCTCCCGGGACAGGCCGATCCGGTGATGGCCCTCTGTATGGAGGACTGCACCCGGTCCGGCCGGGAAGAGACCCTGGTCCCGGTTTCATCCCTCACTTTAATCGAGATCCTGACCCTGCTTACGGATATCGGCGGCATTCTGTCCTGGCTCCTGAACGCAGGGGTACTCTACACCGACCTCAATCCATCCAATCTGATCATTCATAAGGCCGAAGACCGGCTTCGGGTCTCCCTCGTGGATTTTACCTACTCCTATTTTTTCCTGAAGAATCCTTACCCGGCCTATGACCTGCGGTTTTCCTATAACCTGTCTCCTGAGTTAAAGGGACGGCAGCTTCTGATTCAGGAGATGAGCTATCTCCTCCAGGATCTATTAAATGAATGTAAAGGAGAGGAGATTCCCTCCTTTGTATACCGGCTCCTTGAGACCGGCATGAATCCGCCGGACCACCTGAGTCTTTCTGACTTTGCTTCCATGATACAGAATGGCATTTCGCGGGAGCTGCCGGAGGCTCAGTTCAGCAGCTTCTCATAAAGGACCTCCGCCACCGGTGCCAGGGTTTTCCCGATTTCTTTTGTCTTCAGCCGGTTTACCACGATCACATATCTGGGATCCTCAGCCGGGGCAAAGGTCACAAGCCATGCATTATTGCTGCCGTCGCCCCTCTGGGCTGTCCCGGTCTTGGCTGCTATTTTATATTCCCTTTCCCCGATCTCATCAAGGCCATAAGACTCTCCGGCCTTCTTCATGACTTTCCGGATCTTTTTTGCAGTTTCAGGTGCCATGGTCCTGGTAAGCTTTGAAGCCTTTCCCTTTTCCAGGACCTTTCCCTTTGCGTTTACCACTGACCTGACCAGATAAGGTTTCATCATTTTTCCGTCATTGGCTATGCTCTGGGTGATCATGGCCATGTGAAGCGGGGTGATCAGGGTATTTCCCTGTCCAAAAGCCGTTGCCGCAACAAGATTGTCTTCATAGTCTTCCATGTTCCAGACAGATTTAAGGGTGGTGAAATCCAGCGGAATATCCTGACCGATCAGGCAATCCCCGGCGGCGTCCGAAAGGACCTGTCCTCCCATTTTTAAAGCCATGGTCATAAAATATACATTGGAGGACTTGATAAAACCCTTCTCCCAGTCAAGAGTTCCGTGTTCTATCCCCTTAAAATTATGGATGGTCTGTCCGTTCACCTTAAGAGAACCCCTGTCCTTTACCTTCTTATTCTCCAGATGCTGTTCAAGGACAGCTTTGGAGGTCACCAGTTTAAATACTGAGCCCGGCGCCACGGGATTCTGGAATGCATTGGAAATAAATATGCCATCCCTTTCCTGATACTCCTGCCATTTTTCCTCCAGGGCTCCCGCATCATAGGATGGAGAAGAGGCCATGGCAAGGATCTCCCCGTCTGCAGCATCAAGGACCACCACCGAACCGGTAAAATCCTTGATCTGTTCATAGGCAAGGGTCTGCAGGTCCTTATCAATGGTAAGGGTCACATCCGCTCCCTTTTTATTTTTACCCGGAGAGGCACTGTGGGTCAGAACCGGATTGTACCTGGATTCCAGACCGGAGGTCCCGTAAATGATGGAATAATATCCTGTA
>JAFRHL010000045.1 GCA_017433295.1 Eubacterium sp.
CCTTAAGTATGCTGACTCTCCCGCCCCGGCAAGGGTGGAAAGGCGGGGTAAGAGCCCACCGATCCTCTGGTAACAGAGGATGCCATGTAAACCTCACCCGAAGCAAGGCCGAAAGGAAAACCAGGATCTGCGCCCGGATCGTTTTCAGGTTGGCCGCTTAAGCCTGCCGGCGACGGCAGGCTCAGACAGATGATCATTCACGACATAACCCGGCTTATCGTCCGGCTCTGCTTTTCATTATAGTGTCTCCGGGGGATGCCGGATAATCATTCTAACCCTGAAGATCCTCCCTGAAATCTTTGAGCAGCTCTTCAAGCTTCTCATCCGTCTCTTCCTTAGTGGCGGCCTTCTTAGCAGCCTCGACCCCTCTGATCACCTGTTTCAGCCAGCTTTTAAACTGTAGATCTGTCATTCCCATTTCTTCATATCCTCCCATTATGATCTCCTTCCCGGACCGGTATCCCTATGATCCCGAATTGTCCTTTATCCTGTGAATATATTTACACGATAATATATTTTAGTAATATTGTCAATATCTTCTATTTCTTTTTTCAGTTCTTTATATCTGGCCAGGCCGGTCCGTCCCTGCCGGTCCATTTCCTGAAGGATCTTTTTCTTTTTCCGGTATTCCTGCTTCAGGTACTCCAGAAGAACAGGATCACTCTCCCGGAGGAGATACCAGCCATACCTGAATATAACCTCCTCATCCAGATCAGAAGCATCCGGGCAAAAATAATGAGGATCTTTCTCCGGCAATAACCCGGTACAGGTTCTCTGTCCGGATTGCTCTGTACCTTCGCAGGTGTGAGCAGGCACAGCCCTGATCACCACATAATACCTGCCGTCCTCCTTAAGAAACCACTCTTTCTCAATCAGGTAGTTATGCTCACAGATAAAATGTCTGACCTTGAACCACTCGGACTGGGGCTGAAGTACAAACTCCTTTCCTGCCGCAAGAAAGTCAGGCGCTGCTTTCAGGATCCGGCAGATCAGGTCACCGCCCATTCCGGCTATCACAACCGTATCTGCTTCCCGGGGAGATAGTCCCAGGAGACCGTCACTTTGCCGGATATGTATCTTATCCTCAAGGCCTTCCATTTTTATGTGCTCTTTTGCCCTGTCAAGGGGGCCGCTGTTAATGTCCATGGCCACAGCCTCCGGACAGATATGGTTCTTAACCAGATAAATCGGCACATATCCATGATCTGTGCCGACATCCGCTATCCTGTGGCCGGGAGTGACTGCCCCGGCTACAGTTTGTAATCTTACTGACAATTCCATAGTTTTCTCCATTTATCATCATAAAGAAGGATCAGTCCAGGAAATCTTTCAGCCTGCGGCTCCGGGTAGGATGCCGGAGTTTGCGCAGCGCTTTTGCTTCGATCTGGCGGATCCGTTCCCTGGTGACCTGAAATTCCCTTCCCACTTCCTCCAGGGTATGGGGCATCCCGTCTTGCAGGCCGAAACGCAGGGCCAGCACCTTCTGCTCTCTTTCGGAGAGGGTTTCCATCACCTCAGAAAGCTGGTCTTTAAGCAGGGTGTGGGTCGCCTCATCGAGAGGGACCGGAATATGCTCGTCTTTTATAAAATCCCCCAGATGAGTATCATCTTCCTCACCCACCGGTGTTTCCAGGGAGACCGGGTCCATGGATATTCTGGATATTTCCTCTATTTTTTCGGGTGGCAGCTGTTCCTGCCTGGCCAGCTCGTAAACGGTGGGTTCCCTTCCATATTCCTGGGTCAGCTTCCTTCTGGCCCGGTTAATGCGGTTTATGGTCTCCACCATATGCACCGGTATTCTTATGGTACGACCCTGGTCCGCTATGGCCCGGGTGATGGCCTGGCGGATCCACCAGGTGGCATAGGTGCTGAACTTATAGCCTTTGCGGTAATCAAACTTATCCACTGCCTTGATCAGTCCCAGGTTACCCTCCTGTATCAGGTCAAGAAAGGACATTCCTCTTCCCGCGTACCGTTTGGCGATACTGACTGTAAGTCTCAGATTGGCTTCTGCCAGCTGCCGTTTGGCCTCCTTGTCCCCGGCTTCTATCCTTTTTGCCAGGGCCACCTCCTCTTCAGGTTTAAGAAGGGGGATCCTTCCGATCTCCTTCAGATACATCCGGACAGGGTCTTCCGTCGATACATTTTCAGCCTCCAGAAGCCTGTCCGCCTCCCTGATCTCCTTTTCATCAGAGAGCCCCGTCAGATCGTCAGCCTCGGTTTCTCCCCCGGATACCGCCAGCACATCCACATGGTGTCCCTCCAGGATATGAACGATCCTCGATAACTGGGCGGGCGTAAGCATGATATTCTCAAAACAGTCAAGAATATCTGAAAGCTCCAGGACATTTTTGTCTGCTTTTGCTTTTTTCAGCAGATAATGTATCTGTTTGTCAAAATTTCTATCTTCCCTGTCCAAAATCTGTCCCCCTCCGGTTAAGATACAAAAACGATGTATATCCGGCAGCTGCCCCATGGGGGCGCTTTCTTCTGCCGGACACTTATCTTATGCATTCCGTCGGATGTTCAGCTTTTGTACTTTATTTTTCAATGCCAGCAGCTCCTGCCATCGGACAATATCCCCCGTATGGCTCATCTCATCTTCTATACTGGCAAGCTTTATCTTTTTTATCACATCGGTCAGGGCCTTATCCCTGTCTTCCTCCTCCGGAGCATATTTCAGGTGGGTGTTGAAAATGGCGGCCACCCGGCTCTGGTCACCGGCATCTGTAAACTGTGTCGTAATGGCTGCCGGATTCAGCTGTCCCCGGTCCAGCTGGTCAAAAAGCATCAGGGCAACATTATGATAAAGTGGAGTCAGGAAATCATCGGGGCCCACATAGGGTTTAATCAGCGGATAGACAGCGGGGTCTTCCACCAGCCAGGTCAGCAGGACACTCTGAGGCTGATTTTTCTGCCTGTCCTTTTTTTCCCGGCGCACTTCCCCGGTCTCCGGTTCCTTCTTGTACCGGGCATTACTTTTTTCAAACTGGTAATTCACTCCGTACCGGTCCACCAGGTCCGAAAGATCCTTTCTTGCTATCATAAAACGATTGGCCGCAGAGGTGATATAGGCCTCCCGTTCCACATTGTCTTCTATACGGGCAAGATTTTTTGCCGCCTCATGGATAAACCGGGTCCTGGAATCCGGGTCTCTCTGGTCATATTGTTCATACAGCTTTAAAAGCTCAAACATCCTGCCGGATTCTGCCCGGGAGATTCTTTTCTCATACCCCTCCTGCCCTTCCGCCTTTACCAGCTCATCGGGATCCTTAAAGGGCTCCATGGAAACGACCTTTCCTGCAAGGCCATTATCCCTTAAGATGGGCAGGGCCCTGAGGGCAGCTTTCACCCCGGCCCCGTCACTGTCAAATGAAAGGATCACCTCATCTGTATACCGCTTCAGAAGCAGGGCCTGTCCCGGGGTGAAGGAAGTCCCCAGAGGTGCAACGGCATTGTCAAAGCCCGCCTGATGAAGGGAGATCACATCCATATATCCCTCACAGAGAATGATCCCTTTCTTCCTGGAACGTTTCGCGTAATTCAGGCCGTAGAGGTTCCTGCCTTTATCAAACAAAACGGTCTCACGGGAATTCAGGTATTTGGGCTCTCCCTGGCCCATTACCCGGCCGCCGAAGCCAATCACCCGCTGCCCCGCGTCCATGATGGGAAACATCAGCCGGTTCATGAATTTATCATAGCTTCCCCGTCCACTGTCTATGGTGACCAGGGAAGATTCCTTCAGCTGAATATCCGAGTATCCCTTCCCTTTAAGATACTGATAAAGATCATCCCGGTAAATATCCGCATAACCGAGACCGAACCGGTTGATCATCTCCGGGCTGATCCCTCTCTTTTCCAGGTACTCTCTGGCCCTGCCGCCCCTGCTGCTTTTCAGCAGATAATGAAAATAGACAGCGGCATCTTTATTCATATTCTTTAATGTTACTCTGGCATCCTCCTGCTGCCGTTCTTCCGGAGTCAGTTCTTTCTCCGGCAGGACAACTCCTGCCCGGTCAGCCAGCTCTTTTAATGCTTCCCCGAATGAAAGGCGATTATACTCCTGCAGGAAATGGTAGACGTCCCCGCCCTGTCCGCAGCCGAAGCAATAATACATCTGTTTCTCACGGCTTACAGAAAAAGAGGGGGATTTTTCATTATGAAAGGGGCACAGGCCGAAATAAGAAGAACCCTTCTTCTTCAGGGAGACATACCCGGATATGACATCCACAATATCATTCCGTTCCCTTACTTCTTCAATTATTTCATTTTCATATCTCATAACGTCCTCTTTCTTCATTATATGACGCAAAATATGATTTTATTCTCTTAACGGCCGATCTTGCCCTGATCCAGAACCGCGACAGCATCTAATGACACCTTCATCAGCTCCCTTACTTCCTCCTCGGTGATCCCCATACGCTCTGCCAGTTCAGAGGGTGTAGCTTCCCTTTCGTATTCTCTGGCAAAAGCCGTGGCCAGGGCATTCAGTTCGTTGACACGGCTGGCCATCTTTCTGGCAGACCTGGTAGAATGACTGTATTCATTAAGAGCCGCTTCGATCTGCTGCCTTATCGTGCTCTCCTTGTAATCAGAAAAGCTGCCGTCAATCTCCGGTTCAAACTGGTTGATGGCCATCATCAGACCGATGTTGCTCTCCTGGATCAGGTCGCTGACGGGTAAGCCCCGTCCCCGGTACTCTTCTGCCAGCTCCATGGCCAGGGAAAGATTCGCTTCAATCAGCAGATTCCGGGCATTCTCATCCCCCGCCGTAAGCTTATAAACCAGCTGATACTCCTGGTCCCGGGTCAGACTGGCTGCTTTTGCTGCTTCCTTCTTATAGATACGGACCATCTCCTCATCCAGAGGATCTTCCCTTTCCTGATCATCGTCTGCTTCCGGATCTCCTCCATGGGGCACCCTGTTTTCAATATGAACCCCCTGCATCTCCAGATATTTACAGATATAATCCATCTGTTTTTCCGTAAGCTTCATATCTGAAAAATAATCCATGATCTCCTGCATGGCCAGTTGATCTCCCTGCGTCCGGGCAAGGCGTTCCAGTTCATGGATCGCAGCCATGAAATCTTCCTGTCCTGTCATTCCTTCTTCCTCCTGATCTGTCCTGCTGCCTGTTCAAGTATTCCCACAGTAATAAACGTATTATCTCTTGCCTTCTCCCAGCCTGTCCCTGTACGGACAGCCTTCATAAATGCCTCTGTTACATATTTTTGTATGTTATCGGACTGCTCAAAATGTATGGTCTGCTTCACGCCGTTCCGGTAGATCAGAAGATCTTTCACATTTTCTATTTCCCGGATCATCATGGCCCCTTCTTCTCCCTGAATCTGGCTGGACACTGCCCCTTTTGTCACGGCAGAGCAAAGAAGCTCACCGGTCATGTCCTTATAGCTTAGCAGAACAGTCCCTGTCACATCAGGGCCATCGTCCAGAAAAACTCCCGCTGCCATCACCTGGTCAGGCTCTCCGAATAGATAAGCCATACAGGCCGCCGGGCAGGTTCCCATCTCCATAAGGGACCCCTGTGATATTTCCGGGTCAAAGAATCCTTTTACGTCGCCTCTTTTATAACTGTCATAGTCAGGACTTATGAGGCAATGGGAAAAGGTTGCCCTGCGGACGGGTCCCAGAGACCTGATATATGCGGACATTTTCTGAAAACCGGGGGTGTATAGTGTGGGAACAGCCTCCATCAGAATAACATTTTCTTCTTCTGCGATCCTGAATAATTCCCTGGTTCCGGATAGATCCGTCCACAGGGGCGCCCTGCATAAGACATGTTTCCCGGCTTTCATCAGGGTCCGGGCCTGATCGTAATGAAGCCTTACCGGTCCGGCAATATAAACTGCGTCAATATCTTCTGCTCCGGCAAGATCAGACAAATCCTTATAAGAGCTTATCCTGCCCTTTCTTGCACAAAAAGCATCTGCCCTTTCCGGGTCTTCATCATAAACTGCTGCCAGTTCAAAGCCCTGACTGAAACGATTGGCCTGATAGAACTTTTCCGCCAAATCACCGGTACCAACGATTCCAAACCTGATCAAACTATGATCCTCCTTTTCTTCCTCCTGATGTAACAGGAAATCCGCAAGCTTCTCCACTGATTCCACCAGATGGCATGCGCCTGCTTTTTTCAGTTCATCCTCCGAACCATATCCGTAAAGAACTCCCACCGAAAATACACCGCAATACCTGGCCCCTTCTATATCATGCCGGCGGTCCCCCACCATAACAGCATCGGAAGCAGGAATACCACATTTCCATAACACCCGGGAAACCACATCTTTTTTCAGTACCCTTCTTCCATCCAGCTCACTGCCGCAAACATAACTGAAATAATCCCTGATTCCAAAATGTTCAAGGATTCTTTCTACATACACAGTCGGTTTTGAAGAAGCCACATACAATTCAAATCCGGCATTCTTCAGACAGGAAAGCATCTTTTCTGTGTCCGGATATATCTCATTTTCAAAAATACCGACGGGAGAAAAATATTCCCGGTAATACTCCACCGCAAGATCCGCCTGCACCGAATCAAATCCATAAAATTTCTGAAAAGATTCCTTCAGCGGCGGCCCGATAAATGGAACCAGTTCTTTTAAATATCTGACTTCTATCCCGAATCTTCTGAGTGCATACTGAACAGATGAAGTAATTCCCACCATGGGATCAGTCAATGTACCGTCAAGATCAAAAAGTATATGTCTTCTCATCCAGCAGTCCTCCTTTAATTTAGTATACCATAAAATCAGCCCCGGTGGGAGAAAAACAATATTCCGGCTGCCGGTACATAAATGTATCACCCCCCGGGAATCCATCGAAACCGCCCCGGGAAATTCGCGGGAAATTCAATCACAACAAAAGAGTGGAAGAATAATAAAAGCTGTGATATATTAAACACAGTGTTTTTTAATTCTTACTAATATAGGGAATAAGATATGACCAGGGGAAGAAATGATAAGAAAAACAATCAAAAAGATATCAGCGAGCAGATCTTTGATCTGGTGATGAATTCTGTTGACAGTATGGACTTCTCTGATTTAAGCCGGCAGATCCGGGATACCGTAAACGATACCAGAGAGGAATTTGTCAGGCAGCTCAATAGTATTCAGAGTGGTTACAGAAACGGAAAAAACAGTTCCCGTAAGCCGGTCTCTCCTGACAGACAAACCTCTTACGGCCAGCGCTACCGCAAACATCCCGGGACGGAGATCGTGGTTCCGGAAAAGAAGCTGCCCGGGACCTACAGCGGTCCGGCCCAGATTGCCGCCGGCGGAACAGGCCTGGCGATTTTCGGCAGTCTCAGCCTGGGATTCGGCCTTTCCGGTATCGGCCTGATCCTTGCAGGAAGTACTCTTGCCGCTGCAACTATCATCGCGGAAAGCATTTTTCTCCCCCTTACCCTTATCAGCGGACTTCTATTAGGCAGGGGCATTTTTACCAGAAACAGGGTAAAGAGAATGAAAGACTATATAAGTCACTGGAAGGACAGGTCATTTATCATGCTGTCTGACCTGTCAGAGAAAAGCGGTCAGTCCTTAAAGCAGATCCGCCAGGATATCAACTACCTTCTGGATAACCGGTTTCTGCCGGGAGCCAGGATGGATCAGGAACAGACCTGCCTTCTCCTGACAGACGAAGCCATCAGTCAGTATGAAGCCGCGAAAGAATCCCAGAGGCTCCGGGAAGCAGAAGAACTTCGCCGACAGGAGGAGGCTGCCCGATGGGCCGGGGCCAGCGAAGAAGAAAAGGACATGTTCTCATTTATCAGCCAGGCTGAGGGCGCCCTTACTGATATTGCGGGGTACCGGCAGACTCTTGCGTCTGGTCTTATGGACGAAAAGCTTGACCACCTGGAGCTGGTGCTGACCCGGATCTTTGTCTGTGTTAAGGATCACCCGGAAAAGCTCCGTCTGACCAGAAGGCTGATGAATTATTATATCCCTTCTGTCATGAAGCTGCTTTCTGTATACCAGGATCTGGAAAAACAGCCCATTCAGGGCGAAAACATACAAAAGACCCGGGGAGAGATCGAATCTTCTCTGGACACACTCAATGACGCACTGGAAACAATGTTTGATGAGCTGTTTCAGGAAGAAGCGCTGGATGTTTCAGCCGATATTCAGGTGTTAAAAACCATGCTGACCCAGGATGGCTGGGCTCCTTCCCCCATGAAGCCGGAATAAGACGGCCCGGCACCTTTTTACGAATACCAAAGGAGGATATACCCTATGAATATTGATGAATTATTAAAAGAAGGTCCCTCTTTGACACTGGATCCCTTTGAGAATAAGCAGGAAGATCTCATTCTTCAGCAGGAAGCTGCGCCAGCCGCGGTTTTTGAAGAAGAAAAATATCTGACAGAAGAAGAAAAAAAACAGGTGGAAGCATTTGTAGACCAGATCAGGCTCAATGACTCGGCTTCCATTCTTCAGTACGGATCCGGTGTTCAGCACAAAATGGCCGATTTTTCAGAAGGGACCCTGGAAAAGGTACGCACCAAGGACCTGGGAGAAATCGGTGATCTGCTGGGCGGCGTCGTCTCAGAGCTTAAGCATTTTGATGAGGAGGAAGCCAAAGGGATTAGCGGCTTCTTCAAAAAAAAGGCTGCCAAAGCAGAATCCCTGCGGGTCCGTTATGATAAGGCAGAAGCAAATGTAGAAAAGATCGCGAAAACCCTGGAAGGCCACCAGATCCAGCTGATGAAGGACAGCGCCCTGCTGGACAAGCTCTACGAGCTGAACAAGGTGTATTTCCGGGAACTGAATATGTATATCCTGGCAGGCAAGAAAAAGCTCAGGCAGGCAGAGGCAGAGGAGCTTCCGGCCCTGAGGGCAAAAGCCGCCGCCTCAGGACTGGCCGAAGATGCCCAGGAAGTCAATGACTTTGAGGCCATGATCACCAGATTTGAGAAAAAGATCCATGACCTGGAACTGACCCGCATGGTATCCCTGCAAATGGCTCCCCAGATCCGGATGATCCAGTCCAGTGATATCACCATGTCCGAGAAGATCCAGACCACACTTACCAACACCATCCCCCTGTGGAAAAGTCAGATGGTCATTGCCCTTGGCATTGAACACTCAAAGAAGGCGGCCCAGGCCCAGAAACAGGTCACTGACCTGACCAATGACCTGCTCCGTAAAAATGCCGAAAAGCTGAAAATAGCCACCGTCGAAACGGCCAAAGAGAGCGAACGGGGCATCGTGGATATGGAGACCCTGATCTCGACCAACGAGTCCCTGATCTCAACCATTGATGAGGTAATGAAGATACAGGCCGAGGGCCGCCAGAAAAGACTGGAGGCCGAAACCCGTCTTACAGAGCTGGAGGAACAGCTGAAACAGAAGCTGCTCAGCGTAAAATAAGGTTTAAAGAGCAAACAAGAACAGCCCTGCCTGCCGCCTTTGATTGTATTTCCTTCAATAAGTATCGACCCTTTTGAAAATGCAGGTGCTTTCCCGAACACCGATACATGGCATCCTACAGAATAGGATTCTTTTGTCCGGCTGCTGTTTGAAATCATCGTGTTGTTTTTTATTATAGTGGTACCTGTTGCGGAATTTCTTGTCTACCTTTGCAAAGTTACAGGTTAGGGCGCGATTTCCCCGAATCACACAGTCTTTTACTGTAATGTTCCGGCAGGTAAGCCCGTTCTGGAATTTTTTTGAAAGGAAGGGTGCTGTTTTTGGTGCAGCAAGATCAATCTGCACCATTTCCTCCACACTTTTTGATTTTCGACAACAGCTGAATAATTATAAGATAGGGTATCTAACCAAAAAAAACGTCAGGATTCCATGTGTAAGTACATGAAAACCTGACGGTTAAGAAGACTTTTTTATGCGATGTCTCCCTGATCAGAACACTCTCCTGATGGCAACGATATGTCGGTAGGCAGCATTATTGGTGACCTTGATGCCGGTCCTGCGGTTGCTGGCATGTACGATCTTCCTGTTACCCAGGTAAATGGCCACATGACCGTTGTAACAGATGATATCACCGGGCTTTGCAGCGCTCAGGCTGCCAACCCCTCTTCCGGCGTGTCTCTGGGAAGAAGATGTACGGGGAAGCTTCTTGCCGAAATGTCTGTACACGCTCATCACAAAGCCGGAACAATCTGTTCCGTTAGTCAGGCTGGTTCCTCCATACCGGTATGGATTCCCAACAAATCTCAGAGCAAAATTAGCTACCTGCTGTCCTCTGCTGTATCCGCCCTCGTCAGCGGCTGTCCCGCCGTAACCGGTAATCAGCAGCTTGCCCTGGGTATAACCAACCACTTTGCCCGACTGAACCTTAACCCATCTGCTTCCTGTGGTTAATACTCTCACCCGGTCATTACGGTGAAGGATCTTAAGGGTCTGGGAAGTGGTCCCTTCCTTCGCCCGAACCTTTAATATACCGGCATTGACCCTGGCCGATAGCACTTGCCTGGCCTGAACCTGTCCTGCTCCCTGATCTGCTACGGGCATGATCACTGTACTCATCAGCAACCCTGATACCAATAAACCTGCGGCGATTCGCTTTACTATATTAAACATAAATGCCTCCAACATTCTGATCATTATTACTAACTACAAGTGATTATAATTCCAGAATGTGTTTCAAATATGTCTTTTTATTATTTTTTTAATAAAACCGTAACAAATCTGTTACTGATATATTTCTATATAGCTTCGCGGGTTAAAAAATGCATCTTCATTGATCTGGTAGATGATTCTTTCCGTGTCAAAGTCATCAGGGAGCTGACCTTTAAAGAGATTTTTCCTGAAAGGAATCACCTGATAAAACATTGCGGCAGGATCGGTCTTCCCGTTGTCTCCCAGAACATACCTGATCCTTTCCATATCACCGTCAAACCACTTCTCAAGCAGGGGGATGATCTGTTCCCGGAATACCCTTCCCAGAGAAATCATGGGATCCTTCTCCGGTGATGCCAGGAAAAAGCCTTCCCCCAGCTGGTAATCCGGCGTCAGGAAATATGAGATACGCAGGTTCATAACTGTCATCAGTCTCTCCAGTGTGATCCCTTCCACCCTCATATTGCCGAGGACCCCGGGTTCCGGATTCACATGCCTGATAAAGAAATCCTGATCGATGGCCCCCGTCACGGTATCTTCACATACCAGGGAATCACAGGTTGCCACAATGTAAAGATTTGACGGAAGCCTGAACAGGGCTTTCGATGCAGCTAATGTGACAGCCGTCTCACTACTGGCTCCTTCCCGCCGGTTTTCCCTTAAAAGAACAGTCGCTTCTCCAAACAGGTGCATCCAGTTTAGATCCACATCTTCCATCATTACAACATAACGTCCTGCGCCGCAGCGGTTGGCGAAATCTTTAAAGATTCCGTCTCGGAGCACACCGTCCTTAATCTGTTCGATCCACCCGGGATATCCGTTCTCTGCCAGATCCGGACAGGAAATCTGCAGGATCCTTCCTTCTTCCACATAGCCTTTATAGTGCTCTAACACATCAGGTACCGGTTCGATACTGACCATACTGTATTCTTTTCCTTCAATGATCCCTACCGCTGTAAGGATGGCTTTATGATACTTCGCAGTTTTTACCTGCCCTTTGATCAGGGTATTTTTAGGGTAAAGACGAAAGCTCTGGTCAGACCGGTCGGGATGTTCCACCGGAGAAACCCGGCTTTTTTCCGGTCCGGGGATTCCTGAGAAACCGGACTGGGTATTCTGGTTTCTTATCGTCTTCTTACCCGAACCACCGGTCGCGGTATCTTCATAAGAGATATTTTCCGGGACTTCCTGCGCTGCCTGTCCGTATCCCTGGATGGCCCTGGTTACAAAATCCGTGGAGGCAGAGATTGTTCCTTCTTTATAAATGATCTGGGGGCCCGGTGTATCAGCGGCCTTTTTATAAATCAGCTTATCACCCAGAGCCGCTGCCATGGGATCCTGTTCCTGATCCCCTGCGTCTGCCGGATAATAATTCTGGCAGATGTCGGTATAATATGAAGCAAAAATCTCCATGGAGGAAGACATCAGGCCGATGATATCTTCTTCCTTCATACTGATAAACTCACTGTAGGGATAGACCACGGAAGCCTTGATCTTCCGGCTTTCCGGATCAAGGTCATAGTTTTCCGGGTTCCTGGTCTCCACCTGAAAGGCCGCGGAGGTCATCAGGGTCAGCTTATTGCATTTATCCTGAATGGCCAGCATGGCTTCCTCATCTCTGCAATAGGGCAGATTAAGAGATACTTCAATATTAACGGCATCTCCTTCAGGAATTGTAGCAAAAGAAATACAGGCTCCTGTAGCCTCATAATCCTTAATATAAAGCTGGTCATAAAAGATATAGGGAATCTTCTGTTCATCCTCCAGATACCAGGAGGACTTATGGGCCCAGGTAAAATTCGGATACTCTTTCAGCAGAGCCTCTGCCAGCATATGGAAAGTTGTCTCGGCATCTTCTCCGTCTGCCCGCAGGCTCAGAGCCTTCTCGGAATTGTCGGAGAGGTCGCAGCTTAAGCCACCCTTTCTTGTGAGAAAATCGGCAAGCCGTACAAATCCGTTGGCACTGCTTTGCTCCACATAGGACTCATCCACCAGGTGGGCATACTCGTGCTCTATAAAATCATATAGCTGGTCCAGTGTCATGTATCCGAAAAGGCTGTAAACATAAAGACCATAATCCAGTTCTTCCGGATCCGGACGCTCCCTGTCCCCATCGAATTCTCCCGGAAAAGCGACTCTGTAATATTTATAAATATCCCGTAGGTAATTGAGACGGTGCCCTCTCTCATCTGCATTGCAGATCACTGAAATGGTGTTGGCATCCACATCCTGGCCAAATACCTTCTGAGCCCGGGTCTGCACTTCATACTGCATCAGCAGAATGTCATCGGTGGAAATACCGGGGTACTGATAATATTTTTCATAAAGCAGCAGTGCCGAGGCAATCCATACAGAATCCTCCTGGCTGTATCTGTACTGAAGACTCCGGTCCACATCACTGACGAAGGCATAATATGCCTGCTCCAGCTCCGGCCACAGCTGCCCCACCGCTTCTGAGAGCTCCGGCTGCATTTTAAGCTCCAAAGTACGGTACTGACTTAAGTTCTTTCCCCAGAAACACAAATACCACCAGTACTCATTTCCCTCATAATCCACCTCCGACTCCAGTTCGTTGGCCTTTCCCAGGGTCTCTCCCAGATGGTTGATCAGCTGCAGCGCATCTTCCGGCCCAATTTCATGATGAAAGGAGATCTGGATCAGATTGGCCGCGTGATTGTAGGAGCTGTAGATGAATTTGATGAGGGAAAGCATCTGGTCATCCAGCTGTCCGGAATTTAAGATGCCCGCCCACTGCTTTTGAGTGTAGGGACATTTATTCTTGTAATCGGCTTCGTATTCGAAATCCTTTTGTCTCTGTTTATCTGTAATCATTCCATTTACCCCAAATTACTCTTACTATCTGCAAAATCTAAGTATTCTGTTCTCCGGAAAGCCTGATGAATACCGTGCTGATCCGGTTGTTTTCAATCTTTTTGACAGAATAGAGATTATCCCCCTCCATGACAGTCTCCCCTTCCTCCGGAAGATGTCCCAGAAGCTCAATCATATGTCCCCCTATGGAATCATAATCCTCGGATTCAATTTCTGTACCCAGTATATCATTTAAATCGTCCAGCTTCATGCTGCCGGGAACTTCATATTCCCGGTCCCCCACCCGGCGGACTGCTTCCGCCTCATCTTCATCAAACTCGTCCCGGATATCCCCTATGATCTCCTCAATAAGATCCTCCAGGGTGACCAGGCCTGCGGTAGTACCATACTCGTCCAGCACAATGGCAAAGCTAATTGATTTTTCTCTCATTTCCTCCATCAGGACAGAGGTCTTCTGAAATTCATAGGTAAAAAAAGGCTTTCGCAGGAGCCGGCGAATATCAAATTCCTCTTCCCCACGGGTTTCCCGATCAAAAAACAGGTCTTTCAGATTGAGAATGCCGATCACGTAATCCCTGGAATCCTCATAGACCGGCAGACGGGAATACTGTTCCTCAAGAAAAATCTTAACCAGCTCCTCATATTTCATATCCACAGAAGCAAACACCATATCGATTCGGGGAAGCATGACATCCTTGGCCACGGAATCTCCGAAATCAAATACATTATTAATAATCTCTTTTTCCTCTTCTTCAATCACTCCGTCTTCGTGACTTACATCCACTATAGTCCGAAGTTCCATCTCCGTCATTGCCTGGTTATGCTCCAGGTCAAGACCGAAAACATGACAAATTCCCCGGCTGATGGAATTCACAAGAAAGATAACCGGGGTAAGGACCTGTGTCAGAAGATAAATCGGCCCGGAATAAAATAAAGACATGGGCTCACTGAGCTTAACAGCCATATTTTTCGGGGTAATCTCCCCAAAGATCAGAATCAGAAAAGTAAGAATGCCTGTGGCGATCCCCACAAAGGTGCCGGAATTGTTATCGAGTCCAGCCCGCCGGGAAAGGCTTATGGCCAGGGTCGTAGTCAGGGATGAAGCCGACAGATTCACGATATTATTACCGATCAGGATGGCGCTCAACATTTTATCAGGCTTTTCCACCATGGCCAGTACCCTGGCGGCTCTCTTATTTCCCTCCTCGGAAAGTGCCCGGAGCCGGTGTTTGTTTACCGTAGTAAGGGCCGTTTCCGCCGAAGAAAACAGGGCAGAAAATATCAGCATGATCACCAGTATCACAATCTGTCGTATGGATCCGGGGTCCAAATCATCATCTCCTTCTTATTGTATAAGTCCGGCAGCGCCGGCATGTGCTTTTATAATTATATGATGGCATGCCCCTCGTGTCAATTATCCTTTAAAAGCACAGTCATTTTTCTCATCAAAGAAAAATATACATAAAAGAAAGAAGTATTTTATCATTCAGGAGTAGCTAATGGCTTTTAATATTTATATTGATCAGGGACACAACCCCTATGGTTTTAATGCGGGCGCGGAGGGTTTCGGCGTCCGGGAGCAGGATATTACCTGGCAGATCGGTCAGTATCTTTATAATATTCTTTCGGAGGACGACCGTTTTCTGGCCCGTCTTTCACGACCTTCACCCGATACGATTCTTGGTTATAATAACACCAGCAGCCTGCGGGAGCGGGTGACCCGGGCCAATGAATGGCCTGCCGATTACTTTATATCCATTCACGCAAACGCAAGCACCAATCCGGAGGCAAATGGATCGGAGGTCTATGTGGCGGCCAGCTACACCAGGGCCTGGTATCTGGCCATGGATGTGCTCAGCGAGATCGTCCGGAGGACCGAAACAAAATATAATGGTGTACTTCTCAATCCGGGATTGTATGTCCTGCGAAACACAACCATGCCCGCTATCCTGGTTGAGCTCGGCTATATCACCAATTATGAAGACAACCAGAAGATGCTCAATAACGGTTACCAGTTTGCCTACGGGATCTATGTGGGTCTTTTGAATTACCTTGGTCTGCCCCAGTTGACAGCAGCTCAGGAGGATCAATAAGCCCCCAGCCCTGCTGGTTTCTGGGAAGCCCCAGATCCCTGCTGGTTTCCATCAGTCGAATCTTAATGTCCAGATTGGTAAGCCGGGGATTATCAGATAAAAGGAGTGCCGCGACACCTGAAACAATCGGGGCTGCCATGGAAGTACCGGATCTCCTTACATAACCGTCCCGGGAATTATTGCAGCTTAAAATACCACTGGCCGGCGCTATTACATCCGGCTTGCAGACACAGGTTCCCGGAACCGGCCCACAGCCGGAATAATGTTTTTTCCCCGGTTTATTTCCGGCTCTTTCCGGTTCATAAGCCCCTACGGTAACCACTTTACGGCTGATTCCCGGTACGGTAACCGTGTAAGGCCCGGGACCCTCATTCCCGGCAGCAACAATCACCAGAAGCCCCAGATCCCACAGCTGTTCCACTTTCTTAAGCAGGATCTCCTGCTGGGGATCTCCCTTTTCGTCTAAAGGCATACCGACAGATATATTAACGATCCGGACTCCATAGTTCTTGTAATGTTTAATAAGCCAGTCAATGGCCCTGATCATCGTTTTCATTTTTCCATTGCCCCGGCTGTCTAGAACCTTAAAAACCACCAGGCCTGATTCAGGAGCCATACCCGGACACCTGCCCCGGTAGATCCCCATATTCTTCATTTTTGAAAAGCCTTTGTCATAGCCTGCGATCAGTCCGCCGACGTGGGTCCCGTGCCCATTGTCATCATAGGGCTCCGCTTCCCCATTAACGAAGTCCTTAAATACTTTTATTTTATTTTCTGGTCCCGAAAAGGCCCTGTGAGGATAGATTCCTGTATCAAAAACAGCCGTGGTAATCCCGTTTCCGGTAATACCACGGCTGTATATTTTATTGAGATCACATATCAGGTTCATACTTCATCTTCTCAATCACTATCATGTTTCTGTATATATTATGATATAAGAGGCAATTGTGATATGAGAAGCAGGTCAGCTCTCTCCTTTTGGCAAGATTACTGGATCTCTATCAGTTTTTTCTCTTCCACTGCCGGTTTTTCTTTTTCCTTGGGAAGAACAATACTCAGGATACCATCCTTAAAGCTTGCATGAATATCCTCCTCTGTGAGGGCATCTCCCACCTGGAAGCTTCTCTGGCAGCTGCCATAGTAGCGTTCTCTGCGGATATAGTTGCCGTCTGTATCCTTCTCATCGTTGTTCTGTTTCCTCTCGGCAGTGATGGTCATGATACCGTCTTTAAGCTCAGCCTTGATGTCCTCTTTGGCATATCCCGGAAGCTCCATGGAAAGCTCATAGTTATCACCCAGGTCCTTCACATCGGTCCTCATCACAGCACTGTCTGCTTTGCGATAGCCTGCCGGCCACCTGAACATATCATCAAAAAAGTTATCTACAAAATTGTTACTGAAAATACTTGGCATTAACATGGTTCTTATCTCCTTTCACATTCCACACTGCAGGTCAGATTCGAAACGTAAGAATTATTGATTCCCGGTCCGGGTCTGCTCTGACAGTATGTGTAAATATTATACATTCATACTACCCAAATGGGACTTTCGACTTTTCCTGGTCGGTTTAGGAATTCTGTTATCAGGCTTCCGATTTCTCAAAACCTCTGTCTCATTTGTTCTATGCGTAATATAACACTTATTTTAGCACTCGTCAAGTCCTTTGGCTAATAAATTTGTGAACATTTTGTGAACTCTTCCGTTTTTTACCCTTTTTTATCTCGGTTTTGTTATGTAATTATCAATCTATACTTGATTTTTTCCCTGATTTCCTGTACAATCGGGTTCTGATGAAATTGCAGGATTGCAGACACTGTTATTCATCGGCAACCTTTTTATGGCAGAACGCAACCGCTTAAAGATTCCGTATGCGCAACTGCCTGCTGCAGTTATTGGAATATTTTTAGAAAGAAGAGTGAATATTATGGCAAAAGTTGATTTAACCAAATATGGTATCACAGGAACCACAGAAATCATTTACAACCCATCCTGGGAAGATCTTTTCGAAGATGAGATGGATCCCTCCCTCACCGGATATGACAAAGGCCTGATCAGTGAGCTTGGAGCAGTGAACGTTATGACAGGTATCTATACCGGACGTTCCCCCAAGGATAAATTCATTGTAATGGACGACATGTCCAAAGATACCGTGTGGTGGACCACACCGGAGTATCCCAATGATAACCATCCTGCCAGCCAGGAAACATGGAAAACCTGCAAAGAACTGGCTATTAAAGAACTGTCCGGTAAAAAGCTTTACGTGATGGACACATACTGCGGAACCAACGAAGACACCCGCATGGCAGTCCGTTTCATTATGGAAGTGGCCTGGCAGGCACATTTTGTAAAAAATATGTTTATCCGCCCGACCGAAGAAGAACTTGAAACCTACGAGCCGGACTTCATCGTATACACTGCCTCCAAGGCAAAGGTTGAAAACTACAAAGAACTGGGCCTCAATTCCGAGACCGCAGTCCTCTTTAATGTATCCAGCCGTGAACAGGTTATCTTAAACACATGGTACGGCGGCGAGATGAAGAAGGGCATGTTCTCCATGATGAACTATTATCTGCCCCTTAAAGGCATTGCAGCCATGCACTGCTCCGCCAACACAGACATGAACGGCGAGAATACCGCCATCTTCTTCGGACTTTCCGGAACCGGCAAGACCACCCTTTCCACAGACCCCAAACGTCTCCTGATCGGTGATGACGAGCATGGCTGGGATGACAACGGCGTCTTTAACTTTGAGGGCGGTTGCTACGCAAAGGTCATCAACCTGGATAAAGAGTCCGAACCCGACATTTACAACGCCATCAAGAGAAACGCTCTCCTTGAGAATGTAACCCTTGATGAAAACGGAAAGATTGATTTCGCAGATAAGAGCGTGACAGAAAACACCCGTGTTTCCTATCCCATCGACCACATCGAGAAGATCGTAAAACCGATCTCCCACGGTCCGGCAGCAGAAAACGTGATCTTCCTGTCCGCAGATGCCTTCGGAGTACTTCCTCCTGTTTCCATCCTGACACCGGAACAGACCCAGTACTATTTCCTGTCCGGATTCACAGCCAAGCTGGCCGGAACAGAAAGAGGAATCACCGAGCCCACCCCGACCTTCTCCGCATGCTTCGGCCAGGCCTTCCTGGAGCTGCATCCCACCAAATATGCAGAAGAACTTGTTAAGAGAATGGAAAAGAGCGGAGCAAAGGCTTATCTGGTAAATACCGGATGGAACGGAAGCGGAAAACGTATCTCCATCAAGGATACCCGCGGGATCATCGATGCCATCTTAAACGGTGACATCAAGGATGCCCCCACCAAGAAGATCCCCTACTTCAACCTTGAGGTACCGACAGAGCTTACCGGTGTGGCAACTGAGATCCTGGATCCGAGAGATACCTATGCCGACCCCGCTGTATGGGAAGAAAAAGCAAAGGATCTTGCGGGAAGATTCATTAAGAACTTTAAGAAGTATGAATACAATGAGGCCGGGAAGGCACTTGTTCCTGCCGGTCCCCAGCTGTAATCTGATATATCTGTAATAATACGGAGTGCTTTTGATAGTACTCCGTTCTCTTTATTTACCCAAAAGTTTGATGTAGTTAAATAATTAAACATAACTCTTCCGGAACCGGGCATTCCAGCACGATTTTTTCTCCGGTTACGGGCTGGGTAAATTCCAGTCTGGAGGAATGCAGGGGAACCCGCTTTATATCCTGAAAAACTGGGTTATATAAATAATCTCCCGGCAGCGGGTGGCCGATGTACTTCATGTGGACCCGGATCTGATGGGTCCTTCCACTTTCCAGTCTCAATTTCAAAAGAGAATATTTCTCTGATGTCTCCAACACCTGGTACCAGGTAACGGCCGGTTTGCCGTGCCGGAAATCCACCTGTCTCATGAGGGCGGATCCCGGCATTCTTCCTATGGGAGCATCAATCTTATGCCACATTTTATCATCCGGCAGAGCCCCCTCCACGATAGCCCGATACTCCCTGTGAATCTGCCTGTTCTTTACATCCACTCCCAAAATGGCGGCTGACAGCATATTTTTAGCTACGATGGTAAGGCCGGAGGTCTCCTTGTCAAGACGGTTTATGCAGCGAAATACAAAAGATCCTCCCCCGTCTTCTGACGTGGAAGACTCCAGCCCTTTCCGGCCATAATAGCCCAGCACCGCATTGGCCAGGGAATCTTCATAATGATTGAAGGATGGGTGGATAGACATCCCGCCGGGCTTATTGACCACCAGGACATCCTCATCCTCATAGACAATATCCAGGTTTGCCGCGACAGGAACCAGCTGCAGTGAACTCTCCTTTTGCTCCCGGATACTTATCTCAAGTCTGTCACCCCCATGCAGAGGTTTCCAGAGGGAAGCCGGAAGGGTGTTCAGCAGTACCTGAGATTCACTGTTCTTTAACTGCATCAGCACGGCTCTGGGATATCTGCGTTCCCTGAGAAAGTGCTTTATGGTAGTGTAATCTTTGGAAATCTCATATCTGATCTGTCTTATATTTTGACTCATATTCCTCAGACCACAAACTTCTCCAGCTTTGTATCCTCCACAAATCCTTCTTTGACAGCTCCCAGGCTTTTGAATATCTCAGTGGAAGTATGGGCACCCAGGGCTGTTTCATCTTCCCATTTCTCAACCAGAAGAAGCCGGTTCTCATCCTCCAGGGCCTCAAAATAAGCATACTGAATGCAGCCCTTCTCTTTGCGGAAGTATTCTGCTTTCGGTATCAGTTCCTCATAGAAAGCCCGGCGCTTTCCCGGCTTGCAGGTATATGTAACGTTAAGTACGATCATGTTTTTTTCCTCCTGATAATCATAACATTGTGTCGACATGCTGGTATTTATAAAGCAGGGCCATTATTACCGGTCTGTTATTGTGATCCTTCCCTGACCATAGGGATTCTCATAGCCCTGTCCGACCTCTCCCCCCAAAGTATCTGTGATGTAATCGATGAGGGCCTGGCATCGTCCACCAGGAGAGTGGTATATCCCCGGGATTTCAGGGTGTCACGGATCTGAGCCAGGCCTGCATAGCCAAAGCCCTCGTCTACACCGCAGTGTACATCACTGGTAAAGAGGATCATAATGTCCTGATTGTCTTCTTTCCCTTCAGCGGCTGCAGCAGATGTTCCTTCGGCGGATGCGCCAATAGTAGTACCCTCTGCACCTGGAGAATCCCCTTTGCCGGACTTTGCCGTATTACAGGCTGCGGACGTGATGACCAGGATAAGCAGCATAAAATAACAATAAATTTTTTTCATTTTCTCATACATTTCCTCCAGATCTGATAAGTATGTTATTGTCTGATTAGGTCAGTCTGCTGCCAGACAGTTCTTCTAAATATTCCCTCGCTCCGTCCATATCAAGCACATCACGGATGATCTCCTTCCCCTTCAGGTTCTCCGGCAGCAGCGGGAAATACTTTCCTCTCGTTCTGACAAATCGATTCACGTATCCATAATCGATCAAATATTTCTCTCCCGCCAGTCTGCCGCATAGTGACCGCAGTTGTGCCTCATTCATTCCCCTGATGCGGATCCCGTAAAGGAAATCCCGGCAGAAAACCCTTTCACAGCTTACATCATGGGCTTTCAGAATATGATAGACCGTAAGGAGAGTCTTTCCTGAAAGTATGGGATGAAGCAGGAGACTTCCGTCCGCATCCCGGCTTATGACTTCATTCAGGCCCCAGCGGGCAGCCTTCGCCCGAAGATCGGCCAGAACCCCTTTGGCCTCCTCATCCAGATAGGCATATTCTGTATCGGCGGAGAGGACCTCATGAATCTTTTCCATGAGCCTCCGGTCCGTGACCAGTTCTCCAAAGCCGCCAAAGCAGACCTCTGCCTCCTCTCCCGCTTCGATAACATCCAGCCGTTTTCTGCTCATATCCCGGTCAGTGACCTCCCAGCTTCGACCCGCCAGAAAGAAGCAGTCTCCGGGCCGGTAGGCTCTGTCAATGGTTCCGATCTCCAACCCGTCAGAAAAGACCGTCATGGGGATCTCCGCCACAAAGACCGCGTAAAAATCCATACTCCCGGCAATTCCTTCTCCCCGGTCATCCAGACCGATGGCACCGTCATCGTAAAGGCAGAGGACCTTTTTCTCTATCAGGTGAAGAAGCAGGTCCTTAAGGTCATCCTGGGAAATATCCCGGAAAACTGAAAGTTCAAGCAGATGAGAGGCCAGAGTCTTTGGCTGCAGGCAACCCCTTTCACACAGGACCGCGATGATCTCATGGACCAGGAGATGGTAAGGCAGGCCGGGAAGATCCTCATCCTCCAGATAGTGCTCTCTGAAATAAAGCTTAATCATGGCTATGGACCGGACCAGGGTCAGGTCCAGCTTTCTCCGGTCTCCTTTATCCTCCAGGTGGCGCAGCTGAAAAGAGATGGCAGCCTGACCGGTCCTTCTCCCGCTTCTGCCCAGGCGCTGTACCATACTGGATATACTTGGCGGATCACTGACCTGGATCACCTCATCCAGAGATCCTATGTCAATACCCAGCTCCAGGGTCAGGGTCGTACCGGTCAAAATGGGGCCCCGGTCCTGTTTCATGATCCTCTCCGTATCCTCCCGGAGGTCCTTGGCTATGCTGCCGTGATGCACATAATATACGTCCGGCAGATTCCTCTCAAGAGCCATTTTTCTCACTTTGGAGACCAGCACCTCCGCCATCCTTCTGGAATTGGCAAAAAGCAGGGCTCTCTTCCCCCTGGACTGAAGGAATATCTTTTTGATGTACCTCTCCGGGAACTCCTCCTTTCCGATACGGGTGGTAGTGACAGAGCACATCACCCGGCGTCCCTCTTCATGCCAGGAGATCACCCGGCCCTTCCGTCCGCTTCCCTGACACAGCCAGGACAGAGCCTTTCCGGTATTGCCTATGGTGGCAGACAGTCCTATCCGCACAGGCTTACAGCCGGCCCTGCGGGACATACGCTCGAACAGGGTCAGCAGCTGAAGTCCCCTCTCACTGTTCATAAAGTAATGGATCTCATCGATGATAATGAATCTCAGCCCTGAAAAGAGAGGCACGATCCGTTCCGGGTGACAGCAGAGCATGGCTTCCAGGGACTCCGGGGTCATCTGGACAATGCCGCCGGGATCCTCCAGCAGTTTTTCCTTCCGGGAAAGAACAGCATCTCCATGCCATTTAGTAATGGAAATATCTGTATCCCTCAGCATTTCTTCGATCCTGATGAACTGATCATTGATCAGTGCCTTCAAGGGACTTATATAAAGGATGCCGACACCCTGGCTCCTGCCGCAGATGCCTGAAATTGCCGGCAGGAAGGCCGCCTCCGTCTTTCCCTGGGCGGTTCCTGCCATAAGCAGTACATTGTGCTTTTGGGGCAAAATGTACTCAACAGCCCTGATCTGCATGGGATTTAACCGGTCCCAGCCCATACGATATATATAATCCTGAATAAAATCAGCAAGAAGGCCATAGGCCTCCTGCTGGTCAAGATGGTTTTTCATTCTTTTATCATGCCTCACCTACAGGGTAAATGTTTCATACCTCATCTCGATCTCCTCATCCTCTTCCTCCTCTTTCCCGATCATGGAGGGGGTCATTTCAATACCTCCGCCCCGGTAAAGGAAGTCTTCCATGGAATCATCCGGTCGCTTGCCTGCTTTCAGGTTCAGGATGGTGAGGAAATCCCGTATGAACTCTCTGGGAGTCAGGTGGGAGGCCGCCCCGATCCTCTGGTATTCACAGTTTACAAACTTGATACGATCTTCTTCTGTGAAATACCCCTCTTTATCATGAAGCATGGCATGCATATCCTCCACGCGTTCCACCAGTATGGCAAATTCTTCAGGGGTGAGCATGGAAAGCTTTATAATGGGGGCTCCCAGCAGTTCATCGCCCTGAAGCCTGGATACGGATAACCTGCTTTTTAATGCCTCGTAGGAGAATATTCCCCGCCTGGGATCGTGGATGGAAGAAGGGATTCCGCATAAAATGATTCCCATATACCTGGCACCATTTCCGTAACAGTCATTGTACATGGAAAGAAGCCGCTCGAAATTATGTTCCCTGGTGGTGGAATTGACAATATTCCTGGTGATCTGGGTCAGCTCGTCCAAAATCATGTACATGCCGGTATAACCGGCCTCCTTAACAAAAACTGCCAGCAGCTTGATATAAGAAAACCAGTTGCTGTCCTCCACAATGGCGGGAAGTCCGGTGCTTTTCCTGGCTTCGGTCTTCGTATGATATTCTCCCCGGAACCAGCGCAAAAGCCGGTCTTTTTCCTCTTCTTTCCCGAAGGCCGCGCATTCCATGTACAGACGCAGGGCCTCATAGAAATCAAACCCGTGGGGCATGCCCTCTATTTTCTTTTTCATTCCGGCTGCCCCGGTCTCCATGAAGGAAAGGATCTCCTCCGGCGTCGAGATCCCCTGGTCCCCGGCTTCTTTACAGAGCCTTCCGGTAAAGGATTCCAGTATTTCAGGAAGGGCTCCGCCGGATGGACAAGTCCTGGTGGAAATCCGGCTCATCAGCATCCGGTAGGTTTCCAGACCTTCCTTTTTGGTGCCGCACAGCTTCCTCTCCGGGGCCAGCTCACAGTCCATAACCACAAAGCCCCGAAGGAGGGCCTCATTTTTTATCAGGCGGGCCATGAAGCTCTTCCCGGTACCATAGGCTCCCTCCAGCAGCCGGAAGGTAGAATGGCCTCCGGCAATCAGATCCATATCAGAGGTGATCACCTCCACTTCTTCCTTCCTGCCCACAGCAATATAGGGCAGGCCGTTTTCCGGCACCATACCACCCTCCAGTGCATGGAGGATACTTTTTGCAATTCCTTTACCGGCCTTTGTACTCATAGGATAACCCCTTTCGTGTACTAATTATAATCAATTTCATCATGATGCAGTAAATGCAGTACTGAATCAGCGTCAGATTTTGCCTTTTTAAATCTTTCATAATCAATTTTACCATCAGTGTCAGATCCTTCATGATCCATCTGATAAAGCAGCAGGTCATGATCCTTCTTACTCAGGGACTTTTTGTTTTCAAGGACAGGATGCATTTTCATGTATTCTGATACCCCTTGTCCTATCGCCCTCTCAAACCTCTCATCCTTCAGGATCTCTTTCATGGCAAAAATCACAGATTTTTCATCCCCTGTACGAAGATATTTCTTTTTAAGAAAGCGGTCTGCCGTCCTCTTCCGCCTTGGTGCCCGGTAATACTCACGAACAAAGGATTCCGTATAAAGATGGATGACATACAGAAAGTCCCGGGCTCCCTCTTTCAGGGACCACTCTGTGCGGACCCACTGTTCCTTATGGGCACTGCCATAGGAAGGACGACTGTCCAGATAGCAGGTGTCTGCCAGGGCGATCCTTCGTTTTGCCCCCAGGACCCGTCTTCTCACCGGCAGAAGTTCCATCCTGGTGCCGGTCTCCTCACCGGCAGTCAGAAATTTCCGGAACAGGTGGCCTGTTTTGTCTCCGAAAGTGCTGTCAAGACTGGCAAAGACTTCAGGCATGGCCTTCCAGGTGGCGTCCACGTAGGCCTTATCTCCTGATATTTCCTCCTTTTTTAAAAGGCGGGCATACTTCTTAACAAATAATCCCGCCCTGGAAAAGCGTCCCTGCCGGATCTCGCCGATCAGGTCATATTTCCAGTAGAGGTCTCTTTCCACCAGTCCTTTCCTGATCTCCTCAGCCATATCATAATGGGCAGTCAGGAAGGACAGACAAAGACGCCTCAGATACTCCTCATCCGATTCATTTACGCAGGAAGGATCAGAAGGAGAGCCGGTAAGTGCGGCACTCTGCCTGAATCCGGTGGTTCCGGGACCGTCTGACCCGGACTGATTCATTCTGTCCCAAAATGCAAAGATTTCCCCAAGGGCATCTTTTGCCGAAGAGTGATGGAGCTCATTTGCCAGCTCCAGAAGGTATAATCCGGCATAATATTTTTCACCCTGCCGGATCACTCCCGCGGCAAAGCAGGGTCTTCGGGAACAATAATACAGCAGCTGTTCTTCTGTAAGTTCTTCCGGATAATGAACTTCCCTTTCCAGAGGAATCAGTTCAGGTTCTGAAAGAGTCAGTCCGGAAAGCTTCAGATCCAGCATACGAATCTGGTCAACGAATCTCTTACCTTCATCCGTATCAAAGTTAAAGCCGAAGCCCCCTCTTCTCCTGCTGTTTTCCGCTCTTATGTATCTTTTAAATTCATCCAGAATGATCTCCGGTGTTTTATTCTGTCCGGCCATAATCCAACCCCTGTAATACCATCTAAGGTTATTAAACAATTACATTATAGTAAATATCCACTGCTTTGTAAAACAAAAAAGAAGCCCCTTTATAAAAAGGGCTTCCTTGTATTTTGGAAATAGAATTATTTATCTGCTTCAGTACTTGCGCTTTCCGCTGCGGCATCTGTTTTTTCTGCTTCGGTTGCTGCTTCTACAGTATTGATCTTTGAGGAACTGAAAAGGTTATCCAGCAGCTTATTCACAACCAGACTGGAACGGATATCATCCTCAGAATAGTAATCTTTGAGGGCTTCCACATTTTCAAGTCCGCTTTCCTCTGCAACCTTCTTCATCTCTTCCTGTAATTCTTCATCAGTTACAGTAATATTCTCTTTTTCCACCAGAAGGTCCTGAACACACTGTTGTTTTAAGGAGAATTTTGCGTAATCCTCCAGGCTCATGCCGCTGGTCTCTTTAATATAATCTTCAACATCCATGCCAAAATAGTATTCTGCAACTTCCTGGTTCTCAATTTTGATATTCTCAACCTCCTGCTTGATCATATTTTCAGAGAAGTCTTTTTTCTGTGTGCAATTATCAACGATCGCTTTCCACAGCTTATCTTTTGCCATGTCGTCAAATTCAGCCTGGGCCTGCTCTTCAAGGGTGGCACGCACATCTTTCCTGTACTGTTCTACACTCTGGGACTCGGTATTCTCCTTTACAAACGCATCATTCAGTTCCGGAATCACTTCTTCCTTGATCTCATTAATGGTTACTTCCATTTTGCATTTCTTTCCGGCAACTGTTTCATCATCATAATCTTTGGGGAAAGTAAACTCTGTGGTCACGGTGGTGCCTGTTTTGGAACCGATTACCTTTTCCTCGATCTTAAAATCATCCCCCAGGCCTGAGCCGAGATACTCATCCATCTCACCGTCTCCGGCTTTTACGTCAATATCTGTATCGCTGTAATCATCACTTACTTTTCCGCCGATGGTGCAGGTGTAATCAACATTTACATAATCCCCTTTTTCAACGGTGTCCCTGCCCTCAACCTTATTATAGCTGACATATCCTTCCAGATAGTTGTTGATTTCTTCTTCTACCTGGGACTCTGTTACTTCCGGCTTCTCCACATCAACGGTAAGGCCTTTGTACTCACCCAGTTCAACATACTCGGAAGCGGTCAGCTCCACAGGAGTGATCTTAGCGTCCTGATTCATACTGCTTTCTGTCGTTGCCTCTGCAGCTTTTTTATCTTTTGTGCTGCCGCAGGCAGCAAGAATGAAAACTGTTGCTGCAAATAATGTAATCGTTATAAATTTCTTCATAATCAAATACCTCATATCTTTCTTTCAGGATATTATTTTACTGATATGCTCTAATCTATCATTTTCAAACTGATAAAACAATCATTTTCACAAAAAATACAAACTTTATGGTTTATCGGATTTTACTCCCGAAAAGGGATACAGAGGATCCCTCAATTTAAAATAAAAGAATTTCTGAGCCTCCAGGGCCCCTGTCATCAGTCTCCCTGCCGGAATCCAGTCGCCGAAAGCAGTATCATCCCTTTTGGGCAGGTAGTTGGAATCCAGAAGGAGAAACTTCTTTTTTGACCTGTCATAGGCCACAACAGAAACATAGTGTCCCTGGACATGAACCACTGCCGTGTCTCCTTGATCGAGCTTCTTTATCAGCTGCCTGATGGACCCGCCGCTTCCGTCCCAGGTAAAATTATATTTGGCACCGAATCTCTTGCAGGCGGCTTTAAAGATTCCCTCATCGGTACCACTTCCTATAATGCGGTATCCTTCCTCCACAGCGTAATCGGCCAGTTCCATCACATCCATATACTGGCCTGATAAGGCATATACCGCATTGACCGTAGCCAGTATACCGCAGCCTGCGGTTCCCATACAGCCCTCGCTGCCATAGGCAGTTCCACACCATAAAGGATCATATTGTGTAAACACCATCGGGGAGCCGGTATCCACTGTTTTTTCGGAGGCAGAGATCCTCCAGCAGACCTGGTCGCCATATCTGTATCTGTAAAGAGTCAGTTTTCCGCACTCGTCCAGGGCCAGATATAAGCTGCTTCTTAAATTCTTTATGGTATAGGATCCGGTGGCTCTTTCCAGGTGGAAAAGGCCATTGACCCGGTCCGGCTGTCCGGTCCGGCTGACTGTAAAGCTTAAACCACCGTCACCGGTACTGACAGAAAGATACTTTCCCGAGCCGGGCTCTCTGATATAATACTGATTTTCGGAATCATGGATCAGCTCCCAGGTAAAAGCTTCCTTCTTTAACAGGTCAGGCTGTTTTATCAGTGAAACTCCACCATAATTATTATCCTGGTATCCCCCCCGGAAAAGATATATACCATCTGCCAGGGTCTGTTTCTCTCTTCCGTCATAAATCAGGGTATTAGTAAGATCATCATCCGACATCCAGCCTGTTGCATAGGTGTTTTTCTTCTGGCAGATAACCTGTGCGCTGTCTCCTTCCTGTCCGATCACGATCACACCGGAATACTTCTTTATGGAACAGAGGGTCTCATCCATACTACTGTCGGTATAAACTGTCATCCTGCTTCTTACAGTATAATATTCATCTTCATAATCCGGATCAGCCACAAAGCTCCCAAGGTCAAACCAGCCGTTTTCCGCTTGTCCATCTTTTACAAAGCTTCCGTAGATTGCATGATTCCCGGCCTTTACTGCCAGCAGCAGTAAATCTCTCTTATTCACATTGCCCTTCCAGTGAGTCAGGGCTGCGTCGGAGAAGAATTCGATCTCATCGGGAGCTTCGTACAGAGGATGGCACTCCACCGGCTTTTTCTCCATATCAGAGGGAAAGGCTGCCTGAGCTTTGATACCTGCTGCCATAAAAACTGCCATGAATAAGAGAAAGGCAGAAAAGACCTGTTTTATATTTCTCCTGAAAATAAGTTCCAAAGACATAATACATTCCTTTATTTCATGATCCGGAAAAAATCCGGTGCAAGTGGCCCCGGTCTAAAGCTTAAGATTGGCGAGAGCTTCGGCCAGGCCGCTGTTTAAGGGTTCCTGTTCTTCTTTCTTCATCTTCTTCATATAATTTGCCACATCTTTTTTCGAAACCCCGGCCCCTTCTTTCTTTCGCCGGGCCTGGAATGCCGATAAGGCCTCCTTATGTCCACAGACGCAGACAAACTTCTGTTTATCTCCCTGACCCACCAGTTCCATTTTCTTATGGCAGACAGGGCAGCGGGCATTGGTCAGTCTGGAAATTCTTTCCTTATGGCCGCACTCTCTGTCCTGGCAGACCAGCAGTTTTCCCTGTTTTCCATTGACTGAGAGCATTCGCTTCCCGCAGACCGGACAAAGCTTATTGGTCAGATTATCATGACGGAAGGTACCACTGCCTCCTCTGATCTCATTCGTCAGCTCCTCCGTATAATGGCGGATCTCTTTCATAAAGGTATCCTGCCTGAGCTTTCCTCCGGCAATGTCAGCCAGCTTTGTCTCCCAGTCGGCAGTAAGCTCCGGCTTTTTCAGATCCTCCGGTACCAGATCAAGAAGCTGCCTTGCCTTACCGGTAAGATAGATCGCTTCCTCCTTCTTTTCAATCAGATAGCTGCTGAATAATTTATCAATGATATCCGCCCTTGTGGCAACTGTTCCCAGACCTCCTGTTTCCTTCAGAGTCCTGGCCGCTGCCGCATCTTTGTCGGTCATATACCTGACCGGGTTTTCCATGGCAGCCAGCAGGGTCCCTTCTGTAAATCTTGCGGGAGGCTTTGTTTTCCCCTCGGTGGCTGTCAGTCTGGGACTCCCCAGGACATCACCGGGATTTAAATTTAAGCCGGAAAGATTTCCCCCATGTTCCTCTTCTTCTCCCTTTAACACTTCCTTAAAGCCGGCATTAAGAGTAACATTCACTTTTGAAACAAAAGTCTGGCCGCCGCATTCGATTGTAACCTTAGTTTCTTCATATTCAAAGGGTGGATATAAGACTGCCAGAAATCTTCTGACCACCAGATCAAATATCTTATTCTCCTCCACAGACAGCGCGGATGGAATGACCGGCTGCTCTGTGGGTATGATCGCATGATGATCCGACACCTTTTTGTTATCCACAAAGGACTTTCGGGTCCTGATCTTCCCCTTCAGTATTGTGCGGACGAAGGGACGCCAGGGTCCGGCATTGATGGCCACAAGCCGTTCCTTTAATGTCTCCGCCACGTCCTCCGTAAGATATCCGGAATCCGTTCTGGGATAGGTCAGGATCTTATGATGCTCATACAGTCTCTGCATGATGTCCAGGGTCTTTTTGGCTGAGAAACCATATCGCTGGTTGGCATCTCTCTGCAGGGTCGTCAGATCATACAGGCCTTCCGGATATGTGGTCTTTTTTGTTCTTCTGACCTCTGTTATTTTGGCTGTGCCGGCTGCCGCCTGACTCATGGCCCTGTCTCTGCTCTGTTTTGAGAATACCGAGGAGCTCCCGCTGCCGGATTCCTTCCAGGTAAAGGAAAGGCCCTTAACAGATGCTGTCAGTCCATAATAAGCTGCCGGTGTAAAATGTCTTATCTCCTCTTCCCGTCTGGCGATCATGGCCAGGGTCGGTGTCTGAACCCGTCCACAGGAGAGCTGGGCATTGTACTTGCAGGTGAGAGCCCTGGTGGCATTGATTCCCACCAGCCAGTCCGCCTCTGCCCGGGCAACCGCAGCCCGGAACAGATTATCATATTTTCCTGCATCGGCCAGGTGATCAAATCCCTGACGGATCGCCCTGTCAGTCACGGAGGATATCCAAAGGCGCTTCAAAGGCTTTTTATTGCCGGCCTTGATCAGGATCCAGCGGGCAACCAGCTCGCCCTCTCTTCCTGCATCTGTGGCAATGATGATATCGGATATATCCTTGCGGGCAATCTGGGTTTTTACTGCCTGAAACTGCCCTCTGGTTTTGGGGATCACCACCAGCTTAAGCCGTTCCGGCATCATCGGCAGATCCTCCATCCTCCAGGTCGCAAGCTTTTTGTCATAGCCTTCGGGATCTGCCAGGGTCACCAGATGACCCAGCCCCCAGGTGACCACATAGCTGTCTCCTTCGATATAATTTCTGGTCTGTTTCTTACAGCCGAGTACCCTGGCAATGTCTCTTGCAACCGATGGCTTCTCGGCAATTACCAGTTCTTTCATAAATAATCTCCATTTCCGATCCTGTTCGTAATCTGCCTGCAGGCAATCCTGCAAAGTGTTTATCAGTGTATCACATATAAATTAAAAAATAAAGGCAGACTCTCTTACAGAATCTGCCCGGGTTTTACATTTTTACCTGATACCCTCACTTATCTCAGTCTTCTGTTCAGCAGAGAGCGGCTCATCTGCTTCTTCGGTTGTTCTCCGAATGACTGTAGAATTCCCGTTTCGCTAAGAACATACTGTTTTCAGCCTCTTTGACAATTTCACGCATATCAAAAGAATCCTGTTCTTTCACACAGACAGCGGTTCCGAAAGATACATGATACCCTTTATCTGCCAGATCCTGATTCATCCGTCCAATATCATCACAAATCTTGTCCGGATGAACATCCATCTGGAATGCTACAAACTCATCACCGCCAATGCGATAGGTATGCTCCAAACCAAAGTACTCCTGCATCGTTGCGGCAACCTCCCGCAGCATTCTGTCGCCGGCCGGGTGCCCCTGCATGTTGTTTATTTCATGGAGGCCGTTCACATCAATGTAAACACAGATCAGATTCGACCAGCACATTTCCGGGTATTGCTTCAGCTGGTTCTCAAAGTGATTCCGGTTATTCAGTCCCGTCAGCAGATCCGTACGACTCATATACTCAATCCGCCCTGACTGTACCAGCGCACGAATCTTAATTCTCATTATGAAGATCGCAATGGCTACAGCCACCACCCCAAAAGTCACCATATTCCAGATATCGGTTTCCGCTATTTCCGGTTTCTTGAAGTAAAGAGCCAGCCCGCAAAACACTGCGACATCAACTGCAATCAGGGCAGATAATTTGACAGGCCGGTCGTAGAACAGCAATGGGGTCACCAGCAGAAAGACCACTGCCGACACGGCCGGCATCTCCGCATGAAGCATTGAAATACGGATACTGAAGAGGTACAGCACGATCTCGAATAAATAAACAAGTGTCATCACAAGGACAGGATACTTTGGCACGATATAATATGTACACAACATAATCATCAGCATAACCAATCCACATGCAAGATATGTCGAACTGTTCACTGTGGCGAATCCGTTGGAAAGAGTACTCACAATGGACAGCATGAAAAAAAAGATCCCTGCAATCTGTGAAAACATTTTCAGCAACACCCGGTTTTCTTCACGGATGCTGGCGGTTAAAGCATCGAACTCTGCTTTGTCCACCCCGGCATATAATAACAATTCTTTCAGTGTTCTTAATAAATCCATACTTTGTTAAACTCCTTGATGAAAAAAGAACTGTTTACATTTTGCCTTTTTCAGCATCGCTTTTCAAGGGGGTATTCCATTATGTCATACCCGAATACAGGATCCCATTGTTTTTTATTTCTCTAACAGGTCCATGATCTTGTCCTGCATGAGATCTTTCACTGCTGCAGGGAGCTGCGGAACAAAGACCGGCTGCTGATCGGAGTGATTTACGGGCTGTGTTCTGTATTATCTACTCATTATGGGGTGGATTATGGAGACATGATGCTGAATGTAAGAGACATCGGCCCCCTGGCTGCCGGATTGTTCTTTCACCCTTTAAGCGGTGTGATCTCCGGTCTACGCCTTCTTCATGGGGGCAGTGATGGAGGTCTTCCATATGTATGTGGTGTTCATCACACATCGTGGAGATATGAAGATGGCTTTTTACAGTCACAACGGGTGTTTTTGCCATTAATTTCGGTTTCAGTTTTGCCCTGCAGACCGGGGGGATAAATGAGATCGATCGCAGCTTCCTTGAAGAACTCTGCCGTATTTATGGTATGGATGCTGTTTATGTACAGGATGGAGATGGCCAAATCGTCTGTCAGGCCGGAAAGCGATGGAGGGAAAGATCTGCAGACGCC
>JAFRHL010000046.1 GCA_017433295.1 Eubacterium sp.
AATTTCCGAGGAGCAACGGAACCTGAGGAGATATAGGAGCCCCCTTCCGGCGTTTGTCTGTAAATTAAAACCAGCTCCGCAAACTATTTTTCGTAAATCACCACCGGGAACCCTGTATCTACATATTTAAAAAGAACCTCCGCCGCGTATTCCGGCAGGTTTACACAGCCATGGGAACCATTCTTTTTGTAGATATTTCCTCCGAATTCATTTCTCCAGCTGGCATCATGAAGTCCTCTGTTGCCGTCGAAGGGCATCCAGTACTTGACCGGGCTGGAATAATTCTCGCCCACCAGGGTGGCATTCCGCTGTTTATAGGTAATGCTGTAAATACCCGGATAGGTCCTGCGGCCGTCGACAGGTTTGCCGGATACACAGGAGGTATCCAGGACACATTTGCCGTCTATATAGAGCCAGACCTCCTGGTTGGTAAGGCTGACTTCCACGTAGGAATCGCCGATATCGTCCCTGGCTGAATTGCGGCACATGGCCCTGTATTCATACTCGGGTTCTCTGGTCACATTTTTTCCGCTTTTGATATCCTTCTTCAGCTGTTTTAATTCCTTTTCGACATCAATCTTCCAGCCGTAATCGCCATCGTACACATGGATCTTTTCCCCGCCGGAGGTGGTGAAGTCCCGGGAGGAGCCCATGGTATTATACTGGTCGCAGAGTTTTTTCAGATAAGTATTTATTTTGTCCTTGTCAAGAGTGACCTTAAATTTATCGTTTATTTTGATCCAGTCTTTTAAGGTTTCGTAATTCAGGACTTCCTGGGTATAACTGAAATCGTAGGTAATGACTCCATGGGAGTACTTATTTGCCTCACCAAGGGCATTGACGATGGGCTCATCAGTGGAATATACCTTTGGAAGCACGTAGAGGTCAGCTTTCTCCAGATCAATTTTCGTAAGGCAGGTGGAAAATGCCTCGCCGATCTTCTGGATCAGTTCCTCTTTTTTTACTGTATTGCCCAGGACCTCCGGGACAATCTCAAACTGGCTGTCTCCGGCCTTTATGTAAGCATCCTCCGGGGCATGGACGTTTTCTTTTTTGAAGCATTCCATGGAGGAGACAGACTTCTCCAGAGCTGCCTGGTCATAGGTCACATCAAGATGAATAGTCCGGGAATCCTTTCCGTGAAGTTTCACAGGCCAGAACCAGGGATTCTGGGAATCCTTGAGTTCTTTAACCTGTGAACCCACCTTAATGACTGCATTTACATCCCGAGGATCCAGGATCTCAGTGCGCTCCTTTTCCTTCACAGCAATCTTATGGGAAGAAAAATCCTGGGTGAAGGCGTTCTCGGCTTCCTCCACAGTCATTTCACCAAGGCGTGTGTTGTTGACATAGGTGTTATGTAAAAAATGAGTATTATAATAATAGGCTCCGCCTGCATAGGCTGCCACAAGCAGGAAAAAGGCCACAGCGAGAAAAATCTTCAGTGCCTTTGATCCGCCGCCGGATTTTTTGCCGTAAGTACCGCCATCCGGGATCTCATCAAAATCGGCAGGTTTATATTCTGAATCCCTGGTTTCAGGGGATACATTATTGTTCTTATTATCAGACATAAATGTACAATTCCTTTCTGTAAAAATACCTGACCTATTATAATATATTATTCGGAAAAATCTATTGCGTAATATTTAAGTTTATATTAAATCAAGAAACTCACAGATGCCCCGGGAATCCAGCCGGCTCAGGGCAGAATTATGGAAACGGGAATCCTTTGTTACTTCTTTACCGAACCAGGGCGGGGCAGTATAGGCGGCGGCCCGGTCAAGATCCGGAAATTCCACCTCTGCCATGATAAAACCTTCAAAAACGCCCTGAAAAATATCCAGTTCTATGGTCAGGCCGTCCTTTTCCGGTATCCGGTAACGTTTCTTTTCTATAATATTTCCGTCAGCCTTTTTCATCAGATCCATAAAGCTGCCGGCTTTAAAGGGGAACTCTACTTCTTTCCTTGCCAGTAAGCCGGAGGATTTTACGGTCAGTATATACTGATCATTCTTCTGCCTGATGCGTATAACCGGGTCTGTACAGATGTAAGCCTGCCTGATCATATCACAGGGATAAGAGTTAATGTGTTCTGGCAGTTTTTTTATCAGGAACTTTCTTTCTATTTCCATGGATATCTCCTTTCGGCGGATCGGCAGCGGATAACAAATACAAGTATTATAACTGAATATTAGAAAAAATCAAGGTTCAAATCATGAAATTATAGTGTCCTGCCTTGATTAAATGGAACATTTGGGCTAAAATCTATCTCAGACGTGGGAATGGTATCCCGCATGGGAGATTGAATAAGGAGGTAGAAAACATGAGTCGTGTTTATGTTTTTTTGGCTGATGGTTTTGAAGAAATAGAAGGGCTTTGCGCAGTTGACCTGTTAAGGCGGGCGGGCTGTGATGTGATAACCGTTTCAATTATGGGAAGAAGAGAGATCACAGGATCCCACCGGATCAAGGTGGAAGCAGATGCTCTTTTTGAGGAGATAGACCGGAAGGCAGATATGCTGGTGCTGCCGGGCGGTATGCCGGGAACCAACTATCTTAAAAGTCATGCAGGGCTTGCAGAGTACCTTAATGAACAGTACGGCCAGCAGGGCTATATTGCTGCCATCTGCGCAGCCCCGTCAGTTTTTGAAGGCCTTGGATTCCTTGAAGGAAGGAAGGCAACCAGTTATCCCGGCTGCCTTGGGGAAAATGTCGGCTGCTATCTGGAAGAACCGGTGGTAACAGACGGACATGTGACCACCAGCAGAGGTGTGGGAACCGCCATTCCATTTGCCCTCAGACTGATCGAGATTCTGAAGGGGAAGGATAAGGCGGAGGAGATCGCATCCTCAATAATCTACGATTGATACTGGAGGAGGATATGCAACAAGAGAAAAAGGCCGGGAGTCTTGAAAGGCTGTACATTGCCTGTTTCAGACCTTCCCGGTATAAGGAGCTTCTGGCTGCCGGTACAGCCCGCCATATCATTTATGTATGCGCCATCATTCTGTTTCTGGTGATTATAGAAGCGGTGATTCCTTTTACAGCCTGGGATCTGAGCGTGGGAGGGTTAAACCGTCTCATTCTGGAAAGATTTCCTGAATTTACAGTGGAGAAAGGTCAGATGACTATTGAATCCCCTGTGGAGTTCGATATCAATGGGATCATTCATTTTAAGGCAGACTCCGGCGTAAAAAAATATGAAAAGAAAGATTTTGATGAGAAATATCAGGAAGAGCTTCTGTTTTCCAGCACAAACCTGCTTATCAAGATGGGAAGCAGGCAGGCGGATGTGGCCATGTCAGATCTGACGTCTTCCAGGCTGGATAACAAAAGCGTTGCCGAGATGATTCCCATGATGCGATTCTTTCTGGCGGTATATTTTTTCAGCACCTATGTGATAAAGGGGTCAGAGTATATGATCGGGGCCGTCTTTTTTGCCCTGATCTGCAGGGCGGCTATCCGGACTCCCGAAGGGAAATATGTCAATCTGAAGGGGACGCTGGTCATTGCGGTTTATGCAAAAACTCTGTTTTCCCTGCTCCATTCCGTTAATATCTGTGCGGGCAGCCCCATAGGAGAGACGCTCATGCTGATCCTTGGAACATTCGGAACCATAGTCTTTATCGACAAAGCGGAAGCTGCAGTACTGAAAGTTATTTGATGAGGGGGTATAAATATGTCAAAAGTTATCATGGTGACAGGAGGAAGCCGCAGCGGCAAGAGTGTACTGGCAGAGCAAAAAGCACTGGAACACGGGAAAAGAAGTGTCTTATATCTTGCCACAGCCATTCCCGTGGATGAGGATATGAAGGAGAGGATCCGCATCCATCAGGCCAGAAGAGATTCCGAGTGGGGAACCTTTGAGGGATACCGGGAACTGGGAGAGGTGGTAAAAGGCACAGAGAAGAATACGATCCTTCTGGATTGCGTTACTGTGATGATCACCAATATCCTTTTTGAAAAAGAACGTAACTTTGATGAACTTGATAAACGGGAGATCGAGGATCTGGAAGCCCAGATCATGATGGAATTAAGCGACCTTATTAAGGGTGCCAGAGACGGCAACAAGACCCTGATCATGGTGACCAATGAGGTGGGAATGAGTATCGTACCCTCCTACAGGCTGGGAAGGATATTCAGTGATATTGCCGGCAAGGCCAACCAGTTTATCGCCTCCCTCAGTGATGAAGTCTACATGTCTATCAGCGGTATCCCCCTGAGACTGAAATAAGCATGGGGAGATCAATATGAAAAAAATAATCTTAACAGTGATCCTGGTCATCTGTCTGGGGGCAGTGGCCTTTTCCCTCTGGAAGCTCTGGGGCTTCTATCAGTTTTATCATAAAGGGAAAAAAGAGTATGACCAGCTGACCGAGTATGTCAAAGAAGAGAAGGCGGAGGAAAGCACGGAAGGTCAGGCAGAGGGAGAGAAGAAGGACAAATGTCCCGTTACAGTGGATTTTGAGGGCCTGCGCAAGGTAAATCCGGATGTGGTGGGCTGGCTCCATATACCGGACACAGGTATCAATTATCCCATTGTCCAGACCAAGGACAATGACTTTTATCTGCACAGAACATTTAAAAAGGAAAACAGCTACATTGGCGCCATATTCCTGGATGCCGTATGTAAGTCCGATTTTGGAAGCTTTAACAACATCATCTATGGCCATAACCTGAAGAACGGAGAAATGTTCGGGCATTTAAAGGGCCTTTATGATAAGAATTACAACAGTGAGGCCGACTTTAAGAAGCATCCCAAAGTATGGGTCATCACCCCGAATGATAACCGTGAATATCTTATATTCGCGGCCAGGGAGATCAATGTAGAAAAGGATATGGACGTTTATACCGTGGAATTTCCCGGCTATGAGGAGTACAGGACATTTCTGGATGACCAGATGAAAAAGTCCCAGTACGATACAAAGGTTATACCTTCGGAGAAAAAATCCATGATCACTTTATCCACCTGTACCTCCCGTACAGAAGAGGGGCGTTTTATCGTGCAGGCCACCAGAATACAATAAATCCACATGCCAGGACTTCTGACGCCCCGGGGCAAACAATACAGGAAAGGAGAAGCTTGATATGGAGAAAGTGTGGAATCCATCCAACCGCAAGGTACTGCTGTGCAATATCATAACAGCTCTTTTTCTGGATCTCTTTCTGGAATTAATGGAAAGAAAATCAGCCGAACAGGTTCTTCGTTTCATAAATGACAGGACCTTTGTATTCCTTTTTAATATGCTGATATTATTTGTGTGCCTTTCCCTGGTATTCATCGCCAAAAAGAAGCTGTTCGTCTGGGCGGCAGTCACTGCCTTCTGGTTAATAGTCGGGACCATAAACGGCCTCATATTAAATACCAGAAAGACTCCCTTTACCGCGGTGGATATCACTCTGACCAGGTCGATCCTGCCCATCATCAGCAGCTATCTGAAGGTCTGGCAGATCGTCGGGGCTGTCATCCTGATTATTGTGGGAGTCATCCTGCTGGTAACACTGTATCTTTATTCGCCGGCGGCAAAAAAGTCCTTTGATCCCAAAGTAAATATGGCTTTGTTTCTGCTGCAGATGCTGATCTTCTGGGGCATTACCTACGTTGCCGTGGGCAGGGGCATGCTGATCAGTAAATTTGACAATCTTATCGCAGGATACAAAGACTATGGCGTGGCATATGGCTTTTGCGTCACAGCTTTGGATACGGGAATCGACCGTCCCATTGACTATTCTTCAGATAAAATGAGCCGGATCGGCAAGAAGATCGACAGAAAGATAGAAGAGAAGAATAAGAAGGCTCTGAAGAAGAGGACAGGCTCTGCCCGGACTCCCAATATTATCTTTATCCAGCTGGAATCCTTTTTTGACCTTACCACGGTTAAGGGACTGAAGATCTCGGAAGATCCTCTTCCGGTATTCCACAGGCTCCAGAAGGAATATACCTCCGGTAACATGAAGGTGCCGGTTTACGGGGCCGGGACCATCAATACGGAGTTTGAAGTTATATCCGGTATGAATACGGGATATTTCGGGACCGGCGAGTATCCCTACCGAAGTATCCTCCAGGACCATACCTGCGACAGCATGGCCTACTGGCTGCAGAACCTTCCCTACGACTGTACTGTGATACATAATAATAATGCTTCCTTCTATGACAGGGATCATGTTCTGACCAACCTGGGCTTTGATCATTTCATTACCATAGAAAATATGAACGCATTTCAGAAGAACGAGGCCGGCTGGGCAAAGGATGCGGTCCTTACGGGAGAAATTCTGGAAACCCTCGGGCAGACCGCAAATAAAGACCTGATTTATACCATCTCTGTCCAGGGCCACGGCGATTATCCGTCTGATCCCATGGAGGAAGCCCGGATAAAGGTTGACTATCCCGGGGCTGATGAGGCTTATACAAACCAGCTGACTTATTATTGCAGCCAGATCAGTGAAATGGATGCCTTTATCGGCGACCTGACAGACAAATTGTCGACCTATCCGGAGGAGACCATTGTAGTTATTTACGGAGATCATCTGCCGGGAATGGATTTTACGGATAAGGACCTGACCAGCGGCTCCAAATACAAGACCCCTTATGTTATCTGGGATAATTTCGGTTATAATTCAAAAAACAGAGAAAAGGAATCCGGAGACCTTAAGGCTTACCAGATTGCCTCAAAGGTGTTTGAGGAACTGAAAATCCGGGATGGGGTCATGAACCGTTTCCATCAGACCATGAGGAAGACCGGGAATTATAAGAAAAATTTGAAGCTGATGCAGTATGACATCCTCTACGGGTCAGACTTTATCAGCAGATACGAGGGAGTCAGCCGGAAGCAGACAGATATGGACTTCTGTCTAAGAAAGATCAGCATAAAAGAGGCTCGTCCCAGCGCCCGCGGTTATTACATCCTGGGCGAGAATTTCACACCGGAGAGCCGGGTCTGCATAAACGGCAGGGCCGTAAAGACCAACTACCACAACCGCTATCTGCTGGAGATTCCTTCCGGGAGCCTTCGCAATGAGGATGAGCTGGTTATCCATCAGGTGAGCCAGACCAATGAGAACATCACCTTGAATGTATCAGAACCCTTTATCTGGTATAAGGATGTCCGGAAGTAATACTCCGGTTCATGACATACCAAGATATTCAAGGGTATAGTCTATAAACTTCCGGGTGGCCGGGGAGGCCGTATTCATGCCCGGAAGGGCAATGCCCAGCCGGCGGACGGAGAAGGGCTCAAGGGGCAGGGTCCTTACCGCTGCCTCATAGCTTTTTAATACCAGCTGAGGCAGGATGCTTATGCCCAGCTGGCAGGCCACCATGGATACAATGGTAAAGTCATCCTTGGCCGAATACCTGATATCCGGCTCAATATGGTGTTCCTCCAGGGTCTGATGGATATCCACATCTGTACCCGGGGCGGATATGATAAATGTTTTTCCGTTAAATTCATCCAGCGGAAAAACATTTTTTTTATGGGGATAGTTTTCGGGAAGCACGGCCATCAGGGGGTCTTCTTTTAAAGGAATCCATTCCAGCCGGTCATCAAAACAGGAACTTAAAAAGCCCAGATCCACTTCCCCATAGCTGATCCAGCGGACGATCTCTTCATTTCCTCCTTCTTTAAAATCAATGCGGACAGAAGGATAGTCCTGTTTGAACCTGTGGATGATATGGGGAAGCCACTGCCTGGAGATACTGGAATAGGTCCCTATGGTCAGAGAACCCCGGTGGAGATTATGGAGGGAGAAGACAGCCTGGGACAGATTCTCCTGGCCCTGGACCAGCTGGGAAATGTAAGGGACCAGCGCCTTGCCGGCACTGGTAAGGAAGGCTCCGTTCCGGTTCCTGTCAAAGAGTGCGAGGTCCATGTCCTTTTCCATCCGCTTTATGGTGTGGCTGATTCCCGACTGGGTGTAACCCAGCACCTCCGCAGCCCTGGAAAGGCTCTGCTGCCTTGCCACTTCCAGAAATACTGCATATTTATTAAGCTCCATACTTTTGCTCCTTTATTTACGATACTTAATTTACGATCTTTTATATACGATTCTTTACTTACCATCGGTTAATAACGAATTGTAATGACAAAAATTCATAGTTTGTGAAATTTGCATTAAAATCTGTCACTTTACATGGGGAATATTTCTAGTATAATTGGTTCTATAGGTTTTTCAAGGTGGAAGATACATACCTTAGCCTGAAATTTTTAAAACAGGAGGATAAATAGACTATGTCTGGAACAACGATTGCAGTACTTATCGCGTTTGCCGCCTACCTCTGCATGATGATCGGAATCGGTATCTGGTCCATGAAGAAGACTACGGGGGCAGACGATTATTTTTTGGGAGGAAGAGGACTATCCGGTCCCGTGGCAGCTCTTTCTGCCCAGGCTTCGGATATGAGCGGCTGGCTGCTGATGGGCCTTCCCGGCTCCGTATATGCCCTGGGTACCGGGCAGGCCTGGATCGCCGTGGGCCTGGGACTGGGAACCGTGATCAACTGGCTCGTCATCGCGAAGCCTCTTCGGGCCTACACCATCGTGGCTGATAACTCCATGACCCTTCCGGAGTTTTTCGGCAACAGATTTCACGATGACAAGAAGATACTTCTGGGTATCTCCTCCGTGATCATCGTAATCTTTTTCCTGGTATATACGGCCTCTGCCCTGGCATCCGGAGGAAAGCTTTTCAATTCCGTTTTCGGACTGGATTACCATGCAGCCATGCTGATCGGGGCCTGCGTTATTCTGATGTATACATTTCTGGGAGGCTTTCTGGCGGTTTGTACCACAGACTTCGTTCAGGGAACTCTGATGCTCATTGCCCTGCTGGCAGTGCCCATCGTGGCATGGGCCTTTGTCAAGGGCGATATTTCAAACCTGCTGATGCAGACAGGTGTGGAGCCCTCCTCCTACCTGAGCTTTTTCCATAACGGTGACCATCCCATCACGGCCGTGGAGGTAATCTCCAACCTGGGCTGGGGCCTGGGTTACTGCGGTATGCCCCACATTCTCGTGAGATTTATGGCCATCAAGGATGAAAAGGAACTGAAGAAATCCTCAGTCATCGCCATCGTCTGGGTAGTAATCTCCCTGGCTCTGGCAGTTGTCATCGGACTTCTGGGCCGGGCCTTCCTCTTCCCCACCATTCTCGGGGAGACAGCGGGAGCCGCTTCCACAGAGTCAGTATTTATTGAGATGATCAAGAAGGTATTCATGGAGTATCTGCCCCTGGCCTTCGTAGGAGGTATCTTCCTCTGCGGTATCCTGGCAGCCATCATGTCCACGGCGGATTCCCAGCTGCTGGTATGCTCCTCTTCCGTATCCGCGGATATTTACAAGGATATTTTCAACCCGGACGCCTCCAATGAGACTGTGCTGAAGATCGGGCGGGCGGTTACCATAATCGTGGCGATCCTGGCCATCATCATTGCCTGGAACCCGGACAGCTCCGTCATGACCCTGGTATCCGATGCCTGGGCCGGCCTGGGAGCAGCCTTCGGACCCCTGGTTGTCATGAGCCTTTTCTGGAAGAGGACCAACCTGCCGGGTGCCATGGCCGGTCTGATAAGCGGTGCAGCCATGGTTATCATCTGGGACTATATCCCCCTCATGGGCGGACAGACCATTGGCGCCGTCACAGGACTTTACTCTCTGGTAATCGGATTCGCCGTGAGCCTGCTTTGTATCATAGTGGTCAGCCTTGTTACCAAGGCACCGGGCCAGGCCGTGCTTGATGATTTTGAAGCCTATAAGAATTACAGTGAATAATTTAAGGGAACTATCGCAGGATTCCATGTAATAGAGCATGGAATCCTTTTTTTTTAGCTGCCGGATAGCATTTCCCGGATTTCCGGCGAAATGGTTGATATCAGTTCGCTGATTTTCTCTTCTTTTTGGAACCCAAAACAGATTTCAAGAGGGAGGATGCAGTCTTTTCGACGAATTTTCGCCGCTCGGCTGCCCGCTTTTCCGCGGCCTTCTGCTCAGCCAGCATCTGTTTTTCGGCCAGCTTCAGGGCTGCTTCATGTTCCTTCTGCCGGCGTTTCTCCTCTGCTTCAGCTTCCCTTCGGGCCTGGCGCTCCAGCTGCTCCATCTTTCTCTTCAGTTCGGCTTCTTCCTTCAGCTGCTGCTTTTTCGCTGCCTCTTCCTCCTTGAGGCGGACAGCTTCCTCTTCCTCGGCCAGACGTTTGCGCTCCAGCTCCCGGGCTGCTTCATTAATGATCTCGTAGGCAGAAACCCTGTCCACCGTCTCCCGGTATTTCAGGTCCAGTTCATCAGAAAGAATGGCAGTCTGCACCAGGTCAGGATCTCCCTGGCCCATTTTACTTTCAGGCGGCAGGATAAAGGCCCTCTCAACCATGCCGGGGATGCCCTTTTCATCCAGAAAGCTCACCAGAGCTTCTCCGACCCCCAGCTCCATGATGGCGGTCATGGTATCAAATGCCGGATTCTGCCGGAAGGTGGAGGCAGCCACCTTTACTGCCTTCTGCTCTGCAGGCGTATAGGCCCGGAGGGCATGCTGGATACGGTTGGAAAGCTGGGCCAGTACCTCATCCGGAATATCCGACGGGCTCTGGCTTATGAAATATACCCCTACCCCTTTGGAGCGGATCAGCTTTACCACCTGGACGATCTTCTGTAAGAGGGGCTTCGACAGGTCATGAAAGAGCAGGTGAGCCTCATCAAAGAAAAATACCATGCGGGGCTTGTCGAGATCTCCGACTTCAGGGAGCTTTTCGAAGAGCTCCGTCAGCATCCACATGAGGAAGGTGGCGTATATGGTCGGGCTGTGGATCAGGTCAGTGCTGTTTAAGATATTGATATATCCCCGGCCGTCCGGATCCGTGCGGATCCAGTCCCGGATATCCAGAGCCGGTTCTCCGAAGAAATGTTCCCCGCCTTCGTTCTCGAAGGCCAGGAGGGCACGCTGGATGGCTCCGATGCTGGCAGCGGATACATTACCGTATGTCAGGGTGAATTCCGCCCGATTGTTTCCCACAAACTGCAGTATGGCGCTTAAGTCCTTTAAATCCACCAGAAGGAGATCGTGATCGGCTGCGATCTTGAACACAACATTTAAAACCCCGGTCTGGACATCCGTAAGTCCCAGGAGCCTGGATAAGAGGACCGGTCCCATCTCGGCTATGGTCACCCGGATGGGATGTCCCTGTTCCCCTCCGATATCCCAGAAACGGCTGGGATAGGACTTGTACTCAAAGTTCTCAATGCCAAATCTCCGGATCCTCTTTTGCATATCTTCTGTATCGATTCCCGGCTGGCACATACCGGAAAGATCTCCCTTGACATCTGACAGGAATACCGGGACCCCCATATCAGAAAAGGACTCGGCAAGAACCTTTAAGGTAATGGTCTTTCCTGTACCCGTGGCTCCTGCGATGAGGCCGTGACGGTTGGCCATGGAGGGCAAAAGGCAGAGATTCTTATCAGACTGGGCAATCCAGACTTTCTTATCAACATACATATTATATCTCCTTTCGGACGGGGCCGTCATAATATTTCCGGGCCGAAGCGATTTCGATTGAATAAAACCTGAGCCGGGCCGCGGGTCAGCACTGCTGACATTTGCTTCTTCTGAGTATACCAGTTTCATGGAAAAGAAACAAGAATAAGCTGACGCCGCCATACATAATATAGAATAAAGTCATTCCTTTGGAGTAGTATATGAAAGAAAAATGGAAATCATTTTTCATTGCAGTTGCAATCCCCCTTGCAGTGGGGGCTTTGTCGGCATTCTTATCGGGAGGCGGAATGCAAGCTTTCTCTGCCTTAAACAAACCGCCCCTTTCCCCGCCCGGCTGGCTTTTCCCGGTGGTCTGGACCATTCTCTACATATTAATGGGTCTGGCCTCCTGGCTGGTCTGGAATGAATCTCCCCGCTGCCCCGAAGCCAGGGACGGATTGGCTCTCTATGCCCTGCAGCTCTTTTTTAATTTCTTCTGGTCCATCATATTTTTCAACTGGAAACAGTACCTGGCAGCTTTCATATGGCTTCTTGGCATGATCCTTCTGATATGGAGCTGCAGAAACAATTTCCTCAAATGCAGCAAGACTGCCGGAAACCTGCTGGTTCCCTATCTGCTGTGGTGCGTATTTGCGGCTTACTTGAATGTGATGATCTATTTGCTGAACTGATGAAAACAGGAGAGCCGGTGGTTGTTGCCGGTGTTTTCATCATGAAGAAGGTTTTTTGTACCGGGGCATAAAAAAGCTTGTAGCTATTTATATTTGGATGTAAAATATAAAACAGGCAAAAATCATAAGAGGAATTATTCGTATGAAGAAAGAAATAAAAACCAATGTAATGAGGATCCTCGAGAAAGAGAAGATACCCTATGAAGCCAGGTTCTATCCCCACGGTAAAGAAGCCGTCGACGGGGTTACAGTGGCAGAGCTGACCGGCCAGGACCCGGAATATGTATTTAAAACCCTGGTTACCGTCAGCAATAAAAAAGAATACTATGTATTTGTGATTCCCGTAGCCAGAGAACTGGATCTGAAGAAGGCAGCCAGGGCAGCCGGCGTCAAATCACTGGAGATGATCCATGTAAAGGATATCAATAAAGTGACGGGATATATCCGGGGAGGCTGTTCTCCTGTGGGAATGAAAAAATCCTACCCGACCATTTATCATATCACCGCAAGAGAGAATCCCAGGATCCTGGTAAGCGGAGGAAAGATCGGAACCCAGATTGAATGCCTGCCGGAGGACCTTTGCAGGATAACCCGCGGGCAGTATGCTGACATTTGTAAAGAAATATAGATACAAAGAGATGTGGCGGGAGGAACCCTCATGGCCGAGCAAGGCAAAGCTGCGAAGAAAAAAAGAATAAAGAAATCCCTGCCAAAACATGTGGTCGTATTTCAGGATGAACAGGGGGCTGTCCTAAAGACGGGCTTCGTCATTCACGGTCAGGCTGCGGTTCCTCCCAAACCTCCTGTCTTTAAAGAGAGGGAAGAACACTATCAGATACTCTTTGACGGCTGGGATCAGGACTATTCAGAAGTCAGGTCAAATCTGGTGATAAAGCCCCTGTGGCGCAGGGAGCCAAAGAAGTATCTTGTCATGTACTTTCATGAGAACGGGGCCATGCTGGGTATGGAATCCGTGGCCTACGGAAGCCCGGCTCTTAAGACGGTCAGGCCTGAAAAGGACAGCGATGGCGAATATGACTATCCTTTTATAGGCTGGAACTGCGATCTCTCCGCTATAAAGGGAGATACCAGGGCAAAAGCTGTTTTCGGGAAAGTAAGACGGGTATTTACCGTTCGCTTCTACCATGAGGATGGCAGCCTCTTAAAAGAGGAGCAGGTCCACTATGATGAAGAGGCCCATCCCCCTGCAAATGTAATAAAGCCCCGGGACGAGACTTATCACTATGAGTTCGCAGGCTGGAGCTATCCCACAGATCACATAAGAAGTTCCCTGAACATACATGCAGTATTTAAGTATATATATAATGAATATACGATCTCATTTTATAGTGAAGAAACCCTTTCCCGGAAAGAAAAGCTGCACTATGGGGACAGCATACAATATCCCGTCCTGAATCGGAAAGGCTATGACTTAAGCTGGGACAAGTATCTTTCCACTGTAACAGAAGACCAGGAAATCAGGGCAATCTGGACCTTTTCCAACCCCGCGGGCAAAATAGTCAGTACGGCTGAAGGAGATTTCAGAATCATAAATCCATCCATTCACCAGGGAACCGTCTGCTGTCTGAGATATTACAGACCGGGGGAGAAAAAAGTGAAGCTGCCCCCGGAGATCAGACTGGGAGATTACTATTACAAAATCACGGAGATCGACGCCTGTGCCTTAAAGAACTGTGCCCGGATGGAAACCCTGATTCTGCCCGACTCTATAAAGAAGATCAGGGACAAAGGACTTGCAGGGTGCAGGAGACTTCGCAGAGTAGTCTTCGGAAAAGAAATCAAGAGCCTGGGAAAATACATCTTTGCAGATGATGTCAGGCTGAAGAACCTTGTATTTACGGGGAAGAATTTGAGATACGTTGATAAGAGGGTTCTGGACCAGGCACCGGGAAGGATATCTGTGGAGGGGACAAACAAACTCAGCCCCATAACTCAACATTTTTAATATTAAAAAGCTCATTTGGATTCTCAATCAAAACAAATAGTATCCCCAAAAATAGATGAATGAAATAAATCGAATGAAAAATTAAAAAAACTGTTGACAAATGACGAAACACGTGGTAGATTATATGAGTTGCCGCTGATACGGCAGCTTTTGAAGCTTGATAACTGAATAACAAAACAACCTTGAACGTTCAATTCA
>JAFRHL010000047.1 GCA_017433295.1 Eubacterium sp.
ATAGACAGCAACAAATCATATGAGGAAATCCTGGATATGATAAAAAATGATTGCTCCGACGAGGATTAAAACAGGTAGCCCCTTGACATTCTGATTGATGCCAAGGGGCTTTTAGGTGTAAAATAATGCAAAGTTGAGATTTATGCTATCATATGTATTCTACCACATTTTCCCGAACTTGGTGTTATAAATTATTGATTTTCGTGCAGAAAAAAAAGCTTTCATGCGTTTTTTAAACCCATGAAAGCTTTAAATTGTTAAATATTATCTGTTCTGTCTCTTTCTCGCCAGTAAAGCTGCTCCGGCCAGACTCACGAGTGTCATACCAAGGAGATAAATGCTCCTTGTCCCCGGGCCTCCGCTTTCCGGCAGCTCGACACCGGGACTGTTATATAATGTCAGCTCCCAGACATCCCTGCCTTCAGAGTCTTTCACAGGCTCACATTCCAGTGGTTCCTGGTCCAGATAAGCCTTTATATCGTTTGTTCCGGCACTGGTATTTATCTTTACAGGTGCCGGGAGAAGGCTGTAACCATCCAGAGTTTTCGTTTCAAAGAGATAGTAACTTGTATTATTGCCTTCCAATCCTCCAAGATTCAGAATACCGTCCTTGTCTGTGATACCTATCTGCTGAGGGGTCTCTCCCTCTTTTGGCAGGTTATTCTCAACCTGGCTTTGCTTATAGAGTGCAAATTCCACTCCTTCAAGGTTCTTACCATTTGCATCCGTATCTTTCTTCCTGATGCGGACCGGGTTCTTCGGCGTGTTTTTAACTGTGATGCTCATAACCCCGTCAACTGTGTCAATCACTGCAATATCCGGGGTTACAGGCTTAAATGTCCAGGGGCCTGACTGCTGAGGCCGGATCGCCTGCTGCAGGGTCACCTCTCCTGCTGCCGAGATCATGATCCGGATGTCGCATCCCATGGAGATGTAGCCTGATGGGGTTTCGATCTCCCTCAGATAATAGTTGCCGGCAGTAAGCCCCCCGGGATTATCGGAGTTTTTCATCGCAGTTCCGGGAATAATACCATTTTCATCCGTCTCCAGTGATCTGTATCCTTCCATGGGCTGATAATCGGGCATCGGTTTTTCAGGATCAGACAGGCCGTTGCTGCCGGAAGCTAAGATTTCTCTGTAAAGGGCGAACCTTACACCTGACAGAGCTTTCCCTGAGTATGAGTCGATCTTTTTTGCCTCAAGTGTACAGCTCTCATTCTTAATCGTTACAGTCGGCATCGCATCTGCTGTCGGGGGAGTATCAAGATTACTGATGATATAATAACCATCCTTATGGTTCTCAGTACTGTCATTGACCTTAACGGTATACTTATCGCCATCGACCTCGACTTTAATTTTCACCGAATCAATCAGGGCCCGGTATCCATAGGGAGCCACGGTTTCTTTAAGGGTATACTCTTTTCCCGGTTTCAGATAGGCCACTGCGATCAGACCATCTTTTGATGTGAACTCCTTGTTTTTTCCATCCACCTCTGACAAAGTAAAGACTGCTCCAGACAAAGAATTTCCTTTCAGATCCTCTTTTAACAGCTTGATACCCGGTCTGAAGTTTGTGACAGTATCTGTCCGGATATTTGGATATTTCCCATCTGCTCCGGCCTTAAGCTCCTGCCGTGAATAACCTGCTGTATATAAGAGACTTGACGAATACCCTTGTTCATTCGTTTCTCCACCGGCTGTCAGAGTATCTTTTTCAGCGATTTTTATAATGTTATCTTCTTCGATTTTATGATATTTAGTTGTCTCCCCGGTCACTGTTGTATAACCGGTTACCTCCCCCGAAGAATCGATGGATACTTCTCCAAGGCTGCTGCCCTCCGGTACTTTCAGCATGATCTCATAGACTTCGTAGTCATTCAGGCTGTCCGCACCCTCATCGAGTTCCGGGAAAAACCAGCTTAATGAGTTGTCTGTTTTTCCCAGCTGGCGCACGGAATGTGGAACCAGACCGCCATTTTTGAGATAAACCGCAAAGTATATCTCATCATGGTTGATCATAAAGTCTGCATCTGACCAGACTTTTTTGACGATGAGTCCATAGCCGTGCTGATTGTGAACAGTGACTGTCCGGCTGGCAGTGATGGAACCTGTAATAACCTTACCAAGCTCCTGGCGTTGTTCTTCATTTCTAAGTTCATTCTCGTCCAGAGTATATCCCAGCCTGTTATATCCGGCGGGAATCTCATCGTCCCGCTCTGCCACCATGAATTCCGTGCCGCTCATAAGCCCGGGGATCTCTACACTGTATCCGGCTTCGATATTTTCAATCGTTCCATACTCAGAAGTCTGGAAGGTACAACGCTGCTTAAGGGTATCTCCATGCAGGATGGCCGGATCCACATATATATTATTAAGATCCTCAAAGTTGTTTGTACCGGTGGAAACAAAATCTCCGTCATAGTAATAGCAATAGTCTCCTTCCGGGTTCTTCACACGATAATCGCCCATTGCGTAAATCATGTATTTATCGTCTTTTTTCCCGATATACACACGGAACTTGAATCTTGTGCTGTCTTCTGTGTATTTGATCTCGTTTTTCCTGTCATTATCCCGCCAGAGTTTTTTCGTGATGGTCAGGGATTTCATCGCCCCAGGATTTACATGATTTTCATATATAACCTTTTTGCAGCTGGAAACTGTCTTCTGGGCAGTGATGAAGTCTTTAAAAGCAGACTCTCCCTCTATCTCCCTCGGCTGGCCTCCCTGGTTCAACTCAGTATTGTTATAAAGATCAGGCGTCGGGTTTTTTTCCTCATTCACCTCATCGTTGACCTTGACCCAGTCGTATAGGGCAGGGGAATCCAGGGCACATTCTTTGATGTAATATTTCCGGTCCTCGCTCCCGAGGTTTACGGAAATGATCTGTCCTGCTTTCAGGAAGAACACATCTTTGTATACCATGGTTTTACCACCGGCCATAACGGAATATTCAGGCTCATAATGAACCGGATCTTTCGGGAAGCGAACATCTGTTACAGATTCAGTACTATTCACCTTTGTCCATGCATCATTCTCGTCCTGATACCAGATCTGGAAGGGGAATTCCGTCTGGGAATTCTCTGTGCCGGATACTTTTTTCTCAAGCTGTATCTCACCTTCTTTATATTCCGAAAGATTGAAACGCATACGAAGATTGGAGGCTCCGGCTCCCCGTTCCAGATAGAACATCCTCATGGTATGGCTGGAATAATCTTTGAATACGGTACCATCCGTGCCGTCTGCATTCTTTTTAAAAATGTCATTTGCCCAGTTGTTGACCTCTTCTTCTCCGGCATTTGGGTTCTTTTGCTTATAGGCTTTGATAAATTGTTCCCTGAGGGTATAGGTTACTCCGTTCTCAGTGATCTGGCCTGTTTTAAAGTTGATATTTCCGTCCAGTGCCGAATGAATACCGCCCAGGTCAAGAACCAGCATATCATCGATATACAGCCAGAAATCGTCATCCCCCGAGAATTCAAAGATCAGGTCATGGCCCCAGGCATCCTCACCGTTTTCACTCTGCATAAAGCGGGCAGACATTTCCATCCCGAAGAAATGATCCACATTGGGAAGCTGGTGTTTTTTGTCCCATTTAATTTCATACATGGATTTTCCATAGTTGGGATCCAGAGTGGACAGCATATTTGCATGAATATCCGTTGTATTCTTATATATCTTTGATATCTTTTTGGTTTCTGGGATTAAATTGCCGTTCTCATCATGGCAATAATTCCCATTCTGGTCTTTCTTAAACCCTTCAATCAAATCGTTGTAGGGAAGGAACTGGCCATGCCGCAGTGTGTCCTTACCGGTTTCGCCGGACGTTCCCAGCTGGTCATAAATTACAAAGTCGCCTACGGCATATTTCCCTCCGCCCGGTTTATCCAGACCGCACCAGGGGTCTTCTTCCTTTGATATCAGGTGAGCGAAGTTGCGGGTGGAATCGTATTCAAAATAGCCGGTCTCCTTATAGGTGCTCATGAGGAACTGGTTATTCACTGTGGAGGCACCATCAAACAGGGTGCCCAGTGAGGTCGGGGGATCCTGCCCTTGAACAGCATTGGGATAACCTGTTCCGTCATTTATATTTCTTTCCAGCAGATCTTTGGTTCCGGTCCACTGTTCATAGGGAGTATCTCCCAGAACACTGGTCATCTGGGGACTTCTGCCTCCGGTGAGGTCTTCATTCTCCCCAAAGTCTTTCATCTTCAATGTGATCCCGTGGTCATTATTATCCACTGTGGCAACTGTGGTCACGATTTGTTTGTCATTGGTATTCTCGATCATCCTGGCGAAGTAGAAATCGCTGGCTTTTGATAATGTTGAAGAGCATAGGCTCCTGTTCTCCTCATCTACCTTCAGTGAGGCATAATAGTAGTCATCCCAGGCCAGGATCGTGGTATAGTATTCGTTTTTATACCGTCCTTTAAGCTGGATACCGATTTTTGCGTCGGCGAGGAAGCCTTCATCACCATCCGAAGTCTTCGGGGCAATATATTTCTTTGAATATGGATTGTATAACTCATAATAATGATTCGGCTTCTGTGTTTTTTGATCATAATACTCTGTGAAATCCCACAGCATAGTATTATTTTTGCTGCCGACCCAGGAAATTGTATCTCCGAATTCGTAGGCTTTTATCAGCTTTCCGTCATAGTCAATGATATAATACTCATATTTACTGCCATTCCAGATACGGGTATAAACGATTACCTTATCGCCGTTTTTGACGTCTCCGGCTTCTTCTGAGATGCTGACCTTCTGGGAAGTATATGTCACAAAGTCATCATCATTCATGCCCGCAAGTGTGGCAAAATTCATCCAGACGCCCTGACCGTTATCCCTGGCGGTTGTTTTTTCAAACCAGCTCCTGCCGCCGTTTACTTTAAGGGCACCATTTTGGGTGCTGAACTTATACTTTCCTTCATTATTTCCTGTTCCGGCATCTATCTTTATTCGACAGTCATCGTCGGTTCCATCGTCTGCCAGTGATATTCCGTCACTGCTGATCTTAAGGTATTTCAGCTCAGATCCCACATATGTTGAAACGGAGTATCTGCCGCCGCCGGCCTCATTGAAAGTCCAGCTGGTAATATTACTGTTACTTGCAACATAGACATAGTCTTCGCGGTTAACGGTATTTATACGAACCGTTGTTGCTTTTCCCTGCAGCTTGCTGCCCTCTTTGTCGGCGGCAGCCATCAGGGCTGTACCCTTGGGATTTGTCCCGTCCTCCGTATTGATCAGGCAAAAGCTTTTCCCCTTCAGATCCTCCAGATCATTTGAGGGCTCCAGCTTCACGATGGCATAGACTGAAAACTTCTCCGCTTCGAAGGTAACTGCCACTTCGTCTTTCTCAGATTCAGTATCTTCCACATCCACCTCCCGGATGACTTCGGGCTTCTTCGATTCATCGGCAAAATGTACCACCTGGGTATCTGCCAGCTTATTGCTTTCGGCTTCCTTATATTCAATCTTTACATTAACCGGGCCGGCAGGCTCGATTTCTTTTTCCTCCTGGCCGCCGACGAAGGTTATGTCAAAGAAGCGGGCGACTGTTACGGTACCGTTCTTCTCCCTGACGGCAGCTTCAGCCCGTTCGTAATAATCCTGGTATTCCTTCTTCTCCAGCCTGCTGGTAGAGTCCTCCCTGATCTCACGGACATCAATCTTAACATCTTCAGGAAGCTTTGCGTCCTTCCCGTAGCTTGCAGTTACCGTAAAATCCCTGCCTTCATAAGTCAGAGTGCCCTCAGAGTATTCGTCCTCCCGGGCGGTGACCTGTGTGGTCGCCTCTGCCGGGGTATTGGCTTCCGTAGTCGCCTCAGCCAAGTGCTCAGCCTCGGTGGTCTTTTCCGGATCTTGAGCTTCCGTGGCTGTCTCGGCCGGATCTTGAGCTTCCGTGGCTGTCTCGGCCGGATCTTGAGCTTCCGTGGCTGTCTCGGCCGGATCTTGGGCTTCCGTGGCTGTCTCGGCCGGAGTTGTTGATTCTTCAGGATCTGCTTCCTTCTCAACACCTTCAAATGTAGTCGCAATGACCTGGTCATCCTGGTTGCTGTCCGAAAAGATGACCATATTGCTGCCATCCTCCAGGGGCTTTACAGACCTGCCGGTAACATAGATGTCCGCCCACACGCTGACGTCCTTCTCTGCATTCTCGGAGATCATGGCAGAATTCCAGTCCACGGTCATGGTCCACCTTCCGGTGTTCTCGTTCTGACTGATGGCATAGCTGCCTGCTCCGGTGTCCTGAGATCCCTGATGGTTATCCGGCGTGGCTGTTCCCAGGATCAGCTGGGACATACCCCGGTCTTCATTGTTATGCCAGTTGGCGATGACATCTGTAAACTCGATGTTGCCAGGGAGCATATACTTTGTGTCATAGGTGGCAGCTGTCACAGTTCCTTTTTTGAACTTCATGGCCAGATGGACACATACAAGGTCTTTCTCCTGCAGAACAGTACCCATCCTGACTCTCTTCCAGGAAGCTCTCTCTTTATCAGAGGATCTGAAATACCACATTCCTGTATTCCGGGTCATATGATCAGACAGGTTGACGGCCAGCGCGCCTTTACGCTCTGCCTCTTTCTCATCTACAACCTCTGCGTACTCTGTGGCGATCTCTTTATGTTCTTTTGTCTTTTTAACAAAGACGACTTTATTGCTGTCATCATCCAGAGGCTTTAAAGCTTTGGCAGTGACATACATATCCGCCCAGACATCCACAGGCTTTTTTTCATTCTGGGATATAAGATAGGGATCCCATTCCGCAATCAGTTCCCATTTGTCTGTTTCTTTGTTTTTTGTAATCTTGTATTTTCCCGCCAGGTATTTCTGTCCTCCGGAGTTTTTGTCCGGGGTGGACCTGCCGAGAATCAGCTGGTTCATTCCGTGGTCATCATCATTGAGCCAGTTGGCGATGACATCCGTGATCTGAACACTGTCAGGTATCTCATAGATCGACTCAGAAATATTGTCAGTGACAATCCCCTTCTTAAACCTTAATGCCAGATGAAGGCATACCAGATCTTTCTTCCCGAGAACCGTGTCCTTATCCACTTCTTTCCATGAAGCTTTGTCTTTATCTGATGGTCTGTAGTACCATAGTCCTGTATCATCTGTTAAATAATCGGCAAGATCCATAGTATCGGACTGGTTGTTATCTTCAAGGGCAAATGCAGGCTGAATGTTCATACAAACAATGATACACACCAATATTACTGCTATTGCTGTTAAAACGGCAGTCAGGCTCCTGTTTTTCCTTTGTTGAGCAATTTTTAACTTAATCTGATCACCTGATTTCTTCATATAATTATCTCCTTCCATACCTTTAAATGGTTATGGGGAATACGTTATACAATAATTCGTTTTGTATTATAGCACCTTCAAAAGTAAAACAAAAGGAAAAAAAAATGTCCAAAAAGCAGGGCTGTTCCTTTTCATTTTTACATGAGTTTTCCAAAAGAATTACTATATATTATATTCCTTGCCCAACCACCGGGGTTCCCCGTCAACTTTAATATGGCAGCCCTGTTTCATTCAAAGCAAAAGCCCTACTTCCCGATGAAGTAAGGCTTTTGGCAGATAGCAATCTTTTGTTGAATATCGAATCATTGGCAAAGGGCGAACTATTAATGAACTATCCCGAAGCTCTTCAGGGGCCAGACCCTGATGAGCAGTCTTCCCACCATATCCTCTTCCGGGATGCAGCCCACGGACTGGCTTCTGGAATCGGAAGAATTCTCCCTGTTATCACTGAGAACAAAAATCTTGTTCTCAGGAACTGTATATGGAAATGTGATGTTACATTCCCCCAGCATTTTCTCCTTAACATATGGTTCATCCAGGGCTGAGCCGTTTACGGTAACGGTTCCCGACTCGTCTATATTAATAGTATCTCCGGGTTCACCGATGACCCTCTTGACCAGGATCTTGTTGCTGCAGTAGAAAGCCACTACATTTCCCTTCTTCATGCCTCCCCGGCTGCACAGCACGATATCTCCCGCATTCACAGCGGGAACCATAGAGGTGCCGTATACCTGCAGAACAGGAAGCCACAGGGTGGCGACCAGCACAGCAATCCCGGCAACCGTGATCAGGGTAAATATTGTGGAACGCAGTGATTCGGCAAACTTTTTCCGGTAATTCTCCCTCTGAAATTCTTCCTCCAGGGCAGAAAGATCCAGGGTCCGGCTCCTGGATGCCGTATCCATCAGTGAATCAATCCTGTTATCCTTATCATCCATATCATCCATCTCCCGCCGGTTCCTCCTGTACCATTACAGGGCTCTCTTCCGCTGCCGGTTCTTCTGCCGCTTTTTCCTCCTGTATCGTCTCAGGGTTTTCTTCTGTTGCAGCTTCTTCTGTTGCGGCTTCCTCCTGTACTGCTTCCGGTTTCGCCGGGGCTGCCTTCTTTTTCCTGCCCATGGACCAGATTGCATCGATCTCTTCCTCTGTCAGGCCTGCGTGAGCCGCCGAAAGCTTCTCAATTCTCTCAAGACGTCTCATGATTATCTGAAGAGATGCTGCCTTCTCCAGATTGGCCTTGCATATAGCCAGCTCCTTGGTCAGCTTTTTATTTCTCTGACGAAGCCTGTCCGCAAGCCGGGTCTGTTCTATAAGCATCTCCAGAAGCTCAGCCCTCGACAGCTTCTTGATATCGTTATCAGGATTATTCTTTTTTCCAATACCAAATGCCATATCTCTTTCTCCTTACAATCAATCGAAAACGCCTCTGAGATTAACCATTACTTTACTTTTTCAATTCCCGAAAGAGGCCATATCCGAAGTGCAATACGTCCGACCAGCTGTTCTTTGGGGATAAAACCGATGGAAGTATTTCTCGAATCAATGGAAACACTTCTATGATCCCCCAGGACAAACACCCGGTTTTCCGGGACCTGACAGGGCAGCTCGATATTACACTCGCCCAATGCTTTCTGATCCACGTAGGGTTCGTCCAGAAGTTCACCGTTTAAATAAACATTCCCTTCCTCATCTATGTCAATCCAGTCCCCGGGCATACCGATCAACCGCTTGACAAGCACTGAATTATTGTAGTAGAACGCAATGACATCCCCCGGCTTCAGGGAGGATGTCTTCACTGTAATGACAACATTCCCTTCATACAAGGTGGGTGTCATGGATGAACCGAATACTCTTAACACCGGCACCCAGAGCGTTGTGATCAAAACTGCTACGGCTGCGACGGTGGCCATGGAAAAAGCGATCCTCTTAATAAGGTTCCTGATCCTTTTCTTGTTCAGCTCAAGAGCAAGCGCTTCCTCCAGTTCCGCCAGCTGTTTTTCTGATGAAAGTCCGGGGTCGGGTCCGGTATCCGGGGCTAAGCTGCTTTTCACTGTAAGACATCTCCTTCTCAAACAATTCCCGCTGTGCCACAGTTACTTTTCTAACACTATATTATACTTTAACAGTTTCTTATTGTCAACGAACCGCGCCCGGCTTTTTGTTTGTCCGGGGTCTGGAAGATTTTTGTTCAGGACAGAAGCGGGGCTGCCGCTTCAGATGCTGCTAAAAAAACGTACAAACAGTTTTCCCCACATCTCAAACGGCAGCCCCGCTGCCTGAGCAAATATTTTGTTATTCAGGAATGCCGGAACTTGCCGACATCCCTTCTTACTCTATAATCTGAAGTTCCTACTCTATGGTCAGAATATCAGAGAATCCTGTTACCTCAAAGATCTCCATGATTGTCTCATTTACATTTGTGATCTTCATTTCGCCCTGCTTTGTCATAACTTTCTGGGCTGAAAGCAGAACTCGAAGGCCTGCTGATGATATGTAATCCAGTTTGCCGAAATCCAGTGTAAGCTCTTTAAGGTCTGAAAGGATCTCTTTAAGTTCCTTCTCCAGGTCAGGGGCAGTAACCGTATCAAGGCGACCCTCAAGTACTACATCTGCCTTAGCATTCTCAACTGTCTTATTAATATTCAACATGATTCTTTCCTCCTGTAAAATGGTCTTTCATTCATGATGGGACCTGCTGTCAGGACCCTGTTTCATATAGAATACTAAAAATAATCATAAATGTCCAGAGCAGCATTCATAAAAATTATAAAAAACACAGATGAACCGGCGATACGAAGCTGATCTGCCCGGCTCTCGGCCGCCCCGTTATTTTCGGAGGATTAATCAAATATTCGGGTAGTAAATTTTTCCCATGGTATATCCACCTGGGCCCCCTGGTTGATGATCTGATCTACATGCATCAGCAGAGGATAATCTTCCAGGCTGACCAGGTCTCTTTCTGACAGCTTCTTAACGGCCCTTGCCGTTCTGGTGGCGATGACGATGGACTCCAGGGTCACACCGGAAAGCTCCTCCATGGCCTGGTCAAAGCTTAATCCCCGGCCGAGCAGGGTTCCTATTTTCCTGGTTCTGCCTCCAAATACGGTGACATACAGGTCTCCTGCCCCGTGGATGATGTTCTCGGGGCCTCCTCCTATGAGTTCAAGCAGCTGCATCATTTCCTTGACACCCTGGCCGAACAGGGCTGCCTGGGAGTTATAGTGAACTGCGCCGATCTTGCCGTCTCTTTTTTCTGCCAGGCCCACTGCCAGGGATACTCCCAGGGCATAGGCGTTCTTCATGGCCACTGCGCACTCGACGCCCACCACATCTGTGGAGAGACTGATATGATAATAATCTGTGGCCAGCAGGGACTTGATATAGGTAAGGGTTTCCGGATCCTTGCCGCAGAAGGCCACATGGCTGTCATCATGGTCTGCCAGCTCATAGCTGGTGCAGGGGCCGCCGATGGCATTGAAGTTGATGTGCTTTCCTGCCGGCTGTCTCTGTTCGAAAATGTGGGGATAAGGAACCAGGGTTCCGTCGGGCAGGTCCACCATACCCTTGGTTACTGTCAGCAAAGGTACCTCCTCCGGGAGAACCGGCAGGATCTCATCGCAAAACCAGTCCAGACCGAAGCTGCTGACTCCGCCCAGGATCAGGTCTGCACCCTCAAGGGCTTCCTCAAGCTCCTCGATCTGGTAATATTTGATTCCGTCATGAAGTGTCCGCTTTAATGTGATATGATAATTATCCTTCCTTAACCCGTCAATGATGTCCCTGTCCAGAGGCGACCCCACCAGTCTCACCTCATGTCCGTTCTCAAATGCCGGAAATGTAATTGCTGAATTCATCTGACCTGCACAAACAAATGTAATAACGCTCATTTTTTCCCTCCTGAAATTCTGATCCCTGGGCCTGTCCATCTGCTGACAGATACCCGGAAACCGGTGTCTTTTTCTCTTCACCACACTATTTTGTAACCTGTTGGGCCCATTAAATCATAGTTTTTTCTGCCTGTCAAACCCCCCACACGGCTTAAACAGGGCGTGTTTTCAGGATATTTATTAATCATATTTATTTGATTAACAACCCCTGCAAATTACCATTGCAAATATAAGCATTTCAGGATAAAATGTTATTAATCAATTTCTATTTGATTAATAAACAGCCATTAATCAAAATAAATCAAACGAAGCCGCCGGAGGTCATTATGGGAAAGAGAAGAAAGGTTACCACCAGGGATATTGCGGAGTATACAGAACTGTCCCAGTCCACCGTTTCTATGATACTGAGCGGAAAAGCAAATGTCTCCTTTTCTCCGGAGACGGTTGAAAAAGTGAAAAAGGCCGCCGGGGAACTGGGTTACAAAAAGCCGGAAAAAAAGGCCGCTGTCCTTTCGGGGGCAGATCTTTTACGGAGCACCATCCTTGTCTTTGCGCCCTCCCTGGCCAACGGCTATTTTTCCAGACTGATCCATTCCATTACGGAGCATGCCGCAAATTATAATTATACTGTAATGACTGCCGTGACCTTCCGGGACAGTGAAAGGGAGCAGGCCTTTCTTGCCCAGTACAGGAAAGCCCCTCCGGCCGGTATCATCATGCTGTACCCGCCACTGTGCCGTGCCATGGTAAACAGCCTGGCAAAGGAGATTCCGGTGGTTGCCATCGGGGAAAAGCCTTCCGGCAGCCGCTACGATTCCGTGGAGCTTAACGGCCACACGACCGGCTACATGATGGGGGAATACCTGATTTCCCAGGGGCACAGGAAGATAGCCTATGTCAGTCCTCCGGTCAACGAAAAAAACACCGGCCGTATCCGCCGCTACCGGGGCCTGGTCCGGGCCTTCGAGGATCATGGGCTGGATTCCTCATCCCTGATCCTGGCAGCACCAAAGCCTCTGACCTACAGCAGGTACAGCCCGGATGAAGCTGAATACAAAAACGGATATGACCTGACCCTCAATTTTATTGGCAGCTATGACCCGGCTGCGTCTGCGGGGCCTGATGACATGTCCTCTTACGGGAGGCATAACGACATCACCGCATTTGTGGGACATAATGATATGACCGCTCTGGGAATCATGGGGGCCATTCGTGCAAAAGGATACCGCATCCCCCAGGATTACTCTGTGGCGGGCTTTGACAATATTGTCCTTTCCGGCATGCCCCAGATCAACCTGACCACCATCGAGCACTCCTCTGTACAAAAGGGCCGGGAGGCGGTGGAGCTGATTGTCAGAAAGCAGGCCGCAAGACAGAAAAAAGCGCAGAACGAAAAATACATTCTGCGCATGGAATACGAACCGGAGCTGATCGTCCGGGGTACTGTAAAAAAGATCTGAGTTACCGGCAGGCTTCAAGGGCCTGAGCCAGATCCGCGATAAGGTCCTCTTTGTCCTCAAGACCGCAGGACATACGGATCAGTCCCGCAGGGATTCCGGCTGCGTTAAGCTCTTCATCGTTCATCTGGCGGTGGGTGCTGGTGGCCGGATTCAGACAGCAGGTCCTGGCGTCTGCCACATGGGTCTCTATGGCAGCCAGCTTCAGGTTCTTCATGAACTTCTCCGCCATCTCTCTGCCACCTTTCAGTTCGAAGGAAACAACACCGCATCCTCCCTGCGGCATATATTTCTGAGCAATGTCATAATAGGGGCTGCTCTTAAGTCCCGGATAGGTCACCTTCGTAACCAGCTCCCGTCCCTCCAGCCATTCGGCCACGGCCTGTCCGTTCTCCACATGCTTCGGCATACGCACATGAAGAGATTCCAGACCCAGATTCAGATAATAAGCGCTCTGAGGAGACTGGGTACAGCCCAGGTCACGCATCAGCTGAGATGTGGCCTTCGTGATAAATGCAGCTTCATTTCCGAATTTCTCCGCGTAAACGATCCCATGATAGGACTCATCGGGAGTGGTAAGGCCGGGGAACTTATCAGCATGGGCCATCCAGTCAAAACGGCCGCTGTCTACCACAGCGCCGCCCACGGCGGAACCATGTCCGTCCATATATTTGGTTGTGGAATGGGTCACAATGTCGGCTCCCCACTCGATGGGACGAAGATTCACCGGGGTCGGGAAGGTATTATCCACGATCAGAGGAACTCCATGCCGATGAGCCGCCGCTGCGAACCGCTCGATATCCAGCACGGTCAGCGCCGGGTTGGCGATGGACTCGCCGAACATGGCCTTTGTATTCGGCTGGAAAGCCGCATCCAGCTCCTCATCACTGGCATCAGGTGATACAAAGGTGGACTGGATCCCCATCTTGGCCATGGTAACCTTGATCAGATTATAGGTTCCTCCATAAATGGAGGAAGAGGATACTATATGATCTCCCGCCTCACAGATATTAAAGATGGCAAAAAGGTTGGCGGCCTGACCGGAAGAAGTCAGCATACCGGCTGCCCCGCCCTCCATGGCAGCGATCTTGGCGGCCACGTGGTCACAGGTGGGATTCTGGAGTCTGGAATAAAAGTATCCTGAAGCTTCCAGGTCAAAAAGCTTGCCCATATCCTCACTGGTATCATACTTAAATGTAGTGGACTGGATAATGGGTATCTGTCTTGGACCACCATTCTCAGGGGTATAACCAGCCTGTACACATTTGGTTCCGATTCTGAAATCACTCATGATTGTTTCCTCCGATTTCCATGTATTAAATAACTGAAATAAAGATAGCACTGTTTGATCAGAATATCAACCGAAATCGCCTCGGCGGTTTCAATTAATTCACACGACCGCCCCGATCCCATACACCAGCAGGGCCCCCAGCCAGGCCACAAAGCACTGCCAGGCCACAAGGCCGACTGCCCATCTGGTGCCCATTTCCCTTCTGATGGAGGCAATGGCGGCCACGCAGGGTGTATAGAGCAGGGAGAATACCAGCAGGGAGGCCGCTGCCCGGCCGGATATGGCGCCGGCCACCTGCCCGCCGAAAAGGATCTTCATGGTGGAGACTACGCTTTCCTTTGCCATGAAGCCGGATATCAGGGAGGTGCAGATCCTCCAGTCCCCAAGGCCGATGGGGCGCATCAGGGGTACCAGGTGTCCGGCGATCAGGGCAAGAATACTGTCTTTGGAGTCCTTCACCATATGGAAACCCGGATCGAAGCTTTGCAGCAGCCAGACGATTATGGTGGCAATGAATATTACGGAAAATGCTCTCTGAAGGAAATCCTTCGCCTTATCCCAGAGCAGGCGGAAGACATTTTTTGCTCCCGGCAGCCGGTAATTGGGCAGCTCCATGACAAAGGGCACAGCTTCTCCCTGAAAGAGAACTTTCCGGTAAAGGCAGGCCGCAAGGATCCCGGAGGCTATGCCGAAGACATAAAGGGCGATCATGATCAGGGCTCCCTTTCCCGGGAAAAATACACTGATAAAAAATGAAAAGATGGGGATCTTTGCGCTGCAGCTCATAAAGGGGGTCAGCAGGATGGTCATCCGCCGGTCCCTGTCACTGGGCAGGGTTCTGGTAGCCATGACAGCGGGTACTGTACAGCCGAAGCCGATCAGCAATGGTACAATACTCCTTCCTGACAGACCGATCTTGCGCAGAAGCTTATCCATCACAAAAGCCACCCGGGCAATATATCCGCTGTCCTCCAGAAGAGACAGGAAAAAGAAGAGGGTCACGATGACAGGCAGGAAGCTTAAGACGCTGCCTACTCCGGCAAAAACGCCTTTGATAACCAGCCCGTGAATGGCTTCATTGACATGTCCCAGACTGAGCAGCTGATCCACAAAAGCCGAAAGGGCGCCCACTCCCTTCTCGACCAGACCCTGAAGCCAGGCTCCGATCACATTAAAGGTAAGATAGAAGACCAGCCCCATGATCACAATAAAAGCAGGGATTGCCGTGTATTTACCTGTCAGGATCCGGTCCAGTTTCTCACTGCGGATCCTCTCCTTACTCTCATGGGGCTTCTTTACCGTAAGCTGACAGACCTTGCCTATATAATCAAACCGCATGGCGGCGATGGCTGCATTGCGGTCCATCCCCCTCTCGGTTTCCATCTGTATTACAATGTGTTCGATGGTCTCCAGTTCGTTCTGGTCCAAAGCCAGCTGCTTTATCACCAGCTCATCTCCTTCAATGACCTTGCTGGTGGCAAATCGAACAGGAAGCCCGCAGGCCCTGGCGTGGTCCTCGATCAGGTGGGCGATGGCATGGATACAGCGGTGGACCGCTCCCCTGTGGTCATTTTCATCACAGAAGTCCTGCCGGAGGGGCCTTTCCTGATAATAAGCGATGTGGATGGCATGGTCGATCAGCTCATGGACTCCCTGATTTTTGGCCGCTGAGATGGGAACCACCGGCACGCCCAGCAGTCCTTCCATCTCATTGACATCCACGCTTCCTCCATTGGCCGTCATCTCGTCCATCATATTCAGAGCCACCACCATGGGGATATTCATCTCCAGAAGCTGCATGGTCAGATACAGATTGCGTTCTATATTCGTGGCATCAACAATATTGATGATGGCTTTGGGCTTTTCATTCAGTACAAAGTTACGGGAAACGATCTCCTCACTGCTGTAGGGGGACATGGAGTAGATTCCGGGCAGGTCTGTGATCAGGGTGTCGGGATGTCCCTTGATGACTCCGTCCTTCCGGTCGACCGTGACCCCCGGGAAATTTCCCACGTGCTGATTCGCCCCGGTGAGCTGGTTAAAAAGGGTGGTCTTGCCGCAGTTCTGATTGCCCACCAGGGCAAAGGTCAAAACGGTCCCTTCCGGCAGCGGATGGCCGGAACCCTTGGGGTGAAACTTTCCTCCCTCTCCAAGACCCGGATGGAAGCTTGTGTTCTTCTTTTCCCGGGGGAAAGAGACCCTGCCTGTAGCGGGGCGCAGCCTGCCTGGTGCATCACCGGCAGCTTGGCCGGCAGTCCGGCCCTGTCCTGAATCATCTGAGCCCATCTGCCCTGCATCCTCATGGCCCATCTGCTCTAAAACCTCAACGCCGATCTGCCCTGCGTCATTCAGTCTGAGGGTCAGTTCGTAGCCGTGGAGCATCAGTTCCACAGGATCTCCCATGGGAGCATATTTTATCACCGTAACTTCTGCTCCGGGAATTACGCCCATATCAAGAAAATGCTGGCGAAGGGCTCCCTGGCCGCCAACAGTTTTTATGACGGCGCTTTGCCCGATCGCCAGATCTTTTATGGTCATTGCTTTTGTTGAGTCGTCTATATGTTTCATGTCCTGATACTCCCGTCTGATTCCATTTTAAATCTATAAAAACAAATGTATGATATCCACAATAAAAACCATTACCAGGGCCAGGCTCCTGTAACAAGCTCCAGAAAATAAGAGGTTAAAAGCTCCAGCCCCGTTGCCATCACCATGCTGAGGAAAAAAATCATGGGGATCCGGACGAGCCTTTCCTTAAGGGTCCTGTCCTTCAGCATGGGATTGAGAAACAGGAGAAAGAACATGGCCCCGAATCCGTATACGGGGCACCAGGGTCCAAAAAGGACACCCCGGTTTGTAAAGCCCCAGTGATATACAACTACCTCCAGGAAGACTTCATAACACCATCCGAAAACAGAATACAGGGTAAAATAGATGATATACTGATAGATTATTTCTGCATTAAAATGTTCCTTCATGGTAAGTTACGACCGGGCCTCCTTTTCTATTCAAAAATATCCCGCAGCTTATCAATATCCCGGCAAAATACTCCGTATCGGGCCAGCAGCAGGCTCTCGCGGTCTCCCGAGACCGGCTGCTTTTCGGGGCAGTTTTCCTGTGACCTGACATATTGTTCATTCCTCTCATGATTGAAATCCTGAGATTCCCGGATCTGAGAATCCTGCGTCTGAGGTTGAAACACCCTCAGATCATCCAGCAGGTCTCCAAGATTCCCGAAGACCGGCATAAGGCCCAGGGTCGTTACACTGCCTTTAAGCATATGGGCTGCCTGAAAGGCAGCCCCGTAATCTCTTTGATCCATTGCTTCCATCAGGTTTTCCCAGGAACGTTCCTGATAAAATACAGTAAGCAAATGTATATAAAACTCTCTGTCATTGGTCAGCCGCAGGACTGTCTCTTCCACATCGCAGCCCGCAGTCTTAAGTCTCTCCAATATCTTGTCTGCTTCCACTATTTTCATAAATCATCTGCTCCGTTTCTTTGCTCCGTTTCCTGAACATAAATCATCGGGAATCGCCGGAGAGATTCCCCGCTTACTATAAATTATTTACACCTTCCTGAAAGCTGTTTTCCGCCAGTATCCTCATGGATTTCTCCTCAAATTCCTTGGCCAGGATAGAAAGGAGTCTTTCGGATTCAATGGGCTTTGCTATGCAGGCATTCATTCCTGCGTCATAACAACGGGATTCTGTCTCGTCCTCCACATCTGCTGTGAGGGCGATCACGGGAACATTGGCAGAATCCGCCGTTCCCAGCTGGCGTATCTCCCGGGTTGCCTGCAGGCCGTTCTTCACCGGCATCATGATGTCCATGAGGATTGCCTGGTAATAATAGGGTCCCTGATTGCGGAAGAGCTCTATGACCTCCTGGCCGTCCCGGGCAATCTCCGCATGGATCCCCTTGGTATTCAGGATCTTTACGATCACCTCGGCGATGATGTGATTATCCTCGGCCACCAGAACATTTTTGCCGAAGAGGAGCTGGTCTTCATAATTCCTTGTCTCCCGGTTCTGGAGCCGGATCTGTTCGTCGGTGGCAAGGTCAAAACGCAGTGTCACCACGAATTCCGAACCTTTGCCGACCTCGCTGGTGAAACGGATGCTTCCTCCCAGAAGATCCACCAGGCTCTTGCAGATAAAGAGTCCCAGTCCTGTGCCTTCCCTGACCTCATTACTGTCGGTTTCCTGCTCAAAGGGCAGGAACATATAATTCTGGAAGCTGCGGCTGATGCCCTTTCCGGTATCGATGATCCGGTATGTATGGACAGATTGTCCCTTTTCGTAGGCCACATCCAGCCGGAAGGTGATCTTTCCGCCCTTGGGGGTAAACTTGATGGCATTGCTCAGCAGGTTGACCAGGATCCGCTCGGCATGCTCCGTATCCATGAGGACATATTTATCCTGGCTTCCAAAAATCTCAAACTCAAAATCAAGGGAGGCCTCGCCTGCCTGCTGGGAGATCATATCGGAGATGGACCGGCTTAAGGTGTTCTCGCGAACCGTGGAATTGAGTACCACCACTTTTCCTGCATTGATCCGGCTGGTCTCCAGTATCTCATCGATCAGGCCCATCAGATAATTACCTGATATTTCTATCTTCTTCAGGCTGTCCCGGGTGTCCTCGGGCAGGTCTTCTCTGGAAAGCTCCAATTGGGTAAGGCCTAAAACCGCTGTCATGGGAGTCCGCATATCGTGGCTCATATGGGAGAGGAAGGTTTCCTTCTCCTTGCTGGACTTCACTGCCTGTCTTAAGGCCTTGGCCATCTCCTCGATCTGCTGCTGGTCGTCCACCTGCTTTGTGGTATCTACAAATGTAAGGACAAGGCCCTTGAGCTGCTTTTTGGCAGTCCCTGCCTCCGGTTCGAATACACTCATGCTGTCCCGGGCTTTTTCCATGACATTATAGGGGGCGATCCTTACCAGATAGGTCTTGCCTGCCATGGAGGCGCAGTGCTTCTCAATGGGCTTCATGGTCTCAAGAACCTCCTGGCAGAGGCTGATAAGGTCTATGGTGCCGAAATGGAAGGACAGGTAGCGGAGAGACCTTCCCACATCCTGGTCTACTATATTAAATTCCTCGGCAATATATTCGGTAAATTTACGGATATTCAGTTTTCTGTCCACCATGAGGATCCCCACCAGGGTCGTGGACAGGAAATTGGCCATGTCATCATTGACTGCCGCCAGCTCATTTACCTTGATCTGGTACTCTGAATTCACGGTGTAAAGCTCTTCATTGACAGACTGCAGCTCTTCGTTGGAGCTTTGCAGTTCTTCATTGGCCGTAAGGAGCTCCTCGTTGGCTGCCTGAAGCTCCGCATTGACGGACTCCAGCTCCGTTACGGTCTGGCGGAGATTCTCCTGGGCGATCTTCAGCTCATTTTCAAGGTTCATGATCCGCTGGGAAGCGGCGGAATCGATCTGGTAATGACGGATATCGCCTGAGAATTCCCGGTTCCCGCGAATAAAGAGCACCGCCGTATAGTCTGTCCTCTCCCCCCTCTTATCCAGGACCGGACTGGCGGATAAAGCAATGACCTCCGGCCGGCCGGGAACGATCTCCAGGGGAATGGAATCATAGGTGACCTTCTTCATCTGAAGCCTGCACTCCCGGACCACCGTGGAAACGGCGATCTTCAGGTCTTCCCTGACCATGGAAAAAAGGTCCGAAGTCATGACCCCCACCGGCACCACCAGGAAGGTGGCTATATCACCGTAGGTCCTCCAGATCTCATTTTTCTCGTCAATGAGGGCGCAGGCGGGCATAAATTCTTCGAATACAGCGGTTTCCAGCTCGCTGGGTTTATACTGGATCTCATCTGTCATATCATATCCGGCGCTGTAAATGGGTTCCAGGGCGTGGTCCATGGTCTCCATGCTGTAATTCAGCTTCTCATGGGAGGGCAGCTTGCCGGACGCATTGTGGATAAAAATCTTCTCATTTGCCGAGATTACCCGGTAAACATCGTCATAGTCAAAGACGGACTCCGACCGGCCTAAAAACAGATAGCCCCTGTCCTTTAAGGCCACATGGAATATGGAAAAAAGGTTGCGCTGCAGTACGGTCTGGAAATAGATCAGCAGGTTCCGGCAGCTGATCAGGTCCAGCTTGCCAAAGGGCGGATCCTGAAATACATTGTGCTGGGCGAAAATGATCATGGTCCTGAGATCATGGCGTACCACGTATTTATTGCCCTTCCTGGTAAAATAGCGGCTCAGGCGGCTGACACTGACGTCCTCTATGATATTGTCCCCGTAAATGCCTCTTCCTGCCTTATTGATGGCGTCGCCATCCAGGTCTGTGGCAAATATCTTGATATTTCTCCTGATATCCAGTTCTTCCATTACCTCCATAAATAATATGGCAATGGAGTAAGCTTCTTCTCCGGTGGAACAGCCTGCCACCCAGACCCGGATCTGGTCTGATTTGGAGCCGTTCCGTATAAGGTCCTTGATGACACGTTCCTTTAAAGCGTCAAAGTATTCCGGATCCCGGAAAAAGCAGGTGACACCGATCAGGACCTCCTTGGCCAGGACCCTGGCTTCGTCCGGATTCTTGGACAGATAGGTGACATACTCCCTCAGGTTGGTATTGTGGGTCACCACCAGTCTCCTCTCGATCCGGCGGAGGATGGTGGTCTGCTTATAGTACTGGTAATTGATATTGGTTACCTGCTTCAGGATGGAAAATACCCTGGACATGAGCTCGTTATCCGACAGCTGCATCCTGGCGCTGGTATCGGCGATGGATGAAGCAATGTGGGCCATCTCCCTGGCAATGTTCTCCGGATTCCGGATCATATCCACGATGCCGGTGGATATGGCATTCCTGGGCATTCCGTCAAACTTGGCGCTGTCCGGGGACTGGACGATGATAAGGCCATTGGCTTCCTTGATGGATCTGATGCCATTGGTTCCGTCAGAACCGGTACCGGACAGGATCACCGCAATGGACCGGTTCTCATAGGCCACCGCCAGAGAGCGGAAAAATATATCCACCGGGTGGTTGATCTTGGTGTGATCGTACTCCTCAAGGCGAAGCGTGTCCGACTCGATCTCTATATTATAGCGGGGAGGAATCATGTAAATATGATTCTTTTCAACCCGCATGCCGTTTTCCGCTTCAATCACGGGCATGATCGTATATTTTGCCAGAATCTCCGATAAAAGGCTCTTATGATTCGGGGCCAGATGCTGAATGATCACAAAGGCCATCCCTGTATTACTGGGAAGATAGGTTAAAAGCTGCTGGAGAGCCTCAAGCCCTCCCGCGGAAGCACCGATACCCACCACGCAGTTTGGCTGCGCTGCCCCTTTAGAACCAGTTTTTTTCCCTTCCATAACGCACTTTCCTCCGTGTTAATTAACTTGCTGATCCCTGCTGTTACTATTCACGGCCTGATCCGGCTATGATAACGGAAGGTTCATGCTTGCATGAAAACAGACATTATCATAGCCGGATCAGGCCTGCGAAGCAGGAACCCCACCTACAGCCTCAGCGATAAGCATCGAAGATGCGGCATACTCGCCTGAGCGAGGATGCGCTGAGGCTTGTAGATGGGGAGCCGTGAATAGTAACTCCCTGCATGCCAACATAAAATTAATACCCAGAATATGGTTGAAATTTTATTTCTTTTCCAGTATTATATACCTAAAGGTTAGTTGTTTTCAACAAAAATGTAATCAGAAAACCGCTTTAAGTTCCGGCTGCAGATAATCACCCGGGACACTATAGATTAAATGTACAGAAAGGATGTGTGGGATAATGAATAACAATACAGACATAATCCATAATACGACAGCTTCCGAACAATTATCAGGCAAGACGACTCCCGCCGAAATGCCGGAGCCTCCCGACAAAGAGGCCCTGTTATCCCGGATAGCCAGGAGGGCATTCGATGCTGATCATGAGTGTCTGTTCCTGATCGACCCGACCTCAGGTAAGGCCAGAAAGCTCTGGCAGTCAGACCCCTCAGCCTCCCTTTTTCCTGCCTCCTTTGATTATACGGAAGTGATCGCTGATTATTTTACCAGATACTGTTACGAGAAGAACCCCCAGGAAATCATCCGGCAGACCTCCATCGCCACCATGCAGTCCATGCTCCGGATCCAGGATATTTACAGCATCACTTTTTATGTGACAGGACCGGATCACCGGCTTCTCCACAAAAAAGCCACCTGCTTTTATACCGATGAAACGAAGGAAACCATCAGTCTGCTGATCCGGGACACCACCAAAAGCTTTGCCGATGAACGTGACCGTTATCTTGAACTCCAGAAGGCCCTGGATGAGACCCGGGCCATCGCCAAAGCCAACACCCGTTTTCTGAAGCTTTTTAACCGGGATATGAGGACTCCCATCCACTCCATTCTGGGCCTGGCCGAGATCGCCGACAGCGAGGTACAGAATCCGGATGTCATAAGGGATTATCTGTATAAGATCAAGAGCGCCGGAAGCTCCATGTCCGAGATCATTGATGATATCCTGGTATTATCCCGTATCATACAGTCACCGCCCACCCCGCATCCGGAGACCATTTCCTTAAAGAAATGGCTGGGATTCCTGCAGTCGGCCCTGGCGGAGAAGCTCCACTACAGGGGCCTGACTCTGCATTTTGATATCCAGGATGATATGTCCGAAGAGGTTGTCACCGACGCCTACTTCTTAAATATCACCTTACAGAAGCTCCTGATATTTGCGGTGAATAATACCGTCCGGGGCGGCGAGATCCACCTTTCGGTTCAGGAACTCCTGCAAAAGCAGCATAAAACCTTAATGGAATTTACCGTGATCAGCCACGGCATTGATCTTCACCCGGAACAGATCGAGAATCTCTTCCGGCCCAATGAATATCTGATGAATGAGCTGAGCAGCGATTTAAGCAGTGTGGATCTGAACACCGTGATCCTGAAGTACTATGTGGCGGCCCTTGGAGGAACCATAGTGGGACACATCGGCGCCGGAACACCCACCATGATCACAGTTTCCCTGAATTTCTTACTCCCTGAGAAAATCGAGCCTCCTGTCCCGGAGCAGGCCTCCCCCGGGATTCCCGATCTGCATCAGTACAACGCCCTGATCGTGGATGATGATCCCATCAACCTGGAAGTCGGCACCAAGCTGCTGGCCCGCACAGGGATACATACCATTTCAGAATCCAACGGCCTTGACGCCCTGCTGGCGGTCCAGGATTCCGGAGGAAAGCTGGATGTGATCCTGGTCGACATCAGGATGCCCGGCATGGACGGCCTGGAGGTCGCCAGGCGGATACGGCAGATGCCTCTGCCCTATGTGCAGAAGGTTCCCATCATCGCCATGACAGTCAATGATTCAGACGAGGACCTTAAGATGAGTCTCAAGGCCGGCATCAACGCCCACCTCATCAAGCCCATCGAACCCTCCGATCTGTATGAGGTACTGAGGAAGTTCCTGTCATAAGCCGGTGCGGCCGGGGACTGGAACAGCCGGTTACCGGCAAGATCGGTGGCCCTTCGGCTGGTGGCTGGAGCGGCGAAAGCTGTTTTACGCCCCTCGGGTATGAAATCGTTGATGCAACTGATTTTATCCCGCCCCTGAAAGATACAAAAATTGATGTTTTACTAGAAAAACCGGTCCAAACATAAAAGAACGGAGCATTTTTAATAGTGCTCCGTTCTCTTATGTCAGTCAAAAGTTGATGTCTCACCTGGTTTTTTGGGTCAACAAGCAACTTTCTTATCTTTCTGCCCCACAAAAAGCGAACTTTCATCAACCATTTCGCAAAAAATCTATTCTTTAAAATACAGCAGTTCCTCTTCCTTAATCCTCAGATAATCCGGCAGGCCTTTTTTTGCAATTTCCGCCCGGGTATCTCTCTGGACGAACCAGGAAACGACTTCTTCCCGGCCGGCCCGGATATAATAGTTCTCTTCAAAGGGCAGCTCGTCCTTCCGGTCCAGTATAAAGGGGAGACAATTTCCCTCCGCCCGGCCCCAGACGGGAACGAATTCATGAGCCCGGTAGCCGATGTATTTGAGGTCATTTATTACAGGGGTGCTGGTCTTAATGTCCAGGCCCCAGTCCTTTGCCCTAAGGGTGAAGTCATTGATCTTTACAGCCCGGGAAAAATTCTTACATCCGGTCAGTACCGCCGCCGCCCTGGTTGCCGGCTTTGCAAATACTTCTTTCTTTTTCCCCTGACAGATGATCTTCCCCTTGTCCACTATAAGGATCTCGTCGCTGAAGCGGTAGATCTCATCCCTGCTGTGGGAGACCATGTAGACCGGTCCCGGGTATTCCTCAAGCTGAGAGAGCAGTTCCCTTTGCATCCGGTCCTTCAGGTGAACGTCCAGCGCGGAAAATGGTTCATCAAGGAGGATCATATCGGGTGAATAGGCCATGATCCTGGCAAGGGCGACTCTTTGCTGCTGGCCTCCGGACAATTGGGAGGGAATCTGCTTTTCCAGGCCGCTCAGATTGAACCGTTCTATCATTCTTGTGACAATCTCTTTCTTCTGCGGGGATTTCCCCGGGATTCCCGCACCGATATTTTCCTCCACGGTCATGGAGGGAAAGAGGGCATAGTTCTGGAACAGATATCCGACCCTGCGTTTCCGGGGTTTTATATTGATCCTTCTTGCGGTATCCAGAAACACCCTGTCATTCAGCCGTATCCTTCCCTCCCCGGGGGTCATGATTCCCGCGAGCATCTTTAAAGTCATGCTCTTTCCGGCGCCGGAGGCGCCCAGGATCCCTACCCGGTCCAACCTGCTTTGAAAGTCGATATCCAGCAGAAAATTATCAAATTGGTGTTTCAGCTTCATTTCCAGTTCCATTACCATTTCACCTGATTCTTTCCTGCTTTTCCTGTGATCAGATTCATCAGCAGCATGATCACGAAGGCAATGATCATCACAATGATCACCCAGACTCCGGCCGTCATATAATCTCCGTTCTGGATCACCATGGCAATCCTCTGGGAGATGGTTCCGGTCTTTCCCGGGATATTGCCTGCCAGCATGGAGGTTGCTCCGTATTCTCCGATGGCCCTGGCAAATGTCAGCACTGTTCCGGAGGCGATCCCCGGCCTGGCTGCCGGAAAGACCACCTTCCGGAAAATGGTCATTTCCGACATACCAAGGGTCCTTCCGGCATAAATCAGATTCACGTCCACCTGCTCGAAGGCCGCCCTGGCATTCCGGTACATCAGGGGAAATGAAATCACAAAGGCCGCAATCACACAGCCTGCCCAGGTCTGTACGATCTTTATATCAAAATGATCATATAAATACATGCCCAGGGGCCTGCGTTTGCTGAACAGCAGCAGGAGGAAAAAGCCCGATGCGGTGGGCGGAAGCACCATGGGCAGGGTCAGGACAGAGTCCACCAGGGCCCGCACCCCGGTCTTCCTGCCCATGACCCAGCCTGCCGCGAGAATACCTAAGACAAAGCAGAGAGCCGTGGTCACAATGCCGGTTTTTAATGAAATATAAAGAGGACTCCAGTCCAGTGATTGTATGATCTGTATCAAAGTCTGCTGCATATGGAAAATACCTGTCCGGTCAAAGACCCCTTATTATCTTACTCCACATTGGTATCAAAATAGTAACTGTTAAATACAGCTTTGGCCTCATCGGAAGTGATATAATCGATAAATTCCTTCGCTGCGGCCTTTTCTTCGTCATCCGCCTCTTCATTATTAATCTGGGCGATGGGGTAAATGATATTTCCTGTCAGGTCATAGCTGACGGTCTCCAGCACCTTAACCTGGTCTTCAAAGCCGTAGGTATCCGAATAGTAGGTGGTTCCCACTTCACAGGAACCCTCTACAACCGCATTTAAGACCTTGCTGACATTTCCCTGTTCGCTGATCTCCACCCCGCCTAAGGCATCGGAGACCTGGATGGTAGTAATAAGGGAAGGATCTTCGGTTTCCGGAAGGATTCCCAGGGCGATCAGAGCAACTCTGGTGTATTTTCCCACAGGGACACTGCCGTCTGCCAGAGCAATGGATTTCGCTTTGGCAAGGTCTGCAAGTCCTGTCACCTCCGTTTCACTGTCTTTTTGGGTAAGGACTATCAGCTGGTTGTTGACCACGTTGTCCCTTGTCCCTTCGACCACAAAGCCTTTGTCAGCCAGCTCATCCATCTGCTTCTGGGCAGCTGAGAAGAAGACATCACAGGCAAAACCTTCCTCAATCTGAGTCATCAGAGTTCCTGAGCTGTCAGCGTTAAAGGTTATTTTTACATCGGGATGTGTTTCATTATACTTAGCTGCCAGGTCCTCCATAACCTTGCTGAGGCTGGCTGCTATAAAAACTTTGATCTCCGTATTTCCACTGCCGGCTCTTACCTCTGTTGCGCTTTCTTCTCCGGTTTTATCCTCCGGGCCTTTCTGGTCTGCACCTGTACTTCCACAGGCGGCAAGTCCAAGGATTAGTAGTGCTGTCATGAATAATGCTGTTAATCTTTTCATATTCTCCTCCTTTCTCAAAGATAAATTTTACAGGATATAGGTCCATACCTCCTCTCCTGCTTTCCCGCTGCTTCCTTCCCCGATCTCCACAAGGCAGCTGCAGTCTGCCATGGAAGACAGGGTCCCGGAAGCGTGGCTTCCCGTCAGGATCCTCACTCTCCCCTCTGTAAAGGATCCCCGCATAAACCTCCTGATCCCTCCACGTTTTGGCGAATCATTTTCAAGGAGGCAGAGACGTTTCGGGCATAACCATGCGGAATTTCCGGTGATCTTTTCCATTACCGGACGGACAAGCAGTTCAAAATTCACTGCTACTCCATAGGGATTCCCGGTAAGGCAGATCACCGGAATTCTATCTGAACCGGAAAATGATCCGGTTTTTTTCCTTTCTATCGTAAAGGCCAGGGTGGGACTGCCGGGTTTTAAGCTGATCTTCCAGAAAAGCTTCTCAGCCCCCAGTTCTTCCATGACCCCGTGCATGATGTCTTTTTCTCCCACGGACACACCTCCCGTGGTGATGATCAGGTCACTGGTCTTCGCCGCCTCCCTGATCCTTTCGCACATATCCCCGATACGATCGGGACAATGACTGCTATTAATCTCTCCGAGCCCCAGGTCACCAAGCCTTCCGGCCAGGAGATAACGGTTGGAATCATAGATCTTGCCCGGTCTTATAGGCTCGCCAGGTGAGATTACTTCGTCTCCGGTGGAGATCACACTGATCCGGGGTTCCCGGTAAACGGTAACCATATCATCGCCGCTTCCCGCGGCTATGCCGATCCTATCCCCATTCAATACAGTTCCGGCCCGCAGGAGGATATCTCCCTTCTTATAATCCTCTCCGGCATAACAGTAGTTTTTCCAGGGTTCAGATCCGCGGAAAATGCGAACCGGATTTGCTTTCCGGGCTTCTCCGTAATCCGTATCTTCCTGCCGGATCACGGTATCGGCTCCTTCCGGTATGGGGGCTCCGGTCATCAGCCGGACGCACTGCCCCTTTTCTACTTTGCCGTGAAATACCTCCCCGGCGTATATTTTCCCGATGACTTCAAGGGTCACCGGGCACTCACGGGAAGCAGACAAGGTATCTTCTCCCCGGACTGCATATCCGTCCAGAGGGGACCTGGGGAAGGGGGGCTGGTCCATGGGAGCTGTGATGTCCTCCGCCAGAACCCTCCCGGAAGCCTCTATCAGGGGGATCCGTTCCTTATCCTGTACAGGTTCTGCTGAATCTCTCAAAATCTCAACCGCTTTTTCTAAAGTAAGCATCTTAATCTCCTTTATTTATAAACCCTCTTATTAAGCTTTATGGCGCCAGAAGCCCTGATACGGGAATTATTGTCTTTTATTGTCATTTTCTGGCACATTCTCCATCTCTGCCTGTAAGAATCTTTATCCCGTGCTCCAGCTGGTCGATCACAAAGCCCAGGCTCTCCTTTACTGCTTTGGGGCTGCCGGGAAGGTTGATGATCAATGTTTTATTGCGGATAACGGAGGCTTCCCTGGAAAGCATGGCCCGTCTGGTAATCTGCATGGATCCTGCCCGGATGGCCTCGGCGATACCCGGTGCATTTCTTGTGGCCACATTGAGGGTGGCTTCCGGAGTGCAGTCGGTTTCAGAAAATCCGGTTCCCCCTGTGGTAACGATCAGGTTGACCTGCCTCTGGTCAGAAAGCCGGATCAGTTCCTTCTCTATCAAAGGCTGGCGGTCAGGAAGGAGAATCGTCTCAATCACCTCATAGCCATTTTCAGTGAGGATCTCCACAATGGCCGGTCCGCTCTTATCCTCCCTCTCTCCCCTGAAGCCTTTATCACTGAGAGTGATCACTGCCGCGGTAAGGGGCCTGTCGGGGTCCGCACCAAGACATTCCACCATATCTCCCCGGTGGATCTCCCCTTCTTCTTTCACTACTGCAAATACGCCTTCCCTGGGCATGATACAGTCACCCATGGTCTTGTAAATGGCACAATGGGTGTGGCACTCCTTCCCGATCTGGGTCATCTCCAGCAAAACATTTCCGATACGAAACCTGGTCCCCACCGGGAGGGCCCTGAAATCAAATCCTTCAATAATCAGATTTTCCCCGAAATCCCCAAATTCAACCCGGGCTCCTTTCTCACGGAAGGCTTCGATCTTCTCCAGAGAAAGGAGGCTCACCTGCCGGTGCCAGTTACCGGCATGGGCATCTCCTTCAATACCCCAGTCTTTTTTCAGGAAAGCACTGTCGATCTCATGCTTCCTTGTCCCTTTTTTCTGGCTGATACATATTCCCTGAAGGGTTCCTTTATTATTCATAAGAGCTCTTATCCCCCTATTGCTATCATTTTATTTGTTTCTGAAATATCTTCTTTTTTCTCGAAACAGTGAGCCTCCGGTTTTTTTCTGATCACTTCTTTTAATATCTCCGCCGCTGCTTCTTCCCCCTGCTGCCGGAGAATCTCCCGGATATTCACGGAGGTTCCATAACAAAGACAGGGCTTGAGGTCTCCCGTGGCCGTCATCCTGATCCGGTTGCAGCTGCCGCAGAACTTGCCATGAATGGCGCTGATAAATCCGATACTTCCCTGATAACCCGGCAACTTATAATAAACGGCCGGCCCGTTTCCGTGAATCTGCGGATCCTCCCGGATCTGCAGGGCTTCGTGAGGCTGCAGGGTCTCACAGGGCTGCAGGGCTTCGTGAGGCTGCGGGTCCCCTTGGGACTGCCGGGCTTCGTGAGGGTGCGGAACTTCTGAGGGTTCCGGAAAACGCCTTTTCAGCGCATCTAACAGTTCCCTGTTGGATACCCCGGAGAAGTCCGCCCCTGCCCCAATGGGCATCATCTCAATAAACCTTACATCCAGCGGCCGGTTTTTTGCCAGTTCGACGATGTCCGTCCACTCCCGGTCATTGACTCCCCTCATAAGAACCGTATTGATCTTTACCCGGAGGCCTGAATCTATGGCAGCCTCAACCGATGCCAGTACATCATTAAGGTGATCTTTTCCGGTGATCTTCTGATAAGTTTCCCTGTTCAAGGTATCCAGGCTTATATTTACTGCGTCAAGGCCGGCTGCCTTTAGCTCCGGCAGATACTCTTTCAGCAGGACTCCGTTTGTAGTCATGGTCACCTGGCGGATCTCCGGCAGCTCCTTGACCATCTTTACCAGAGAAACCACCCCTTTTCGCACCAGGGGCTCTCCTCCGGTAATTTTAATCCGGTCGATGCCCAGCCGGGAGGCCTGCCGGCAGACCGCCGTAATCTCCTCCAGGCTCAGCAGGTCTGTCATGGGAAGAATCTCTACGCCCTCCGGCATACAATAGCGGCAGCGCAGATTACATTTATCCGTAATGGAGATCCGCATATAATTGATCTGTCTTCCATAATTATCAAGCATGATAGTCACCGCTCTTCCCCCCGGATTTGCTGACCAGATGGACGTCCGAGATTACCATGGCCTTATCCACCGCTTTGCACATATCATAAATGGTAAGGAGGGCAATCTGTACCCCGGTAAGGGCTTCCATTTCCACTCCGGTCTTTCCGGTGGTTTTTGCTCTGCAGAAGGCCCTGATCCTGCCGCCCCCTTCCATCTCAAACCATACCTCCACGCCGGTAAGATTCAGTTTATGGCAAAGGGGAATCAGTTCCTCAGTTCTTTTGGCTCCCATGATTCCTGCGATCCTGGCCACCCCCAGAACGTCTCCCTTCTTCATCTGGCCTTCCCTGACTTTATCGTAGCACTCTGGCGACATGGTGATGAAGCCGCTGGCGACAGCTTCCCGCCGGGTATCGGCTTTTTTGGAAACGTCTACCATCCAGGCGTTTCCCTTTTCATCAAAATGTGTAAACTCTTTTTTTCCTAATTCATCCATTAATCATTTCCTTTAAAGTAACATCAATCTGAATCAATCCTGCCAATTCATCATACATTTACCAGTATCTATCCGTTCCTGTTCGTCTACCTGCCGGCACCTTTGCCAAAGCCACAGTTGGGGAAGATACAGACCGGGCAGTTCAGGCAAAGGCCTCCCTCTCCCAGCATCGCCAGATCCCGGGCGCTTACTTTGTCTTCCGCCAGCAGCCTGGGCAGAATCAGATCAAAAATGGTCCTTTTTGCATACATGACGCAGCCTGGCAGTCCGGCAACCGGTATTGTACCTTTGCTTCCTTTAAAATAGCTGAGCAGGAACATGGCTCCCGGCAGCACCGGGGCTCCATAGGAAATGATCTCGGCACCGGTATTCTTGATGGCAAGGGGGGTCCGGTCATCCGGGTCCACGCTCATCCCTCCCGTACACAGCACCAGCTCTGCCCCCTTTTCAATCTGGTCAAAAATAGCTCCGGTAATCATTTCATGATTATCATCACAAACATCATGGGCAATGACTTTCACCTGATAGTGTGCAAGCTTTTTCTCCAGTACCGGAGTAAAGGTGTCCTGGATCCTGCCATGATATACTTCACTGCCCGTAGTTATAATGCCGGCTGTTTTCTTAGTAAAGGGCATCACAGTCAGCAGCGGTTCAGACCCGGCCGCCTCCCTTGCCCGGAGCATTTTCTCCTTTTCAATGACCAGAGGAATGATCCTGGTGCCGGCCAGTTTATCACCTTTATGTACCGGGAAATTTCCATGTCTGCTGGCGATCATCATCTCGCCCAGGCTGTTTACCGCCTGGAGTTTCTCTGAGTTGACCTTTAACAAGCCGTCTATGTCGGAAATCAGTTCAATTTTTCCCTCAGAAACTTCTGTGGGATGCATTCCCTCCCCCTGACAGATCTGCCTTAAAATGTCTGCCGCTTCGTTCTCATGGAGCATATTTTCATTGTTCTCCCAGACATAGACATTCTCCTTGCCGACGGACAGGAGTACCGGAATATCTTCCTCCCGGATAATATGGCCCTTCTTAAACACCGGGCCCTTTTTCTCTCCCACTATGATTTGGGTAATATCATGGCACAGCACCTGTCCCACTGCGTCGGTCACCTTCATTATCTTCATGGCAAACTCCTTTTTGGATACAGGGGAGACAGGGGACGGTTCTCTGTCTCCCCCTCCAGGAAATTCTTTAACTCATATAGGGAAGAAAAAATCCATGAAGCCTTCTCCTTCATCTCCCGGGTGGGAGGCAGCCTGTCCGGAATCATGACAGGCTGCATGCCGGCTGCGGCGGCTGCCCGGATCCCATTGTAGGAATCCTCGATCACATAGGTCTCCTTATAGTCCTCTGGTGATATCATGAGCTTACCGGCACACTGCAAAAAGATCTCCGGATCTGGTTTGCTGTGCGTCACCATATCTCCGCTGACAATGGCATCGAAATAGCCCAGAAGGTCATGTCCTTTTCCCAGCTCTTCCTCTATGGCTTCCATGGGGGATGAGGAGGCCAGTCCCGCTGGTATCCCCTTTTCCCTTAAGAATATCAGAAGCTCCCTTGCCCCGGGTTTCAGATCAATCTGTCCGTTGCGGATAATCCCGGCAAAATATGCTCTGGATAATCGGAAGACATCCTCAAAGCGAAAACCCGGTCTGGCTCCGAACATTTCCTCCATCACCTGTTTTTCCACTTCCTCCGTGCAGCCGGTACATTTATTAACAGCCTCCCTGATCTCCTTTTCTGGCAGGCCAAGGATCCGGCCTGCATACAGGTAACCGTTCAGATACACCGTCTCGGAATCGAGGATCACACCGTCCATGTCAAATATGATATTCATTATTTCTTCAGCCAGCCGGACGCATGCTGAACAGCCCTGTTCCATCCTTCCATCAGCTTCTCACGTTCCTCTTTGGAAAGACGGGGCTCAAAGCGTTTTTCACATTTCCACTTGCCTGCAACCTCATCCATGTCCTTCCAGAATCCGGTGGCCACGCCGGCAAGATAGGCTACGCCTAAGCAGGTCGTTTCAGTAATAACCGGTCTCTCCACCGGGACACCCAGGATATCTGCCTGGAACTGGAGCAGGAAGTCATTCTGGGCTCCGCCGCCATCGGCCCGGACGGACTGTATTTCCACTCCGGCATATTCTGCCATGGCATTAAAGGATTCTGCCACCTGATAGGCCATGGCCTCAATGGCCGCACGGCACAGATGTGCCTTCGTGGTTCCCCTGGTAATACCGATGATCGTTCCCCGGGCGTAGGGATCGCTGCCATTGGGAAGTCCCGCAAAGGCGGGCACAAAGTAAACGCCTCCGTTATCTTCCACGGAATTGGCCAGCTCTTCTGCCTCCTTCGCGTTGGTCACAACGCCTGCGCCGTCCCTGAGCCACTGGATGGCAGAGCCGGACACATTGGCGTAGCCTTCCAGAGCATAGTGCTGTTTATCGGTGATGTCATTTGCTGTCTCAATAAATAATCCTGTGGAAGCGGGGATATTTTTCGGCAGGTTCTCTCCGGCATTCAGCACGATAAAAGAGCCTGTTCCGTAAGTATTTTTGATCATGCCCGGTTTAATGCAGGCCTGGCCGATGGCTGCCGCTGTCTGGTCGCCGGCGGTGGCTGCAATGGGTACCTTGTATCCGAAGAAGACTTCCGGGTCCGTGTCCACACAGAACTTGCCCGTAAGTACCAGGTCCGGGAGAATATTTCTGGGGATACCGAATTCCTCAAGCATTTCATCACAATAATCCAGTTTCGTGATATCTCCCATAAGGGTGCCGGCCGTATTGGTAAAGTCGCTGACATGGGCCTTGCCGCCGGAGAGTTTCCAGATCAGCCAGGTATCGATCCATCCGTAAAGGATATTGCCTTCCTCAATTCCCTTCTTTACCTCCGGAGTGTGCTCCATGATCCACTCAATCTTAGGTGCCGTGCTGTTGGTCATGGGATTACTTCCCAGTATATTATATTTTGAATCTCCGTATTTCTCAGTAAATGCGGTAACACGATCTGCAGTTCTCATATCCTGCCATACGATGGAACGGCAGACTGCCTTGCCTGTATTTTTGTCCCAGAGTACTGTGGTCTCTCTCTGGTTGGTGATTCCGATGGCCGCCAGGTCATCAAAGGAAAGACCCCCGTCCTCCACACATTTTTTGATCATGGCAATGGTAACATCATAGATCTCGTTGGCATCATGCTCCACCCAGCCCGCCTCCGGAAAATACTGTGTAAACTCCGAATAAGCATTTGACAGCATGTTTGAATCATGGTCAAAGGCAATAGCCCGAATGCCTGTGGTTCCTGCATCAATACCGATAATATACTTTCCCATCTTCTTCCTCCTTAATTAAAGAGGAGACAGGGGACGGTTCTCTGTCTCCTTCTCCTCAGCCGCAATATACCGTTCTGCCTTCCTTTACAGTCCTGACCACCCGGATATCCTTAATGGCATCCGGAGCGGCTTCATAGGGGCTTTTCGAAAGAATGGTCAGATCACCCAGCTTGCCGGCTTCAATCGTCCCCTTCTTTTTCTCTTCAAAGGCGCTGTAGGCCCCGTCGATGGTAAACATCCGCAGTGCCTGATAGACACTGATCCTGTGCTCCGGATAGGGGTGATTGACCGCTGCATGGATACCCAGCAGGGCATCTATGGGGGTCACATTGGAATCCGATCCGCCCGCCAGCACTGCACCGTAATCCAGGAACTTTTTATTGGGATAGGCTCTCCTCTCCCTCTCCGGGCCGGTGCGGATCTGATAAACACTTCCCGGGCCTCCCCTCAGATAACTGAAGGAGGGCTGGGTAGATATAATGATCTTATTCTTTACCGCCCGCTCAATATCCCTGTCATCACAGAATCCAAAATGTTCGATACGAAATCTGGCATCCTCCCAGGGACAGCCGGCATATGCCTCCTCGTAGCAGTCGATGACATGACGGATAGCTTTCTGCCCAATGGCATGGAAACCGCATTGTATATGATTCTTCAATGCCTTGCCGATCCATTCTGTCATAAAAGCTTTGTCCAGGTACATGAGGCCGCAGGTGGACGGGTCATCCGCATAGGGTTCATCAAAGGCAGCGGTCCTGGATCCGATGGAGCCGTCAGACAGATTATCCGTGCCAACCCTGTCATAGCCTCTTTCTATCACCTGGTCCAGATCAAGGGTATCCCAGTAGATCACAAAATCCACATCCGTCTTCCCCTTTAGAGATTCAAAAACATCGATGTCTTTGTCGGAGAACATTTCCCCGCCCTCCATGGCGTGGATGGTAGTGATTCCCTTTTTAAGAGCCTCCTTTTCCACATTGCGTATGGCTGTCTCTCTCTGGGCATCTGTCATGGAATCATTAAAATAACCCCGCACAACCTTATTGGCTTCTTCATGCATACGGCCGTTGGGTTTTCCGTCCTCTCCCCGGCAAAGGCCCTTCTCCTTTCCGGTTAGACCGATTTCCTCGTATGCCTTCCGGTTCACCAGAGTATAGTGGAGACCGCGGTCCAGGATATAAACACCTCTGTCCGGGAAAATGCCGGAAAGCTCCGCCAGGGTGGGCGGCCGTTTCTCCGCAAGCCTGGATTCATCAAGACGGACCCCGCAGACCCAGCCCTCATCATGCCGTTTTCCTTCCTCTGCCAGGGCTTCAAGCACCTCCTTTACGGAAGCGCAGTCGTAAAGATCCACCCCCACCATGGCCATTCCGGTGCCCATGACATGGGCATGGCAGTCATGAAGGCCGGGCAGGACGCAGCAGCCATTCAGGTCAGTTATTTCGATCCCTTTTTCCTTTGCCAGAGCAGCTGTCTCCTTTGAGTCACCGACAAAAGTAATCACTCCGTCTTCGATCAATATGCCCTCCGCCCTGGCAGCTTCATCGGTCATTGTGATGACCTCCGCATTGATCCATGCACTATTACTTCCCATGTAACACCTCCTCACGGGAGAAAGGGGGGAGACAGGGGACGGTTCTCTGTCTCCCTCCACCCTCATCTGACTGATATCAGAAAATTTTTATTCTG
>JAFRHL010000048.1 GCA_017433295.1 Eubacterium sp.
CGGCGGGGCTGAGACAAAACAGTGGACATGGTCGCCTTCTCCGGTTTCAAAAAGATGGACGGTAAAGCCTTTATCCTCAGCGATCTGGAAAACAAGGGTCTTCAGGTATTCTTCAACTTCTCTTGTAAGGATCTTCCTGCGGTACTTGACCGACCATACCACATGGTAATTGGTATTATACACGCAGGTGCGTGCATGGATTAGGTTTTCTTTCATGCATATAGTATAACATATATCAAAGATCAAGGCAAGAAAAACACGAATGTATGTTCTGGTTTTCTTGCCTTGATCCGGCGCTTTCATCTCGGCAATTGAATAACCGAGGATTCCCGCTTATCTTCCTAAAGCAAAAATCATCACGAGAACAGCTGCCATTAATACTATTAACATTCTCTTTTTCATGATATTATCCTCCAGTAAATTCTTATATCTCCATCAATTCCGTATAAACAGGTTTTCCATCCTTAAATGTTGATTTCATCAGGGAAATGCTTTTCACCATCATTTCCCCTTTTGGTGGGGCAGCCCGTTTCCAGTTACCGGAAGCCCTGCGGATTATGGTAACATGGGGCACAAATTTCTTCTTATCATAGATTACACCGGTGTTATCCAGGGCAGTTCTTACGGATCTGGCCACTGCAGACAAGCCCTGATTTCCCTTCATTCCGACCCAGATTAAATCTCCAAAAGCTCCCAAATCGGAAAAGGACAGTTTAAACGGTTTAACAGACACATTTTTTAGCGCGTCTTTTACTGCTCCCGGATCATCGGTCTCCCCAATAAATGCCAATGTCAGATGCAGATTCTGCACAGGGGTATAATTCCCTTTGACACCTTTCTTTTTCAAATCGTGCATAGTCGCGGTAATAGTCTTTTTCATTTCGTCTGATAATTGGATTGCAACAAACAAACGCATCTTTCACACTCCATTCTTTCCCAGGAGAGGAGACAGGGGACGGTTCTCTGTCTCCTGTCTCCTCTCCTTTATAACGTAGTTTCAAAAAAGAAGCCGCTGATATCCTCCGGTGAATACTCTTCATGTTTCATCCACCAGCGTACTGTCTCCGCAAAATCACAGACCATATGATTCAACATATAGTCCCCCGGGATCGTAGATTTCTTTTCTCCAAGCTCTCCCTCAAACACCTGCTCAAGATGCTCCTTAAAGTATCTCATAAATATTTCCCCGCTTTCGCAGGAAAGAATCCCCCGGATGTAAGCCCTGTTGTCCTGAAGATGATACAGGATATGGGTGATCTCCGCCCTGATATCCTTTTTGCAGTCCGAAAAATCATGGGTGCTCTCTGCTGTCAGAGTATCGGAAAAGACATGATCAAATATTTCTGTACAAAGAGCTTTTAACAGGTCATCTTTCGTTTCAAAATGAGAATAGAAGGTGCTCCGTCCGATATCCGCCGCATCTATGATCTCCTGTACCGTTATTCTGCTGTAGGACTTTTTTTCAAGCAGTCTGCTGAAGGCCTCATACACTGCCTGCCTTGTCTTTTTCTGCCGCCGGTCCATTCCTGTCCCTCCTGAATCCTGAACATTTTTCTGAAAATGTACACTAGCGAACTTTATCGTGTATCTGATTATTGTTTTTTTGTTTTGTCTGACACTATAATCACTACAAAATATATTATTCGTTATTATATAAAATATACTGTTTTTAATGACAGCTGTCAACGGGAGGTTTTAACATGATAAAAAAGATGAATGATTTTCTTGCAGGGTGGCCTATGACAATCATCGGAGGTCTATTCCTGATGGCATCCTTTATCCTTCCCCGCATCGGATTTCCCGCCGGGGAATACCTGGCCTGGCCCTGCGTGGTCATCTGCGGCCTTCCTCTTCTTTACCTTGCCATCTACAGGCTGATATTTAATAAAGGAATCAGTAAGATCTCTTCCTGTCTCCTCATCTGCCTGGCCATGATCGCTGCCCTGATGATCGGTGATCTTTTTGCCGCGGGCGAAGTCGTTTTTATCATGGAAATTGGAGCTCTGCTGGAGGAAATGACTACAAACCGGGCAAGGCAGGGGCTCAAAAATCTGATTGATCTTACACCAAAAACGGGCAGGATCATTCGCAATGGAAAAGAGGAGGTTATCCCGGTTGATGCCATTTGCAAAGGTGATACCCTGCGTATCCGGCCGGGGGAAACTATCCCGGTTGACGGTATCATAAAAGCCGGGGAAACCTCTGTAGATCAATCTGTTATGACCGGGGAGAGTCTGCCTGTGGATAAATCCATTGGAGACGTTGTTTTTTCAGGAACAATGAACTGCTTCGGATCCATCGACATGGAGGCAACAAAGGTCGGTGAGGACAGCTCTCTCCAGAAGCTGATCAGGATGGTCGAGGAAGCAGACAAAAATCAGGCTCCCACTCAGCGTATCGCAGACAAATGGGCAAGCTGGCTTGTCCCCATCGCCCTCTTGATTGCCTTCACTGCCTGGCTGGTCACCGGAAACATTGTAAGAGCCGTGACTGTCATGGTGGTCTTCTGCCCCTGCGCCCTGGTACTGGCTACCCCCACTGCTATCATAGCTGCCATCGGCCAGGCTGCCAGGCATGGTGTGATCATTAAATCCGGGGAAGCCCTTGAGAAAATGGGAAAGGTTGATACCATTGCCTTTGATAAAACCGGAACCCTCACGGAGGGGACCCTCAGGGTCAGTGACATCGTTCCCCTTTCAGATACTTTTGCGAGTAATAAACCGGAAATGCTCAGGCTTGCCGCATCCGCGGAAAGCAGAAGTGAACACCCTCTTGCCAGGGCAATCACAGAGCAGGCGGGACTTGAAGGATTAGAATTGTATGACGTGGACGAATTCAAAATGACAGCCGGAAAGGGAATCTCCGCACGTATTATCGGTATCCCGCTGCTTCAGGATAACTCGGAGTCCCAGATTACTGAAATCTGCGGCAGTTCATTGTCCAGGAACAAAGATCTTGATGGTGTATCCTGTCTCTTAGGCAATGAAAAATATATCTCAGAAAACGGAATTGCCATAGATGACAGGACATCAGATATTCTGGACAGCTTGCAATCAGAAGGAAAGGCCTCCATTATTGTCGTCTGCCAGAAACAGGTCATTGGTATTATTGCCCTGTCAGATAGCCTCCGTCCAAAAGCCCCTGATATGGTAAAACGGCTGTCCGCCATGGGGACAAAGACAGTTCTCCTAACCGGTGATAACAGGAAGGCTGCGGAATATTTCGCCAAACAGGCCGGCATCCGAGAAATACAGGCAGACCTGCTGCCGGAGCAAAAAGTGGAAAAGATCTGTGCTCTAAAAGAAAAAAGTACCGTCTGCATGATCGGTGACGGTATTAATGACGCACCTGCGCTTAAAACAGCAGACGTTGGGGTCGCAATGGGTGTAATGGGCAGCGATATTGCTGTAGAGGCCGCCGATGTTGCACTTATGACAGACGATATCTCAAAACTCCCCTATCTTAAGTGGCTCTCTGACACTACGGTAAAAACAATCAAAACAGCTATCACTCTTTCCATGTGTATCAACTTTATCGCCATCATCCTGTCAGTAAAAGGTATACTCACACCAACTACAGGAGCGCTTGTCCATAACGCCGGCTCCTGTTTTGTGGTCCTGCTCGCGGCACTTCTTTATGACCGAAAGTATGCTTGAGGAGACAGAGAACCGTCCCCTGTCTCCTTTTCCTCAGTATACCTTAAAATAAAAAACATGTTTTGTACCGCAATTGTTCATGGTTACCTTTGCGTCTCCCATCCCTTTAACAGTGACAATGCCATTGGGCATCGCCGAAACTACCCCGGGATTGGATGACTGATAGGTGGTTCCTCTTTTTGGAAAAGAGAATACCCATGATTTACCTCCGGTCCTTTCATAACTGACTAACAGTTTCATCTTACTCTTCTCTATTTTCAGAACAAGATTCAGGAATTTCTTTCTGTCGGCATTTCTTTTTGTCGCCCTGGTCCTGGCTGATTTAAGAGCCCTTACATCCGCCGTTGATAATCCCCTTGCAGTCATCTTGTCAACATAAGGGTACATGAGACTGGACTTTGCCTCTGCATGGTCAAGACCTGCGGCATGGCCGAGTTCATGGGCTATAGCCAGGATTCTCAGTTGCTTACTCAATCTGTTCATGTTCGGTTTATAAAGAAAAATTGTTCCCTGAAACTGGCTGGTGGAAGCACATATGCTCTGATAGGCCAGCTTTGACTTGTCGGCTATCCATACATCCCTTTTGATCTTTTTTGTTGTGTAACGAAAGATGTTGAATCGCTTATTCAAAAGCTTTACAGCCTGTCTTACTTCTGATTTATAACGGGATGTACTGTATACCCATATCTGGCCATCATAATGATAATAACAGTCCGGCGGGTTTGCCTTGCTTTCCGACACTATGGGAGTGACTGCTGCCTGTGTATTCAGGCAAATACCTGCTGCCATAATAATCATCACCATAAAAGATATTATACGCCTCATAATCCATCTCCTTAATATACTATATCCCCTATGCTATTTCCTGTATGCTATTTCCGGAGAGTTCCCTCTTTCATATATTTTACATGATTTATCTCAAAGATTCAATAAAAAAGATACCTGTCTGTTTAACTGGACTTTCCCGATTTTACATAGTAAAATAGCAGTAACCAAACCATAAAGAACCTCTCGAACATCTGAGGATTATTCTCGGGAGGCTTTTTTTAGGAGGTGGAAGCTTTATGTACAACTGTAGAAACTGCGGAGGTAATCTTCGCTTTGATATTCCAACACAAAGGCTGAAATGTCCCTATTGCGACAGTGATTATGATTGCTATGAGATGGAAGAGTATGCGGGCAGCCCTGCGGAAGAAGACAAAGATTCCTATGATGTAACCGTTTTTTCATGTCCTCAGTGTGGGGGAGAAATAATCAGCACCGATCAGAGCGTTTCTGAGTTCTGTTCTTACTGCGGTTCCTCTGTGGTTCTTGACACCAGACTGCGCAAGGAGAAACGTCCTGCGAAGATCATTCCCTTTCAGAAGACTTCTGAAGACTGTGTCAATGCCTACAAGCAGAAGCTCAAAGCCTCCATCTTCGCTCCGGGCATCCTTAAGGACCCTAAATTTCTGGAAAACTTCAGAGGAATTTACATACCTTACTGGTCCTATGGTTTTACCCATAAAGGAAATGTCTCCCTCACCGCAAAACACGAATACAGGTCCGGGGATTATGACGTGACGGACTATTATAACGTTACCGGCGATGTGGACGCCAGTTATGACGGACTATGCTTTGACGCATCTTCGTCCTTTGACGATGCCATCAGCGCTGCCATTGCACCCTTTGACCCGGGCCAGATGAAGGATTTCGTCCCCTCCTATCTTTCCGGTTTTTACGCGGACGTGGCTGATGTGGGTGCGGAAACATATATGGATGAAGCCAATAACATGGCAAATGAGGAAACGATCCGGGTCATTGAAAGGGATCCGGTTGCCGGAAAATATCCCATCAGCACATCTTCCGGGACAAAGACCATGAACCAGAATCTGAAAACCAATATCAGAGAACCTGTGGGAGCCATGTTTCCTGTATGGTTCCTTACCTGGCGGGACAGGGACCGGGTGGCTTACATGACCGTGAACGGACAGACCGGAAAGGTGGCGGCGGACATTCCCATCGATGAACGCAAATATATTTTTGCTGCTCTGCTCTGTGCCGTGCCCCTGTATTTCCTCCTGAACGCGGTCTTCTCCTTCACTGCCCCCACCGCCCTATTTTTCGCCGGATTATTTTCTCTGGCCTCAGGTATCATTTATTATGAGGAAATATCCAGTATTATAAAAAGGGATAACCGGGAGCTTGATAAGGGTTTTCAAAGAAAACAGACTGCCGGCAAAGCTAAGGAAAAGAAAGGGAAAAAAAAGCAGCAGAAGAAGCAAAATAAAAAGGATACACCCTTCCTTCACCGGGTTATCCATCTCGGTATGATTGCTTCTCTGGTCCTGACATTGATAGCTGCCTGCGTTATTTACTTTTCAACAGATGATATTTTTGAAACCATCTTCCACCGGGTGACTCTGAACTTCCTGCTTATCTCAGCAGCCTTCATTTTCTGGGAGATGACCTTTGATGACAAGGATAAACCGGGCGTAAAATATAAACCGGAGCAGGGAATCGTGGGTTCACAGCTGGCAGTTCTTTTAGCCGCTGTTATCAATATCCTTCATCCTGTTTCTGATGTGATCTACTATATCGGAATGATCATTGCCTATGTCGGTATCTTTTCTACTTTGATCAATGTCATTCGAAAGTATAACCTTCTGATAACAAGACCTATTCCGGAGCTGCACAACCGGGGAAAGGAGGCACCATGATCAGACCATCCTCGATTCTATTACATAAAAATCGGCTTGTCTCCGCTTTGTTCCTGTTATTGATCTTTCTTATCTGGGGACAGATCGCAGTATCTGCGGCCTCCTCCGGGCTGACCCTTGAAACCGGTGAAGAAGGCTCTGAAAGGACTTATAAAACAGCCGGCTCTGATTACCGCATTTATTTTAACGATGAAGAGGATCTGCTTTCAGAATCAGAAGAAGAGGACCTGCTCTCTGTAATGGAGCCCATCACGTCCTACGGAAATGTTGCATTTATGACTACCCGGATCGATCGCAGCGACTATGAAGGCGCCACAGGTGATATTCTTCACCAGCTCTTCGGCAGTGCCAGCAGTACCATTTTCCTCATCGATATGAATCACCGGCAGCTGATCATATTCAGTGACGGAGATATTTATGATATTATCACCAAAAGCTATGCCAATACCATCACAGATAATGTTTATAAAATAGCTAAAAAAGGGAATTATTACGATTGTGCCCGGGAAGTTTACACTGAAATGAATACCCTCCTGTCCGGGAATAAGATTGCCCAGCCCATGCGTCATATCACCAACGCCATGCTTTCGGTAATCCTGTCTGCCTTTATCCTCTATTTCATCAGCAGAAAAATCTCCCGGCAGCAGGCAGCAGAAAGCAGCGATATCATGAGTGTCATCGGCGCCAGCTGTTCATTTACCGGGGACAAACCGGTATTTACCAGAAAGAGCAAAGTATATAATCCACACACCAGCGACAGCGGCGGCTCCGGCGGCGGTGGCGGTGGTGGAGGAGGCGGCGGTGGCGGCGGAAGCCACGGTTTCTAATACTGTCTTTCCGAAGGCATTTACATCAACAATTATAATTAACAAAGGGATATTTGAATTTTTTCCAGCAGTACATCCATCCTGCCACCGCAGATCATTTCCGGAGAATCAACTGAGCCCGCATCCAGCTCCACAGAAATAAGGCGAACACCTCCGGCTGACGGCTGTTTCTGTGGTTGCCTGGCTTCGGCTGCAATCTCTTCCTCCTGGTTTTTTTCTCCAGAAGGCTTTTTCCCGCCAAAAGCCTCTTCAAGCATCTCGCGGGCAGCCTTCAGGGTTCGGGCTTCCACCTTGCCCCCTCCCACTGTCCCGAGGAACTTTCCATCTCCTAAAACAAGCATTCTGGCCCCGGCATTTCTGGGGCCGGAACCCACTTTTCTGATCACAGTGGCCAGAACAACTTGTGTCCGGATCTGTTCTGATTCATTATCCCCACTAAGAGCGTCTATATCTCCGTTATAAATATCTTTATCCCCGCAAAGAATATCCAGCATCTCCTCGGGATACCCGAATCTTTTGTCCCCTGAGTTACAGGTCTGAATGATCTCTCCCATGATACATACGGCAATTTCCTCCGGGGTCTCTGCCCCGATCTTAAGACCGATGGGCATATGGACCTGCCTGATGGCCGCTTCGGAATAACCCTCTTCACGCAGATTCTCCGTGAGCAGGGTTACTTTTTTTCTGCTTGCCATAAGGCCGATGTAGGCATATTCCTTCTTAAGGATCGCCTTCAAAGTAAGGAGGTCCTCACTGTGGGCTTTGGTGACAATGATAAAACAGGTATCCTGATCACCCGGTATCTGGGCAAGCCCCTCCTCATAAACATCTGTGATGACCTTGTCAGCCCCTGCCTCCCCGGCCTTTAAGGAGAATTCCGTCCGGTCGTCAATGACGGTCACGTGATAGCCCAGAAGTTTACCCATACGGACTACGGCCAGACCCACGTGGCCCGCGCCGCAGACCACCAGTTTCTTCTTACCTCCCAGGAGTTCATAGTAAACTGTCTCTCCCTCCAGCTCAATAAGACCCGGTCCGGACAGGCCCGCCAGGTCCGGTGTATGGGCTTTAAACCATATTTCGGAAGCCTTGAAATTCCCAGGGTCCCCGACGGCTGACTCCTGTGCCCTGTCAGCTTCCCGCCGGTCCACGGCAGCTTCCCCCTGTATTCCTTCTACCGTGTGCAGTCTCCCGTTAACAAAAAGAGCCCTGCTTCCTGCAAGGCTGCCTTTTACTATAACCGCTGACACATTCTTATTCCGGGGATTCAATTTTCTGATTTCTTTATAAATATTACTCATCACAGACATTCCCTCTATACCGATTCCATCATCGGCCGTCTCAGGCTATGACAAACTGGTATCGTTCTTTACCCGCATCCGGCCGATGGACCGGATCAGGCTGGCCTGGGCCAGGTAATACTCTTTGATGCTGCGTTTCTGCAGAATAGCCTCCCTGGCCTCCGCTTCCTTCCTTCTGGCCCGCTCAATGTCAATCTCGTCCGGATGCTCCGCCACTTCTGTAAGGATAAGCACATCGTTATCCTCCACGCGCATCATACCGGAGCCCACGAAAGCGATCTTCGTCTCCTGACCGGCCATCCGGTACTTAAGCTTGCCGGGCACCACAGAGAACACCATGTTCTCATGCCCCGCCATGATGGCATATTCCCCATCCACTGTGGGGATCACTACCATCTCGGCATCGCCGGCAAGAAAGATATCCTCCGCTTCATATATCCTCAATGAAAATGTGTTCACTTACATCATCTCCTCCGGAAGCTTATTGTAAAGCTTCCGCTTTCTTTACCGCCTCATCAATGGTACCCACATTATAGAAGGCCTCTTCCGGCAGATGGTCGTACTCTCCGTCCAGAATCGCCCTGAAACCGCGGATAGTCTCCTTTACCGGCACATATTTTCCTTCCATACCGGTAAATTTCTCCGCCACAAACATGGGCTGGGCCAGGAAACGAATGATCTTACGGGCTCTGGAGACCACATTCTGGTCCTCGTCCGACAGTTCTTCGATTCCCAGGATGGCGATAATATCCTGCAGCTCATTATACTTCTGCAGATACTCCTGCACATCCCTGGCTGTCCGGTAATGCTCCTCGCCCACAATATCCGGCTCCAGGATCCTGGAGGTGGAATTTAAGGGATCCACCGCGGGGTAAATGCCCTGCTCGGCGATACTTCTGGAAAGGACCGTGGTGGCGTCCAAATGGGTAAAGGTGGTGGCGGGAGCCGGGTCCGTCAGGTCATCGGCCGGCACATAAACTGCCTGCACGGAGGTGACCGAACCCTCGCTGGTGGAGGTGATCCTCTCCTGCAATGCTCCCATTTCCTGGGCCAGGGTGGGCTGGTAGCCTACCGCCGAGGGCATGTGTCCCAATAAAGTGGACACCTCGGAACCGGCCTGAACAAAACGGAAAATATTATCTATGAAAAGAAGAACATCCCTGTGTTCCACATCCCTGAAGTACTCAGCCATGGTAAGGCCGGTAAGGCCTACTCTCATACGCACGCCGGGGGATTCATTCATCTGGCCGAAAACCATGGCGGTCTTATCGATGGTACCACTTTCCTTCATCTCGTTCCAGAGGTCATTTCCCTCACGGCTTCTCTCACCCACACCGGTGAAAATAGAATATCCGCTGTGCTCCATGGCAACATTATGGATCAGCTCCTGGATCAGAACGGTTTTGCCGACTCCGGCGCCGCCGAACAGGCCGATCTTGCCGCCCCTGGCATAGGGCTCCAAAAGGTCGATGACCTTGATGCCCGTCTCCAGGATCTCAACCTCGACACTCTGGTCCGCAAAAGAAGGGGCATGACGGTGGATATTCCATCTCTCTGCCTCCTCCGGAACCGGAGGTCCCCCGTCAATGGGGTCTCCCAGCACGTTAAACATTCTTCCGATGGTCACATCTCCCACGGGAACACGGATGCCGCCTCCGGTGGCAGTCACCTTCATACCCCGGCAGATGCCGTCACTCTGGGAAAGAATAACACATCTGGCCCTGGATTTCCCCAGGTGCTGGGACACCTCCATGGTCCTGGTCTTTCCCTCAACCTCAACCGTCAGCGCTTCCCGGATCCTGGGCAGCTGGCCGCGGGCGAACTCTACATCAATAACAGGTCCTGAAACCTGAATAATCTTTCCTGTATGCATTTATTTCCTGCCTCCGCTTCGTGCTTTCCGCTGTGCCTTCGCCCCCGCGGAGATCTCGGTGATCTCCTGGGTAATGACAGACTGGCGGACACTGTTGTATTCCACCTGAAGATCTGCCAGGATCTCCTGGGCATTCTTATTGGCGGAATTCATGGCATTCATTCTGGCATTCTGCTCCGCGGAAAAGCTGTCCACCAGAGCACCATAAATAAAGCCTGCAATATATCCCGGCATAACCTGGTCAATAACCTCAGTAACAGAAGGATAAAACTTATAATGGATATCTATCTTGTTCATTTCCTCCTTGGGCGTCATGAACGGCTTTCTCTCAAAGGGAAGCAGCTTCATCCTCTTGACCGTGGAGGTAAGTTCATTTTCCATGTCACTGTAAATAACCCGGATCTCGTCTACTCTTCCTTCATCATACTCTGTCAGCAGAATTTGACTGATCTCCCTGGCCCGGTGCATGGTAGGATTCTGGGCGGTATACAGGAAGGACTGCTCAATGGGAATATTGTGCTTCATGTAATACCGTCTTCCATACTCGCCCACCACGTAAAGCTTCATTTTTTTGTGTTTCTGCATCTCCTGGTTGGCCAGTTTGATCACATTATAGTTATAAGAACCGGCCAGCCCCTTGTCCGCGGTGATTACCAGATAGGCATAGGTCTCCGCCGGCTTTCGCCCGGTCTTGGGATAAAAATAGGCAGAATTCACATCCCCCTCAGTCTGAAAGATCCTTTTGATCTCATGCTCCTGCATTTCAAAGAAGGGCCTGGTATTATTCAGCTCCTGCTTTGCTTTCTGAAGCTTTGTGGAGGAAATGAGATACATGGCGTTGGTGATCTTATGGGTATTCTTTACACTGTTTATTCTGTTTTTGATTCCGGCTATATTAGACATTTTCTAACCACTTCTTTTTATAACTTCCGGCAATCTCAACGATCCTGCTCTTATCCTCATCCGAAAGAAGGCCGCTGGTATCAATTCTCTCACAAAGGTCTGACGCAGTATGCTCAAAATATGTCAGCAGGTCCCGGCGGAACCGGTCGATCTTTACCAGGGGAACCTCCTGCATCACATGGGCGGTTCCTGCCACCAGCAGGATCACCTGCTCATGCAGGCTATAGGGCTGTCCCTGATTCTGGCGAAGCAAATGCATCAGCCCCTGACCGTAGACTAGCCTCTTCCTGGTACTTTCGTCCAGGTCGTTGGAGAACTGGGTAAAAACCTCCATCTCCCGGTACTGGGCCAAATCAAGACGGATACTTCCGGTGGCCTTCTTCATGGCCTTTGTCTGGGCCGCCCCGCCTACACGGGATACGGAAAGGCCTACATTGACTGCAGGCCGCTGCCCCGCAAAGAAAAGGTCCGACTCCAGGAAGATCTGTCCGTCGGTGATGGATATGATATTGGTCGGTATATAGGCAGATACATCTCCTGCCTGGGTTTCCACGATGGGCAGGGCCGTCAGACTGCCGCCTCCGATCTCATCGGAAAGTCTGGCTGACCTCTCCAGCAATCTGGAGTGAAGATAAAATACATCCCCCGGATAGGCCTCCCGTCCCGGGGACCGCTCCAGCAGCAGTGACAGGGCGCGGTAGGCAATGGCATGCTTGGACAGGTCATCATAGACGATCAGCACATCCCGGCCCTTACGCATAAAATACTCACCCAGGGCGGTACCCGAATAGGGGGCAATAAACTGCATGGGGGCAGACTCACTGGCCGACGCATTTACCACGATGGTATAATCCATGGCTCCCTTTTTCCGCAGGGAAGCCACCAGCTGGGCCACACTGCTGGCCTTCTGCCCGATGGCCACATAAATACATATAACGTCATTATTTTTCTGGTTTAAGATGGTGTCAATGGCAATCGCTGTCTTGCCCGTCTGGCGGTCTCCGATGATCAGTTCCCTCTGCCCTCTTCCGATGGGAAACATGGAATCAATGCAGAGGATCCCGGTATTCATGGGAGTATCCACAGCCTGTCGCTCAATGATCTCCGGCGCCGCCGCCTCTATGGGCAGGTAATCAGAAGGAATGATGGGACCCTGTACGTCAATGGGGATTCCCAGGGCATCAATGACCCTTCCCAGGAAGTCTTCCCCCACGGGAACACCGGCAGTCTTCTTGGTTCTGCGTACCCGGCTTCCCTCCATGATACTCTCTTCGTCTCCGAACAGAATGATACCCACACAATCCGGCCGCAGGTCCTGAACCATACCTCTGATGCCGGATTCAAAAACGACAATTTCCCCGTAAACTACACTCTCCAGGCCGTCCGCAAAAACGATTCCGTCTCCCACCATGGTTACGGTGCCTTCTTCTTCGGGCAGGGCGGCAAGTGTCCAGGACTCCAGAGTGTTCTTATATAAAGTGATCAGGTCTGTCCCGCCGGGAGTCTCATCCTCCACGGCTTTCTTCCGGAGCATATCCTTAAACTGCTGGATACGGCCTTCCCTGGTCCAGTCATAGGTCTCATGGCCGACTGCCAGCCGGAACCCGGATGTGATATCCTCATCATGTACCCAGACCAGCTCATAATCCTTATGATATCTATTTTTAAGAAAATCCTCAAAGCGTTTCTTTCTTGCCTCATCCGGCGCGGCAGCAGAATACAGGTAGGCTTCCGGCCTTCTGCCCTCAATCTTATCAGGCATTCTCTGCACCCCTTTCGGCATTCTTCTCTGCATCCTCTAAAAATGCGTCGTAAAAGCTGTCCGTATCACCATTCACCAGAAGCTTATCCGCGGCATCGGCAATAATACTGGAAATGTCATCCTTTGCTCCATCCACGATCTCCTTCCGCTTCCGCTGTGCTTCTGTTTCTGCCTTACTGATGATCTGCGAAGCCTCTTCCTCGGCCTCTTTCATCTTCTGGCTGCGCAGAGTCTTAAGCTCTTTGGCTGCTTCCTGCTTCTTCTGGCTGATCTCCTCCTCGAGGCTTCCCAGCTGGGCTTCCCTCTCCTCTTTCAGCCTGCGCGCTTCTTCAAGCGCGCTGTTCTTCTCATCATCCAGCTTCTTATAATGTTCTTCTCTCTGCTCCATAAACTTCTTTACGGGACCATACAGAAGAAAATACAGGCCTCCGAAGAGGATGATGACATTAAACATATGAATCAAAACCTGTACAAAATCTATTCCAAGCGGCATATCGCTTTGCCTCCTCTATATACTAACTGGCTGCTGCCTGCGGTCCGTTTTATCCTGTGCAGGCGCAGCATGAGCCGGTTCTTTCTCCCGGCAGTATCACATGACGAACACGATCAGTATCGCGACGATCAAAGCGTAAATTACCACCGTTTCAATAAATACCAGACCCAGCATAAGTAAAGTCCGGATCTTATCCTCTGCCTCAGGCTGGCGGGCTACCCCCTCTGTAGACTTGGATATGGCATTACCCATGGACAATGTTCCGCCCAGGGCTGCCAGACCGATGGCCAGAGCCGCGCTGATGGCTTTTCCGGCAACTCCGGAATCTCCGGATTTCTCCACTGTCTGCTCAGAAGAATCCGTTTCCTCTTCTACGGTTTCCTGCACTGCGCTTTCCCCTGCCGCAGCATTCTGGTTCCCTGCGGCATACAGACGAACGGTTCCAACGATAAGGCCTGCTGCCATCACAAAGATCAGCAGTCCCAGTGTGATTGATAAAGGTTTAATAAATTTAAGCATAATATTCCTCCTGATTGCTTAAGAAACAACGGCTTCTTCCGTATTGATATCCTTGTTCTTCTTCTTTTTGTTATGGTTCTTCTTTTTGCTCTCTGTCACTTCAGTGACCTCCCCGTAATAAACCGAAGTCAGCATGGTCAGGACATAAGCCTGTATCAGGGCATGCAGCACTGTAAACAGTACGCCGACAATTACCGGCAAAAAGAAACTCAATGTAATATAGTAATATACCAGCTCCGTCGTGAGCATACCGGACAGTAAGGCTCCAAACAAACGGAAGGTCATGGAGACCGGCAGGGAAAACTCCTTTAAGGCCTTTAATATTCCCTTAAAACCATTGGTGCAGATACCTCCGAATACAATAAACAGATACGAGAAGCATCCCATGGCAATGGCCCCGTTAATGTTGGCCAGAGGCGCCGGCAGGGCAACGGAATGTCCCTGGGCGGTCCGGGCCTGAAATCCGAAAAGCTCGAACATGGTACCGGTGAAAATATAGGTGCCGGCCGCAAAGATATAAGCTCCCAGGGCCTTATTCTTATGAGGACTGTTGCCCTTTGCCAGTCCGTCGAATATTCCCACCCACATTTCTATGAGCATCTGGAAACGCCCCGGCACATACCGGAACCTGGGTATGGCAAATATACGGATCAAGGCCGCGAACAGCAGAAGGCCTGCCGTTACAACGAAACCGGACACCAGAGAAGGATCCACCTGGAGTCCTCCCGGTAAAACAATTTTATTCCGATCATGCAAAACCGCATCTCTCATGGTCTCCTTTACCGTCTCATGCCGTATGGAATACCGGTGAGTCATCACGATTCCCACGATCAATATCGCCAGCATTACCAGCAGAATGATCAATATTTTCTTTTTATTCTGTTCTTTCAAGCTTCTCACCACCTCCTTGTTTTCATATCAGCTATAAACTATACCTTTTTATTGTATTTGTAAACCCCTTTTTAAAGAATTTGTAAAGACATCAGGGCACAGGATCCGATTATGCAGGGAAAACATGTATTTTCTTGACTTAAAATCCTCGCAATCGTATAATTACCTTAATTAATCTCAGCTGCGCTAACCCGCTCGAAATCGCTGAGGCGATTTCGATTTTTTTCTCAGGAGGCCAGTAATATAATATGAAGAAAAGACCTCTTTTAACCAGAATCAGATATACAACTGCTTTATTTCTTGCCGGCGTCCTGACGGTTTCTTCCCTCACGGGCTGCCTGAAGAAAAAAGAGAAAAAATCTCTGTCTGACATCAAGGTGGACACATGCATCGCCGAGACCGGAAGGCTGGAGATCAGCACGGATTATATTGCCACCCTTTCCCCCAATCTGACCGTGGATGTGGTCCCCCTGGCAGCCGGGACGGTGGAACAGATCCCTGTTAAGGTGGGAGACCGTGTCCGGGAAGGAGATCTTTTATGTCAGCTGGACGATACTTCTGCTGACCTGTCCGTTCAGTCCGCCAGGGATGCGGTCAAATCCGCCAGGGCCGGAAAGGAAGCCGCCCAAAGTCAGACAGATACCGCAAAGATTCAGGCGGATGCTAATGTAAAGACCCTGAAAAAAACATTAAAGACCTATAAATCTTCTCTTGATACTGCTGAAAAGCAGCTGGAGAAGCTTAAAAACTCCAGAAATACCGTTAAGAAGTCCCAGGCAGCCGCCCAGAAGACCTTGGCGGCCGCAAAAAAGCGTTTTAAAACAGCCCAGCGGCTTCTGGTACAATTTGAAGCATTCCTGAACAACAATCCCGACTGTAAGACCACTGCCGGGCTTACCGCTGCCGCCACTACGGTATCCTATGTCCCGCAGACCCCTTCCCAGCCTGTGCCTGCCGCTGCTCCGGATAACCCGGCGGCGGAGAATAACGCGCAGGCCCAGGGAAATAATAACCCGGCGGCAGATAATAATGCGCAGGCCCAGGGGAATAATTACCCGGCGGCGGGCCCTGATTCTTCCGTCGACGCCGCTGCCTCCCAGGCAAAGCAGAAGCAGGCTCAGGCACTGATGTCTGCTCTGACAGAGGCCGGCCTTACGGTAGAATATCTGAGAACCACCGGTTTAGAGGCCTTAAAGGGAGATGCGGAGGACGCCCAGACTGCTTTCACCGGTTCCGGTTCCGGCCTGAGCCAGCTGGACACCAGTATCGCCACTCTGAAAACCAATATATCCCAGCTTAAAGGGCAGATCTCCGCCACAAAGGACAGTCTGGCCACTGCGGAAAAGCTGGCCGAGGCCGCCTCTGCCGGCAGTGAGGTATATGATGCCCAGATCGAGGCCGCCAAAACAGGGGTGGAGGCTGCCCAGTACCAGAAGGATCTTTACCGGCTTACCGCACCCATCAACGGTATTGTGGATGCCGTCAATGTAAAGGAACATGGCATGGCTTCCCAGGGATTAGCTGCCTTTACCATATCTGAAAAGGACTCCATGATCGCTGCCTTTTATGTGACGGAGGATGTAAAGAATTTTCTTAAAATCGGGGACCAGGCGGCCCTGATCAGGAAGGAGGACGACGAGCAGGCACAGGACCTGGGCCACATTATCTCCATCGGGACAGCCGTGGATCCCCAGAAGGGCTTATTTAAAGTGGAGGCAGAGTTTGTCACCACCGGGCAGAAGGAACTGTCCTCCGGCTCCAGTGTAAAGCTCTCCATTGTGAGCAATGCTGTATCCGGCGAGCTTCTGATCCCTTACGATTCTGTATATTATGATGACGGTCAGGCTTATGTATACAAGGTGACCGACGGCAAAGCCCTGCGGACTGATATAGAAACCGGTCTGTTCAATGAAAAATATATCACTGTCGCTTCCGGTCTTGCGGAAGGTGACTGTATCATTACTACCTGGGCTTCCGGTCTGAAGGATGGGGCCAAAGTAAAAGTCATGAGTGGGGAGGATAGCAAATGATTCTCACAAAACTGGTCCTGAAGCGCCCTGTTTCCACGGCACTGGTGGTCCTGGGCATCCTTGTCTTCGGGGTGATCGCCCTTTTCAGCTTTGATATGGAACTGACCCCTGATATCCAGATGCCCATGATGCTGGTCAATACGGTCTATCCCGGGGCAGGTCCCGAAAGCATCGAACAGCTTGTCACAAAAAAGATCGAAGACGCCGGCAGCTCCCTGTCCGGCGTTGAACAGGTTCTTTCCTATTCTTACGATAATTATTCCATGGTGGCATTCACCTATGACTATAACATGGATATGAATGACGCCTACACAGATCTGTCTGCTGCCCTGGATATGCTTAAGCTGCCTGACGACTGCCAGGATCCTACCATCATGCAGATGGATGTCAATGTCATGAGCACCATGACCATCTCTGTGACCAACGACGGATCTTCGGATATGATGGCCTATATTGAAAATACCATGGTGCCGGCTCTGGAGGCTGTGCCGGATGTGGCCAGAGTCCAGGTCACCGGCGGACGGGAGAACTATGTCCGGATCCAGCTGGATGAGAAGAAAATGCAGCAGTACGGCCTCAACATTTCCGGTATCGGTCAGACCATCGGCATGACCCAGTATAATGTCCCTGCCGGGACCATCAGCGGGGGAAGCCAGGATATCAGTGTCAGCACCAGCTCCAAGTATCTGTCACTGGACGATGTGAGGAATACGGTCCTTACCACATCCCAGGGGTCATTCATCACATTGGGCGACGTGGCCGACATCAGCATGGCGGCCAAGGATGCGGAAAGCATAAGCCGTTACAACGGGCAGAATAATGTGAGTGTCAGCGTCACCAAACGGCAGAGCGGGTCCACCGTCCGGGTATGCCGCAACCTCCGAAAAACCTTAAAAAGGCTGGAATCCGGAGACCCCGGCGTCCTCTTTGATATCAGCTACGATGCCGGCGGCAGCATCACCGACTCCCTGAAATCCGTGGGGGAGACCCTGATCTTCGGTGTTGTCCTTGCCATGGTTATTCTTTTTATCTTCTTCGGAGACTGGAGGGCCAGCCTGATCGTCGGCAGCTCCATGCCCCTTTCTGTATTTGCCACCCTGATCTGTATGTACCTGTTCGGATTCAACCTGAATATCATCACCACCGGAGCTCTGGTTATTGCCATAGGTATGATCGTTGATAACTCCATTGTGGTCATTGAAAGCTGCTTCCGTCTCCGGGAAACCACGGAAAACATTAAGGAAGCCGCCATACAGGGGGCCGGAACGGTCTCCATGAGTATTTTCGCTTCCACCATCACCACCTGTGTAGTATATCTTCCCCTGTCTCTGATCTCCGGTATGGCGGGACAGATGTTTTCCCAGCTGGGCATGATCATTGTCTTTGCCATGATCGCCTCTCTGATCATGGCCCTTTGTATCGTACCCCTGCTTTATGTCAAGGTAAAGCCCGCAGAAAAGACCGATAATCCCGTCAATCATTTTCTGGACAGGGTAAGAGCCCTTTATGGAAGAATGCTCCGCAGGCTTTTGTACCGCAAAAAGACCACGATGGCGGTGAGTGTCCTCCTGCTGATCATTTCATTTTTTCTGGCTTCCACTCTGGATTTTGAGCTGATCCCCACCAATTATGACGGCAGCATCACCATCACTTCCACCTTCCGGTCGGGAACAAAGCTTTCCGCCATGGGGGAACGGATGAAGGAACTTGAGAAAATGGTTGCCTCGGACGATCATTTTAAGAATTACAGCCTGTCCATTTCCCAGAACACTGCCACCCTGACCGCTTATGCCAGGAAACACTGCGGCAGGACCAGTGAAGAAGCTATAAATGAATACTCTGATAAACTCTCCGGCATGACTGATGTGGACATCTTTGTCCAGGCTTCCGGAGGCGGCAGTGAGATGATGAGCGGCTATGCCACAGACCTGGTGGATATTGTCCTGGAAAGTGATGACCTTCAGGCCCTCTCGAAGGCTTCTGACCAGGTGGAGGCCCTGATGCGTAAAACCCCAGGAGTGTTACATGTAAAGTCAGACGCATCGGCCGCCAAGTCTTCCGCCCATGTGATCATCGATCCTTTAAAAGCCGCCAATGCCGGTCTGTCACCGGCCCAGATCGCGGGAGACCTTTATCAGACTCTGACCGGCATGACCGCCGACAGTATGGAAATAGATGGAAAGAATTATGATATTATATTGAGATATCCCAAAGGCACCTACGCAGACCAGAACCAGCTCATGGATAAGGTCCTTACGGGCATGACCGGCAGACAGACGGTACTGTCGGATATCGCAGGCCTCAGGATGACCCAGGAACCCCAGATGATCCAGCGCAGCGACGGCAGGTACCAGCAGACTATATCGGCCACTGTAGACAGTGAGCAGAAAAGTAAGATCAATAAGACAATAGAAAAGAAAGTTAAAAAAATGAAATTCCCCAAAGGGACCGGCTTAAGCTCTTCCTACATGGATAATATGCGGTCAGAGAATCTTACCGCCATATTCCGGGCCATCCTTTCAGGAATCTTTCTGGTATTTCTTGTGATGGCCATGCAGTTTGAATCCTCCAGGTTCTCCCTGATGGTCATGACCTGCATTCCCTTCTCCCTGATCGGCTCCTTCCTTCTGCTTTTTATAACCAGAAACAGCCTGAACATGGTTTCCATGATGGGATTTCTGATGCTGATGGGAATCGTGGTAAATAACGGCATTCTGCTGGTGGACACCGCCAATCAGGAAAAAGAGCATATGGCACTGGCGGACGCCCTGATCCGGGCCGGCACCATCCGTCTCCGTCCTATCCTCATGACCACCCTCACCACCATCCTTGCCATGATCCCCATGGCCCTTTTCAGCGACAATAAGATGATGAGCGGTATGGCCTTCGTCATCATAGGCGGACTGGTGGCTTCTACCCTCCTCTGCCTCCTGATGATGCCCACCTTCTACCTGATCCTTTCGCGTAAAAGGGAGACAGGGGACGGTTCTCTGTCTCCTTCCTCCCGCTAATCCGAGAGGGGAGACAGGGGACGGTTCTCTGTCTCCTTTTTCGTTAATCCCAGTAATAATAGGCCACCGCATCGTACTCTTCCGGCATGCCGATGCTTTCCGCGCCCTCCGGTGCGCCCATCTGCCAGTCAATATAGTCCTGCTGGGACGCTATGGCGTCAAAGTTCAGCATGGTGGCTCCGATATCCAGAAGAGTATCCTTAACAGAAGTCATGTCCTCTTTTTTAGCACAAAGGATGACCTGCCTGCCCTTTAAAACGTAGCGGTAGGGCTGGCGGTTTAAAAAGCTGGGGGCCAGGCTGGCAGCGTAGAAGGACTTGTCCAGAAGGGGATCCATCTGCTGATTAACCCAGTCTACAGCCACTCCCCATTTGTCCTGATAAACCAGCTCATCCTGGGCGATCTTGGGAGCAATGTGGCCTTTCCGCTCTTTAAAGTGGACATTGGAAGGAGTCCGGATGTCCAGACGTCTCTTCGTCTTTTCCTTTACTCCATAGCCGCAGGCGATCACCACCACGGCTTCCTTTTCAGAATCGATTCCGGCAGCAGCTTTTGCGGCATCACTGTCATTGGCAGTCAGCCAGCAATGACTGATCCCCATCTCTGTCAACAGCAGGCAGAGGTCTTCCCCAATATAACCGGCATTCTCCATATAATAGTCCGCCTTCTCAGAAAGCAGCACCAGATAGGCCGGAGCCATAAAGCTCTTACCCTGATATCCCGTTACGCCTTCCATGCGGAGCATGGTATCGCCGGTCCGGATGGCCAGCACCACATCAATGTCAGGCAGCAGCCTGTGCAGCTTTGGGAAGCTCTCGGCAATCATATCCAGCTTCTCCTGTTCCAGGACCTTTTTCCTGAATTCACGAATGGACGTCCTCTTCTCAATCTTCTCCATATACTTCATTTAAGTCACTCCTCTCTGCCAGGGAGACAGGGGACGGTTCTCTGTCTCCTTCTTTCATCATTTATCATAATCTGTCAGATGGTATTTCTTAATAAGCCTCTCCAGATTCTTTGTATAATCAGAAAAAGTGCAATATCCGCCTTTTTTTATGATCCTAAGCTGTGTCTTATAGTTTTTTGTTTTTGCGATACCGGCATAGCGAAGCCTGCTGCCGTTTCTGGCATGGAGGAAATATGCCGAGTGGTCCTGAATGTTCTGCATCACATTATCATATTTGCGGAAGCGGTCTGTGATGGTCACAACCCGTTTTCCGTACTGCTCTCTGGTGCGTTTGACGACCACCTTGCCCTTCCATTTGGAACCCGACCAGTTATTTCCTGAGAGATAGGCCTTCATCCCGAACAGATTATTCCCTTTCTGGGCCAGCAGGGAGCAGCCGCTGTAACTCTCATGGATAGCCTGGGCGATGGTGATGGATGCCAGAAAACCGCTCTTTTTATACTCTTTTCTGGCCAGGGGACCCAGAAACTTTACGAACTCCTCTGTACTCATCAGCATAAAAGGCTTTGTCTGGAGGTTCTTTGTGGATGTGATCCTGGCCTTACGGGGAGTATAGATCACCCGTTTTGAAGCCGAATCATACCGGTACTTAAGCCCCAGGATATTTCCAACCCTTGCAGCCGGAATCATGGGGATCTGTTTTCCGTTTTCCTGCTTTACCAGCCGCATGGCCGCCGGCAGAGTATATTTAATCTCTTCATTCACGATCATCTGCTTCTTTCCCAGATAGAGCTTACCATGGATATTATTGCGGTCTATTTCCAGCAGTTTTTTCTTTGCCGTATATTTTACCTCGACACCAAGGCCGGGATAAGCAGCGATATCCTTGCAGGATACCATAATGACCGTTCCCACCTTCTTTCCAGGTATTCCTTCCGAAGCCGTCATGGCCGCCGGGGCTGATGTATTACCATCGGCTGCGGCTTCCGCCCGGACCGGCACACCCGAAACTGCCGCCCACAGTGAAAGCACCAATACCATAAAGGCACATCCCGCAATTATCCTGCTCTTCAATCTGTTCATGATAATTATCTCCTCTCCCTCGATCTCTTAACTCCCCTTGTATCATGCCATCGGAGGAGACAGAGAACCGTCCCCTGTCTCCTTTTCTGGTAAGCTCGACTCTGACGCCCGCTTCCTCCAGAAGTTCAACCACTTTCTCATTCTCGGGCTCCTCTTCGGAAGAGCATATCACCGCTTCCTCCGGAATAAAACAATTAAGCAACATCTTCACAGGCTTCTTGTCCCGTCCATGATGCGGAACTTTAAGCCAGGTAAACCGGGTTCCGTCATACTGCTTTTCAACATACTCCCTCACCCTTTCCTTCTGGGCATCTCCGGTAAAGAGCAGGCTGTCCTGCGAAGCTTTAACACTGACGATCAAAGACAGGTTGTTATCCTGATTCTTTTCATAGGTTTCTGCCAATGGTGGATAAATAGCAAGGGCTGCATCCAGCAAGGCCAATTCTTCCGTTTCCCTAACAATTTCCTGCTCTGTGCGGGTCTCCTGTAAGCTCTGAAACAGTTGCCTGTATTCCTCACTGTCCTCCGCCCCACGAGTCATATAGCACTTCTTAACAGTTACCGCCTTAAGGATAGCCGGGGCTCCCCCGATGTGATCCTTATCATAATGGGTAAGGATCAGTGCGTCCAGGGTATCGATCCCCTGATCCCGGAGGATCTCAAGAAGTCTGTCCGCGTCTCCGGCTTCTCCGGCATCAATCATAACCGCCTGCCTGTCATTGTACATGATAAAGGCATCCGCGCAATGGTCAAGTTTCGGACAAAGCAATGTAAAAGCTCCATTTCCCTTCTTTTCCACAACCACGGAGCTCTGCTTTTTCCCCTGAAAATGTAAAGCGAAAAGAAGGAGACACAACAGGGCTGCTGCCAGAACCATTGGCAGAGCCAGCTGTTTTTTGCTGTTTTTCATAAAATCACCTGATTGTTATATCACCTGCTTATTATATCACCTGTTTACTTCCCCGTTCCACTATGGAAGGCGCAACAATAAGAACCACATTCATATTTCCGTTTCTGCTTCGGATCAGGTCAAGAAACTTCTTCTGGTCCATTTTGTCCCTGGGAACGATTCTGTAACGGAGCTCACACATGGAGCCGAAATCTGTAGTCCGCACCATCAGCAGCTTGTAGCTTTCTGTGAATTTTTTCAATACCGGGTCAAATGCTCCCTGGAAATCAAGATTCTCCGGCACCCAGATTTTCAGGATCATACTTGCGGAATGGGTATTTCCCCAGTTGGCCCCCTCCAGGATGAAAAGCACCAGAAGCATGATCACGGCAAACAGAAGGCTGTAAGCCACATAGCCGCAGCCGCTTAAGACCCCGCAGCAAATGCTGACAAAAAGATAGGCAAGGTCCTTCGTATGAATGGGACCGCTTCGAAAACGAACCAGTACAAAGATGCCGGAAAGGCCCAGTCCCGTAGCAATATTCCGTCCCACCATGGTGATCACAACTGCTGTGGCCGCGGGCACAATGACCAGGGCAAGGGCAAGGCCGTCTGCTGCCAGGTCCTTTCTCCGATTATGGGTGTAAAGGGCACTGAAACAAAGACCGCAGAAAAGGGAGGTAAAAATTATCAGCAAAAATCCTGTTAAAGTAACATCCAGCGCAATATCTGAGTCCAGTACCCGGCTGAAGATCGACAGTTTCTGTGAAATAGTTAACAGCATAGAAAATTCTCCTTTTATTTGTTTATCTTAAAAAATGTAAAAATAGTGGTATGCTTTTAAATATGCCCGAGCACATTTACGGCCTCCGAATCCTCCAGAACCTCTTCCTTCAGATAAGTTTTATAGGCCACACCATATTTTGAAAAAGATGATATATGTACATTTTCCCGGGATAAGAGATTGGCAAACCACAAAGGAAATGCCTCTGATACCTTGACCTCCATCAGACGAAAATCCTCAGCCATCAAGGGCGATCCTTCTTCCCGGTTCCCAAAACCAATATTCCCTCTCAAATACCTGATGTTCTGGTCAAATGTCAGTCGAAAAGCCGGGTCCTCTCTGTCAAAAAATGCCATCCTGTCATAAGACAGCCGCATGACAGGTTTTACCTTTTTGTGCTGCAGATAATAAGCAATCTCTTTTAAGACCTGGTTTGTCATATAAGAAGCCTTATCCGGAAACTTTCTCTTTGTAAGGAACAATTCCGCTTCCTGTAATGTAAGGCTGGCTCTCCTCTTAGTCACCATACGGTTTACCTTTTTTTTCATTTCCAGAAAAACCATGTCCTCCGGAGACCTGGGCAGTCCATAGCTCCTGAGGCGGAGCTTTTCCTTATAAAAAGGCTTGGACAAGGATTCACGAATCACATCATACTGGTCTGTGTCAAAATAAAGATTGCATATTGAGTAGGTCTGACCCTCCCGGCAGTATTTATCCGCTTCCATATGGGTCCTGATCTCAGGAAGAAGCCTGTTCATCACCGCCTCATCCATCAGATATTTCTTTTCATATCGCTTAAATACCGTAATTGCCGCCATAGTAATACTCCATTCTTACCGGGGTCTACAGATTATCCAGCAGCTCACCGTAGCTGCGGTATCTTTCACCCCCCGCCACATGAACCTCATCATAGGGTCCGGGCTGTTCAGATAATAATTTCAGGTCATCTTGTCGGGCTATCATATCACGGTATCCCAGCTCAATATTTTTCATTATATAATCATGATTAAAATTCGCAGTTCCGCTGAAAATGCCTCCCAGATCCTCGCCGGGATAAAGATGGACAAAAACAGCCCCGTTATAATACTGTTCCCGGTTGATCATAGTATTCAGCTTTCCGATCTCGGACCATTCCGAGACCTCTGCCCTGGAAGAACAATGGATCACCACAAATCTGCGAAAGCCCAGATGGTAGAGGGGGGCAACCGGCATATTGCTTCCAAAAACAGGAACTCCCCCATCAATATATCTGGCTCCGCCAAGCTCCCTCTCTTTCAGAGCGATGGGAAAGGCCGAGCTGGCCAGAAGGCAGGTCACCTTTTCCTGCTCAGACAACTGGTTCAGGATAAAATCCTTCGGATAACCGCTCTCATAATCAAAGGCTGTCACCACCGTAAGTAAGCCTTCCGGGGTAATCTTCTCCACGACTCCGCTGGTCCGGATCAGCTCCTCCAGATACTCATCATTTTCTTCCGACGGACTGAAAAAACCATCCGTTCCGTTCATCCGGGACTCTTCCATGATGGTCCAGAGTTTTTCCATGATATCCGGTCCGCCGCCGGCAAAGAGGGCCGCATTCAGGGCCCCGGCAGAGGTACCGGCCACTCCTGTGATCCGACTGGAATAATCATCTTTTCCCAGAATCTCCAGCAAAGCCCGGCAGGCTCCGGCCTGATAGCTGCCCTTTCCTCCGCCTCCGGTCAGCACCAGGGCCAGTCCCGATGAGGCTGTCCTGACCCTCTCCTCCAGGTCAGCATCCAGAAGTGCATGGATATCCTTTGCCCTGGCCTTTAATGAGTCCGGCCGGATTCGCTGGTCTTTCATCCGGTCTACCCGGTCCAGATTGTCCGAAACACGTCCCATGGTATCTATAATGTCCTGATCATCGATGAGAGCCATTAGCTTTTTCAAAGACTCTTTATCCATCATCTCACCCCCTGTGTTCTAAATATCAACACACGGCTTCCCTCTTTGCGCTCCCGTCATGTGCGATCTCATACTTCTCCACGCTGATCTCCGCGTCGCCTTCAGAGATAAAAGAGATTCCCTCTGCCGCCTGATCCGTTTCCAGTACAGAAGTGAGCGTATAGCGGCCGTCATTCACAAATATCTCCGCGGAATAACGGTCCAGAAGAAGCCGGAATTTCACCTGACCGGTGCTGTCCACCTTCAGCCTGCGCACCGGCAGAGCATCATCCCGGTATCCGGAAACAGACCGGTCCAAAGTAATCAGGCCCTCCTTTTTATCGTAGCGAAGGATCACGGCATAATACTGTCCTTTTATCTCCCCTTCGGCAAAACGGATCTCAAAACTGTCATAGTCGGACTTCCATCCCGGGCTTACAGACACCGTCATATCCAGACAGCGTCCCTGGACTCCTTCCAGCCTGATTCTGCCGCTGACCGGCACTCTCCTTAAAATCACGGGATTCCTTCTTCTTTGCAGCAGTTCCCGGACAGGGGTCTGAATCAGGTATCCGTCTTTTACAGAAAGCTCCCGGGGCACAGTCATCATTCCCGCCCAGCCGTTCACATATTCTCTTGTTCTGGCATTTTCCCAGGCCTGCATCCAGGCAATAAGGATCCTTCTTCCATCCGGTGCCTGCATGGTCTGGGCAGCATAAAAATCATACCCGAAATCCAGGGCATGAACCTCCTGTCTTATGAAATCATGCTTTTCCTTGTCGTAAATACCCTTTATATAGACATTTCCATGCCTGTTCTGGAATTCCCCCTCCTGCACCATATCCTGAGGAGACAGGAGAAGAAAGGCACTGCCCTCCAGTTCAAAAAAGTCAGGGCATTCCCACATGGAACCTATTTTCCCCCTGCTCGCGTCAAGCACTTTAAGATAATCCCATTGAAAGCCATTCCGGCTCCGGTACAGGAGAACCTGTCCGTGCCCGTCAGCAGCCCGGCTGCCGACAGCCATATAATAACAGGCTTCCTCCTCGTCCCTCCACACCTTAGGATCCCGGAAATCATAGATACTGGCTCCTTCCGGAAGATCTGCCGATGTGATCACCGGATTATTATCCCATTTGCTGTAATCCCTGCCATCACCGGCTGCCAGGCACTGGACCTGCCGGATCTCTCTTCTTTCCTCATTAAAAAAGGGTTCCCTGCCGGTATAAATGAGAAGCTGTCTGCTTCCGGTCTCTCCATCCGGAATCTCCACAGCACTTCCCGACCAGCAGCCCTCCACATCGTAGGGCTGATCAGGCGCCAGGGCTGCCGGAAGAAAGTCCCACTTAAGCAGGTCCTCCGATACCGCATGACCCCAGTGCATGGGCCCCCATTCTGTCGTATAGGGAAAATACTGATAAAAAAGATGATATCTGTCCTGATACCAGGAAAAGCCATTGGGGTCATTCATCCACCCCGTCAAAGGGGTAAAATGATAGACCGGCCTGTTTTCCGGCAGAATAGCAGCTTCTTTTTCCCTCTCATAATCTCTTGCCTGCTGTAATTTTTCGCTGATCATACTCCCTCTCCTTTTTGGATATATATAAAAGCGGCACCTATATAATATGTCAAACTCAATCTCCAATCTGATCTGCTTTAAGAACTTTATCCCGCAGACCTGTCCTGTTAACATAATTATATAGATGCCGCTCCTGTAAATCAAGTGAAAACACGACAGATGTCTCATGTATTAGCGAAATCCATGATCCTGTTGGTCCTGTCAAAGAAATAACTGCTGCAAAAAAGTATAACAAGCATGCACATGCAAAGCAGGATCAGCATATAGGTTTCGGGAAAGAGCGCCATCACCAGCTTTTTCCCTGAAAGAGCCCAGAATATCTTAAGAAACAGATAGTGCCAGACAAAAATCGGCAATGTCTTTGTGCCTATCACTGAAAACGCAGTCCTTTTTGACGGAACACTGAGAATAAGCAGCAGTCCTGTAACCATTGCCCCCAGATACTGGGCTATACGGAGCAGCGGCCCGCTATGCCCCATTATGCCGATTTCATCATAGGCTTTCTTTGCTTTCAGCAGACCTATAAATGAATAATAATCGTTCCCTTTCACCAGGAAAAAAAGCAGCAGGGCAATAAGAATTATTCCGGCTCCCACAGATATATCCGGTTTGCTGTATTTCTCCAGCAGGCTTCGATCGGCATAATATCCCAGAAGAAAAAAGGGATAAAAAACACAGCTTCTCATAAAAGCAAACAGATTTCCGGGAATATCCGAATATCCTGCCAGCAGTCCCACCGCCAAAGCTGCTGACAGCAGCAGGAGGGGTCTGGTTTTCTGAAAAATAATGGTGATCACAAGAAAAAGAAATACTGCCATGGCATACCAGTCCGGTCCATTGGTCCGGAAAAAATTAAGCCGCAGTTTTTTCTTATGAACCAGGGTCCCGAAGGTGTCCAAAGCTCTGATAAAAATATACAGGGCCAGATAAGAAAATACCCTGTTCCACTGTTTTTTGCGAATAATCGTTTTTGAAAATAATCCCGAAACAAAGATGAAAAGCGGCATGTGAAACATATAGATAAAGACATATAGCCCCTTTACCAAGTCGGATTCATTCCGGAAAGGAAACAGTATATGTCCCAGCACGACCATAAAAATCAGCACAAACTTCAGGTTATCCCATTTTGCACTTCTTTCCTGATTTTGCATATAAAATCCTCCGTGATTTTTGCTGTAACTCCCCAGATCACTGCCTCTGGAGTCCGGTAAAAAACTATCTCCTGCTTCTTTTTCCGAAAAGGATAGTTTTCACCTCCCGGAATAAGCTCATAAGGGAAGTCTTCTCCGGGTCTGGTAACCAGCTCTGCCATACGCTTCAGGGGTTCATGGGACTTAAACCAGGAAAGGGGAACAGAAAAAACCTTTCCCACTTCCGACTCGGAGTAAGTATCATGATAATCATGAAGCAGCGCCGCAAAGGGCCAGACGGGCGCCCCTGAAGGTCCCATCTGCGCGTCCAGAGCTGCCAGGATCTCAATCTGATCCGGATCTACCAGCAGCTCCTCTGTGGTCTCTCTGACAGCCGCCTCCCGCGGACTCTCACCGACCTCCACGATCCCCCCGGGGAAACATATCTCTCCCGGCTGATGAGCAAGTCCTGCCGCCCTTTGTTCATAAAGAATATGATACCCGTCATCTTTTCGGATCAGAGGAATGACCACCGCTGCAGTCCCTTTCCTCTCCGGGATTCCCGGTCTGTGTCCATACCAGATGCCCCGGATAATATCCGGCAGCTGGTCCGTCCGGGCCTTCTCTGTTTCTTTTGCTGTCTCCGGAGTCAGAGATCCCCGGATTCTGCCCGGCTCATTCTTAAAATGCATGATCATATCTGCCGTCAGACTGACATGAGCCGGCTCATCCCCGATCTCCCCCCGGGCAACCCAGCGGGCAGATTCCAGCTCATTCGTATCCATATGCACCAGAGGCCTGCCATCCACCTCACAGAAAAATCCCATCAGCAGATCGCCGGCAAAACCCCAGGGCTGGCTTTTATAATAGCGGATATTCTTCACATGAAGACCCACCTCTTCCATGACCTCCCGGCGGACAGTTTCTTCCACGGTCTCTCCAATCTCACAAAAACCGGCGATCAGGGCATTCCCCTTATGCTCTCTCCCGGCATAGCGGGTCATCATGATCCGGTCCCCGTCCGTAACTCCCACGATCACCGCCGGATTGATCCTGGGATATATCCGGTTTCCACATGCCGGACATGACAGCATCCTTTCCTGTTCATCATGAACGGTGGCCCCGCCGCACCTGCCGCAGAAACGGTTGTCCCGGTACCATACATAAAGATGCCAGGCAGTCATGGCCGCAAAGCATACCTCCTTGGGACGTGCCCTGCGCAGGGTGCGCAGGGAATGCAGGCAAAAGGAATCCCCCTCACCCCGGGACTCCCCTGTATACAAAAAAAATGACCTGTCGTCAATACGGAAAAGATATTGCAGTTTTTCGGAAAATGCTTCTGCTGTCGGAAAGACAACCTTTCCATTCTCCTGAAGCTGCGCAAGAATCTTTCCATGGCGAAAGACAAATACAATATCATCCTTCTCCGGCTCTTTCGGAGAATAGTCATTATGAAATATTCTGGGCATGATATCCTGGATCATTGTGCCATCTCCTTCCCAAAAAAATGTACCTGTCCAAATAAATGAACAGGTACATAGTCCTACTGATTCTTTACTACAGCGTCAGCTGATAATTAATAAGAAACCACCGTGGTTCCCTTGGGCATGCGGTCATAAATGTATTTCGCATTACTGGTGGTACAGCGGACACAGCCATGGGAAGCAGGCCTGTCTAATGTGGCAGTAGCTACCCCGCCGCTTTTATACAGCGGTCTGCTGTGGAAAGAGTTCCTGCCGCAATAATGAGTTACATAAAGACACTTGGTGGTGGCGTAATACCAGCCTTTTTCTTTTCTTCCAACCTTGAAAACACCCCGGGGCGACCTGGTACTGGCCTTTCCGGTGGCGCAGGAAAAGGCTCTGATCATCTTCCAGTTGCCCTGCTGACCCTTAAATACGGATACCTGCTGGGTATAATGGCTGACCCAGATCAGATACGGAGTAGGGCTTTTATAGCCTTTATAGTTGACAAATGCGGTCTTTACCTCTTTGGAATACTTTTTGGTGGTATATACTTCTCTTTTCTTCCCCACATAAGTGATGGATCTTACTTCATTTGCCAGGATCTTGTTAGTATCCTGAACCGGATTTAACTCCACAAGATTCGAAGACAGATCGCTTCGGTATTTCCTGGTGCCTACTTTGGTGACCGCAAATACTTTGATCTGATAATCTGTATTCTCCGTCAGTTTCTTCAGAGAGATCCTCTGCTTTTTTGTTTCACCCAGCTTTGTATACTGGCTGTCGGTTTTTTTCTTGAAATATGCTATATAACTGGTTGCTTTATCTGTCTTATTCCATGTAAGGATCAGGCCGCCCTTTGAATCGCAGACTGCCTTTGCCCCCTTTACCCTTCCTGCCACAACCGGCACAGCTGCAGACCGGGCAACAGACATGGGGCCCGGAATGGTATTCGTATCAAAAGCCGCAACAGGTTCAACCTTAAAGTAATACTTGCTTCCGGGCTTCAGACCGGTAACAGTACAGGAGGTAGCGGTCACATTATCCATGGCCAGACTATATTTCCCTTTAACAGTAGTTCCCTTATAGACCCTGAAATATGCAGCATCTGTGGACGGGTTCCAGGAAATCGTCACCCGCTTTGTATTCGGTACTGCCTTCACGCCTGAAACTTTGGATGGTGCCTTGATATAAGTCAGTCCCCCACTCTGGCTTTCTCCGAAGTGTTCTTTGCCGTCAATCAAAGCGAATGGGATCAGGCAGGCAGTATAATTACCATTTGACAGGCCGGATCCCGAAAGCTTCTGGCTTTCTTTCTTACTGTCAGTCAATTTTGAGCTCAGCTTTGGCACGAGGTCTTCCCCGGCAGCATAAAGGCTGACATAATAACCACTATATGTGGCGCTGTTCTTAACCTTCCAGGAAGTATTAATGTCACTGCCGCTTTGCGCCGCTTTAAAGGCTGCCACAGCATCGCCGGTAAAGTAATACACGGTCATGGTATTCTTCTCACTGCTGGTGATCTGAAGCTGATACCTTGTATCCCTCCGGTAATTATTATCCAGGTTATAGATGCCATCCTTCGGAAGCTTTCCTTTACTGATGACCTTGTTTCCGGAAGACAGAGAATATGTGTACCCTTTCTTCGAAAACTCCTCAAAATGTAATACCAGTGCTTTTCTTGCCGGATCTGCATATGCTGTTTTCCCCTTGCCTGATACTTCGGCTGCCAATGCTCCGTTTCCGAAAATACATCCGCCCAGGAAGAGTAAAAACAAAGCAAACAGAATATTCCGCTTTTCTCTCATACAAAACCTCCCAAAATCCTGTGAACAGTTTCAAAATAATGATTGAGACGGGCCAGTTAAGCCATCTGCTTTCCACTCTGAATTTATGTGTAAATGTTATTATATAATCATAATTACATTCCGTCAAGTATTTTAGCCGTCTGCCTGGCCTTATTTGTCTCATATTGTTACTGTTTACAGTCGACAGGGTCTGAGATTGACAGAATCACATAAAGAAGGAATATTCTTTTTATGAATACTATTGTTTATATCCGGAGGTGCTTTATGAAACAATGCATGGATTCTGACAATCTCCACAGGAGATTCAAAAAAAATTATCGGCCAGGTTAATGCCATTGACAGGATGATTGACGAGGATATTCCCTGCGAAGACATCCTTGCCCAGATCAATGCTGCAAAATCCGCCCTGAACAAGGCTGCCAAGCTTATATTGGAAGGGGCGCCGTATGCCAGGGCGATCTTTCTGATTCCCTGTTCGGACAGGATGTTGATTGTCAAGTAAAATTGGTTCTTCCGCATTTGTTAGTAATGTGTGGGCTTCTCATACATTAGCTTTGCTTCCAACAGTGTCTTGCCACAACGCCCATACATTGATTTCTTAATGGTTTTTACTTTGCTGTTAGTTC
>JAFRHL010000049.1 GCA_017433295.1 Eubacterium sp.
AAAAATCTGAAGAATATCCGGCACAATGGTTATCATTCCCCTGAAATAGGATGTCATGAAATCCTTCACTTCCCCGGGAGTGTCTTTCGAAAGATACACATCCTCGGTACTGATAATTGCCGGAGTCATATAAGGAGTCCTATCAGCCATTTCAAGTATAACTCTTGCTTTTTCGTAGGAGAACTCCTCTGTACAAATCCTCTCTCCCCGGATATTATAGGCGGTGGCGCCGTTATCTGCCACCATCGCTATGGGCATATCACCAAAAATCTGTTTCAGGCTTTTTCTTCCCCTGCCGCTGGCGGCCACAAAAAGTACTCCTCTGTCCTTAAGCTGTTTTACAACATTATCAAAATTCGGCGGAAATTCCTTTTTACTGTTCAGAAGCGTTCCGTCCAGATCACTGGCAACCATTTTAATCATACAATTGTACCCCGTTTTAAACTTCAATTTTATGGAATCCGATTCCATTTTTGCCCTTTAATATTTCCTCAGCTTATATTTTTTCGGCAGTTTGGACTTAATAAGAAGCTTTTTGTAAAGTTTAAATTTCTTTTTCGGGCATTTGATGATCACACCAACTTTAAGGGTTCTGAAAGCATATTTCCCTATCTTTTTAAGCTTTTTCGACTTGATGATCACAAGCTTGACTGATTTGCATTTATAATAAGCTTTCTGTCCTATAGTTTTCACATTAACACCGATAGCCAGACTCTTTAAAGAATAACAGTTCGCAAAGGCAAAAGCTCCTATGGTAGTAACTTTAGAACCTCCTGCCAGCTTCTTCAAAGATTTACAGTTCATAAAGGCCTTACCGCCTATGGTAGTAACATTCGGACCAATGTTCACGCTGGTTAATGAAGTATTACCCGCAAATGCTGAAGCCGCGATCCTGGTGACTTTATATGTATTCCCTGAGATACTGATCGATGCGGGAATAACAAGCTTTCCTCCGGATCCGGATATGCCGGTAAGGGTAAGGGTCTTATCCTTATTTACCTTATATTTCTTACTGTTCAGAGAGAAGGTCACCCCCTCATCCAAAGTAGCAGAAGCGGCTTTCTGACCGGAAGATGTGGATCCTGAACTTCCAGATTTATCTGTCTGACCGGAATCCGCAGCCGCAGAGTCCTCTTCCACAACAGTGACATAACATGTGACGGATTTTTTATCGATCGTACTCCTTGCCGTCACTCTGGCGCTGCCTTTGGCTACTCCTGTAATGTTTCCGACGGCGTCAACGGTTGCCACACCGGTATTGGAGGACTCAAAGGTAATCTGCTCAGTACTTGATGCCGGTGTTTTTGTAAGATTCATCGCGACAGTTTTACCCCTGGCCAGCTTTATATTGCTATTGCTGCAGGTAAGACTGGTGATGGGTTCTCCGATAACAGTTACCTTGAGACTTGCCTGGGCACCGCTTTCTGCCCTGGCATAAATGTATGCGGTTCCTTCTCTTAAGCCCTTATAGTAAAGAGTGGCTGAAGATTTTGATCCTCCTATTGTTACCTCCTGCTCTGAGCAGGTGCTGCCGGACTGGCCCAGGGTCAGCACTTTATCATCACTGCTGGTAAAGGTTACGCTCTCCCGGCTGGTGTTGGGAAGACGTACAATACCTGCCGTCTGATTTTCGTTGCTGGACAATATCATTGATTTTACTCTCTCTGCCCCTATCGTAGGAGGAGTCTCCCTGAACTCCAGGCTTGAGGTCTTCTGCAGTACCCTGACATTCAGGGTACTGGACAGACTGGAGCTGACACCTGCGATCTGCGCTTTAAGGGTGACGCTCTGATTGGCCGTGATTCCGGTCAGTACTGCGTTTCTGTTTTGAGTATTCAGACTGGCATATGTTGTGTTACCGATAGACCAGGTCACATCCTGGCTGGCATAGGCCGGCAGGCAGGATACTTCAAAGGCAGCCTGTTCTCCCACATAAACACAGCCGTTTGTCCCTGTCATGGGACCCGAGATATTACTTATGTAGACAGGCTCCACTGTCTGACCCTGTCCTTTCACATTGACAGTAAGAGTTTTACTGGTACTGTTCATAAATGTACCAATCGTAATCTTAGCGCTTCCTGCCTGGCGGGCAGTTATCTTTCCATTGGCATCAACAGAAACGATCTCACTGTTGTCAGAACTGTATGTGATCTTGTCACGTTGATCCGCTTCGTTTGTATAAACAGGCTCTGCCAGTATCTGATCCGTCTGGCCGGCCGGCATATTCACTTTTGTGAACTCCTTTTCGACTTCTTTCAACGATTCCAGTTTAAAGGAAATAGATTTCACAGGAGGAATCACCTCAATCTGCATCGTTTTTGAAGGCGGATTCGAGGATCCATCATCAAAATATTCTTTGACAGTTGATGTCCCTGCCTGAGTGACGGTAAACTGCGCGGCAGTGGTACAGAAAGCGGACGTTGACGGCTGGTCAACTGTTTTCTTTTCGATGCTGTCTGCCTTCAATGCAACTGCATTTCCGGATATCACTTCCCATTTTGCCGGATCAGTAATAAGTCCTGAATAATACTGGTTGTCGGATTGAGCTTTGGCAGTCAGTTTCAGGTTTTGTCCTGCCTTACTGCTGCTGACATACAGAACATATCCCCCGTCTTTTTCTTCTACGATAAATCCGGTTGAACCGCCGTTAAGCCTGAACTGGTCTGTTGTAAATGCCAGGCTGTCTGATTTTGCATGAGCCGGCCGGTCACCATCCGGTTTTTCAATCACAGTCACTGTAAGTGTTGCTTTGATTCCACTCTCAGCCTGGGCCGTGATCACTGCACTACCCTGCTTCATTCCTTTATAGTAAAGGTTCGCGTAAGTCTTGGACCCTCCGATAGTCACCGTTTTTTCCGTACAGGCGTCTGATGACACTCCAAGACACAGAACGTTTTCATCACTGCTGGTAAAGGTTACACCTTCCCGGCTGCCGGCAGGCAGACGCACAATGCCTCCTGTCTGGTTATCATCACCTGACAGCTTGAGAGACTTCACGATACCTGCCTCAATTTCCGGCGGCTCTTCCCTGAACTCAAGGGAGGTGGTCTTCTGCAATACCTTAAGACTTATTGACTTATTGGCAGAGCCTGCAGCCTGAGCCTTAAGGTAGACTGTCGTATTAGCAGTGGTGCCTTTTAGGACTGCCTTCCCTTCTTTTACTGTCAAAGAGGCATTGGCCAGGTCGCTGTCTCTTAAGGACCAGGTCACATCCTGGCTGGCATAGGCCGGCAGGCAGCTTGCTGTAAAGACAGACTCTTCACCGATATAGGCGCAACCATTATCGCCTGACATCGGACCTGAGATGCTGACAGAAACCGGTTCAACTGCTGCACCCTCTTCTTTTACGTTTACATTCAGAGTCCTGCTGGTATTATTCGTTGCGGTACCAATAGTAATTCTGGCATTTCCGGCTTTCAGAGCTTTAATATTCCCTTCTTCATCTACAGATACAACACTGCTGTCACTGGACTTATAGGTAATGAAATCCCGTGTATCATCTTCACTCGTATATTCCGGTGTCGGCAGGATCTTGTCTGTCTGTCCCACCGGCATGTTAAGGCTGGTGACTTCCTTACCTGATTCTCTGGTAGAAGCCAGCAAAAAGCTAATGGCTTTAATGGGATCGATCACCTCGACCACCATGGTTTTAGATGGAGGATTCTCTGTCCCGTCATCCAAAAATACTTTAATAGTTGAACTGCCTGTTTCCCTGATCTCGAATACTGCAGAGCTGGTGCAGCTTTCCGCGCCGGTCTTTTTAACTATGCTGTCTTCCTTCAGGGATAAAGCTGAGCCCGATATGATATCCCAGCCTGCCGGGTCAGTGATCATACCAGGATAATCCGGATCCTGTGAAAGAGCGCTGGCGGCCAAGGTCAGGGTGTTACCGTTACCTGCCTTAGTGCTGCTGACATACAATACAGATCCTTCACCGGTCTCTTTTACGGTAAAACCGGATGAACTGCTGTTTAACTTAAAACCGGAGGGCTCAAACTTTACAGTCTCAGGATTTGCGTGGACAGTTACTACATCCACAGGATAGTCAATGTTCATGGTCCTGGATGGACTATCTGTAAAAGGAATGGTGGCAGATATCCGGACAGCAGTGCCCTGGACCTCTTTTTCTCCACCTGTTATAGTATACTTATTATTGGCATGTTCCACCATAAAATATCTGGGATCTGCCTGAGACAACTCCACATCGGAATGCTCAACCGGATCCACCTGGGATATTTTTTCTGTATTGGATCTTGCAAAGGCATCGGCCGGCAGATCTATGGTGTGATTCATGGGCACACGGTATCTGGTATTTTTGTATCTTCCCAGATTGGGAGTAAGGGTAAGCCCATACTGATTATTATTAACCAGCATTTTTGCCGACAGAGTAGCATACACCGGAAAATTGATCTCCTGAAGTTTCGGACAGTCTTTAAAAGCGTTATCTTCTATTGCTGTCAGGCTGTCGGGGCAATATACTATTGTTAGATCTCTGCAGTTTTCAAAAGCACTTGGCCGGACTTTGTCCACAGATGTTCTGGATAATGAACTGGCCTTCTTAATATCTGTACCGGCAAAGGAGAAGCTGCCCAGATATTCTAGATTACGGCCAAATTCCACATCATCCTCTCCACCTGAGGATAAGATAACCTTCTGCAGACAGTAACATTTGTTAAATGCGTAATCTCCTATGGATTTAAGACGAACCAGTTCACTGATTCCACTTAAACCATGGTAATGGTGTTCATTGTTATACTTATTATCATATCCGCACCCGTCGAAGCAATGGGCAGGAATGCTTTCAAGATCATGGGGCAGACTGACGCTTTCAAGAGAATAATCATCACTGAAGGCCCCCTCACCTATTGTTTCTACTGTGTTGGGCAGCGTCACCAGATGAATACCGGAAATAACCATGGCCTCACCGGTCCCGGTTCGCTTAGAACAGGCCGCAAAAGCATAGCTGCCCACAGCAGAGAGTCCGGAAGCAAACCGCAGTCCCTCTCCCGACTCCTGGTCCCCCGGCCAGGTTGTCTTCTCAAGGGAGCTGTTACCGAAAAAGGCATACTCCCCTATAGTCTTTAAGGCTGTTGGAAGGGTCACAGTTTTAAGAGAACTGAGACTGCTGGTATTACCATAGGAATATGCTGTCCTCAGACTCTTGTATGCGGGATCATTTCCGCTGAAAGGATAATCCTTGGTTTCACCGGAAACAGGATCCACTAATTGAACATCCTTCATTGTAATAGCATTTTTATTCTCACAGATCATTAACCGGTCCGGAATATTTTCCAGGCTGCCTTTGCTGAAGTCCGCAGTTTCTACCAGAAAATCATTTTCAAAGGCAGAGGCTCCGATCCGGGTGACCGTTGCCGGAATGGTGATGGTTTTCATTCCGAAATTATCATTTTCTCCGGACTTAAAGTCCGCTTTTTTAGGGATACATCGGGCAAAAGCATAGTCACCTAATGTGGTCAGGCCCGGCACATTGTTTAAAAAACTGGTATCTGAAAGATGGCCGCACATATCAAATGCATGGGCCCCCACTGAAGTAAAGGCCGCATTCTCCGGAACAATGACTTCCCCCAGATCATAAGAACACATAAATGTCCCGCCGGGAACAGCAGGCAGATTCTTCGGTATATTCACTGAGGAAAGACCTCTGGTATCAAAAAATACAGATATGCCCATAGATGTCACAGAATCAGGAAGTCTGACGTCCCCCTGGGCAAATGTCGCAGAAGCAAATGCATGCTGGCAGATCGTCGTCAGTTCTGTGTTGCTGCTAAGATCCAATGCAGATGCAATTGTCGTATGCTGGAAAGCATAGTCTCCTATCTTTTTAAGCTTACTGCACTCTGAAAGATTCATGCTCTTTATATTGCTTCCGTCACAGGCATAGAAACCGATTTCTTTCAGCCCGGTCGGAAAATGAATCTCAAGCCCCTGGTCAGGTTCAATATTGGTCAGGGTATTATCCGGAATCTTGGTATAAGAATCATCAAATATGATACTGGTCATACTCCGGCAGGAGGCAAAGACACCTGTCCCCAAAGTAGCCTTAGGAAGATCCACGGATTCAAGGGAAGTGCAGGATTTAAATGCATTTGAATTTAAAATGAACTCAGATTCCGGATTGGCAGATATGAAAAAACTGACATTCTTTACTGACTGGCAGGAGGCGAAGGCAGAGATACCGATCTGACTGACCTTCTCAAGATGAAGCACCTGGTCTGAAACGGCTTCTGCTGCGTCCGGATTATCATTATAAGAGACAATACTCTCCAGTTTTTCACATTTTTCAAATGCACTGTCACCAATGGTCGTAACTGTCTCAGGCATAATGACTCTTTTAAGTTTTGTCATCTCATAAAAAGCCTTACCTTTTATGGCTGATAAATTCTGCGGCAATACGACCTCAGACGCCTTTTTGGCATAGTTTATCCCTGTAATGTCTGTAATGCTATAAGGAGCCAGATTAATCTTACCACTGTAGTTTTCCAGATCTTCCTGGCTGACCGCCTTTATGTACTCCCGGGCTTCCTCCATCACAGTAATATCGATGGTATAAGGGTTTGTCACATGATCCTCATAGAAATTTCGTCCCGTCTTATCCTGATAGTTGGCCAGAATCTGAAGGACCTTTCGAAGCGTTTCATCCGGGATGGATCCGGATATATCCGCTGAGGAATCTGCAGCGGATACTTCAGTGTAAAAAAGACCATACCCCATTACAGGGCCTGTCATAACGAGTCCCAGCATGATCACAAAAACAGCCGTACATTTTTTCAATGCTCCCGATACTCTTCTTTTACACATAAATATATCCTCCATTTGTCCGGACCGATTTTATCTTAAATTCTTATGAACGCATACTTCTCTTCTTACTATCATAGCAAGTTTCTGCTGGATATTCAATGAATTTCTGAATAAAAAGGCGCCGCAGTTACCTTTACTGTTATCTTATATGTTCCCTTCCTGGAGACAGGGAATGGAGACAGGGGACGGTTCTCTGTCTCCTTATCTCCCGGCGCAGGAGACAACAGGAAGTCCTTTGGAAGGATTCCAAAGTGTCATTCTCCTCGCCAAGTATCTCCATAAAGCAGGGAGTATAGTTTGCCATTGTAATTTTGCCCGGCCTGTCCTATAATTGACTTGTTACAGAAAAATAGAGACCTCCACAAGATGGATTACAATTCGAACAGAACGATGAAAACTAACTACGACCGGTTCGGTATCAATATGAAAAAGTGGTGTCATGACCACGAG
>JAFRHL010000050.1 GCA_017433295.1 Eubacterium sp.
ACCATGAGAGCACTTTTTATAAATATGGTACAGATCATCAGGAGTGTCTTGCCCACATACTGCGGTATCTGAAGGACAGCATGCAGAATGAGCCGGACAGGACCTGGAACAGGGAAATGCGTTCACTGGTACAGGAAATGAAATAAAACCGATGGCTGTAACTTAGTACAGTTTATACCATCGGTTTTATTCATGCAAGGTTGCCTCTGAACTGTAACTCATAAACCATTTATATACCGGCAGGCTGCCAGGGCTGCAGTGGCCCCGTCGGCCACGGCTGTGGTCAGCTGTCGTACATTTTTCCTCCTGCAGTCGCCGGCCACGAAGATCCCCGCGGTCTTTGTCATACAGTCTTCATCTGAATCAAAATAACCGTATTCGTTAAGAACGGCCAGACCGGCAAAGGCTTCGTTCTCCGGTATCAGCCCGATGGCCTCGAATAGTCCGTCGCAGGCTATCACCTTGTCCTGCCCGGAGTCTTTGTCTGTTATCCTGATGCCCCGAAGCTCATCACCTTCTGTCAGAAAGCCCGCGATGGCTACATTGGTAAAAGCCTTAACATTATTCATCGGAAAGAGGGTCTCCTGGAGTTTTTTCTCACCGGTAAATGCGGGAAGGTCCTGAAGCAGGATAACTTCTTTGCACTTTCCTGCCAGGAGAATGGCTTCCTGGAGGGCAGAGTTCCCCCCTCCGGCAACGCAGACGGTCTTTCCTGTGTAGAAATCTCCATCGCAGACTGCGCAAAAGGAGATTCCTTCGCCCACCAGTTCTTCTTCTCCCGGAAGACCCAGCATCCGATGCTTTACTCCTGTGGCCAGGATCACTGTCATGCCTTCAAAGCTGCTACCTTCCTCGGTTCTCACAAGCTTACATCTCTGGCCGTCCCCATAATCGGCATCAGCTACGGAAATAACCGTCTCAAATTCGATTTCCGCCCCCTGTTTCAGGATCTGGTCCAGCATCCGGTCAGCGAATTCATTGCCGCTCATGGACAGGCTGCCCGGATAGTTCTCCACCTTGGGAGAATGGGTGATCTGTCCTCCAAATCCGTTCTTTTCGATTACAAGGGCGCTTTTACCGTTACGTACTGCATAGAGGGCAGCGGTCATGCCGGCGGGGCCTCCCCCGACTACAATCACATCATACATAAAGTCTTTCCTCCTGATGGTGCCTAAAAAGATACGTGGGTTCCGTAAATGTACAGATCCCACGTAGATAATTATTTCACGACATTTATTTCTTCATTAACCAGCCCTTGATGTTGGATACACCGCGGTATTTCTCGAAGGTATCCCCCTTTACCAGGACCAGGGTCGGAGCCTGTTTCACGCCAAATCTGGATACAAGCTCCTTCTCCTCATTGGCATTAAGGGAAGTATACCCTACTCCTGCCTTGTCAAGAAGTGCTCCTGCGGCCTTGCAGTTGGGGCAGGTCGGAGTCTTGAAGAGGAAGATGGAATCGCTCTCGGCTCCCTTTTCCATCTCAATAGTTCCCACCGCTTCTTCGATCTTTGTAAAGTCCACCGGCTTCTTGGGAAGAACCCTCTCTCCCTTGAGTACCGCAGGCTTTTCATCCACCGGTGCCGTTCTGGCTCCTTCATGGGTCAGTACGGATCTGCCGATATTGTATACTTTACGGTCCCTGTACTCCTGGGCCTTTCCGTCGTTCCAGTTCTGTACCGGACGGTAATAACCTGTGATGCGGCTGTATACCTCTGTCTTCTGTCCGCAGACCGGGCAGATGGACTGTTCTCCTGTCAGGTAACCATGGTCCTTACATACGGAATATGTGGGGGACATGGTATAATAAGGCAGCTTATAGTTCTCCGCGATCTTACGAACCAGTCCGGCAGCAGCCTTCCAGTCCGGAAGCTTCTCGCCCAGGAAGGCATGGAATACTGTTCCTGAGGTATAAAGAGTCTGCAGGTCATCCTGGATATCCAGGGCAGAGAATACATCCTCCGTATAGCCCACCGGCAGGTGGGAGGAATTGGTATAATATGGAGTGCCGTTCATATTGGCAGTAATGATATCCGGGAACTCCTCCTTATCATGCATGGCAAAGCGGTAAGTGGTGGACTCTGCAGGTGTGGCCTCCAGATTGTAGAGGTCTCCATACTGTTCCTGATAGTCGGACAGGCGCTCCCTCATATGATTTAATACTTCTCTGGTAAACTTCTGGGTCCTCTCGCTGGTAAGGTCTGCCCGGATCCATTTGGCGTTCAGTCCCACTTCGTTCATGCCGATCAGGCCGATGGTGGAAAAGTGGTTTTCAAAGGATCCCAGATACCTCTTGGTGTAGGGATAGAGTCCCTGCTCCAGCAGTTTTGAAATAACGGAACGCTTTGTCTTCAGGCTTCTTGCAGAAATATCCATCAGATTGTCCAGGCGGTCATAAAAGTCCTTCTCATCCTTGGCCAGATAAGCGATCCTTGGCATATTGATGGTAACCACACCGATGGAACCGGTGGACTCTCCTGCTCCGAAGAAACCGCCTGACTTTTTGCGAAGTTCACGGAGGTCCAGACGGAGTCTGCAGCACATGGAACGGACATCACTGGGCTCCATGTCGGAATTAATGTAATTGGAAAAATACGGTGTGCCGTATTTTGCTGTCATCTCAAAGAGAAGCTTGTTGTTCTCTGTCTCACTCCAGTCAAAGTCATTGGTGATGGAGTAGGTGGGGATGGGATACTGGAAACCGCGGCCATTGGCGTCACCTTCGATCATGATCTCGATAAAGGCCTTGTTCACCATATCCATTTCTTTCTGGCAGTCACCATAGGTAAAGTCCATATCCTTTCCGCCGATGATGGCAGGAAGGTTCTTTAAGTCCTCCGGTACCACCCAGTCAAGGGTGATATTGCTGAAGGGTGCCTGGGTACCCCAGCGGCTGGGAGTGTTTACGCCGTACACAAAGGACTGAACACACTGCTTAACTTCCCTCTGGGTCAGGTTATCCACCTTGACAAAGGGAGCCAGATAAGTATCAAAGGAAGAAAATGCCTGGGCCCCTGCCCACTCATTCTGCATGATACCCAGGAAATTCACCATCTGGTTGCATAAGGTGGAAAGATGGTTGGCCGGAGAAGATGTGATCTTTCCGGGTACACCGCCCAGACCTTCTTTGATGAGCTGCTTTAAGCTCCAGCCCGCACAGTAACCGGTCAGCATGGACAGGTCGTGCAGATGGATCTCTGCCTTTCTGTGGGCATCGGCCACCTCATCATCGTACACCTCACTGAGCCAGTAATTGGCTGTGATGGCCCCGGAATTGGAAAGGATCAGGCCTCCCACAGAATAAGTCACCGTGGAATTCTCCTTTACCCGCCAGTCATTGATCTTTACGTAATTATCCACCAGTTCTTTATAATTCAGCAGGGTCGAGTTAATGTTACGAACCTTCTCCCGCTGTCTTCTGTAAAGAATATAGGCTTTGGCGACATCCGCGTAGCCGGACTCGGAGAGGACCTTCTCCACACTGTCCTGGATCTCCTCAACCTGAATAAGCCCTTCCTTGATCTTACTCTCAAAATCTGCTGAAACATGCAGGGAGATAAGATCGATGACACTGGGATGATACTGCTTGTCAAGCGCCTCGAAAGCCTTGGTGATGGCTCCGCTGATCTTGGCGATATTAAACTCAACGATCTTCCCGTCTCTTTTTACAACACGATACATAAGCATCCCTCCAGATGGTATTTCACCGGTACTGGCAATCATTAAACAGGCAGTACCATATTTTATCAGATAATCCAAAAGGTTCCGGGCATCTTAAAAGCTGCCCGAAAACGAACAGTACAACAATATCACGAAAGGAAGGAAACGTCAATATCTAGTGTAAAAAAAATTATTCTGTCTATATATAGTGCATAACCCTTGCAGACCCGGAACCGGCCAAAAGGGAATGTACAGCCTTTATTCATCCCATTTTCAGTCTGTGCCCCGAAGCCGGGCATCCCGGACATAGGCTGACACGATCCCCAGATATTGTGCCAGGTCCTGTGGCGAAGGCGCATGAAGTCCCCCAAAGGGCACACTGTCCCGGTCTGTAAAACTCTGGAGAAAATACCTGTCTGCTCCTTTTATCATCTTCCCGATCCCGTGAAAGTCTTCTGCCTCATGGAATTCCCTTACTGCTGTGGTGCGGAACTCATAATCCACACCGGAATCCATAATGACCGATATACTTTTCCTTATGGAGGAAAGATCCGGCTTCTTCTTCTGCTCCCCTCCGGCAGGATCTGCAAGACCCGTTGTCAGGGCATATTTTTCCGGACTGTTTTTGATATCCATGGCCACGTAATCCAGCAGTCCTTCTTCCAGAAGTCCGGAAAGAAACCCGGGATGACAGCCATTGGTATCAAGCTTAATGGCAAAGCCCAGGTCACGGATCTTTCTGATCAGTTCGGGCAGTCCTTGATGGAGACAGGGCTCTCCTCCCGTAATGGCTACCCCGTCCAGAAGTCCGGTTCTTTTTTTCAGGAAGGCCAGAAGCTCCTCCCCCTCCATAAGGGCCGGTGCCCGGCCCTCCGCCAGATCATAATTATGGCAGTAGGGGCACCTGAAATCACAGCCGTTAAGAAAGACTGTGCAGGCCACCTTGCCCGGGAAATCAAGAAGTGTCAATTTCTGAAGTCCGTAAATTTTCATCGTAATCTCCATTCCGCCGGCCGGTTACACTGCCGATAAAATATGCATGTTCCGAAGGCCGGACTCTTTTATCGTATCGTTAACGGAATAAGCATGCTTCTCAAGGTCACCACAGGAGGCCGACGTCAGTTCCTGTCCGGCCAGTTCTTCAATGATATCCCCGCATATTCCCTCCATTACCTTCCATTTTTCCTCAGCCATCTCCCCATCATTATCGGATGTGAGTAAAAATTCCAGAAGCTCCGCCTGATAAGACTGGACAGGCAGAGCCCTTAAGGCCCGGAAGGACCACTTGTAGTAGGGCCGGTAGCACCGGTTCAGCAGGAAGAGTACCTCCATAGCACTTGTGGCAAACTCGTAAACTGCCAGCTGGGCAGCCGCTGTTTCCCCATGTCCGAGGCATCTTTGGTAATTGTACTGGCCTGACTGGGCCATGAGAAGCAGGTTACCGGCCAGCTTTTTTCTTCTGATATCCTCAGGATAGAAGGAAATCTCCTGTCGGATCCTGGTCATTTCCCCATATTGATCAAAATAGATCTCTCCGTTCACAGCTTCCGCCAGACCCTGTCCCGGTACACGCAGCCACTGTCTGAAATCGAGTTTTCCATCGGGACTTCCCGTCTTTTCCAGGAAGAAATCCCCCAGTCTTATGACACCGTGTCTTGCTCCTCCGGCAGGCTGCACAAGGCTTCTTCGGTATCCCATAAACTCCTTGGGCAGCTTTGCGTAAGCCCGTTCCAGCTTAAAAGCTGTTTTCCGGTCCACCAGGTCCTCTCCCGGCAGGAAAAGACAAAACCCCGGTTCAAAATCGTGATCCTTCGAGATCTCATCATCATAGCCAAAACATTCGGATCCGCTGCCGCACAGCCCGGCGGCCAGATAGGGCAGAAGGTCGGGAAACTGTTCTTTCAGCATGGGCTCCCCGAACTTCTCATAATATGCCCTGGCCAGATCCAGCCCCTTTATCATTGTCTTACTATACTCTTCCATTCTGTTTCCTTTATAAAATCATCGATCCTGTGAGAGCCTGCTGTAAATCTCCTCAGCCCTCCCGGTTAACTCTTTTCCTGCCAGAAAATATCCGTAATACTCAAAAGTCGGAGCACATTTTTCACATACAAAAGCATAATATCCGTCTCTGGGAAGTGTGGGTGTATCAAGAAGCTCCAGGGCTTTATCCAGGCATGTGCAGATCTCTTCATCCCCCTCTTCCAGCCCATGCTCATATTCTATGGCATTGGCCATATTCAGGTAAGTTATAGCCTGCTCCAGTTCTCCGTCCGTCACATCTGCCATTACGCTCAGGGCCTTTTCATAAAGGTCCCCGGCTTCATCGAACCTGCCCAGAGCAGCACAGGTCAGGGCCATATTATTATATAGTCCTCCCAGCAGGTCCGGCCGGGTCTGGCCTGAACTTTCATATAGTAGCTTTGCCTTATAAAAAAGCTCCAGGGCGCGCTGGTTTTCCTGAAAGGCGTTGCAGGCAGTAGCCAGATTCACATAGGTGGTCCCGGCGCTGATGCTGTCTTCCATGTGGAGTTCCGAAAGCAGCCTCAATGCCTCTTCCCCTCTTATAAATGCATTTTCCCTGTCAGACATTTTCCGGTAATAGCCCACCAGCTCATTGCAGATCATCAGCTGGCCCTTAAGGTCGCTTCCAAATCTGGCTTCTTCAAGCCAGTAAAGAAGATGTCTCCCGGCACCTTCATAATCACGGCGGCTCATGTATTCGTCCATCTTCTGTATGATCCTCTGCTGGGGTACCGGCTTTACCTCAGGAGTCACGCCATAAGGATCCCCGCAGAGGACACACCGGGGTTCCACATAATCCTCCGGTTTTAAAATATGGTTTCCGGGACTTTTGAGCTTTTCATCTCTTTCAATAATTTTCATACTACATTCTCCGATTTCGTAATCCCTGTCTTTAAAATGATCTTTCACATTTGTATTTACCTGTCTTCCTTCTTATTTTTTCTTACGAAGGAAACTGCAGACAGTCCGGCCAGGGCTCCCTCATGGACCGCTTTGGCCACCTGCAGCAGCCCGCCGGTGCAGTCTCCGGCTGCATAAACTCCCGGGATATTGGTGGCCATATCTTCATCCACCTTTATATTTCCCTTTTCTGACAGGGCGGCACCCATCTGTCTTGCCATATCCGCACTTCCCGCCGTTCCCACAGCCACAAACACACCGGATACCGGTACTTCGGGACTTTTTTCAGAAGTTCCGGCCTTTTCGGAGGCCGCCGGTTCCTCAAGCCGGATACCGGTTACCAGTTCGTCCCCCTCGATGGACTGGATCTTCAAAGTATTTAATGGAATACTATGATCCCTGGAAAAGGCCGGTTCTTTTCCATCTGTAAAGATCGTTACATTTCCGGCCACATTGGCAAGCTCCTCCGCCTCGTGTAAAGCGTAGTCCCCGTTGCCAAGAACTGCCACATCCTTTCCCCGGTAGAAAAATGCGTCACAGACCGCACAATAGCTGACGCCTTTTCCTTCCATCTCCTTTATGCCGGGAATGGGAGGCCGCATCCTTTTACTGCCGGTGGCAAAAATAATGCTTCTGGTCTCAAAGCTTCCCTCTGTGGTCACCACCTCAAAGGGATCAAAGCCCCGGACTCCCAGCATCTGGGCTTCCATGATACGGATTCCCAGAGCCCTGGCCTGAGCGATGCCTCTCTCATATAATTCTTTCCCTGATAAGGGCTCTTCCAGACCGTAGTAATTCTCTATCTTTTCTGCCTTGTCCAGAGCGCCGATACCGTTATGGATCACCAGAGGATCCATATTGCTTCTCTTGGCATACAGGGCAGCAGAAATACCGGCGGGGCCGGCACCTATGATAATAATATTCTCCATAAAGCTTTCCTTTCTTATATACATTTTCTCCAGCATGAAATGATGATCTTTTTAACAGTTTCCTGTATAAACATATTTAAGCCGCTCCCCGGCAATATCCGCCAGATGATAGATCAGGCTCACATCCGTTGCTTTTCGGTCCTTCATATGAAATCTGGGAAAAAACCTTGAAATATGAAGGGGGACACCATCTCCGATGATCCGGCCATCCATATCCTTAAGGTTTGAGATCCATCTGCTTATATCTCTCATTTCTTCTTCCGTATCATTCTCGCCCGGCACCACCAGGGTGGTCAGCTCCACATGACAGTATTTCACCGCTTCCCTGATGAAATCCATCACCATCTCCCGGTCTCCTCCCAGAACTTTATCGTAATATCTTCCGGAAAAGCCCTTCAGGTCAATATTCATGGCATCTATATAGGGAATGATCTCCCGGAACACAGCAAGATCAGCCGTACCATTGGTAACCAGAACATTTTTCATACCCCGTTCATGAACAAGCCTTGCCGAGTCCCTGACATATTCATATCCCACCAGGGGTTCATTGTAGGTAAATGCCACGCCGATATTCCCCCGGGGCAGGTAATACTCTGCCGTATCCGCAAGTTCCTGAGGACTTATATACTCCGCTTCCTTCCTGAACCTTGCGGCCTCCTCCGACCAGGATATTTCATAATTCTGGCAGAAAGGACAGCGCAGATTACAGCCATAGCTGCCCACTGACAGAATACGGCTCCCGGGATAAAAACGGTTCAGGGGCTTTTTTTCAATGGGATCAAGGGCAAGAGCGGTAACCCGTCCGTAATTATCAGCTGTCACCACTCCATCCCGGCAGATCCTGGCACCACAAAAGCCTGTCCGGCCTTCTTTCAGTTTGCAGTGTCTGAAACAGACTGTGCAGGTTTGCATGATTTATTCTCCTCAACATATCGATTTACAACACATCTAAGTTCTTCCATCTTTTCCCTGGTATCAGGATTTGTGTAGGGGATCCGGTCAATGATACGGTTCACGTAATCCTGTTCCCGGATGATCTGGAAAGTCTCTTTAAAGTTAATATCAAAGAAATAGGCAATATAGGACACCCAGTAATCCATCTTCGTTATCCTGTCTGCCGACCTGACGGACAGGTGGTTCCGGCAGGTCTTATAAACCAGGTCGGTAATATTTTGTTTTCCGACTTCCTCTTTATCCATGGAAAGAAGCACCTGCATGTCATCGACAAGTTTGACACGGCAGTTATCCAGTTTATCTGCGTCCCTGATCAGTCTGGCATGCAGAAGGGTCCTTTCATCCTCTATCTCTCCCAAAGAATAGTCACTGTGACAGCCGATGGCCGTGCGAATGATATCATCCCACCGATCTGAAACAACAAAACGGCGGATCCATGGCTGTTCTTTACCGGGCTTTTGCCGGTCAGAATTGGATTGGCAGGTATCGATTTTGTCCGAAACACCCTGACGTTTAACAACGCCACCCTGCCCAAAAAGTAACTGTACTCCAAAGCGGGCATGGTCCATGGTGGCCGGTTCGAAGCTGTCGTATAACCTTATCTGTTCAAAGCGTCCGATGTCATGCAGGAGGGCGATGACCCCGGCAAGGTCCCGGTCTTCCGGGGACAGGTTCATTCGCTGCGCAATTTCTCCGGTGCAGCGGACCACCTCATTGGTATGGATTATCTTTAATCTGATCTTATCGTTTTCTCTGTCAAAACCATCCAGATACTTTTCAAATTCTGCGCGGGCTTTTGCAATATCTATCATAGAGTCTCCCAAACAGACGGCCTGTCTATTCATGTCTGATCACCTCAAACCGCTCCAGACTGTAATGGTCGTACTCTGATATGCCGCCTTTTTGCATGGCGATCTCGATCTGCTGGTCCACTGAGTCCACTCCCTCAAGGTCCGGCAGGAGCAGGCCCCTCTTTCTTCCGCAGCTTACGATCACTCCGTACCGCTTTACGTCAAGCTGATCCGGGGAATCGATCTTCTCCGGCTTGCCCAGCACATCCACATGGATGGTCAGCCAGGGCAGCTCTTCCTCCGTGATGGGAGAAAAACGCGGATCCCGGGTGGAGGCGCTGATGGCATTATATATGATTTCCTTTGCCACACTGTCTCTGGTGGGAAGAATGGTGCCTATGCAGCCTCTCAGCTTTCCATGCTCATGGATAGACACGAAGGCGCCGGCCTGACTGTCTGTCATCTCTTCCGGAAGGCCCGCCGGGACAGGGATAACCTTTTTATGAAGGATATAGCTTTCAAGGGATTTGCGGGCCAGGGCCACATAGGCGTCCTCACCTTCTCTCTTTTTTTCAAGGTCTGTCTTCAGCCTGTCCTGGTACCGGGCCAGAAAATGTCTTTCCGTATCCTCTTCTCCCGGATAAAAAGTGCAGATCCCGTAGCCTACCCCTGTAACATCTTCATGGGAGAGCCGGCTGGCCTTCACCTTCAGTCCGTCCAGGGCACCGGCCATGATCACAAAGGAACGGTGTCCGCACTCGGCTGCCTTCTCGCAGAAACTGTCCTCAAAATCAAACAGTTCTCCAAAGGAACCCCTGGAACACACATCCATGATCCTCTCGTCATACCGGGGGCCCTCAGGAGCAAAACCGTAAGGGCCATAGTCCTTCAGTTTGTGGGAGAGATCTCCGCTGGCCACAAAGACGGCCCTCACACCGGTCTGATCCACTGCTTCTTTTATGATCTGACCAAACTCGTAATGCTTTACAAGGGGCAGTCCGGACAGACCGACCCTGACGATTTTCCCTCCCTGGTATTTCTTTCTGATGAAATAGAGAGGAACCATGGTGCCATGATCAAGATGGCTTTCTCTTTCTCCCAGGGTTCCTCCGGGAAATTCTCCGGTGTCCGCCAGATATTCAATCATGCTGATCAGCCCCGTATCATATTTCTCTTTAAAACGCACCCGGGGCGCCCGGAAATTCGCAAAGGAACCGGAAGCTCCCTTCCCGGGTGAGATATGAAAATAATCATAATACATAGTGGCATGGGGGCTTGATATAATGATCGTATCAGGCTTTAACTCCGCAATCTCATCAGCCACCTGCTCATAGGCGCGGATGGTTTTTTCAATCTGCTTCTCACTGCCCCGCCCCACTTCAGGTATGATCATGGGGGGATGCGGAACCATAAACGAAGCTAATATCGGCATAAAAACACCTCCTGCTTAAATACTGAACCTCTTTTTAAGCAGGATGTGATCTGGATCCCGCTAAAAAATCGGTTTTTCAAAAATACTATCTGCAATTCCTACTATATTATGATATATTTATGTGGAGAAGGCAATTCTTTTTCTGCCGGTCTTAATATAATTTTAATGTCAGATTTCGTTCTCTAACACACTTTTCACAAAAAGAATGCGATACTTTTAATGGGATAAAAATATGAGGTGGTCTTATGAGCAATATCATTAAAAAACTATCCACATCACAGATCATCATTCTCGGTTTTGCCGCTGTGATACTCCTGGGAAGCCTGATTTTGATGCTTCCCTTATGCACCAGGGAAAGCCACTGGACTTCCTTTATTGACGCCCTGTTTACAGCCACCTCCAGTGTCTGTGTTACGGGTCTGGTGGTCCATGATACAGCAACCTACTGGAGCGGGCCCGGACAGGTCATCATATTGTGCCTGATCCAGATAGGCGGCATGGGCGTCATCACGGCAGCCCTAGCCATCATTGCTGTTTCCGGAAGAAAAATCAGCCTGAAGCAGCGCAGTACAGTGCAGGAAGCCATTTCGGCCCCCGGTGTGGGAGGGGTGGTCCGCCTGAACTGGTTTATTATCCGGATGGTCATTTTTCTTGAACTGCTGGGGGCAGCCCTGATGACCCCTGTATTCTGCAGGCAGATGGGATTCTGGAAGGGACTGTGGTACTCACTCTTCCATTCTGTCTCCGCATTTTGTAATGCGGGCTTTGACCTGATGGGCATCCGGTCGCACTACTCTTCCCTGACTTCCTTTGCCGGACAGCCTCTTATCAACCTCACCATCATGGGGCTGATCGTTGTCGGCGGAATCGGATTTATGACCTGGGATGATATAAAAGTTTACAAGCATCATCTCAGACGTTATCATATGCAGAGCAAGGTGATCCTTACAACAACCTTTTTGCTGATCCTTCTCCCGGCACTTTATTTTTATCATTGTGAATGTGCCGGCCTTCCCGGGGGGACCCGCTTCTGGACAGCCCTGTTTCAGGCCGTCACACCAAGAACAGCCGGCTTTAACACGGCGGATCTGGGAAGTTTCAGTGAAACAGGAGTGTTTTTCATCATTATGCTGATGTTGATCGGCGGCTCACCGGGGTCCACCGCAGGAGGTATGAAGACAACGACCTTTGCGGTGCTGATTTCCACAACAATCGCCGTATTCCGAAAGAAAGATTCCACTCATTTTTTCGGACGAAGAATTCCGGAGGAGGCCATCAAAAACGCCCTTACGATTCTGATCATGTACCTGGTCCTCTTCCTTACCGGAGGCATTCTGATCTGTAATCTTGAGAATCTGCCTCTGCTGACCTGTCTCTTTGAATCCGCATCAGCAGTGGGAACTGTGGGACTGACTCTGGGAATCACCCCGGGGCTTGGCCTGTTTTCAAAAATCATTCTGATCAGTCTGATGTTTATCGGCAGAGTAGGTGGTCTTACCCTGGTATTCTCTGTATTTTCATTCAGAAAGAACCAGTCACCGGTCAGACTGCCCCAGGAAAAAATTACGGTTGGATAAAGGAGAATATAAATTATGAAAACAATATTAGTAATCGGACTCGGCAGATTCGGTGCCCATATAGCCATGAAACTCAATGATCTCAACCATCAGGTGATGGCAGTGGACACCGACGAGGCAAGGGTAAATGACGTTCTTCCCTTTGTCACCAACGCCCAGATCGGTGACAGCACAAACAAAGAGTTCCTTTCCACGCTGGGAGTACATAATTTTGACGCCTGTATCGTTGCCATAGGAGACAACTTTCAGAATTCCCTGGAAACAACAGACCTGTTAAAAGAGCTGGGGGCCAGAAAGGTGATTGCCAGAGCATGCAGGGGCGTCCAGGAAAAGTTTCTCCTGAGAAATGGGGCGGACGAAGTCGTTTACCCGGAAAAACAGCTGGCAGTCTGGACCGCCATCCGCTGTACTTCAGACCATATTCTTGACTACATTGAACTGGACAAAGATTATTCTATTTATGAAGTGGACGTTCCTCCGGCATGGAACGGAAAAACAGTAATTGAACTGGATATCCGAGGCAAATACCATATCAATATTCTGGGTATCAGAGAGCAGGGCAGACTGAACATGGACATTTCACCTGATACAGTCTTTCATGACGGAAGCTCCATACTCGTGCTGGGTCAGCCTAAGGATATTCACAAATGTTTCCGGCTTTAAACAGTCATTCTGCAAACAGTTATCATGAATATTCATAAAATGTAAAAACCCTTTACAAATATTAAATGAGGTGAGTATGATGTTTAATGTACTGGTAATTCTTCTAATAATAGGTGTGTTTTGTCTGGGATATTTTATAACCGGCAAAATCGATCAGTTTATGAAACGGCGGTGAGTCAGTTGGAAGATTCTTCCGCGAAAGCATCCCTTGTGTCAGCAATAACAAAACCTGAGCATTACAGAACGATTCTTCTGGACATCTGTAAAAGCATCGGCTTCCTGAGTGCGGCAACCTTGCTTGGTCTGGCATTTGATAAACTGGGTTTTACAAACGCCAATATTATCATGGTCTATATCCTGGGAGCCCTGCTCACCTCCATAGCCACATCCCATCAGATCTACAGCCTGGTTTCCTCTGTGGCGGGGGTGTTCGTGTTTAACTACCTTTTTACGGAACCCAGGTATACATTGATGGCCCATGAGACCGGATATCCTGTCACATTTCTTGTCATGTTCATCACAGCATATATCACCGGTTCGTTTTCCATACGGTACAAAAGACAGGCCCGGCAGTCTGCCAGAAATGCCCGCCTGACCAGGATCCTGTTTGATACCAGCCAGCTTTTATCCAAGGCAAATGATAAAGACGAGATCATCGAGACCACTGTGGAACAGATCGTCAAGCTGTTAAACCGAACCCTTGTACTGTTTGAATATGAAGAAGATACTTCCCCGAAGCCTCTTCTGTTTCAGTCCGATCAAAATCATATAAGATCTTTTAACAGGAACGTCGAGATGCCTGCTGTAGAATGGGTATATAAAAACAAGGAAACCATTGTCCAGGCACAGGACCGGTTTCCCGGACTAAATTATTCCTACTATACCATTCATATGAATGAACGGATCTATGGGGTGATCGGCATTTATACTGAAGCAGCTCCTCTGGATGCCTCTGAGCATGAAATTCTCCTGTCCATATTGGGGGAATGTGCGCTTGCTCTGGAAAATGAAAGAAATGCCCGGGAGAAAGAAGCTGCCGCTATCCTGGCAGAAAATGAGCAGCTCAGGGCCAATCTGTTAAGAACCATCTCCCATGACCTGCGCACCCCACTTACCACAATATCCGGAAATGCCAGTAATCTTTTAAGTAACGGATCCTGTTTTGACGAAGAAACAAGACAACAGATCTATCTTGATATATATAATGACTCCATGTGGCTGTATGATCTGGTGGAAAACCTTCTTTACTCCACACGGATCGAGGAGGGACGGATGGTTCTCCACACTTCCGCAGAGCTGCTGAGTGATATTATCGAGGATGCGGTGAACCATTTTGTAAGAAAAACAAAAGATCATAGGATCATTATTGACAATAAGGATGAACTGTTGCTGATCCGGGCCGACGCAAAGCTTCTGGAACAGGTTATCATCAATATAATAGATAATGCAATAAAATATACTCCGCAGGGGACAGAAATACATATCACCACCGAGAAAGCCGATGACATGGCAAAGATCCGTATAGCCGATAACGGCAGCGGTATCCCCGATGCGGAAAAAGATAAGATCTTTGATAAGTTTTATCACGGAGCAAATAAGATAGCGGACAACCGCAGAAGCATCGGACTGGGCCTATATCTGTGTAAAGCCATTGTAGAAGCCCATGGCGGCACCATCCATGTCATTGATAATAAACCCACCGGGTCTGTATTCCGGTTCACGGTCCCACTGGAGGAGGCGATACAATATGAGTAAACCATTGATCCTGGTTGTTGAGGATGATATCCCGGTCACCAATCTGATCACCATCACATTAAAATCCCACGGATACCGGTATATTACCGCTTCGACCGGAGAGATTGCCGTCATGGAAACCGCATCAAAAAACCCGGACATCGCCCTTCTGGATCTGGGTCTGCCCGATATTGACGGCGTGGAAGTAATCAAAAAGATCCGGACCTGGTCCAATATGCCCATCATTGTCATCAGTGCGAGAAGCGAAGACACGGATAAGATCGAGGCCCTGGACGCCGGAGCCGACGACTATCTGACCAAGCCCTTCTCAGTGGAAGAGCTGCTGGCCAGAATCCGTGTTACAGTGCGGCGTCTGGCATTGATGAACAGCAACAATGTGCCTTCTGCAGTCTATGAAAACGGAAGTCTGAAAATAGACTTTGTTTCCGGCTGCGCATGGCTTAAGGGAGAAGAACTCCACCTTACACCGATAGAATATAAGCTTCTCTGCCTTCTGGCCAAAAATACCGGCAAGGTGCTCACCCATAAATACATCCTGCAGAATGTCTGGGGCAGCAGCCTGGTTAATGATGTGGGCTCTCTCCGTGTCTTTATGGCCACCTTAAGAAAGAAGCTGGAATCCGGCGCCGATTCACACCAGTACATCCAGACCCACATCGGAATCGGCTACAGAATGTTGAAGATTGACTGACAGTTTCCCCAGAAAAATCGGATTCAGCCCTTGTACCTTCCCTGCTTTTGTATTATAATAGTCGAAGACACGGGGCATTAGCTCAGCTGGGAGAGCGCCAGGTTCGCAATCTGGAGGTCGAGGGTTCGATCCCCTTATGCTCCATTCTCATATACCCCTGAGGGCCTTTATTCATATGGTCCTCGGGGGATTGACTTTTTTCGGGGTAATAAAAGTACCTCCGGCTTTCACATCAAAAGGAATGACTTCATGGAAAACAGACAGAATGAAATGATTAAGAATGGACAAAATGACCATAAGAATGATAAGAGAATCTATATCTTAAGCAGGGAAAAACCTGCAAGGGCCGTGGTGAAGCTTGGCCTGCCCCTCATAGCAGGCATGTTTATCATGGTCCTTTATAATCTTGTGGACACCTGGTACATCGGGCTTCTCAGGGATGACTACCAGCTGGCTGCTGTAAATCTTGCCTACCCGGTCATGATGATCTCCATAGCCATCTCCAATATGACCGGCACGGGAGCTGCCTCCCTGATTGCCAGAAGTTTGGGGGCAGAGGATCTGAAAAAGGCCAGGCATACCCTGACCACAGGCTTTGTCCTTACCCTGATAAACAGCACGATCATCACGACGGCCGGCATCGGCTTTCTTTCTTATATCATTAAGGGACTGGGGGCCAAGGCCAATACAACGGTCTATACGAGACAGTATGTCCTGATCATACTCCTGGGCAGTATCTTTACCATGGGTAATTATACTCTTGGTCAGCTGCTGCGAAGCGAAGGTTCTGTCCGCTATTCGGTACTCGGCATGGTCACGGGCACTCTTGTAAACATTATACTGGATCCCATCTTTATCTTTACATTCGGCATGGAGATCCGGGGAGCGGCCATCGCCACCATCCTGGGAAATGCCGCGGGGACAGCAGTTTCACTCTGGATCTATGCCAGCGGCAGGTCTCTGCTTTTTCCTGAATGGAAGTACATAAAACCCACAGGAGAAATACTTAAGGAAATCTTCTGGGTGGGGGTTCCCGCAACACTGGAGACTCTTCTCACCTCCGCCGCCTATATAATCAACAACAATCTTGCTGTGGCCTATGGAGAACTCACCGTAGCCGCCATGGGTGTTGCCCAGAAGCTCCTGTCCATCGGAAACTATGTCTATCAGGGCTTTGCCGCAGGCAGTCAGCCTCTGATGGGCTACAATTATGGTGCGAAAAATTATAAAAGAATGCTTGCTGTCCTGAAGGCGGGAGTTATTGTTGTCAGCAGCACCGAGCTTGTCATTATGGGAATCTGCGGTATTTTTGCACCCCGGCTCATAGGGATTTTTTCCTCCTCACCGGAGGTCATCGCCACGGGAAGCCGGGTGCTTCGGACTATCATGTGTATCCTCCCCTTTGTGGGAGCTGTTTCCATGAGCCGGACATCCTTTCAGGCCATGGGAAAGCCCCAGTATGCCTTCGGGATCACACTGGTGCGCCAGCTTTTCCTTTATGTGCCCCTCCTTCTGATCCTTGACCACCGCTTTGGTTTTTATGGAATGATCTGGGCACAGCCCATTACAGAGATCATAATGATGACTGTATCTCTCGGGCTCCTGAGCCGGACCATCCGGATGGAAGCGGTCAGCGTCCCTGAACCGCTTTCATAAACCGGCGCATTTTCAGGGCATCCTTTTTCCCTCCGGTCTCAATACCGGAGCTCACATCGACCCCGTAGGGATGGAGAAGACTGACGGCCCTCCCCACATTATCGGGGGTCAGTCCCCCTGCCAGGAAGTAGGGTCTGCCTGTTTCTGAAAGCAATTCCCAGTTAAAAGTCTGCCCGCTTCCTGTCCCGGAATCCAGCAGGATATGGTCTGCGCTGCAGGTCTCCACCCGGGAAAGATCTTTCAAGGACTTTATTTGAAAAGCTTTTATGATGGGCGCTGATGTCAGTTCTCTAAGCCGTTTTATATAGGCTTCATCTTCCGTCCCGTGCAGCTGCACCATATCAATGATCTTTTCTTCTGCCAGACTTCTGATATATAGAGGGTCTTCGTCCACAAACACCCCCACGGCACGGATCCCCGGCTTTAGAGCTTTTTTAAGGAGCGCTGCCTTTCCGGGGTCCAGGTATCTTCTGCTCTTCTTCGCAAATACAAAACCTATATAGTCCGGAGCCAGGCTGTTGGCTTCATAAATATCTGATAGTGCGGTCAATCCGCACATTTTTATTCTGGTCATGTTCCTTTTTCTCCCGATAAGGCTAAACGTCTCCCTTTAGTTCCGCAAGCCTGGCTTTTTTGTCCCCGGCCTTCATCAATGTTTCACCGATAAGAACCGCATCCGCCCCGATCTCTTTTACAGCAGCCACATCCGCCGCTGTCTTCACACCGCTCTCAGACACAAAAAGGACATCCTCCGGTATCAGGGTCCGCAGCTTTGCGCTGTTTGATGTATCCACGGTAAAGTCTTTCAGGTTCCTGTTATTTACTCCGATGATTCTGGCTCCGGCAGAAAGGGCCATGGCAACTTCTTTTTGGTCATGGGCCTCTACCAGGGCAGAAAGGCCCAGCTCTTCACAGATATCCATATACTCCTTTAACCGGCTCTCCTCCAGAATGGAACAGATCAGCAGGACTGCCGATGCGCCGAGGAGCTTCCCTTCGTAAATCATATATTCATCCACGATAAAATCTTTCCGAAGGCAGGGAATCGAAACGGCCTGCGCTATCTCCTTAAGATACTGGTCCCTGCCCAGGAACCATCTGGGTTCAGTGAGGACAGAGATGGCATCGGCCCCTGCCGCCTGATATTCCTTCGCAATCTCAAGATACGGAAAATGGGCGGCAATCAGACCTTTTGAAGGAGAAGCCTTTTTGCATTCACAGATAAAAGACATGCCCGGTTTCTTTATGGCTTTCTCGAAGGCAAAATCCCCCTTTGGCAAAGAAAAGGCCTGCTTTTTGATTTCCTCACAGGAAAGGTCTTTTTTTGCCCGGGCACAGCGCTGCGCGGCATGATAAGCCAGCCGGTCTAATATAGTTCTATTCGGACCGGAATATGCAGAAGTAGAATAATTCGTATCCAGCTCCTCCGAATATGATTCATCTGTCAACAAAAAGCTCAACATATTTACTCCTCCTCGGGAAGATTGCTCACTTCAATCAGTTTATTTAAGGTATCAAATGCTTTGCCGGAATCAATGATCCTGGCGGCAAGATCTATACCCTCCCGGATACCGGCAGCCTTTCCGCCTATATAGAGGGCTGCTCCGGCATTCATCAGTACGGCATTCCTCTTATGTCCCTTCTTTCCCTGTAAAATGTCTCTGGTAATCTGAGCATTTTCTTCGGGAGTGCCACCCTTAAGATCCTCCTTTTCACAAGATTCCAAACCGAAATCCTCCGGGGTGATGGTAAAGGATTTAAACCATCCGTCTTTGATCTCACAAACCTTTGTGGGGGCGCTTAAGGAAATCTCATCCAGCTTATCCTTTCCATAAACGACCATGCCCCGTTTTACTCCCAGACTGATCAGAACCTGGGCCAGGGGTTCCACCAGATAATCATCGTAAACTCCCAGAAGCTGCATGGAGGGAAGGGCCGGATTGGTGAGGGGCCCGAGAATGTTAAATACAGTGCGGAAGCCCAGCTCCTTCCGGATGGGGCCCACATATTTCATAGAAGTATGATATTTCTGGGCAAAGAAGAAGCACATGCCCACCTCCTTAAGAAGCCTGCGGCAGCGGTCGGGGCTCTGGTTGATATTGACTCCCAGGGCCTCAAGGCAATCTGCCGTTCCGCAAAGGGATGAGGCCGCCCTGTTGCCATGCTTGGCCACCTTCATGCCCCCTGCCGCCGCCACAAGAGCTGCCGTGGTGGAAATGTTGAAGCTGCCCGCATTATCCCCGCCGGTGCCGACAATCTCAAAAATCTCCATCCCGGTATCCACCCGGGTGGCGTGGTCTCTCATGGCTGCAGCACAGCCGGCAATCTCATCGGTGGTCTCCGCCCTGGCACTCTTGGTGGACAGGGCAGCCAGAAAGGCAGCGTTCTGTGTAGGAGTGGTCTCCCCGCTCATGATCTCATTCATTACAGTATAAGCTTCCTTATATGTCAGGTCTCCTTTGTTGACGATTTTCACGATGGCTTCTTTAATCATTCTAATTCTCCTTTTAATTACTAAAACTTCACACAAATGATCAGAATACAGTCTGTTCCAGAGGTATCTGACGGTACATGGGCTCAGAAATGGACTGCTTAATCTCAGTGGGGATCATGATCCCCACTGAGATTAGCCTCCGGCGGATCGCAGAGTTGCGCGTAGGAAGGCAGCTAAAGCTGCCGCGCAACTCGCGCGGAATCGCCGGGGCGATTCCGATTAAAGCATGACATCCATTTTTACGGACTCTGCTACGCAAAACTCGCTTCGCTCAAACAAGCTGCAGAGTCCAAAATGTCTGTCATTTCGATGATAAGCAGTTGCCATTTCATCACACAGTACCGGTCAGATATTCTCTGGAATACAGACTGATTTCGCTAATAACAATTTGTGAAGTATTAATTACTTACTCAATAGAATTCTTTACATTGCCAATGCATCTTTCATCTCTTTGACATAGCTTCCCACATACCCCGGGGCTTCTGTCCCGTATCTGGCCAGCAGCTTTACAATGGCTGATCCCACGATGGCTCCGTCAGATATTTCCGCCATCCTGCGGGCCTGGTCCGGTGTGGAGATGCCAAAGCCCACTGCGCAGGGGATCCGGGTATTTTCCCTTACCACCCGGACAATGGCCTCAAGGTCCGTGGTGATCTCACTGCGGGTCCCGGTGACTCCAAGGCTGGATACGATATACAGGAATCCTTCCGCCTCCCCGGCGATCATGGCGATCCGGTTGGCTGAGGTGGGTGCGATCAGGGAAATCAGATCCACATCATATTGATGGCAGTAGGGAAGAAATTCCTCCTTTTCCTCATAGGGCAGGTCCGGCAGGATCAGCCCGTCGATCCCAAACCGGCTGCAGGACGAAATAAAGCGGTCTGCTCCATAGGAAAAAACCACATTGGCATAGGTCATAAATACCATGGGCACCTTGACGTCCTGCCGCAGGTCTTTTACCATGTCAAAGATCCGGTCCGTGGTAGTGCCGGCCTTCAGGGCCCTCATGCTGGCTTCCTGGATCACCGGTCCCTCCGCCGTGGGATCAGAAAAAGGAATACCCAGTTCTATAAGGTCTGCCCCGTTTTTTACGGCCTCCCTGACTACCTTTGCCGTGGTAGCCAGATCCGGGTCTCCGCAGGTGATAAAGGGAATAAACACTTTTCCATTCTCAAAGGCTTTTCTGATATTACTCATAGATATCCTCCTCTATAAGCGCAAATTCACATCTGCTTAAATCATTCGGTTGCCCGATTTCGTAATCGTGTTTCTTCGAAACCACGAACGAAATCCGGCTCCCCTCTGTAACGGGCAATGGCGGCACAGTCCTTGTCCCCCCTGCCGGAAATGGTAATGACCACGATCTGATCCTTCCTCATATCCGGGACGATCTTCATGGCATGGGCCAGGGCGTGGGCTGATTCAATGGCCGGTATGATGCCCTCGGTCCTGGACAGATATTCAAAGGCTCTGACTGCCTCCTCGTCCGTCACCGGCACATATTCAGCCCGTCCCATGTCATGCAGACAGGCGTGTTCCGGTCCCACTCCCGGATAATCCAGCCCGGCAGAGATGGAATAGACCGGAGCGATCTGTCCGTACTCATCCTGGCAGAAGTAGGATTTCATCCCGTGGAAGATTCCCAGCCTGCCGGTGGCAATGGTTGCGGCTGTCTCGAAGGTATCCACCCCTCTTCCGGCCGCCTCGCAGCCGATCAGCCTCACTCCCTCGTCCCCAATAAAATGATAAAAGCTTCCGATGGCATTGGAGCCGCCGCCCACACAGGCCAGTACTGCATCCGGCAATCTTCCCTCCTTATCAAGGATCTGCTCCTTGATCTCTTTAGAGATCACTGACTGGAAATCCCGGACAATGGTGGGGAAGGGGTGGGGTCCCATGACTGAACCCAGGCAGTAATGGGTATCACTGATCCGGGAGGTCCACTCCCTCATGGCTTCGGAAACTGCATCCTTCAAGGTGGCTGTCCCGGTCTTTACGGGAATGACTTCCGCACCCAAAAGCCGCATCTTATAGACATTCAAAGCCTGGCGGATAGTATCCTCCTCTCCCATAAATACAACACATTCCATTCCCATCAGTGCCGCCGCCGTGGCGGTGGCCACTCCGTGCTGGCCTGCTCCCGTCTCGGCAATAAGCCGGGTCTTTCCCATCTTTTTTGCCAGCAGGGCCTGGCCCAGTACATTATTAATCTTATGGGCACCAGTGTGGTTTAAGTCTTCTCTCTTAAGATAAATCTTCGCCCCTCCCAGGTCCCTGGTCATCTTTTCGGCCAGGTAAAGCCGGGAAGGTCTTCCGGCATAATCATTAAAAAGATCCGTAAGCTCCCGGTTGAATTCCGGGTCTGTCTTAAAATGATCGTAGGCTTCTTCCAGCTCGATCACTGCATTCATCAGCGTTTCAGGAATGTACTGACCGCCATGAATGCCGAAACGTCCTCTGCTGTTCGTCATATTCGCTGTCCCCCTTTTTGCGAACTTTGTACAAGAAAATAAAAAGTCCCTGACAGAAAAATCTTCTCTGTCAAGGACGAATAATACAACTTTTTTATCCGCGGTGCCACCTTGAATTCACGGCATGACCCGTGCTCTTGTCAGGATACCTGCATATCCCCGGCAACTGACGTATGCCCCCACGTCGCAAAATACTCCGGACCCGGACCCCTGTTCTCGATCCGCCACAAGACCGTCACGTCTTCCTGCCAGGTGTCCATACCGTTTCACTGCGCCCTCAGCGGTCCATTTGACAACTTGTTTCTCACCCGGCTCTCAGCCACCCGGGCTCTCTGTAAAGGCATCATTGCCGTTATCTCCGCTTCAACGGTTTGAATTATAAAATTTGTGTAGAAGTATAGCACACAATCGTTTCACTGTCAAGTCTTTCATTTTTCAGCAGCCGGCATAATCATTTTCAGCCACCGGGATATTCTTTCTATCAGCTGCCTCGCAGCTCGCACGAAATCGCCGGGGCGATTTCAATTCAGCCTTTTATTCTTTCAGCTTCCATTCTCCTGTTTTGCACAAAGACGGCATAGAAAACATACACGATCATCTGGAAGCACCAGGCAAAGACTTCGGCATAGGCGATAACCATATTATCAAACCAGGGCAGCAGCAGATAGGACAGGCTGATCCGGATTCCCAGTCCCAGGATGGCTATGATTCCCGAGAAGAGTACCCTGCCGTTTCCCTCCAGATAACCCCTCACAGCCATCGTCACCCCGAAGACCACATAAAAACGGCCTATGGCTTTGAAGAAGTCCCCGCCGATCTGGACTGCTTCCTGTGACACGCCAAAGATCATGATCAGATATTTCCCGGCAAACACCACAAGAAAAGACAGCGCCAGTGAAACTGCCGCTGTAAGCACTGCTCCCGTTCTTAAACATTTTCTTACCCGGTCGTATTTACCTGCCCCCAGATTCTGGGAAGTGACGGTGGCAATCCCTGTTCCCAGGTTAATGATGGGTAACAATATGATACAGTCCACTCTGTATGCGGTGGTAATGGCGGCCACGGTGGTGGTGCCAAATCCATTCATAAAATTCTGCAGGATCAGGCTCCCTAAGGAAGTGACCACCGATTGTATGGTGATGGGCAGGGACAGGGATGCCCCTTCCTTCAAAATCCCGGAATCTGCCTTCAGTTTTCCGGGATATCTCTTTCCTGTCCCGTTCAGGGCTTCCCCTGATTTCATGTCACTTTCCAAATTATCCCCGGATAACAGACTTTCCCCTGAAAACAGATGAAGTATTTCATGTTTTCTTACCGCATAGCTGATGATAAAGAGAGTCATCAGAATCTGGGATATTATCGTTGCCGTGGCTGCTCCTTTTACACCGAAGCGCAGGCAGCCGACAAAGAGAATATCCAGGAGGACATTTGCCAGGGAGGAAACAAGAACAGCATAAAAAGGGGCTTTACTGTCGCCGATTCCCCGCAGGACAGCAGAGTATACGTTAAAAACCGCTATAAAGGGGATACCGCAAAGGATTATGCGGAGATAGGAAGCAGACATGGACGCAATATCCCCGGGAGTTCTGAGTAATGTCAGTATCTCTTTTATAAATACGATGCTGGAAATGGAAAGGAACAGGCATATGGTACCTAAAACCAGGGAAAAAGAGAAAAGTATTCTCTTTTGTATACGGTGATCTCCCATACCAAAGTAACGGGCAGATAAAATAGAGATACCTGAGGCAAAGCCGGTTATCCCCATAACAAACAGATTGATCACGGCATTGGTGGCCCCGGTGGCTGCCAGGGCCTTCTCCCCCACCATATTACCCAATATAAATGCATCCGCCCAGCTGTAGAGCTGCTGGAGCACGCCGCTTAATATCAGGGGAACACTGAAAAACACAAGTATTCTTACCAGATTCCCCCTGGTCATATCCTTTGTCATACTCTTTTCCCTGGTCTTATTTTCTTTCAAACCGGGTCCCTACCTTCTCCCCGTCCAGGATCCGGTAAAGATTTTCCGGCTCCTTTCCGTTGGCCAGGACCATGGGGATCCCGGCCTCCATGGCGATTTTGGCGGCCTGGATCTTGGTGACCATGCCCCCGGTGCCGAGACGGGTTCCCTCGGAGCCCGCCAGGGTGAGAATCTCCGGAGTGATCTCCGTTACCGAATCGATGATCCTGGCCTTCTCATCTATCCGGGGATCTGCCGTATAGAAACCATCGATGTCACTTAAAATAACCAGCAGGTCTGCCCCCAGGGTTTTTGCCACGATGGCTCCCAGGGTATCATTATCTCCCACCGAGATCTCATCCGTAACGATGGTATCATTCTCATTGATGACCGGCATGACCTTAAACTGCAGAAGACGGTTTACGGTATTCTGGAAATTCTGTCTGCTGGTCTGGTTTTCAAAGTCCATGCTGGTAATAAGAATCTGGGATATGATATGGTTATACTTCATGAACTGGGCGTCATAAAAATACATCAGTTCACACTGGCCGATGGCGGCGGCTGCCTGTTTGGACGCCATATCCCGGGGTTTTTCCGTAAGATTCAGCTTCCCCACACCCAGACCTATGGCTCCCGAGGAAACCAGGATCAGATCATGACCTTCATTCTTTATATCACTCAATACCTTGCATAAAGCTTCTACTCTGCGGATATTGAACCTTCCGGTGGCATGGGCCAGGGTGGAGGTTCCGACTTTTACTACGATCTTCATACTTTTCGTGCTCCTGTTAACTCTCTCATTAAGGTTCCACAAAGGCCACCAGACCGCTGTTGCCCGCCAGATCCACCACAAGCTTACCGTCCCGGATCTCCAGATTCTCACAGCCCTTCAGGGCATGGACAGCAGCTGAGCCGGTCCCGGTCCCGCATTTCTCGTCAAATTCATTATAAACTCTTTCCATGTTTTTCATGGCAGCAAAAAGATCTTGCATGGGGCCGGACATTGTATTTTTCACCACGTCGGCTTCCGGTGAATCCACCATGATCCCGCCGACAGCTTCCTTAACATGACAGGCCTTATCCCGGATCTCGCCGGCCGCCCCGATAAGCTGGCCTGCTTTTTCTGCCAGCTCGTCCTTAAGGGCCTGGATCTTCCGGCGTTTCTCTTCAAGGGCTGCCTCATCGGGCATCTGGGGTCCGTCGGCAAGGGTGAGCAGGTTGACTGCTTTCCCGGCATTTACCGGCAGCTGGATCTCCAGATGGGCCGGACTGTCATCATTGTTTACAGCAGTGATGATACATTTCCCATTTAAGACCCGCCCGAAGGCATACTGGCGGTTGGTGAGCAGGAGTTCTTTATACTGGCCGAAGCTGGCTTCCGGGAAGTCCCTTTTGATCCTTCCCAGGGCCTTGTAAAGCCTGGGCAGCTCGGCATTTTCATCAAAATCGGCCAGGTCCAGGGCCGGACGCAGGTTCCAGTCCGAGCCTCTCTGCTTGACTCCTTCTACAGCGAATTCAGACCCGTAATAGACAGAAGGAATGCCGGGAACCATGTATAAGAGCATGGCCAGGGGAATCATGTGTCTTTTATTGTTAAGCTTGGAGGCAATCCTTGACACATCATGGTTATCCGTAAAATTATACAGGCGGATACGGTCTCCCACAATGCCCATAAGCCTCCGGATGGAATGGGCGATCTCAAAATAATTATGGTCATTATGTCCGGAATAAAATCCCTTATGGAGCTCATAATTGGTCACGGAGTGAAGCATTCCATCATTGGCCCAGCGGGAATAATCCCCATGGATGACCTCTCCCATAAGCCAGAATTCAGGCTTTAATCCGTCACAGACCCTCCTGAGGTCCCCCATGAAGCCGAAATCCAGGACGTCGGCGGCGTCCAGCCTGATCCCATCTATGTCAAACTCGCTGATCCAGAAACGGACCGTATCAAAAAGGTAATCCTTCACTGCCTGGTTCCAGAGGTTCAGCTTTACAAGCATATTGTGGCCGCCCCAGTTATCATAGCAAAAGCCGTCATTATACTCATTATTTCCATGAAAATTCACATGGCAGTACCAGTCTTTATAAGAAGACCTCTCCCGGTTCTTCTTCAGGTCCTCAAAGGCAAAAAAGCCTCTCCCTGTGTGATTGAAGACACCGTCCACGATGACCTTAACACCCATTTGGTGACAGTGGGCTACAAACTCCTTGAAATCCTCATTGCTTCCCAGCCGGCCATCGACCCTTCGATAGTCTATGGTATCATAGCCGTGACTGCCGGATTCAAAAAGAGGTCCTATATAAATACCGGTAAATCCCATTTCCTTTGCATGGTCTGCCCAATCGGTTATCCTTCCAAAGCAGTCTCCGGATTGTCCGTGGTTTTCATGGGGACATCCGCAGAGTCCTAATGGATAAATGTGATAAAATACTGCATTGTCATACCAGGCCATAATTGTAATCTCCTTTTTGTGTTAGTTCTTGTATTATTCTCTGTAAGAGGCAAAAGCCTCCTCATAATCCATATATTTTTCATACCATAGCAGGCAGGCCTGCTGGTATCTGGTCATTGCCCTTTCATATTCTTCCTGCCAGCCGGCCAGCTGCTGCAGATAATCCCGGATATCAATCGAAATCGCCTCGGCATCTTTTTCCTCTTCCATCATATCCTTTCCCTGCAGAAGCATCTCCTTCCTCTCCTCCAGCCTGCAAAGTGCTTTCCTGCATTGCATCAGGCCTTCCGCTGCCAGCCCCAGCTGCCAGTCGGTAAAGGACTGATCTGTGTTAAGCCTTGCGCTCTGGATCTTCTTTCGCTCCGGCACCGCATGTAGTTCCGAGACGATCCGGGTATTTTCCGCCTCTATGGCGGCAGTCACCCCGTCCTTTCTCTCCTGCTCCTTCTTTAGGTGCTCCTGATAGTGCTCATAGCCGAAGGGATAATACATCACCTTATCTTCTTCAAAGATCAGCAGGGATCCGGCCAGTTCCTTGATAAAATACCTGTCATGGGAAATAAAAAGGATGGTTCCCTTATAAGCCTGAAATGCCGACTCAAGAGTTTCCCTGGCAGGTATATCCATGTGGTTGGTCGGTTCATCTAAAAGCAGCAGGTTGGGTCCTGCCGTAAGCATCTCCGCCAGATAAAGGCGGCTTCTCTCCCCGCCCGACAGGTCGGCAAGCCTTTTCCCTGTTTCATCTCCCCGAAAGAGGTAATGTCCCAGGATCTTTTTTGCATCCTGCCTGTTCATCTGCGGAAAGCATGCGGAAAAATGCTCAAAGACTCTTTTGTCTGAAAGCTTCCGGGCAGTATGCTGGTCATAGTAGCCTGCATGGATGCCCCGGCCCATCAGGATCTTGCCGCTTATGGCAGGAATAACTCCCGCGATGGTTTTTAAAAAAGTGGTCTTGCCGGTGCCGTTGGCACCGATTATACCTATCTTCTGTCCTCTTTTTACCGTCAGAGAGATCTCTTTGATGGGAAATGTATAGCCGATCTTCAGTTTATCCGCTTCCAGAACCCGTTTTGATCCCATCTCCCGGGGACAGATGTCATCAGTAAAAAGATGAACCTGTTCGGGGGCCGGTTTTTCAACCTTTTCCATCCGCTCTAAAACCTTTCTTTTAGAACGGGCCATGGAGGCTTTTTTTGGCTTGTGTTTATACTTTTCGATCAGGGCCGTAAGCCGGGCCGACTCCTGCATGAAAGCCTCATATTTTTTTAAACGAATTTCCCTTTCCTTCTGTCTTAACCGGCGATACCCGGTGTAGTTACCCGCATACCTTTTTACTTTCCCGTCGGACAGTTCCCAGACCACCTGGACTGTCTGGTCCAGAAAATACCTGTCGTGGGAAACGATCACCACCGCCCCGGGATATCCTTTCAAATGCTCCTCCAGCCAGAAAACGGCCGAAAGGTCCAGATGGTTGGTGGGTTCGTCCAAAAGCAGGATGTCCGGTTCCATCAGCAAAAGACCGATCAGGGCAATCCTGGTCTGTTCTCCCCCTGAAAAAGATTTCAGGACCCGGTTATGATCTTCTTTGCCAAAACCGAGGCCGGTAAATATCTTATGGTATTCCAGAGAATAATCGTAATACTCTCTGGAACAGGGATCTTTCTGGGAACAAAGATCCATGATCAGATCTTCCACTGTCTTTTCCATATCACTGTGGGAAAATATATTCTGGGAAAGCATGCCCATGCTGGTATCTCTGGCGGTCCATATGCCGGGAGTCTGCCTCTTATCATCCCGGTCCAGGGTAAGCTCTCCCGCGATCAGCCTCAGGAGTGTTGTCTTGCCGGACCCGTTTCTCCCCACCAGGGCTATTTTCTCCTTCCCCTTGATATGGAAATCTATGTGGTCGAGGATGATCTCCCCACCCAGAGAGACACTTCCCTGTTCAATCCTGTAAAGCATGCATATTTCCTCCGGAATTAAGGATCATTTTTCATCTCAGCAAAGAGGACCCCTGCTTGTTTTGGACAGGGGATTTATTCCGGTTCTGTAAAGAGGCGCGATACTTCTTTCCAATATTCCCTTCATAAATGCAATGGCAATACCGTAATTGGTGATCGGCACTCCCTGATCCTGCGCACATTTCATGCGGTACCGGACCTCCCGTTCATTTAACATACAGCCTCCGCAGTGGATGATCAGGCTGAAAGGACTTAAGTCCTCCGGAAAATCTCTGCCCGATGACGTGACGATATTAAGCTTTTTGCCGGTACGCTGCCTAAGCCAGCCCGGTATCTTGACCGTCCCGATATCCTCACACTGTCTGTGGTGGGTACACCCTTCGGCGATCAGGATCCTGTCTCCATCTTTCAGACCATCAATGGCCCCCACTCCATAGAGGGCCGTATCCAAAAGCCCCTTATATCTGGCCATGAGAATGGAGAAAGAGGTCAGGGGGATCTCCTCCGGCAGTTCCTTTGAAACCCTGCCGAAGACCTGGCTGTCGGTGATAACCAGGGAAGGGGGTGTTCCAAGCCTATCTAACATAGCCGGCAAATCATTCTCTTTTATGCAGACCGCTGCCGCGTCCCTTTCTAAAATATCCCGGATGACCTGCTGCTGCGGCAGGATCAGCCGTCCTTTGGGGGCGGAAGCGTCAATGGGGATCACCAGGACCACCAGGTCGCCCGGAACAATGAGGTCCGCCACCAGGTGTCTTTTTTCTTCCTTTGCCGCGCCAAGCCGGGCAAGCTTCTCCTTCAGGCTGTATATTCCGTCCTCATGAAGGGCACTGACATAATGGCAGGTGTCCGTATCCTCTGGAACGACATCCAGCAGGTCCTTCTTATTCATCACGATAAGATGGGGAATCCCTTTTTCATGAAAAATAGCAATTAACTCCCTGTCCTCCGGAAGAAGCCCTGCGGCAGCATCCGCCACCAGCACTGCCAGATCGGTGCGATTCAGGATCTGCCGGGTCTTTCTTACCCGAAGCTGGCCCAGCTCCCCTTCATCATCATAACCGGGCGTATCAATGATCATGACCGGTCCGATGGGCAGGAGCTCCATGGCTTTCATCACCGGGTCAGTGGTGGTGCCCTTCGTAGCAGATACCACGGCAAGATCCTGTCCGGTGACCGCATTTACCAGACTGGATTTACCCACATTTCTCCGGCCGAAAAAACTAATATGGAGCCGCTCCCCCGAGGGTGTATCATTCAGGCTCATGACTGTCTCTCCTTCCTGCAAATGCTTTTACGATCTCTCCGGCCATAATAAGACCGCAGACAGAGGGGACAAAGGCGGTGCTGCCGGGAACCGGTCTTTCCGCATTCTCCCCTGCCTGCACCCGGGGCTTCAGGGCTTTTTCTTCAGAATACACCACCTTAAGCTCTTTGATTCCCCTTTTTTTCAGTTCCCTGCGCATCACTCTGGCCAGGGGACAGTTCTTTGTTTTGTAAATGTCCGCCACCTGAAAGGCTGTCGGATCCAGCTTATTCCCTGCCCCCATGGCGCTGATTATTGGAATATTGTATTTCTGAGCCTGAAGGACCAGCTCTATCTTGGCAGTGACCGTGTCCACGGCATCCACAATATAATCGTACTCCTCAAAGGGAAAATCCTCCGCATTTTCCGGCAGGAAGAAGCAGGGATAGGTCCTGATAAGGACATGGGGATTAATATCCAGCATCCGTTCCTTCATAACCTCTGTTTTCAGCCGTCCTATCGTTTTATGGCCGGCAATGATCTGACGGTTCAGATTGCTCAGGCTGACCCTGTCTTTATCAATCAGGTCAAAGGCTCCGACCCCGCTTCTTACCAGGGCTTCACAGACATAACCGCCCACCCCTCCGATTCCGAATATGGCGATCCGGGCCCGGGACAGGCCCTCTAAAGTTTCTTCTCCCAGAAGCATCCGGGTCCTGATAAACTGATCCTCTGTCATCAGCGGATCTCCTTTAAAGTCTCAAAGGCCCCGGCCATATCCATCTTTACCAGACGGTTCTTAAGCTCATACTGTTTCCGGTAGAACTTTGTCAGCTCTTCCCGGGGCTTGCATACCTTCTTAATATGAAGATGCTTATCAATGGTATCCTCAATCTCTTTAATATCTCCCACAGCATAGGCGCCAAAAAGACAGTTGGTCATGACGGCGCCTGCCGCATTTTCAAGGGTAATGGTGGAGCTTCCCAGCATATCCGCCTTCATCTGGTTCCAGAGGCCATCCCGGCTGCCGCCCTCTGTGATGGAAATACGGCTTAAGTCGATTCCGGCCGACCGGTAGAGGTCGGTGATCTCCATATAGTCATAACCAATGGCCTCCAGTACGGATCTCCACAAAACTGCCTGGTCCGTGTCCATGGTCATATTGAGGAAGCATCCGATGGCATCCTTTGTATCTCTGGTTCCCCCCGTAAGATATGGAAGAAAGAGAACGCCGTTGGAGCCGGCCGGGATCTTCTCCGCCCGGGCACTTAAAACCTGATAATAGTCCCCGTCTTCCTCCTTTTTACAGATATTGTCCTTATACCAGCGCAGGGCCAGTCCGCCTGTCCGGATATATCCCCAGTAGAAATAAGTTCCCGGCAGGGTTCCGCTGTTGAAGATAAGGCCGGACCCCTTTCGGCTGAGCTCCGGAATGATGCCCTTTGTTGACACGCAGAACATGGAACAGGTACCGGCCACATCCACAGCCTGTCCCGGCTCACGGTTTCCGCTGCCGATCATGGACTGCATGGTGTCGCCCGCACCGCCGCAGACAGGAATTCCTGCCGGAAATCCCGTTTTCTCCGCGATCTCTTCTGTCAGATGTCCGATAATATCCCAGGGCTTAACGATCCTTGGCATCATGCTTTCCGGTATGCCCAGAATATCCAGCTGTTCCTTTGACCAGCACTTCTCCTCTACCTTGTAACCCAGGCCCCAGCCGGACATGGCGCCCCAGTCAATAAACATATCCTTTGCAGAGAGTCCTGCAAGATGAGCCAGAACATAGGGGGCGTTATGAATGAATTTGACACCCCTTTCCTTAAACTCTTCAGAATTCTTAAGGAACCACCTGGCGAACATGGCCGGAAACATACAGTTGGCCTCCGGATTACCGGTTTCCTTACCCCAGATGGGCAGGTCCCAGCTGTTGACCAGCTCCACATCCTCAGCTGTCCTGGAATCCAGATAGTTAATATATGGTGTAATGGCATTACCATCAGCATCCACGCCGCAGATACCGCAGATGATCCCGTCCCCCATAATGGAGCGGACATCCGCCGGAGCAAGCCCCTTCTCCTTTAACTGGTCCGCACATTCCTTCATACCTTTCACTGTAAGCTCAAAATATTCATCACAATCCATGCAGACCCAGCCCGGCTCAGGATAGTTCAGAGTAGTAGGAGAACTGGATGCAGCCAGACACTGCATCTTTTCATCATATACAGCAACCTTAACACTCTGTGTCCCCGCGTCAAAACCAAGATAATAATTAGCCATTCTCATTTCCTCCTGTAAATTCCTGATAAGAAAAAAACCCCGATCACTCGGGGCATATCGTACTTTAGGAATTCATACATCTGCTTATATATGGACAAAACCCATTGCCACCGCCACTGGGGATCACCTGACCAGCTTAGTCTTACAGCATCAGACCCACCTACAAAAAGGTGGTGATACACTCCCCCTAAAATGATCACGATAAAACCAGCCGCGTCAAATGCAGCCATACACTTCTTCTTCTCACATCCAGACTCTACTGTCGGCCCCGGAATCGCACCGGATCCTGCCTTACGGCTCGCGGGCTTATATCTGGCTGCCGGAACAATGCAGCATTTCAAACACTCTTGAAACAAAACACCAGTCCATAATACCTGATAATCACCGCCGGTCGGGAATCGCACCCTGCCCCGAAGACTTTATGTAGTTCGGTTATACATTATAACTCATTACAGACCTTTATACAAGGACTTTTTCAGATAAAGCCTTGGCCACCAGATCCTTCTGATAAATTCTTTTCATACTGGTCTCCGTTTCTTTAAACAGGACATTTGTCCGGGTTTTCCTATGAAGTATAGATTATAATCAGGCAAAAATCAAGCCGGAGGGAAAAATTATGTCCACCAACATTTTTGAAGAAAAAAACATCCAGCTGGCCATCCTGAAGCTTGGTATTCCCGCAATGGTCGGCCAGCTGGCCACATTAATATATAATCTGGCAGACACTTATTTTGTATCCATGACCAGAAATCCTGCCCAGATAGCGGCTGTTACCTTGAGTACGCCCATCCTGCTCATCATCATGTCCGTCTCCAGCGTATGCGGCATGGCAGGCAGCATCATAAAGATCGGCATACCCGGTGCCCTGATCACCATCATGCTCAGCATCTCCAACATTGTCCTTAACAATTATATCGGTATTTACGGTTCAGACGCCGTCGCAGCATATGGGATCGCCTATAAGATCGACATGTTCCCCATTATGCTGTCGGTGGGCTTAAGCCAGGGCATCGCACCCCTGATCGGTTATTGTTACGGAGCAAAACAAACGGAACGTCTGAATAAGGTAATGATAAACGGAATGATCGATACAGTACTCCTGGGTACAGTATTTACACTCGCATTCCTTTCCCTGGCCGGGCCGCTTACTTCCATTTTCCTGCATGAAAAAGCACTGACCAGCCAGTCAGCGCTCTTCCTGCGAATTATGGGTCTGTCTGCTCCCATGCTGGGAATCATCAATATGGTCACAGCCTATTATCAGGCTCTTGGCAAGGCAGTCAGCTCACTTTTTATCACAGTGCTGAGGAATGCCCTCCTGTTTATCCCCTGTGTCATCATCCTTAATGCATTGTTCGGACTAAAGGGCGCCATTTCCGCCCAGCCGGCAGTGGAAACAGCCCTGGCTGTCATCTGCCTTGTGATGTATTTCGTCAGCCGGCGAAAAAATGTGTGACGATCTTTTCGGAATAAGCAGGATCATCTGTAGAGCTTGCTTTTCCAGGGATCGTTACCTTTTTGAAATGCTTTAAGCCTCTCTCTTTTTCTTTCATATAATTCTGTGAGCGGCGATATCCTGATCTGATTCTCATCCACATCGTTCTTATATATTCCAAAATCCATCTCTGCCTTATCAAGATCCACCAGAGACCGGTCCCTTACATACTGAAGCAACCGGCTTTCTTTCTCTATAAAAGAGTGGGTCTTTATCTCATCAAGTCTGATTCGGGTCAATTGACTGTAAGGAATATTGTAAAACATAGAATTGCCGGAATCATAGATCGGCGCAAAGCCAAGCAGCTCAAGTGTATCCGGATTCCTCATGACCGCTATATTATTCATATGCCTGTCTGTATTCGTTATGAGATAATCTGTCATGATCTGATAATCCATAAAGAATGTGAAATCCTTTTCCTGCATCCCCAGTTTCAGGCATATCTTTTTTAGTGGATAATACCATGATTCATTGGTTCTTAGTTTAACGGTGTTAAGCAGTTCCCACGCACTGATACATTCCACATTCTCGCTGCAAAAATCATAACACATGCAGCCCAGGCCCTCCCGGTTGCCATCCACCTGGACCTTTACCGGGTAATAAGTAGTGTAGTTAAGAAAGCCCTGCTGTTTATGAAGTGTACTGGCAAATATCTCATTTAAGCTCTGCTGCCATGAGTTTCCATAATTACCCTTTATCATATATCGGCGGCCGTCCGGGGCAATACACCATTTTTTCTGTAATTCTCCCTGTGAGGTAGCACAATTAAATCTTGTCTCCTTTCTGAGATCTATTATGTGGTCCCTGTTTATAGTAAGCTCCCCGAAAGTATCTACAAAATCATTTGTGAATAAATTTGTATCTTTCCATGATAATCCTTCTCCTCTTGGTAAAATCCAATAACAATCAGACAGACTTAAGGCAAGATTATTCACCAGCGCACTGTTGGTTGATGAATAACCAAGTTTCTGGAGAGCATTTTTTGCCCCATGCCGGGTCCTGGGTATGGCACGGTCTCTCCACCAGTCATGAAACTTCATATTATTCATCTGTCCACCCAATGGGAAATGGGCTGCAGCCGCTTTATTTCTTCTGACATTTCCCAGAATGCCATCATCAGATATCTCCATCAGGCAGACGCGGATATCCTTATGCATCAGAAAATACTCTTTTTTTCGTCCTCCCATAAATGATCCCCTCCGGTCAAATCCATAATTCAGCTTAAGTTATCATTCCCAGATAATGTCTTCTTCCTTATCAAATTTGCAATCTCTGTCAAATTTCTCCTGGATTTCATAAAGACCCTCAAACAGGTCCTTTAAATAAAGTGAGAGATTCTGTTCCTTAACATCTTCCAGGTCTTGCTGTATCAGAACACTATTACCCTTTCTGTCATAAACAATTTTTTTATATGAGTCATAATAATAGGGTACTCCCTCTTTACTGATGATTTTTTTTAATCCTGGCGTGGCATATGGTAATGTTCCTGCAATCAGATTTACGACATATGGAGCCGGTGAAGCCTCTCCGTACTCCCACTTTCTCAGGGTACTCACAGGTATGCCATACAGACTGGCAAATGCTTTCTGAGTCATACCTGTGGACTCTCTCAACTCTCTTATATCATAATTCATAAGTCTTGCCTCCCGAATGTGTCCGATTTGGGTATTTATGATATTATTATACCCAAATCAGATACAATCAGTCAATCTTCTTTTAAATAATTGACTGAATAATTACCAGAAAAAATTATTGGTTTGACTTCCATATCATGATATAATTAAACAATCTAATCGAAGAGTTGCGCAATGGCAGGCAGATAAAGCTCCCGCGTAACTCGAACGAAATCGCCGGGCGATTTCGATTGATTGATTCGGAACCGGGGAAGGAAAATCCATGAACGTACTTTTTTTAGATATTGACGGAGTGCTTAATTCTGAAGAATATTACAGGTCTCTTACAGACAAAAATCTGCGGGATATACCCATAGACCGAACCTGCCTTGCCAGGGTAAAGCATATAGTAGATGAGACAGAGGCCGCCATCGTCCTGACCTCCTCCTGGAGAGACAGCTGGGACAAAGACCCGGAGATGCTCCGCCGGGAAGGCCGAACCCTGAATGGACTGTTTAAAGAATATGGACTGGCCATCTACGATAAAACGCCTGTGGCCCATGAGGGCAGACGTCCCGTCGAAATTCGCCAGTGGCTGGACAACTGTAACGAAAAAATAGGACGCTTTGTCATTCTGGATGATTATGATTTTAACTGGAAAAGACACAGGATGTTCCGTCACTGGGTCAGAACCGATTACGAAAAAGGCGGCCTGTCCGATGACCAGGCAGAGAAGGCTATCCTGCTGTTTCGAAAATCTTCCTTCTATTTCTTTATGGAACGGTTTGAGAAATGATATGGGGCTGTCGCATTATAAGCATAAACAGTTTCCGGCCGGTCCCGAATGAAATCGTTGATGTAAATGCTCTCAGGACGGTTCATAAAGATACCAAAGTTGATGTTTAATTAGTAAGACCGGCCCGGACAGAAAAAACGGAGTGCTTTTGATAGCGCTCCGTTCTCTTAAATCTACCAAAAATTGAATTTTTATCAACATTTTCGCAGAAAAACTCAGAAATTTGATGTTTTTGGCCTGATGGTTTCTTATTTAGAGTGTGCTTTTTCACAGGGCAATTATAGCATATGTTACACCATCAGCCAAACAGCACCTTAATATAATCCTTCATATAAGCAGGCAGATCCGGCGGTCTTCTGGCAGAAATTATATTACCGTCCACCACGGAGGCTTCGTCCACCCATGTGGCACCGGCATTACGCATATCATCCTTAATACCCGGTGTACTGGTAACGGTCTTCCCTTTCAGGATATCTGCGGAAATCAGGACCCAGCCCGCATGGCAGATCTGACCGATGGGCTTACCGGCATCATTCATTTCCCTTACGATCTGCAATACCTTTGGAAATCTGCGAAGCTTATCAGGCGCCCAGCCTCCCGGAACCAGCAGCCCGTCATAATCGGCAGCTTCCACTTCATCAAAGGTATAATCTGATTCATAGGGTACCCCGTACTTACCGTGATATACATGGTGGGCCTTCTCACCGACCACATCCACCCGGCAGCCTTCCTCCCGAAGACGCAGGACCGGATAGGTAAGCTCCAGATCTTCAAAATCTTCGCTGATGAGCGCAAGAATTCTCTTTCCCATAACCATCCTCCTTCTTATATTAAACCCAATGCCGGCACTGCCGGCAACACAAGAGTGTATAAGCCCCTCGTATGGCTCCGCTGCTAAAGCAGCTCTCACCATCCTGAAGGACGTGCAACTATAATATTATTTTACCATAATCCTTCCGACCTGCCAATTCCAAAAGCAGTTTTAAACCCTGTCTGCTGCTCCCAAAAGCAGTTTCTGATCCTGCCTTCTGCTCCCAAAAACAGTTTTCGGCCCGGCCCTTGACGAATTTATCTTTTTCGATTATTCTGATTAGGTGGACCAGAATAAAAAACACTGACCGGCTGCGTAAAAACGGGAAAAGGGCCGGCAGAATCCGGAGAATTATCATGAAACCAGACAAAGCCTTACGTAAAAGAATATTCGATATCATTCAGATCGGGAATAAAGATGACCTGATCAGTAAGAGCTTTGACTATTTCATTGTCGTAATCATATTTCTCAACATCGGCGCCACAGTTCTGGAGACCTTTGACAACATGTATAAGTATATCTCCATCATTAACGGGGTCATCTGGCTGACTTCGATCATGTTCTGCGCCGAATATGTATTAAGGGTCTGGACAGCTGACTTCCTCTATCCTGAATCCGACCCGCTTAGAGCCCGGTTAAGGTTCATATCCTCATTCTACGGGCTGATAGACCTGTTTTCCTTTCTGCCCTATTTTGTACCGGGACTGTTGACTTCCGGAATCGTAGCCTTCAGGATCCTGCGGGTCATCCGGATCTTTCACCTTTTCCGCATCAACTCCCAGTATGATGCCTTTAACGTGGTGATCGATGTCCTCATGGAGAAAAGGCAGCAGCTCTTTTCTTCCATCAGCCTTATCATGATCATGATGCTGGCCTCCTCCCTGTGCATGTACAACCTGGAGCATGAGGCCCAGCCAGAAGTATTCCAGAATGCCTTTTCAGGGATCTGGTGGTCCATGTCAACACTGCTTACCGTGGGTTATGGAGACATTTATCCCATCACCCTGGCGGGAAGGATCATGGCCATCCTGATCGCCTTTTTGGGAGTAGGGCTGGTGGCCATTCCCACAGGTATTATTTCCGCCGGTTTCGTGGAGCAATATACCAAGGTCAAGTCTCTTTCCGAGATAACCTTTAACAATGACCTGCGTTTCATCATGCTGTCCATTGAGTCATCCCATCCCTGGGCAGACAAAAAGATCAAAGACCTTCCTCTCCCGCCGGAGCTGATCGTGGTTCTGGTCGTAAGAGAGGGTAAAAATATCATCATTCCGGACGGCAACTCCATCATTCAGGAAAATGACCGTCTGGTCCTGGGAGCCCTGGAATTCGATGACGACATCGGCCTGCAGTTAAGAGAAATCAGCATCCGGGAAAACAATCCCTGGATCGGCAGCCGCCTTGACAGACTGGAACTTCCCTTCAACACCGTTATCGTCACCATCTATCGAAAGGGAAAAAATATGATCCCCCATGGAAAAACGGTCATCAAAAAGGGGGATCTGGTGGTTATCTGCGAGAAAAAGCTGTAGGGCTTATAACGATTTATAATAGAGTCTGCAATGACAGTAGCCTTCATATTGAGGATCCTTGATCTGGTTTCTGAATTCCTCACACATACATTTATTCTCAGGGATCCTCTCCAGCCGGCAGGGACAATAACCGCCGGTTCTTTTCAACCCCTCTTTGACAGCATTCACGATTTTTTCATTTTCATTCATTGATAGCTTCATGACGGACTCCCTCACTGAGTAATGTTTTTTTTAAAATGTACTCTTTACAATGATATTAGCCTCATTGCCGTGATAAGTCAAGCAAAAAGGACAGCTTATGAAAGAAGTGGAGTCACATTTTCAGCAAAATATGACATAAAAAAAATATTTTTTCACAAAATTTTTTAACAAACCTGAACAAAATATGATATAATCAATATACCTTATGCTATCAGGACTTCTTTGAACTCATGTTGACCGCTTCATCTGATACTGTATATTGATATATCAGGACCGTCTATTTGATAATATCATTATAATATGTTCAGGATCAGGCTGCCCGGCTGTTGTCAGGATAAAGGAGTTCAGATAACAAATAATTTTAAATTAAGGGGGATAAATAATGGGCAAAGAAATGATTGCTATGCTTCTTGCCGGTGGACAGGGCTCCAGACTGTATGCTCTGACCCAGAAACTGGCTAAACCCGCAGTTCCCTTTGGCGGAAAGTACCGTATCATCGACTTTCCGCTGTCAAACTGCGTTAACTCAGGTATTGACACCGTAGGAATCCTGACTCAGTATCAGCCACTGGTATTAAATGAGTATATTGGCAATGGACAGCCCTGGGACCTTGACCGGCTCTATGGCGGCGTTCATGTGCTTCCGCCTTATCAGCAGGCCTCCGGCTCTGACTGGTACAAAGGCACTGCCAATGCCATTTACCAGAACATCTCTTTCATCGAAAGATATGACCCGGAATATGTGATCATTCTTTCCGGTGACCAGATCTGCAAGCAGGATTACAGCGATTTCCTCCGCTTCCACAAAGAGAAAAATGCGGAATTCTCCGTAGCTGTAATGGAAGTACCCTGGGATGAGGCGGGACGTTTCGGCCTCATGGTTACCAATGATGATGATAAGATTACGGAATTCCAGGAAAAACCGAAGAATCCCAAGTCCAACCTGGCTTCCATGGGTATCTACATTTTCAACTGGGATATCTTAAAGAACTATCTTATTGAAGATGAAAATGATCCTGAATCAGAAAATGACTTCGGTAATAACATTATCCCGAATCTTCTGAGAGACAAGCGCCGTATGTACGCCTATCACTTCAGCGGCTACTGGAAAGATGTAGGAACCATTTCCTCCCTCTGGGAAGCCAATATGGAAGTACTGGATCCTGAACACAGCGGAATTGATCTCTTTGATGACAACTGGAAGATCTACAGCCGCAACAGCGGTATGACCGGTCATAAGATCAGTCCCGGCGGCATTGTTGAGAATTCCATGATCACAGATGGATGCCGTATTTCAGGTAAGGTAAAACACTCCATTCTTTATGCCGGAGTTAAGGTTGAAGAAGGAACCATCGTTGAAGATGCTGTTATTATGGGCGGTTCTATTATTAAGAAGGGTGCCGTTGTAAAACACTGCATCATAGCGGAAAATGTAGTTATTGGTGAAGACGCGGTAGTAGGCGCAATGCCCACTGAGGAAGAAAACGGTGTTGCAACCGTTGGTTCAGGCGTTTACATTGGCGACGGAGCTAAGATCGGCCCCAATGCCATGATCAGTGAAAATGTAAAGGACGGTGAAGTGAAATGATTAAAGGCGGCAAATCAAGTGCACTGGGCATTATTTTCCCGAACATTTATGATAAACTCGTACCGGAGCTTACCACCGAACGCCTGATGGCTTCAGTTCAGTTTGGCGGCCGTTATCGTATGATCGACTTCATCCTGTCTTCCATGACTAACAGCGGTATCAACAACATCGCCATCCTGGTCAGAGAGAATTACTTCTCCCTTCTGGATCATCTGGGATCCGGCAGAGAGTGGGATCTTGCCCGCAAGAACGGCGGTTTAAACATCTTCCCGCCATTTGCCCAGAGAACCATGGGCATGTATGCGGGACGTATCGAGGCTCTGGCCAGCATCGTTGCTTTCTTAAAGAACCAGACTGAAAAATATGTTGTCCTTTCCGACACCCATCTTGCAATCAACTTTGATTTCAAGAAACTGATCAAAGCCCATGAGGCCAGTGGCGCGGATGTAACCATGGTTTACAACGAGGACGAGATCCCGCAGAAAGCAAAAGAGGCCAACGACGCCAGCAGAGGTCGTTATTATTCACTGAACGTGGATGAAAGCGGCAAGATCACCAAAATCAACATCAACCCCAAGGATGATGGTGTAGTGAACTTATCCTGCAACATTTACGTGATGGCAAGAGACTTCCTCATCGAGAAGATCACAGAAGCTTCCCTGGCAGGCGGCGTTTCCTTCGAAAGAGATATCTTCATTCCGCAGATCAACACACTGAATATCCAGGGATATAAATATGACGGATATGTAGGACGCATCTTCGGTATGAAGAGCTACTTTGATGAGAACATGAAGCTCCTTGATGACAGTAACCTTGACGCACTGTTCTCAGGAAATCCCATCTACACCAAGATCCGTGACGATAACCCCACCAGATACAAAGGGGATGCCAAAGCAGAAAACGTACTGGTTGCCGATGGCTGTATCATCGAAGGTACCATCGAAAACTCCATCCTCTTCAGAGGAGTTAAAGTGGAGAAGGGTGCCGTAGTTAAGAACTGCATCCTGATGCAGGATACCGTCGTTAAAGCCGGCGCAGACGTAGAATATGTCATCACCGATAAGAAGGTTACCGTTACCGAAGACAAGAGCCTGAAGGGAACGGACAGCTTCCCGGTATTCGTAGCAAAAAGACAGACTGTATAAAAGAAAGAAAGTGCTGTCGCATTAAACAGCACTAAGCAAAAAGGCGCCACAGTTACCCTTCACCCATTCACAGAAGAATGGGCGAGCTGTAACTGCCGGCGCCTTTTTTATGCATACTTTTATCAATCTCAAACGTAGAGTTGCCCAAAGGAATATGTCAGCATATAATAATATGCGTCTATCCTTCAGCCAAGAACCAGTTTCCCTACCGTATCCTTTTCCCATCCAGAGCCGCATAAACAAGCTCATCTCCCTCATAGGACAGCTTCAGAGAAAAGAAGGGCCTTTCTTCCTGCAGCAGTTTTAAGAATATCTTATCTCCCTCCCAGAGATTCAGCCGGTGCAGGCGATCCTTCGGTACCCATTCCAGGGTCCCCTCATTACAGGAAGACAGGGCAGTTCTTCCCAGGTCTCCCTCCCAGGCATCCGCGGTATAGAGGAACATCAGTTCGCTGTCCCAGCCCACGGAGACAAAGGTAACGATTCCCCTGAGCCGGAAGGAGGTCAGGGTCACTCCGGTCTCTTCCCTTACTTCCCGCAGCAGGCATTCCTCCGGACTCTCGTCCTCCTCGAACTTGCCTCCCACGCCGATCCACTTATCCTTATTCACATCCTTTTTCTTCTTGATGCGGTGAAGCATAAGATAAGATTCATCTTTTTCAATATAACATAAGGTTGTCGGTATCATTCTTATTCCAGCCACAGCTCCTCCTCGATCCAGTCCAGGGCTTCCTCGTAATCCTTCCGGGCCTCCTCGATCCGGTCCGGATCCTGGCGGTCCAATATCCTTTCAAACTGCCTGGTCACAGCCTCCAGCTGCTCGCGCAGTTCCCCGGTGGTTTCTTCATACAGTCTTTCCCCTCTAAGAAGCAGGACCTTGTTGGCCTCCTTTTCTCTGGGGTGGATCTTCAGGTAGGACAGCTCCTGCATACGCTTCTGCATCTGCTCCAGGGTCATATCATTCTCCTGGTTTTTGATCAGCTTTGTCACAGTTTCCCCGGTGGACCTGATTTTGGCCTCCACCTCCAGGAGGGCGTTTACATCATAGGTATAGGTAATATCAATCTCCTGTTCTCCCGCTTTCCCGTCGGGGACGGTAAGGCTCAGTACCCCCAGGGACACATTATTTGAGGCAAAACGGCTTTCGCCCTGTAAAATGTGGATCTCTACCCGGGTCTGGTGGTCCGATACGGTATAAAAACGTTCGGTACGGCTGGCGGGAATTACTGTATTTCTCTCCAGAATGGGACAGAAATGATTGCCCTCCAGACGGTCGCCCTCAATCTTTACGGAGACCTCGGTACCCAGGGTAAAGGGGCAGACATCCGTGAGGATCACCTCCCGGATGGAGCTTTTTCTTTCCTTCATGGCCCCCTGGATGGCCGCGCCCAGGGCCACGGCTTCATCGGGATTTACACTGGTATCCGGCACTCTGCCGAAAAGCTTTCCCACAAACCTGCGGACTGCCGGCATCTTTGTTGTGCCGCCCACCAAAACGATCTCATCGATATCCCGGATCCGGACTCCTGCATCTGAAAGGCTGCGCCTTACCGGCTGCTTGATCCGGTCAAAGAGCTGACCCGTTTTTTTCTCAAAATCCTTCCTGCTGATTAGACTTTCCAGCCTATCTCCCCGGAAGACAGCCTGCATCCTGAAGAAGGAATCCGCGCCTGCGCTGCACTTGGCTTTTTCTGCCTGATTTCTGAGATAGGACCGTTCTTTCTGCGAACATTCATTTTTATCGATACCATGTTTTTCCAGAAAACTGTCCAGGATCACATTGGTAAAGTCCTCGCCTCCGAGATAATTGTCCCCGGCCACGGCTCTGACCTCCATAATGTCATCATAAAGCTCCAGTATGGAAACATCAAAGGTTCCTCCGCCCAGATCAAATACCAGGAAACGGGTATCCTCCTGTTTCTGGAAAAGCCCGTAGGCAATGGCTGCCGCTGTCGGCTCACTGATGATCCTCTCCACCTTGAGACCTGCCAGCTCGCCGGCCCGCTTTGTGGCCTTTCGCTTGATATCATTAAAATAGGCCGGGACACTGATGACCGCTTCCGTAACCGGCTCTCCCAGGTAGATCTCCGCGTCCTCCTTCAGCTGTCTTAAAACAAAGGAAGATAATTCTTCAGCTGAAAATGTTCTTTTTCCCAGAGTAAACTCTTTCCTGCTGCCCATACTTCTTTTAAACAGACTTGCTGTCTGGTCAGGATGAACTGCCATCCTTTCACCGGCAGACCTGCCCACATAGACCTGATCGTTTTCATCAATACTGACTATGGAAGGGGTCAGCCTCTCCCCCAGCCTGTTGGGAATGATCTTCGGTCCTTCCTCTGTATAATATGCCGCCAGCGAATTGGTGGTCCCCAAATCTATCCCTATGATCACAACAGTTCCTCCTGCAATTTACCCAGTTCAAAACGATGCTCCAGATCGCTTTCTATCAGCTTTTGTGTCTCTTTATATAAATTAACCGCTTCTATTTTTCGTCCGGCACCATACATCATCATGGCCCTGGCAAAACCGCCGCAGCAGCAACGGGGCCTGCTGCACCCGTCACAGCGGCAGGGATAGTCCAGGACCTTTGAAAAATAGGCACCGGCTTTCTCGTATTCTTCAAGAAACCAGTAGGCACAGCCGATTCGAAATCTCCGCCGCCTGCTCTCCCCGAAAAAGGATTCGTATTTGTCCATGGTACCGGTGGCATCACGGCAGGCTGCCAGGTAACGTTGAAATGCCTGTCCCGCCTCCTGTTTCCGGTTCATGGCAAGAAGGGTCCTGGCATATAAATACCAGCAGCCCCTGCTGCATTCCAGGTCTTCCGGACTATTGCCCCTGACCTGCTTCAATGCATTTCTGATATAATAAATAGCATAATCGTATTCTGAAAAACCATACAGCCAGGTTTCACCAATCAGCTGGAAAACCACAGGATTCTCAGGATATTTCAGTAAAATATCTTCCACATAGCCGATAAAACCGGATCTGTCACCCATTTCCCCGTAAAGGCGGAGCAGCATACACTCCAGCGTATTGGGGTATTTCACCTTAGTAATACCGGTCCGGCAGGTCTCCATGGCCTCCCGGTATTTTCCCTGCTCCCTCATGCAGTCGATCATGGAAAGCCAGATATCGTCATTGTCCGGGAACAGCTCCAGGTTGCTGCGATAACAGTCCATGGCTTCCTCATATCTGCCGAGCATTCTGAAGGCCCTGGCCAGGTTATTATGGGGATATGGCGATATTTCCCGGTCCATCAGCATGACAGCTTTCTTAAAATACGGGATGGCTTCCTCCGGTTTTTCAAGGGCCAGGCAGCAGTTCCCCGCATTATTGTAGGCGTAAAGATTATCCGGCACCTGTTCCACTGACTTCATAAAATGCACAAAGGCATCCTGGTACCTGTCCATATCCAGATATAAAAGGCCCATTTCAACAAAATGGTAGGCATCCGGATAACGGGACAGCTGCTCCTGCATGAGGGGGAGGGCCTTTTCATAATAAGAATTATCCTCCCGTCCCCTGGCCATGCGCTCATAGATCTCAGTCATCGCCATCCTTACAGAAGGATGATCCGGATTCCGAAGGAGTACATTTTTCATAACAGAGAGGGCCTCATCATAGTCGCCCTTCTCCTTATAACACCAGCCAAGCTTAAACAGAACCGAAGTATCGTTAGGAGCCAGCTTCAGGGTCTTCTGATAATAAGCGGCCGCCTCACTGTAGTCATTTAACCGCATTAACACAGTGGCATAGCTGTACAGAAGACCGGCATCCTCTCTCATGGTCAGAGCTTCCTCGAAGGCCTCCCTGGCTTCCCCGGGTCTGTCCAGATCCGAGAGGATCAGTCCCCGCCTGAAATTGATTTCCTGCCATTCCTCCTGGTCAAGATCCGACTGATAATCCCAGCCCTTTTCTCTTCTTTCATCGAGAATCGCCAGTGCCTTCTCAAGGTCCTCCCGGCTTCCGGCCGTGACAGCCATGAGCCTGGCCTTCATCACGGACAGGTCATCCGACTCAAAAGCCTGTTCCCGGGCCTGCTTTAATACCTCTCCGGCCTGTTTGTAATCTCCGAAAAGAAAATACATTTTCATCAAAGTAGCATAGGGCTTCCCGTAATAAGGGTAAAGATTTACCGCTCTTTGAAAATCATCGGCGCACTCCTGGTACATGCCCAGCTTCAGACAGGCCTCCTGACGCAGGAGAATTGCCGGATAATACTGGGGATTATTCTGAAGGATCTCCTCGCAGACCTTTAATACCATAGTATAGTCCTTCTTCTGCCGCCAGATATCCGCCATGGTATGCTGGTAGCTGACTGCCTGACCCGGATCCTTCTCCTCCTCCATGGCTTTCCTGAAATACTCCATGGCCTCAGAGAGATCGCCTTTTTTCTCGGTCAGGATGATCCCTGCCAAGGCAGCTCCGATGGTATAATAAGCATACCCCAGCCTGGCCAGCCGGCGTTCGGTCTTTTTCGTCCCGTCGGGCACAAGCTTTCTTATCCCCTCAAGCCAGGGGCGAAGATGCTTCAGGGCCTCCCGGTTCTTTTCCTGGGTGAGAAATATCCTTCCCTTAAGATTATGATAATCCAGCTCATGCCCGGAATCGGGTGAAAATGAATCCATGACCTCGATTCCATCCTCAAGAAGCATGTTCTGGTAATAACACCAGGACAGGTCCATAAGGCCGTCCTGGTCAAGGCTTCCGGCTTCATAGCCGGGCTTTAAGTCACGGATCATAAACTCGTTGGCCTCATTCAGGTCCTTCATGAGCCTCTCATCCTGGGGATTCCTTTCCAGAAGATCCAGAACCATGTCCCGGGATTCCCGGTATAATCCCTGATGGAGGCGGACCTCTGCCATTCCCTCCCCGGCGGCAAATGAATCCGGATCTATCATAAGAAGGCTTTCGTAGAGCCGGCCTGCCTCATCCCAGTAGTCTGTCAGACCAAGATACTGGGCGTAGCAGCACAGGATCCTCTCTTCTCGGGGATACCGGTCTGCCAGCCTGCGCAGGATCTGTCCGGCCTCCTCCTTTTCATCGTCCTTCCCGGCCATCAGAAGCAGACGGGCCTTTTCCAGTTCCGTGTAGGGATGATAAACCGGGGAATTATCCAAAGCAGGCAGGGTCTCTAAAGCCTGGTCCTTCATACCCATATCTGTATACTGCCGAAGCTTCTGGTAATCAATGATATACTGATCAACCGACTCATTGAAAGCACCAGAAAAACCCCGGGGATAATCACGGGAAGGATCCGGAGAACCAACCCGGCTTCCCGGATCCTGACCTTCCGGGGGCGCCGGCTCAAAGAGGTCATAGGGCAGGGAGCCTTCATATTGAACGGACTGCTGCATAAAATCCACATAAGGCTCGGGGAACAGCTCCAGCAGTTCTTTTCTGCAGCCGCTGATCCGGAAGAGACGGTCAATTCTCTTCCACACGGAAAAAGGCAGGTGGAAATGATCCATGAGGAAGGTCAGAAAACTGATGCGGAGCTTCTCTTCCTCCTCCAGGTCAAAATCCTCTGTCCCCCGGAATAGAGCTTCCCATTTCTCCTCCCGGATCCGGTGGGAAAAAGACCGGTAAAGGTCCTTACAGCGGTCGATAAACAGATCGGTCTTATCAGGCTGTCCGGTCTTGTGACCGGCCTTACCGGGACCATCCCCTGTACCATTCTCTGTACCGTCCCCTGTACCGGCTGTAGCGGGACTTCGGGCATAGGAAATGGCCTGCTCGTAGGCCTCCCTCAGCCTTTTAAATCCTTCTGCGTCATCCTCCGGATTCACATCATGGAGCAAGGTCCGGTATGCAGCCTTTATTTTCTTTTCATCTCTGGTCGGTTCGATTTTAAGAACCCGAAAAAACTGTTCCATAAATGCTTATAATTGCCCGAAGACCTCTCCTATACTGTCATTGATCACCAGGTCAGCCTGGCTGTCCCTTGGGGTGGAGGATTTGTTGATCAGGATCAGATGTTTCCCCCTGAAATAATCGATCATTCCCGCTGCCGGGTATACCGCCAGGGATGTCCCGCCGATGATCAGCACATCCGCCTCGCTGATGGCCCGGATGGATTTGGAGATAATCGTATTATCCAGTCCCTCCTCATAGAGGACCACATCCGGTTTTACCAGGCCTCCACAGTCATCACACAGGGGTACTCCCGGACTGTTCTTCACATAGGCGGCGTCAAAAAACTTACCGCATTTGGTACAGTAGTTCCTGTGAATGCTTCCATGAAGCTCCAGGACATTTTTACTTCCTGCCATCTGGTGGAGCCCGTCAATATTCTGGGTCACAACAGCCCGGCATTTTCCTTCCTTTTCCCACTGGGCCAGCTTATAATGGGCCTTGTTTGGTTTTGCGTCAAGGGCCATCATCTTGTCCTTATAGAATTCATAAAACTCCTCTGTGCGGCGGACAAAAAAAGTATGGCTTACGATGGTCTCCGGCGGATATTTATACTTCATATTGTAAAGTCCGTCTGTGCTCCTGAAATCAGGAATGCCGCTCTCGGTGGATACCCCGGCACCGCCGAAAAATACAAGATTATCCGTATTGTCGATGATCTCCTTTAATCTTCTGACCTTATCATTCATGCCAAACCCTCCCTTTTAAAAGTTTTTATGTTTACAGCAGCAATATTGCCACATTAATAAGTCCCAGTACAAATCCGATCAGGGCGCCAAGATTGATGATGGCACCAAGTTCTTTCTTCATGATGGACAGCAGGAGTTCTTCCACTTCCGCCACCTCCATGGCATTAATACGGTCCTCAACAATGGAAGACAGCTTCAGGACAGACAAAAGCTCCGGCAGCTTCTTTTGGACCAGATCCGTATATACCGATACCACATATGCGGGCAGGTCGATTTCATACTGTCCAAGCAGGGCAACAGTCTCACCTGCCGGCTTTTCTTTGAGCTTCTCCGTCTCCTCGATAAGCATATCCCGGATGTATTCTTCTGCATGGTCTTCCACATATTCATTGACCTTTGCCTCCACCATCTCGGCAATGGGTTCCAGCATGGAGCCCCCCAGCATCATGCCGAACATGGATTCCGCCAGCTTCTCCCTGGCCGCCTCCAGAACCTTCTCCGAGACAATATGGCCGATATTCATGTCCACCAGTTTCCGGAATATCGTTTCGGTCATATGATCCTCAAGGGACCGGAGCATCCCGGATACCTGCTCTTCGGTCGTCACCATACAGGCGGTTTCCATCAACGTCTTTTCGGAAAGCTCCTGCTTTTTGATCCAGGCATCCACACCGGCAGCAAGCCTATCCTTCATGTCCGGAGAAAGGAGAACCTTCTCCAGCACCTCACCGGTCAGCAGCTGTTCCTCCACCGCCCGTCCCACTGCTCTGGCCAGACGGCCCTGCCCCCTGGGTATTACCCCCGGAGTGAAGGGGAGCTTAAATCCAAATACCCTCACCTCATAGTGAGGCCGAAACAGCATCTTCACGGCAATCCAGTTTGTGGCGTAACCTATGAGAGCTCCCACTATGGGAACCATAATGTAACGTATCATATCAAATCTCCTGTATCAGATCATTGTTTAGAAATTTTTGAACTTCCGGCTTAAAGGTCCGATTCCCCTTCCTGCCTTTCCCAGAAATCATGAAGCACCCGGGGCCAGTTACCAAGAGATACCTCATAATAGCTCTCCCACTCCTCCGGGAGCAGGATCTGGTTCTCTCTCCACAGGAATCTGTTATCCAGAAGCAGAATAAACCCCCGGTCCCCATCAGACCGGATCACCCGGCCCGCAGCCTGGAGCACCTTATTGATCCCCGGGTATCTATATGCATAATCATACCCCTTTTTTCCATGCATGTCAAAAAATGTCCGAATTATTTCTCTTTCTTTACAAATCTTCGGTATACCGGTTCCAACGATCATTACCCCGATAAGACGGTCTCCCACCAGGTCTATGCCTTCCGAAAACAGGCTTCCCAGAACACAGAAGCCCAGAAGGCTCTGATCCCGGCTGACAGAGAATTCCGCCAGGAAGTTCTCCCGCTCTTCTTCATTCATGGAGGCATTCTGGATCAGCAGCACACAGTCTGCCAGGACCCGGCTGTCTGCAGCAAGGCCTTCACAGGCTGAAAGCATTTCATAGGAAGGAAAGAAGACCATGTAATTGCCTTTCCTCTCCCTGACAGTATATTCAAGGTAACTGATGATCCTCCGGTACTGGTCCTCCCCCCGCATACTGTAGCGGCTGGTCACATCATTGGACACCGCCAGAAGCCTCCGCCCTGTGTCAAAGGGGGAGGGGAAACTGAAGGCCCCGATCTGCATACTTCCGCCCAGAAGCTGTCTGAAATAATGAACAGGGAGCAGGGTGGCCGAGAAGAATATAGCAGACCGGCTTTGTTCCAGATACTCCTTGATGCATGAGGACGGATCCACACAGTACAAATGTACCGTAAAGGTTTTTTTCCTGCCGGTGGAATAAATCTGGTAACCCTCTTCCTTACGGTCCATGATCATATAAAAATGTCTGAGACGGAAATAGATCTGCACGATCTGCTCCCTGTCTTCAAAGACAGCATGATCCTTCAGATATTCCTCCAGGGGATCAAGGAATCTGACAAGAGGGATCCACAGTTTATCAAGCTCCGAGGAAAGCTGCCTGCAATGATCCTCTGCCCTTCCCGCATCATCCGGGCCGGCCTCCTCCAGTTTCTCCATGGCTGAGAGCTTCTTTAAGACATTTCTCACCTTTTTGACCAGATAAGAGCTTTTGTCATGAAAGCTTTTCCTGATAAAGAGGAGCTCTTCTCTTCGCAGATCCGCACTGTACATGCTTCTGGCCCGGTCCGGCAGATTATGGGCCTCATCAATCAGCAGAACACTTCTTTTCCTGTTAGTTTCTCCGAATAATCCCCTTGCATTCACATGAGGATCAAAGACATAATTATAATCACAGATCACGCACTCGGCAAATGCGGCTGCCTCAAAGCCCAGTTCATAGGGACATACATGAAACCGGGCTGCGCAGTCCAGGACTAGTTCCCTGGTAATCAGAAAATGATTTGTTAAAAGATGGTACAAAGCCTGATTGATCCGGTCGTAGTGCCCCAGGGCCCTGGGGCAGGTCTCCGGGTTGCAGTCGGGTTCCTCCAGGATACAGATGCGCTCTCTGGAGGTTATGGTGACACTGTGAATTTTTAATGGAGGGTTTCGCTTTTCCCCCATCAGTATCTTCAGCGTGTCCTCCGCCACAGTGCCGGTAATGGTCTTTGCCGTAAGATAAAATATCACATCGCTTTCATCGTCTCCCTGCAGCTTCAGGGCAGGATAAAGGGCGGAAATGGTCTTGCCTGTTCCGGTGGGAGCCTGAAGAAAAAGATGGTTCTTATCTCTGATGGCGCGATAGACCATAGCAGCCATCTTCTTTTGCCCCGGACGATAGGCAAAGGGAAACTCCATTTCCCTGATACTCTTTTTCAAGTCTGACCTGGAGGCCACCACATAGTCGGCCCATAAAGCATAGCGCCTGATCAGATCCCCGAACCATTCCTCCAGCTCCTTCATTGAAAAAGTATAATAAAGATATCTGAGATCCTCCGTCTCGATATTACAATAGGTGATCCGTATCCCCATGTCTGATAAATCTTTATCCGCTCCATACATAAAGGCATAACATCTGGCCTGGGCAAGATGGAGGGGTTCTGCCTCCGTGATCTGTGTCACATCCCTGTAGAGACACTTAATCTCATCAATCATAATAGTCTTTCCGGTACGGTCTTTAACCCCCCTATCTTGCGGGTAGATTCCATCGGCCCGGCCTTCCAGGACCAGCTTATATTCCTCTCCCGTCTTTTCGCAGACACGCTCCCATTCCATGGAAAGCGGGACTTCACTCCGGTAAGAGGCCTTCTGGGCCTTCTGGATCTTACGGTGGAGTCTTGACCCCTCCTGCATGGCCCCTATATCTGCCCTCACTGCGGAACCGGTGGTGATATCGCCGCTTCTTAAAAGAAACTCCACCAGTTTCCTGACTGATGTCCTGACTTTATGATCATGGTAAGTAAGCATATACCATCCTCCCGGTTCTACTATCTTTCATATTGCTTTACAAAATCTTTACATTCGTAATTTTTTAGTCAGTTATTTGAAAGTAATTTTTCTAAATAAATAACTAATTAATTCCATCTGACAGAAAACAGTCGACAATACAAGATATTTTTCTTAAAATAATGGTAAAAATCCCTAATAACAGAAAATGTCCACAATGAGGGGCAAAACTCATTGTGGACATCTTCCATATAATACTAACCTTTAACTTAGGGGATTACACTATCATAATACACCATTTTATGAAAAATTTCATGTCAAAAGCATAGAAAATATTGTCCATAATTCAAAAGCGAATATTCATTTATTATTATATGTACAATATTGTTTCATATGAAATGATATATTTAGTAATGAGCGCCTCTGGTCCAAGACCCCTCTCCCCTCTTATGACAGCTGGTTTAAAATCCCCGGTATAAGCTGTTTCTTCCTGGATACCACTCCCGGAAGCTCCACAGAATGATCCCCGGAAACGACACCGAAGGCAGCATCAATAACCTCGCTGCAGCGGTCACCCACCATTAAAAGTTCAGTGGATTCGGTCAGGATATCCGTCATCATGAAGAACAGCATATCAAGGCCATAGCTGGACTTCACCTCTTCCATATAAGGCAGAAGCTTGTCAGTACATGCCAGGAGCTCTTCCTTGTTCATGGAGCTGATCTGGCCCACTCCAAAGTTTACATTATTATCACTGAACTTCTTGAAATCCTGATAGAAGATTTCCTTGGCTGACTTTGAGCGAAGGTTGCTGCCCGCGTCAAACATCTGTTTTGCATAGCTCTCGATATCTATATCGGCAATGGCTGCCAGCTTCTCGGCGATAAGCCGGTCAATGGCCGTACAGGTGGGTGAGCGGAACATGAGGGTATCTGAAAGAATGGCGGAACACATAAGTCCTGCAATGTTAGGCGGAATCGGAATATCGTGCTCCATAAATACCTGGGTCACGATGGTTGCGGTACATCCCACAGGCTGGTTCCTGAAAAACAGGGGTACGGCCGTCTCGATATTGCCCAGTCTGTGATGGTCGATGATCTCCAGGATATCCGCTTCTTCAAAGCCGTCCACCGCCTGGGTCTTCTCATTATGGTCCACCAGGATCAGTTTCTTCCGGTCCAGATCCAGCAGGTTACGTCTGGAAATAAGCCCTTTATAATTACCATGCATATCCACGATGGGGAAATCCCTGAAACGCATCTTGGCCATTACACTCTGGATATCATCTACAAAATCAGTGGTATGGAAGGTTACGATCCCCTCGCCGGTCATAAAATAGCGGACCGGCATACTGTGATTGATCAGCCGTGTCACAGTATATGTATCATAAGGACTGACGATAATACGGCATCCACGTTCCCGGGCCAGCTTGCGGATGGTCTTGGACACGGTAGCTCCCATGCAGACAATAATACACTGGGCATCCATCTCGATGGCGCAGAGCTGGGACTCGTACCTGTCGCCCAGGATCACCATATCCATGGGTTCAATATAACCCTCCATCATATCGGGATTGGCGGCGGCGATCAGCACATGCCCTTCATCAAAGCTCCCCTCAATATCACCAATGATCATCTCACCGTCAATGGTCTCCACAATATTGCGGAAGCTTGTTCCGGCCTTTGACAGGGTCATATTATCATAGACATCCATATCGGAATAGGCGATATCTCCTATGGTGATGATTCCCTTAAGCTTTTCACCATCCAGAATCGGCAGGGAAACGATACGTGCTGCCCTCATGATATCCCAGGCCTTCTTCAGGGAAAGCTCTTCGGGAATACCCTCCGTCTGTCTGATATCAATATCCGTAACCTGGGGGCGGATATCGGAGATATATGATGGAGACTGTACTCCAAAATGCTCCAGTACAAACTGTGTTTCCTCGTTTACATGTCCGGCCCTGGCCGGAACATAATTGTAGGCCCCGCCATCTCTCCGGCTCAGTTCATTCTTAAGGTAAGCATAGGAAATTGCGGAACAGATACTGTCCGTATCCGGATTCTTGTGTCCGATCACATATACATTTTTCTTATTCTCCATGTCGTCCTCCTGTTAATGGTTAGTTATGAACGTTTTCCTCCATCTATCATTGTAAAGAGTTTTCTCCTGTTTTTCAACTGTTTTCGTTCATTAATAAGATCATATTGCTTTCGATTGTTACCCTTTAAAAAAAACAGGGGGACTGAGTAATATAATTTCCTCAGAATGGATTCTTCCCGGTCATTTTGCAGTTTATCAGAGGAGGAAAAATCCCCGGCTTTGCGGCAGAGTTCTTCCAGACTGCAGCCGTTCTGGATCAGCCTGATCATCGTCCTTACCACCACATTTGTCCTGTAATAATCCATCTGCAGTTCATCACCGACCAACTTCACCAGCTCCTGAAAACCTGCCCAGCTGTTGTCAAGGCCCCCCGCCGCATACAGCTTTATACAGCTGTCCCGGTCAGGAATAAACCAGGGAACATCATATTTATCCCTTTGAAACAGTATATTATTGACATCCTCCACATTATTGTGGGAGAAATATTCTGTCTGCCCCTCAAGGCTCCGAAGGAAAAATCCTGTACCCCAGAAGCTGCACCTCAGCTTCAGGAAGCTTTCAAACACGGCAAAGGAAATAGGTTTTCCTTCACCGGCAGGTCTTTCCTTAACATCCGTCAGCCGTTTCTTTTCGGCAGGTCCCGCCATCACTGAAGAAAATGCCCTGTGAAAGCTTTCCAGATCGGCCACTCCATAATAATAGAGCAGGCCCATGATCACCTGTTCCCATTCCTCGTACTGATGGATTATGGCCCTGCTTTTCCTGCTCTTTAAGAGAAAATAAAACTCTTCCTTCATTTCCCCCACATAAAACAGCATATCCGGAGCACCGAATATGCTGCTTTCCCGCTGGGAATAAAGAAATCCCAGCATAGAGAGATACTTCACATAATCCCAGTGTTTTTCTTCCATCTCGATGGTCTCGTTCTCCCAGACCCGGATCAGGAAGCTGATCAGCACTTCCGGAAGGATGGTCAGGATCAGCTGCCGGTCATCACAGAGCGTATCATATAGAGCCGTTGCATAGGCTTCCCTGGGAAGGCCCTGTACATATTCTGTTCCCAGCCTGGTAAGCAGGGCCTGGATAGACTGCCCGGGAGACATCCGTATGGCGGTCACAGCGGGGACATCCGAGGCACTGATCCTTACTCTGTTGTTTTTCATATCAACTGTTCCGGCCGCAGCACTTCTTATATTTCTTTCCACTGCCGCAGGGACAGGGATCATTTCTTCCGATCTTAGGAGGCTTAACCACTGTATTTGATTTCTTCTGCTCAAGGTAGAGCTCTTTTCTCCGCTCCGGGCTCAGCAGGTCGTCCCACTGGGGAAGCTCATAGAGCCATTCCGCCTTGCAGCCCACCATGTTCTTATAAAGGGTCTCCTTATCGAAATCCAGGGATACCACGGTGTTCTCATCCATATCATCAATGGGGTTGGGAGTCTTTAAACTGTCATTGATCCCATCCAGATATCCCACAAACCAGGACAGGTCCATATTATACTTGTCCGCCAGCTCAGATACGGTTCCTGAGACCGGCTCATCCGGATGGGAAAGGATATCCTTATAGACCTCCTTCTCCTGTCTGAAATACTCTACCCAGAAGTTCTGTCCCTCCTGGGTTTTATCATCGTGGCTGTAAGCAAATTCTCTCCAATCATTTAATAAAGACATACTGATAATCCTTTCTTGCCTTATTTAGAAATTAACGCTGCAGGCTCTTACCTGCATTTTCTGCTGCCGCCATTATGTCATCGAAGGCTCCCTGGTCTTTCAGACAGTTATATACCTGCTCAGATAAAGACTTATAATCCTCTCCTGTCAAATCTGCGTCAGACTGATCAAGACGGATATAATGCTCTTTAAACTGTTCAGCGCACTTTTTGTCCAGCTCACCGCCGGAAGCACAGGATACTATAACAACATACTTCTTTTTATTATAAAGTGATACAGTATCAGCAATGCCCTTAACCATTTCTCCGGCACTTACCTCACTCCGGTCATCAAAAAAGAGAACGGGCAGCTGAGTCCTGTACTTTTCAGCCCCTTCAGTATGTACCTCCGTTCCTTCTGATACAAAGGCTTCATCCCCCGCTTCATCCCCCGCTTCATCCCGGCCAAAAGCCAGGTTGCTGTGCTGCTTGTCATAGGAGACATTGCCCTCATAAAAATGGCCTTTTACCTTACCGATGGTAACCTGTCCGAATTTATCCAGTTCTGATTTTGAGAAACGCAGTGAATTACCCGGCTCATCACAAAGAACGATATTCTTCTTCTCAGTTTCTCCGGCAATCTCGTAATCCTCTCCAACAATAAGCGGACTGGCCCCGGTCCTCACCATGATCTCATGAAAACCTTCCTGTCCGACTCCCATGTTTGTCACCGGAATGTCCAGTTCATCCACCGGCAGCGAAGCCGACCGGGCAGACAGATCCTTCTTTACAGACTCCAGAAGGCTGTCATTTACAGTCTTTGTCAGGGCTTCCGGCAGTGAACCGTTACTGTTGCCGGCCATACCACTGTCTCCCCAGCACACAATGCCGGGAAGCTTCTCCTTAATCGTGCCCTTCAGATCATTAAATATCTTCTCACTGTCCTGATTGCTGGCTGACTTACTGTTCTCATCCTCCTGTGTCCTGTCTGCTGAATCTTTCTTTTCAGCAGCTTTCGTTTTGTCTGCTGAATCTTTTTCCTCTGTTGCTTCCGTCTTATCTTCTGTATCTGCCTTTTCTCCGGTATTCATCTCATCCTCATAAATGCTTTCTTCGGTCATGTATTCCGAGGAATCTCTCTTATACTCGGATGCATACTTCATATCCCTTCTCTTCTGGAGGATAAAAAGTGCGGCAAGCATAAGCACAAGTATTATGATCACAACAAAGTATAGAAAATTGTGACGTGACTCTTTCAAGTTCAATGGCAAATCTCCTTTCAAAATGATAATCCCCGGATGGTCTCTCTCTTAGACAGCATGGTTCTGCCCGAAAATCCGGACTGAGACTATCTTAACACTTTATATTAACTGCCGCAAGTCATTATCTGAAAAATTAATAACTGTATTGTAACAGATTATCAGTACATGATATACTGAAAAACGAGAAAATTATTCCGGCTTTAAAACCAGGCAAAGGAGGCCCCCTGATGTCCATATATCCTTATGAAACAGAACCATACGAGAACACAGTAACTATAGATGAATACCTTGAAACCTGCGTGGATGTTCCACAATTCCTGGAATACTGCCGGCGGTGCACAAACTATGAAAAGGTCTGGTCCTGCCCTTCCTTTTCCTTTGACCCGGTGACATATTTTAAGCAATACACCCTGCTCCGCATCATAGGACATAAGATCATACTGCCCGAAGAGCTGACTTCAAGAGAAATTATAAAAGAGAAACAGGAGGTCCTGTTAAAAGACCTCCTGTCAACTCCTAAATCCGCTCTGGATTCGGAAATGCTCCGGCTTGAGACAGAAACTCCGGGCAGCAGGGCCTTAAGCGGCGGTTCCTGTCTTTACTGCTCCCCCGCATCCTGTGCAAGGATTTCCGGAGAGCCCTGCCGTTTTCCCGAAAAAATGCGTTACTCTTTGGAAGCACTGGGAGCAAATGTAGGATTGACCGTAACAAAATACCTCCATCAGAAGCTGGAATGGATTGAAGACGGCCATCTGCCCCATCATTTTATCCTGGTGGGCGGATTGCTGATGAAATAAGTAAGCCACCCTGATTCCCTGGCGGGGATGGGCGGCTTACTAGGGGAATTTGGCTATTATTCATACTCTACCGTTGCCGGCGGCTTCGGTGTATAGTCGATCAGCACCCGGTTAATACCCGGCACTTCCGTAATGATCCGGTTTACCAGATGGTCAATGAATTCCGGTTCAAAGTGCTCTACCGTCACCTCCATCACATCAGTGGTGTTGATGGCCCGGATAATGCAGGGCCAGTCGAAGGTCCGTTTTCCGTTTTTGATACCGGTGGATTTGAAATCCGGTACCACTGTAAAGTACTGCCATACTTTGCCGGCGAGACCCTTCTTTGCGAACTCTTCCCGGAGGATGGCGTCGCATTCGCGGACTGCATTAAGGCGGTCACGGGTAATGGCGCCGGGGCAGCGTACGCCGAGGCCCGGACCCGGGAAGGGCTGGCGGTTTACCATGTCATCGGGAAGGCCAAGGGCAGAACCCACAACCCGTACTTCGTCTTTAAAGAGCAGCTTCACGGGCTCCACCAGTTCCATCTTCATCTCTTCGGGAAGACCGCCCACATTGTGGTGGGCTTTGATGCCGTCCTTGCTTTCAAGGATGTCGGGATAGATAGTTCCCTGACCCAGGAAACCGATGCCGCTAAGCTTGGCAGCTTCCTCGTCAAATACATCAATGAATTCTCCGCCGATGATCTTTCTCTTGTTTTCGGGATCGGATACGCCGGCCAGCTTATCAAGGAAACGGTCTGTGGCGTCTATATAGATCAGGTTTGCTCCCAACTGTTTTTCAAATACATCGATTACCTGCTCGCTCTCGCCCTTTCGCATAAGACCATGGTTCACATGAATACAGGTAAGCTGTTTGCCGATGGCCTTGATCAGAAGGGCTGCTACGACAGAGGAATCTACTCCGCCGGAAAGGGCCAGAAGGACTCCACCGTCCCCGATCTGCTTTTGAAGCAGGTCAACCTGCTCTTCGATAAATTTTTGAGCCTGTTCCTTTGTGGTGATACGCTCCATGGATTCCGGACGCACATTTCCATCGTCCATGCCGGTAAGTTTATAGCTGTCAAATCCGGAAAGGGCTGCAGTCAGGGCTTCATCCGCAACTTCTTCAGCGCAGACAAGATTTGCCTGTCCGGCCTTGCAGCTGACGATCACCTTGGAAACGCCTTCCACTGCCTCGAGAGCTGCTTTTACCTTTGCTTCACATTTGACACATCCCATTCCTTCGATGTATAGAGTTCTGTTCTTGTCTGCCATTTTGTCCTCCTTTATGACTTCTGTTTTCTTTCTATTCTTTAGCAATCTGCCTGGCCACATAGACTCCGCTGGCGGAGGCGTGGGACAGGGAGTGGGTCACTCCGCTTCCGTCTCCTATGATATATAAGCCAGGATAGTTGCTCATAAGATTTTCGTCCAGTTTCACTTCCATATTATAGAACTTCACCTCCACACCGTAGAGCAGGGTGTCGTCGTTGGCTGTACCGGGAGCGATCTTATCGAGGGCATAGATCATCTCTATGATCCCATCCAGGATTCGCTTGGGAAGCACCAGGGACAGGTCCCCGGGCGTTGCTGCCAGGGTAGGCCGGACGGTACACTCGGCTATTCGGGTCGGATTGCTGCGCCGGCCTCTTTCCAGGTCACCAAAGCGCTGGACTATGACACCGCCTCCCAACATATTGGACAGGCGGGCAATGCTTTCACCGTATTCGTTGCTGTCTTTAAAGGGCTCGGAGAAATGTTTGGACACCAGCAGGGCAAAGTTGGTATTCTCGGTCTTTTTGTCGGGATCTTCAAAGCTGTGACCATTTACTGTCACAATGCCGTTGGTATTCTCATTTACCACGATCCCATTGGGATTCATGCAAAAGGTCCTGACACTGTCCTCAAACTTTTTGGTACGGTAAACGATCTTGCTCTCATAGAGCTCATCTGTCAGGTGGGAGAAGATCACGGAGGGCAGTTCCACCCGCACTCCTATATCCACCCGGTTTGACATGGTGGGAATGTCCATTTCCTTACAAATGTTCTCCATCCATTTGCTGCCGCTGCGGCCTACGGAGACGATGCATTCATCACATTCCGCGTTTCCTTCATCATAGATGATCCTGTATCCGCCGCCAGCCGGCACTTCGATATGCCGGACAGGTGTACGGAAATAAAAGTCCACCTGGTCCTTCAGCCGGTCATAGAGCTGCTCCAGCACAATATAATTTATATCAGTACCCAGATGCCGGACGGAGGCATCCAGAAGCTTCAGCCGGTTCTGCATGCAGAGCTTCTTAAAAGAACTGCCGGCCGTGGTGTAAAGGTGGGTATTTTCACCCCCGTGGGATACATTGATCTCATCCACATAGCGCATCAGCTCAAGAGCCTGCTCTTTTCCGATGTATTCATGGAGGGTTCCTCCAAAATCATTGGTGATATTGTATTTCCCATCAGAAAATGCGCCGGCTCCTCCGAAACCATTCATTATGGCGCAGGATTTGCAATTAATACAGCTTTTTATCTTCTTCCCGTCAATGGGACAGTGTCGGTTCTTTAAGGGAGATCCCGCCTCAAAAACAGCCAGTTTCAGTTCCGGTTTCAGCTTCATCAGCTCAAAGGCCGAGAATATTCCTCCGGGGCCGGCTCCGATAATGATCACATCATACTTCATCATATTTCTCCAATCTATGCCTTGTCACAGGCTTCGCGCAAAGCCGCGGTCACGATTTTCAGGGCTTTGATCCGGGCATATTTCTTATCCACGGATTCCAGGATATGCCACGGAGCATAACCGGTATTGGTCTTCTTTAACATCTCGTTGATGGCATTCTCATACAGGTCCCATTTGTCCCGGTTTCTCCAGTCCTCCTCGGTGATCTTCCATTGTTTCTCGGGAGTATTCTGGCGGTCGGTAAAACGGGCCAGCTGGGTATCACTGTCGATCTGCACCCAGAATTTCAGGACCACAGCGCCCCAGTCCGTCAGCTCCTTTTCGAATTCATTGATTTCGTTGTAGGCCCTCTGCCAGTCATTTTCTGAACAAAATCCTTCCAGGCGCTCCACCATGACCCGTCCGTACCAGGTCCTGTCAAAGATGGCTATGTGCCCGGTCTTGGGCAGCCGGTTCCAGAAACGCCAAAGGAAAAATCTGGCCTTCTCATGGGGTTCCGGACTTGCGATGGGGTGGACTATGTAGCCCCGGGGATCCAGGGCCCTCGTGATCCGCTTAATGTTGCCGCCCTTACCGGCAGCGTCCATACCCTCATAGGCAATCACCACGGGGATCTTTTTCCGGTAGAGCTCATAGTGAAGGGCGGACAGCTCGGATTGCAGCCGTTTCAGCTCTGATTTATATTCCTCAGGTTCGATGGTTTTATCAAGATCCAGATCCTTTAGCAGAGGGATTGGTTCCAGCGGGAAGGTATTCTGCAGGATGGGCACCGCCAGAGAGTGGTTCTTTAAGGCCGTATCAATACCCTGGTTCAGGTACTGGAGGACCTGGAGCACAGCCCATTTCCTGTCCTTGGCATCAATGATATACCAGGGAGCCCTGGGCCGGTTGGTGTCTGAGAGATACTGCTCATAAACATCCAGACACTTGTCATAATGTTTATTCTCCCAAAGGTCCTCATCGTCCACCCGCCAGGAGGTGTTTTTATTCTTCATCAGGGCGTCAAGGCGTTTTTTCTGTTCCTTCTTACTGATCTGAAAGAAGAACTTCATCACAAGATAACCATTATCCGTCAGCTGCCTCTCCGTGGTGACGATACTGTTGACCTTTTTGCGGTAGTCTTTTTGGGACAGGCTGCCATTCAGGACACCATCCGTCACTTCCTCCATCCAGCATGTATCGAAAAATTTGAATTTACCCGCTTCCGGCAATTCCACCAGGTAGCGGTACAGGAAAGGTTTTCTCTTCTCCTCGGGCGTGGGCTCTGCATCCATTGTGGCAACCTGAAAGAACCTGGGATCGATATCCTTGATAACCTCCCTGGAAACACTGCCTTTTCCTGCAGCTCCCCATCCCTCAAAGATCACCATCACGGGGAGCTTCGCCTCCTTGATCTTCATCTGGAAGGCAGCCAGCTTCTGTCTTTCGGCCGCAATGGAAGACTTCATGATTTCCTCTGAGGGTTTCTGTGTTTTTACAAAATTACGGATCAGATTATCTCTCATAATGATTTGCTCCTTTCCTTAAAAACGCAGGAGATCAGACATCCTTTTTCCGTTTTTCTTCCATCTTATTAAGGAATTCCTCTCCATAGCCATAGTGCTCCACCACGAAGTCAAGGTCTTTATCACCGCGACCGGACAGGTTGACCAGTACGGATCCTGTAAGACCGGTCCTTGCGATCTTAATGGCATAGGCCAGGGCATGAGAACTCTCGATGGCAGGAATAATACCCTCCTGTCTGGATAGAAGAAACAGGGCTTCAATGGCTTCCTCATCACCGATGGTCACATACTGAACCCTTCCCATATCATGCAGCATGGCATGTTCCGGTCCCGCTGCCGGATAATCCAGACCGCTGGCATTGGAATATACCGGAGCCGGTTCTCCCTGCTCATCGGCCAGCATGATGCTGTTGAATCCGTGCATAACTCCCTCTTTACCGTAGGTTATGGAAGCCGCATGGTCTCCCAGGGCAGGTCCCCGGCCCAGGGGCTCAACACCCACCAGTTCCACCGGATCTGCCAGGAAGGGGGTAAACATACCAATCGAATTGGATCCTCCACCCACACAGGCCACCACCTGGTCCGGCAGATGTCCTGTCTGCTCTGTAAACTGTCTTTTAGCCTCCTCACCGATGCAGAACTGGAAGTCCCTCACCATCAGAGGGAAAGGATGGGGACCGGCGGCGGTCCCGATGCAGTATACCGCATCTTTGTACTCCCTGGAGTAGGCCAAGAAAGCGGCATCCACAGCCTCCTTTAAGGTCTTTAACCCGAAGCTGACCGGCACCACATTGGCCCCGAGCATCTTCATGCGGGTCACATTGGGCGCCTGCTTGGCAATATCCACTTCTCCCATATATATGTCACATTCCAGACCGAAATAGGCGGCAGCAGTGGCCAGCGCCACCCCGTGCTGTCCGGCCCCGGTCTCGGCAATCAGTTTCTTTTTACCCATATATTTGGCCAGCAGACCTTCTCCCATACAATGATTCAGCTTATGGGCACCGGTATGGTTCAGGTCTTCCCTTTTCAGATAGATCTGGGTCCTGCCAAGGGAATTCGAAAGATTCTGGCAATGGTAGACCGGCGTAGGCCGTCCCTGAAAATCCCTGCGGATGCGCCGAAGCTCAGCGATAAACTGGGCTGACTGGGCAATGGTATTATATGCCTCAGCATATTCGTTAAAAGCGCGGATCAGCTCCGGATCCTCCAGATAGTTGCCTCCATATTTCCCAAAATAGCCCCGGCAATCGGGATATTCCTTCAGGTAATTATCATAATCTCTGTACTTATTCATAGAAAAACATTTCCTTCCACATTTATTAAATCAGTCATAATCCCCACAGGCTTTCCGGGTCATTTCTGCTCCTTCTCCCCGGAAGTATCCACGACAGGCTGAACCTCGCTCTTTGAATACTGTTCCGCTACCCGCCGGACCTCATCTTCGGCATTCATAAAGGCGGTAACGATCTTAGCATCAAAATGACTTCCGCTGCCCTCCATGATGATGGCAAAGGCTTTCTCCACCGGGAAGCCTTCCTTGTAGCTTCGCTTTGATACCAAAGCATCAAACACATCCGCCACCGCCATAATACGGGCTGAAAGCGGAATATCTTCACCGGAGATCCCATAGGGGTATCCCTTTCCGTTCCACTTCTCATGATGATATGCCGCAAGATTCTGGGCTTCTTTCAGATAACCCGGATCCGCCACCGCATCCGTGGCCCGGGCAATGATCTCATTGCCTGCCATGGTATGATTTTTCATAATGGCGAACTCTTCATCCGTTAATTTACCCGGTTTATTCAAAATGGTATCCGACACCTGGATCTTTCCGATATCGTGGAGGGGCGCGGAATGGACCACATTACTGATGAACTCGTCTGTCAGCTGGTCTTCATAGACACCTTCTTTTTTCAGTTCCTTAAGGATGATCTCCGCATAAGCCGCAGTTTTGCGCACATGGTCTCCGGTATATTTATCACGGCTCTCCACCATGTCCGCCATAACCTCGATCAGACGGTTCTGCATCCGGGAAATGGTCTCATTCTTCTCCTGAACATCCTCCACATACCGGACCATGTCCTCCGATGTCCTGGTAAAGGCATGGTAAAGACTCTCAATCTCATCACCTGTCCGTATATCGATGTCCTTGATATGGGAGACACTTTCCTTCCTGATCTTTTCACTGTTAAAAGCAAAATTCTCCGCAGCAGCGGTAATGGTATTAACAGGCAGAATCAGGTCATACTTCAGCATCTGGAGCACAATGGCCAGGATCATCACAAAGAATCCCAGGAAGAGGGAAAGGACCCGGGCCATAAAACCATTTTGGGCCTGGCGCAGATCACCCATATCCACATCCACTCCAACATAGGCAACACAATTATCCTCACTGTCATAGAGGGGTTCATATATGGTCAAAAGCCAGCCGTAGGTATCATTCGAAATGATGGGGTCAATCCTGCGACCTGCCAGCAGATCCGGCATATAGGGCTTAAAAGCATCTTCAACAGGTATCACAGTTCCGGGCTTTTCCCCTGCCAGCTCTGCTGTATCCGGATCAAAGATCACATGACAGCCATCCTCCATGATCTTATAAATATAAACATACTGGATACTCTCTGAGCTCTCACGCAGATTGATCAGCTCTGTCTCAACTGTCGCATAGCCTTCTGCCGATTTACCCTGATTCATATACTCATCAATCTTTTCCGGCTTCACCACCCGCCGGACAATATTTACCAGCCCCTGACCCATCTTGGTCCTGTCTTCAATGATGGTATTGCGGAAAAGCATGAAGCTGATCCCTGTAATGGCAATGGCGATGATCATCATTGCCAGGGAAAACACCAGTGTAATCCGGAAACTCAAAGACCGGCCATGGGATGCCCTCGTGCGGACAGCCGCTTCCTCTTTCTTTGTAAGGGGCTTCTGGCGCCATGCTGAAAACTCGAGTATTCCCACCAGACGGTCCGGAATGATCTTCAATACAATAAGCACGATACAAACTGTAATGGCTTTATCGATAATGTCCAGCAGAAAGTCTCCCATAAGCTGGGCCCAGAAAGTCTGATGAATCAAATGCTCATACACAAACCGGACCACCGGACCGGACATCCCGTCGGCAAAATTAAAGCCGTACAGGGCCATGGTAAGCAGGGACCCCAGCATTCCTCCAAAAAAAGCAAATACCAGAATCGACAGCAGCACAGTACTTACCTTCTTAAACCAGCCATGTCGCACAAACCGGGCGGCAACCAGCGCATTCAACACTGTAATAGTCCCATAATAGGCCGTCATGGGATTGCCGATACTGTTGATGATATTACTCAGGTATCCCACGACTATCCCCGGAATATAACCACCGATGGCGGCTGTCAGCAACACACCGATATTATCCAGATACAAAGGCAGCTTCAGCCGGATAACAAGATTTGAGAAAAAGAGGTTAACCAATAATCCGACAAGGCAGATGAGTGCTATATCCAAAAGCTTCTTGCGATTAGAAGAAATATATCTAAAGTTTATATTATTCATATACTATCCCCAATCTATATATTGATTAATGCTCAAAAAATATGGCTCATTCCTATTTTATCCCAAAACCACCTGTCTTGCAAGTTTAAACCACAAGATTCCAGACTCTTTTCCGGCTGAGAACTGATGGCTCAATGTTCAGTCTCAGAGGCAGGAATCCACTTCTCTCATAGCTGTCTTTGCATGAAAAGAAATCGAAAGCAAAAAAGAAGCCCACCTATCAGTTTCCGTTGTATCTCGGATGCTGCCAGGTGGGCTGCAAACACTGTATCAAAAAAGTACATCTTCGGAGATTTCACCGTTCGCTTCCGGTCTCCATATTCACACTCCATCCATCTTTGAGCCAGCTTTTTCATGTGTAAAACCAGGATTCCTCCGGTTTCTTAACTGGCAATTGCTTAAAATAATTCTATGGCAGCGGGTTTATTGTTACTCAGTCATCTTTTCCTTTAGCTGCTCCACAGTAATACCTAATTCTGTTGCCCCCTGTTCAAGAGTAATCAGGCCTTTCTTCACAATATTTATTATTGCTATCTCCTGACCTTCAGACTTTCCCT
>JAFRHL010000051.1 GCA_017433295.1 Eubacterium sp.
ATAATTTGCATATCCAATCAATCAAATATTGTTGATCATTCCTGATAACCTGATCAGGGAAGGCGGTCGATTGCTAACTGGGTATTTTTATTTTATACCTTCCGTTCATCTTAGCAAATACTAAGAAATTGCTAAGAAAACAAACTCAACACAGCATGACTGAAGACATTTTTGATGGACTGGATTCAACTTGCAAGTGCCTGGAAAACCGCTTAAATAAAGGTTTTCCGCAACTCATACAAACCAAACAAAAACAGGATATCGAACATATGTTCTCCCTCCTAAGCGGTAGGCCGGAGGTTCAAATCCTCTCGGGGACGCTGGGAAAAAATGGAATGGCATGGACTTTTCTCCATCTCATTCCATTTTTTGTTATCCTTTGAAATCATCAAAAATGCCCTGATATCTGCTAATCAAACAGATAGCCAGATTAGCAGGCAGCTAACCAAAAAGGCTTTTAGCTAATCAATGAGAAATTATCCGCAGCTAATCAGAAGTGAGTGAGTCGAATCAAGCCTGGATAAGATTGGGAAATCTGTGTAAAATGCAGTCTTTGAAGGAAGCACAGACCCTTTTCTGAAGCCATTTTTGAGGATGTCAGCCTGAAAAAGGCCTTTGGGAATGAAGAAAAATCACTTCCTCAATGTCAGCTAATTATGACGGGGATGTGATTAGCAGAACAATAGAATAATATTTAGCTGTGCTAAGCAGCTAATTTTTACAAATGGGAAGCCCGTTTGGATTGGATCATTGTATATGGTTTTATCCAGACGGGCTTTTTCTATTTAAAGAAAGGATGATGTTATGGAAATTGTCAGCCAGAACCAGATTCCGAAGGAAGAAAGGGAGATGATCATCGAGATCGCTATAGAGAGGCTCCGCGATTTCAAAAGGCACCCTTTTAAGGTCAAAGATGACTGGCAGATGAGGGAACTAAAAGACAGTATCGCAAAATATGGAGTGCTTATCCCTATCATCGTCAGGCCGGATCCGGATGGGGTCTATGAGATCATTTCCGGGCACAGAAGGAAATATGCAGCAAAGGAAGTCGGCTATGAAAAGGTCCCTGTCATCATCCGTGTCATGTCGGATGATGAGGCTGTCCTGGCCATGATCGACTCTAATCTGCAGAGAGACCAACTCAGTTATAGTGAGAAGGCCTTTGCCTACAAGATGAAATATGAAGCATTGAAAAAGGTCTCCAGAAAGAGAAAAAATGTTGGTGGTCAAGTTGGCCACTATCTCAAGGGAAAGAAAACCATTGAGATTCTGGGGGAAGAAGGCGGCGACAGCGCAAAACAGGTTCAGAGATATCTGAAGATCGCAGACCTGATACCGGAACTCCTGGAACGGCTGGATGAAGGCGGAATATCCTTCAATCCGGCTTATGAGATCTCCTTCCTGTCAGAACTGGAGCAGAAATCCCTGATTGATGCCATGGAATATACACAGGCATCGCCCTCCCTCTCCCAGGCACAGAGGATGAAACGGCTCAGTAAAGAAAAGGCACTGACTTTAAAGGAGATGAAGAAGATCCTGGCAGAGATAAAAAAGGGAGAGATCAGCAGAGTTACTTTCAAAAATGAGCAGCTTCATCAGTATTTCCCGAAGAATTATACAGCAGAAATGATGAAAAAAGAGATCCTGGATATCTTACAGATCTGGATGAATCATTACTGGACCAGAAAAGGAGGAAATGAAAATGTGTAAGGTAATCTGTTTATGTAACCAGAAAGGAGGGGTTGCAAAAACAACCTCGACAGTAAATTTAGGTGTGGGGCTTGCAAGAGAAGGGAAAAAGGTCCTTTTAATAGATGCTGATCCCCAGGGGAGCCTGACTGCAAGTCTGGGATATGTGGAACCAGATGATATAGGCATTACTCTCGCATCAATTATGATGGCTATCATCAATGAGGAGGACTTTCTGCCAAAAGAAGGTATCCTTCATCATATGGAGAATGTGGATCTGCTGCCGGCCAACATCGAATTATCCGCACTGGAGATATCCATGGGGAATGTTATGAGCCGGGAAGTGATATTAAAGGAATATATTGAGATGATGCGGGCTTATTACGAATATATCCTGATTGATTGTATGCCCTCTCTCGGTATCATGACGATCAATGCCCTGGCAGCATCAGATTCCGTTATCATACCTGTGCAGGCAGCTTATCTTCAGGTAAAAGGTCTCCAGCAGCTGATCCGGACCATATCCATGGTAAAGAAAAGGCTGAACAGGAAACTTTTCTTTGAAGGAATCCTGCTTACCATGGTTGATTTCAGGACCAATTACGCAAAAGATGTATATGCCAGGGTGAAAGAGACATACGGCTCGCAGATCAATATATTTAATACCAGGATACCTATGTCAGTGAAAGCATCAGAAGCCAGTGCTGAGGGAGTGAGTATTTACCGGCACTGTCCCAAGAATAAAGTCGCTGTTTCCTATAGAAATTTCACAAAGGAGGTTCTGAGTTATGAAGGCTAGAAGCGGAGAAAAAATTAAGATGGCAAGTCTGGAGGAACTGCTGGGAGTTCCCGGGGAAGAAAGTTCTTCTGAGGTAGAGATCAGACTGATCCACAGCTTCAAGAACCATCCTTTTAAGGTTATTGATGATGATAAGATGAATGATCTTGTGGAAAGCATAAAGGAACACGGTGTCCTCTCTCCTGTTTTGTTAAGACCTGATGGTAATAATACCTATGAAATGATTTCCGGGCATAGGAGACTTCATGCAGCTGAGCTGGCAGGTCTTACTACGGTACCGGCATTTATAAGGGATATGACGGACGACGAATCGACCATAATTATGGTGGATTCGAACATCCAACGGGAGGAGCTGTTACCAAGTGAAAAGGCATTTGCTTATAAAATGAAAATGGCTGCAATGAAGAGGCAGGGAGCCAGAAGTGATTTATCTTCGTGCCAAAATGGCACGAGGTTTAGAGCAGATCATTTAATGTCTGAGCAATTTGGAGAAAGCGCACGAAGCATTCAACGCTACATTCGTCTCACTAATCTAATACCGGATCTGCTGGATATGGTAGATAAAAAACGCCTTAACTTCACAATAGCTGTTGATATCTCCTACATTAACAAAGACATTCAAACCTGGATTTACGAATACATACGTGACAATGGATTTATAAAACCAAACCAGGTAGCAGCACTCAGAAAATATCTGGAGCAGGGAACAGTCAACCAACCATTGATGATCAGTATATTTAACAGCTGCATTGAGTTAAAACCAAAGGCCAAAAAGATAACACTGTCAGAAAAGAAACTAAAAAAATATTTTCCGCCAGAGTATTCCAATGAAGAAATGGAGCAGGTGATTGAAAATCTGCTGGAAAACTGGAAAAGACAACAGGAGGGTTCAAGATGACAAAGAGATATTATTACAGAAAGAATGCAGATGGTTACACATTTATCAGAATACCTAAGCTCCTGGTAACAGACGAACTTTTCTCTTCTGTTACGATTCAGGCAAAAATACTTTACGGTCTTCTACTCGACCGGATGGGCTTGTCTGTCAAATATAAATGGATAGATGAAAAGAATCGGGTATATGTGATCTATCCCCTTCGGGAGATCCAGGAGGATCTGGGCATTTCCAGAAAGAAGGCATAGGAGTATCTAAAAGAGTTGGAATGTGCAGGACTTCTTGAAAGGCAGCACAGGGGATTCGGTCTCCCCTGCCTGCTCTACATCAAGAACTTTAATGCAGCCTGATGATAAGGAGAGTTTGAAGGAACAAAAAATACTGAATGGAAGGAGGTATTGAATGGCACAGAAAATGACTTTTAACTATTTTTACGGGAATGAAGCGGATCAGTATAGTTTCTATCGTGTACCGAAATTATTATTCACCAATGATTATTTCAGGGATCTTTCCAGTGATGCGAAGCTGCTTTATGGTCTGATGCTGGACAGAATGTCATTGTCAGTCAAGAATCATTGGTTTGATGATAAGAACAGAGCGTATATATACTTTTCCATTGAGGACATTATGGAACTGTTGAACTGCGGTAAGAATAAGGCAGTAAAATCCCTTCGTGAACTTGATGATGAATCAGGAATAGGGCTGATTGAAAAACGAAGGCAGGGATTTGGAAAGGCAAACATCATCTATGTGAAATCTTTTCTCATAAATGAGGAATCGGACCAAAAAAGGGAATCTGTCATAGATAGTGACAGCATTACTACCGTTATGCCCCAGGCAGGGAATATCATTTTGGAAGACTCCAATCAATATGACTATCAGCGAGTGAACGAAATCCCTGCAGGTTCTGAGCATGTGGCGGAGAAACAGAGGTTTACAGATCATACTTCTGATAAGGTGATCAATACACAAGAAGTTTATAATGTAAACTTCAAGAATCCCTTAAAACAAACTTCAAGAATCCCTCAAAATAAACTTCAAGAAGTTTACAAAACAAACCCTAATAATACTTACTATAGTGATACTGACAATAGTTATAATCAATCGTATCGAATCTCATCTGAGAACCAGAATTATATCCATAGTCCAGAGAATAACAAACGATGCGATAGCGATACGAGTTTCGGAACACAAGAAGCACAACTGGATCCAATCTCTATGTCCGATGGAGGTTTTGATACTTTGCGGACATATCAGGATTTTGTCAGAAAGAATATAGAGTATGACACCCTGATGGAGGCCAGGCCTGATGATAGGGATCTCATCCGGCAGATCTGTGACCTGATCGTTGAAGTAGTCTTAAGCAGGAGTAAAGAGATCGTTGTGGCAAGCTGCAGGTATCCGGCAGAGCTTGTTCGGAGCAGGTTCCTGAAGCTGAACTATGACCATATCTTGTACGTACTTGACTGCCTGGATAAAACAACCACAAAGGTTAAGAATATCAGGAAATATCTGATGGCAGCACTATTCAATGCTCCGGTGACTATTGATGGATACTATCGGTCTGAGGTCAGGCATGATATGTCCGGAGATGCTGCTAACCTATAGTAATACATTTACAGGTGAATAAAGAAAATGTTTAAGAAAAATATATTCAATAATTTGGATTTGTCGTACATGGGCGATTATGAAAATGCCAGACAGCATATTGATATACATCTTGTAGACCAGAGTAAGAAAGGGACAGTAGATGATATTTTAGCCAAACAGGATTGCGGATTGTTTACAGCTACTTACCGGATTGTTCTGGAAGATGATGAAGAGGGGAGGTATTTTATAGCTGTCACAAAAGAAATTCTGAAGGAATGGGATGTAACCTTGGAACAGATGCATGAAGATGCCCTTGCAAATCAGGGTGTATTCCTTTATGAACTCAAAAATGAGATTACCGATTTGGAAATGGATGGAGCCACCCAAGATATTAAGAAAGTCTCAGAGGATCAGTTAAAAGACAAGGGAAAAGCAAGAAAACCCGTGTATATTTTGACGAACGAGTCAGCAATGGATGGTTCATCTCTTATACTGAATTCCAGGATTATGAATGACTTATGCGCAGTTTTGGGTAGGAAGGCATATATACTTCCCTATTCTTCCAGCCATTCGGTTGTGATACCTTCAGGTGACAAGGCAAAGGAACTTGCCATTGAAATAAAAAACATTATCTGCGATAAGGTTTCAGAAGAAGAACGATTAACTGACAGGATATTTACATATAGCATAGGAAAAGGATTGGAACCATATGATATCTAAGCACAATGGAAAGAATGAGGTGTGATTATGATTATTATTAAGGCATTAGCCAAAGTGTTGTTATTCCCGATATGGCTTATACTTACAGCCTTATGGCTGGTTATGAAGGCCATTGTATCAGTATACAGCTTTTTAAGGATTTTCATTGGGACAGGCCTGACTCTTCTGATCATTGGGACAGCCATATGCTATCAGGACTGGATCCAGGTAATATTCCTGGGAGCTATTTTTGGATTTCTGTTTCTTATTATGGCAGCAGGAACATTTATAGAAGTGGTATTAGACAACATGAGGCAGGAAATCTTGGATATGTAGATAATAGGCCTGCCAGCCAAATGGAAGACAACATCAATTTCAATCATGCTAAAATAAATACAAAGGAAGGAACATGGAAAAAAAGAACGATTATATACAACTTCCGCCTATCCCAGGGGATGCAGATCCAGATGTAGTAAGGATGATCTGGGAGTATATGCAGATTACGGAAAAGATTCAGGAACAGGCTGGTAAAAAGACAGATTGGCCAGACCATGTCTTTAAAATTTGCATTGATGAGGAGGCAAAGATCAAGACCAGTTGTTCTGATGATATAGAATTCAGAGAATCATTGAATGAATATCTTGCCGGTATCATATTAGAGATAAGTCAGTTTACATGCTGGTTTTACAAGCAGGCATACCACCACAGGAAAAGGATAGACAGGATCATCAAAGAGCATCCCGAGATTAAAGATCTGTTCAGGGTCATAAACACTGTGTTTGGATCCATGCGGACATTATAATTGTCTTTTACATAGGATAGGCCCTGTTGGAAGGAAGGATATTATTGTGGAAAAAAAAGAATATATACAACTGCCGCCATTTAATAGAGGTACTGACCCCAATCTGGTAAAGCTGATGTGGGTATATGTACAGCTTCCGGAGGATGAGCAGAAGGAAGTTAAAAAAATCATAATGAAAATGGACAAATTTAACGCCGGAATGGAAGTGGATAAAGAGGATGTCCATATGGTATCTTCTGAATACATAGAACCATTTAGAAAGGCACTTAAGGAAGTAATTGGAACAATCATTTTTGAGACAAGCCAGTTTGCATGCTGGTTGTATGAGACAATCTATGTCCATAATATCCCGGTGGAACAACTGATTGATGGGAATCCGGAATCGGAGGATCTGATCCGGTTTATGGATCAGGTGTTTAAGGATTTGAAAAATGGAGATATTCAGGGCAACTAATATGTACATTCATTATGAACGGACAGGCATAGAACTATTGAACCCGCTCCTGATACCAGGGGCGGGTTTTATCTCTGTAAGAGACCCTGCTAAAGACCATCAGACCCTTTGCCTCCGATCTTATCAGATATTCAAGCGAAAATATAGACACGGATTATTACACACTCACGGCCATACAGACAATGTCATGGACGAGAGCTGCTTTATCATGATGGTGCTCCTGTTTGAAATCCCACCACTCATCTTCACGCTGAATCTCAATTAGCACTTTTATTTTGGACAGCAACTCTTCTTCCATTGAATCACATCACCTCACTTTGCAAATGGATCTGATTTTGAATATAGACAATAGCTGCATCTTCATCCTGCTCTATGGCTATCTCAACTGCTTTGACTGCTGTTTCTATGAGTTTTTCTGCCTGATGTCGTAAAACAAACGATTCCTGCACTCTTGCTTCTATTGCTATCTGTGTATCGTGTTTAATAAGTGGAACTGGTATTTTTCTTAATGTTTCTTGGTTTAATCTCTGTTGAACAGATCCTCGTGCCATACGTATTGTTAAAGCTTTAGCTAAGTCACTATTGAAATACAACGCATAGACATCTGGAAGATATCTGGGTGGCAAATGGAAGCAGAGGATATTATCTGAACAAATTGCACCATTCATATTATCGGTAATAACTCCAAAGTTTCCAATTGTGCCAACTCGTCCAGTCACTATATCGCCGGTCGAAACGAATTTGCTAAATCCCTTAGGATTTACACAGTGAGTATCATCTTGTTCAACCTGACCAGACAGAATATCAGTACCACGAATATAGTTTCGTAAATTAGGTAAGTCGCCTTTGTTATAGTATTCTTCTGAATACTGTCCTGTGAAAACATAAGTTGCTATATCTGATAAGCTTGTGATACTGTGATCATACTCTTTCAAAATTGATTCTATATCATCATATTTTTGCTGGTAGTATTCTGCATCCAGTCTTCCAGAAATACCAAATGAGTCAGATAATAACTTTTCTGAAGTACCTTTCTTCGATATTAAGTCAGGATTATATCTCAATGTAGACATAAGAAACGCCATTGCGTTTTTATATACTTCTGATCCCTTTGCCATATTATTTTGAGCATAATGGATTATGTTTCTGACTTGTTCCTGAAACCGAGAAGAAAGAACAGGAACAAATAGTTGATCAAAATCCTCCAAAAGCAAACCTGTCTGTGCTGCTCCGCGTTTGAATTTCTGAATCTGATTCTGCCCATATTTAGTCTTTATGAAAGTGAGTAGAAATTCTGGAAGAATATCCTTCTGCTTACTTCTTATGATCGCCAACTTGCAACTACATGTAGCTTCAGAATCAGATGTTACAATTGCACTATTGCCTACAATCGCACCTACGATAGACATGAGAACATCCCCGTTTTTAAGATGTGATCTGTTCATGTGAGGATGGTTATAGGTGTCCCTGTCGATGCAAATCGGTGATGCCTCTTCAATGAACACATTATAAATATCCTGGCCCCTGTAGTAGGGAATACCTTCATCACAGAAGGAATCGCTAATGGACATATGGTTACCGTCTGACACGGAGAACGATTCCGTAAAGGGCTGTAATGTTTTTTTCTTCAGAAAAGCAGATATCTCCAGATTCCCTTTCCTATAGAATTCTGCATCTACACGAGCTGTTCTTTCTAAAGACGAAAAAAGAATCTCAGTACACTCCAGCCCATCCACCAAAGCCTTATATCTGGATTCATTGAAAGGTTCAGTGGATGGGCTCATCGAAAAAAACTTAAACCTTCCTTCTTGGCAAATTCCGCAAATGCCTCAGCAATTCCGTCACTTGTCAGACCGTCGTGATTATACAGATCATGATCCACAATCATATGTCCATGCTCGTCAAGAATAATATTCCCTCCACTATCCATGCAGACAATCTTATCTCCGGAATTATTCTTGCTAGGTTTTTGCATTGTAGCGAAGAAGATGGGATAGTCATCCTTTTTCGGGCAAAGCTCGTCATCCCATTTTTGCACGAACAATACTGAAGTTTTTGTGCTGGTATGTGGTTTGAATACATTCACATGCAAGCCTACAACAGCAAGTATACGGCAGTGCTCCGCAATGAAATCACGGATGTATTTATCGCTGGTATTGTTGAAACGTCCTTGCGGGAGAACAATTGCCATACGGCCACCGGGTTTCAGAAAACATAGATTTCGCTCGATGAACAGAATATCCCTGCCGACCTTGCTCAGGTATTTGCCTTTGGCATTTTTGCCCAGCTCGTATTTTGCGATGATTCGGCTTTCTTTGATATCCCCAGCAAAGGGTGGATTAGCCATGACGATATCAAAATTGAAATCCCGATTCTCATTTTTGACTTTTCGAAGAGAGCGGAGTCCCTTCCATCCTTCAAAATAAATATCTTGCCAGGCCTCATCCTTCGTCACATCATCCCAACGATCATAATCGAGTGTATTTAAATGCATCACATTGGTACGCCCGTCACCAGCGATCAGATTCAGCGTTCTGGCTACACGAACGGCTTTCTCATCAAAATCAATAGCAAATACATTTTTGTGAACGTAATCCTCACATTCCGCTGGCTTTTTCTCCGTGGTGAACAGATGGCTCTGCGCGATGCCTTTTTCTGTTAGGATTTTCTTCCATACATAGAAAATGGTATGAACAGGAAAACCACACGACCCTGATGCAGTATCAATCATTTTTTCAGTTTTCTTTGGATTCAGCATCCGAACGCACATGTCAATTACATAACGTGGCGTGAAGAATTGACCCTTTTCTCCCTTCTGCGACTTGCTCATTAAATATTCAAAAGCGTCATCCACAACATCGAGATTGGAATTGAACAGTTTCACATCTTGTAGAGATGAAACGCAGACAGAAAGATGAGACGGAGTCAGTGCGATGGTTGCATCAGTAGCAAACACACCTGGCCACTTGTCTTTTGCTTTTTCAAACAGTTTTTGGATATTGACCTTTAAATCCTCATCAGTATCTCCATAGTTACGGAATTCCAACGTCCGGCTGTGATCTCTGCCGCTTTCCATCTCATCATACAATTTTGTATAGATGAGTTTAAATACTTCTTCAAACACATCGACACCGGCATTGGCGAGAACTTCATCCTCCATCTCCTCAATCAGACCTTTGAGAGATTTTTTCTCACTGACCAATTTATCCTTTTGAATGAGTTTATCTATTGTCCAGCGCTCCGTCAAAATATCTTTCAGCTTTTGCGTGGACGTGGGAATGTTTGGAATATCCTCAAAGTAATTCGGGTCTTTTCTGTGATAATAGGAAATCTGCTGACCGTTTGTCCATACTCCCATGGTCGCGCCTGTTGCGTTGCAATAGGATTTGAGTTGTTCTTTCCCTTCCGACAATTTAGGTTTCTTGATCTCAATAATTATGTATTCAACATTTGGATGGCTCTTTTCAAAAATGACGATATCCGCTCGCTTGATCTCACGACCAAAATGAATATGCCGTTCCAATTCCATTTGATCAGTAGAATAGCCATAATCATGTACGAGAGTATAGATGTATAGCTGACGGACCGCTTCTTCCGGAGTCAGTTTGATTGCCTTATTACGCACCAGGCAATTGATGTAAGGTATCTCGACATTCCTGATGGTTTTGGTAAAGATGGCATCCTCAATTGCCGCGATAGCCGCATCAGGGAAAAGTGTTCCCTTATGAGTGCTATCCCTAAATAATTGTTCTAATGAAAACATACTTTAACCTCCATAATGTTTTATATGGGGAAATTGTCATTCGTTTCTTATTTTTGACCGTACAGACACAGATATGCTATTACTTTTGTTTAGTGTGCTTTGTTCCTGTGATCGGTTGAATTTTGTCCTTATAGAAGAATGGACGGTGGATTTTCCATTATCATCGAGCAGCGTGCACTTACGCAGTATATCCTCATAATCTACCTTCTTATTATTCTATTCCAAATATATTATTAAGCGAGAAGCCGTCTTTTCTCACACATACAATATGAAGCTTGTATGATTCCTTCAATTTCCATGGGCTTAGTCTGTATGAATCAATCATGATATCCAGGAGTTCCTGCTGAGTAGGGTCTTTGTCTACGAAATGCACTATACCCGATCCCAGAATTGGAAGATAAACATCATATGTTCCATGATAAATATGTATCTGCTTCCAGAGAGTGTTGAGACAGTCCAGATATTCTTCGTAAGTCATAGATCCACGCCCATTTTCATCTAACTTCGTAAATGCCATCAACAAGAATTTGTCACGTTGGATTACTACCCCCGGTTTGTAGCATACCTGTCGGTTAAACTTTGATTTCGTTTTCAGTGGCTTTAATCCAGCATCATCAATCAAAGCTTGCATATTATCAATAGGATATTTTTTCAGATACTGGCCACATACTGAGTCAGGTCTTATCTCATAAGGTGCATTACCTATAGTTGTCGTAAAACATTCATCGAAATTGATGACCACTTTGCCTTTAGGAATACTGAACAGATCACCATATTCAATTCTCATTGTATAGGTTTTACCCTTTATAGATACGGATGTTCGCATTTTACGATACATGCAATTGATTAAATTTGATATAACAAAAACCACAACACAAACAATCGCATGATTAACTATAACATTAACTAAAATCGGCCACTTATCGCATATTACAATCAATTTGAAAACATCCTCGGGGAGAAATGTAAATATAGCTGTGAGTATTGCATATGCTATGCTACTACCAGAGTTCAAAAAGATTATTTTCAGCTTATTCATAGCCCAGTGCCTGCTTTATATATTGATAATCGCCGACTTTTTCTCCAAGAATATTCGTTGTCCAGAATGGATGAGCATCATCTTCGTATCCGTTCATATATGATGGAAGCCAACTTGGCTGATTATTTAGAGAGTTATAAAGAACAATTATCTTCTTCCCTCGTTTCTTTGCTTGTTCAAACTCATGACGTATGTACGAATAAGAATTAATGCTGCCAACATTATCGCCTGCGGATACCGTGCTTCCAACCTTACATGGTTTAAGTCCATTCGTATTCTGTTTGTATGGAGTACAATAACATTCAAACTGATTCTTATGTCCTCGCTTGCATCCGTTTCCTGCAGTCCGTTGTGCTGTCTTATCACCTATTACTACGATAACGTAAGATGAAGCATTGATCTGACGATTGAATTCATATTTTAGATCACAGATTCTGCAATCAGGATCCTTTGCAACACTTCCTGAATTTACCTTTGCCGTATCCACAAAGTCAACTTTGTGTCGGTTATCCGAACCCCATGTATTTAACAGATCTACAACTTCTCTATCGCCACTTTTTTCTGCATAATCTGCACTAATATAAACTCTCATTATTTCTCACTTCCTTAATATTTAATAATAACTACAAAGTTTCCATACACATTTACTTATCGAGCAGTTCTTTGAACTTATCTTTTATTTTCTATAACAATTCTTTCCCAGAGAGTGTCCATATGGTTCCAAACAAAAAATATTATATCATAAGTGATGCTTGAAAAAAATATTTTTTAGAACATTGCGAGCATCAGAGAATAGTCACAAAGAGAATTCCTGATTCCTCTCATACAAATCCCCGGAAAGATCAATAACATAATCTAATGGTATCGCTATATCATCAATGACCATCATCTTTGTGATGACAATATCTATCTTTTGGATATATCCTGTATAAGTAATATAATTACCACCAACACCATAGCTGTCACTTTCGATATCCGTACAGGGGGAGAAGTAAGTGACTGTGATCCGGGAACATACCTTTCGGCCATTCTTTCTGTGCTGCAGAATATCATGAAGAATGGATATCTTTCTATTAAGTTCTTCCTGTTCATTGTCAGTAAGCATTCTTCTTTCTTCATACAGGACTTCCTTGTTTGCAATCCGCTCATCGAAACCAGCCAGAGCATCAAAGGGAGCAAAAATCTTTGCCCTTCTGGAGCAGGGCATTTTTGGGTGTTTTCTCCTGAATTCTGACGTGCCCTCATGTCTGGGCCTGCCCTGCAGCATAATTTTAAAATAAGGAAAATCTACCGGCATGGGCATATAGCCGATAGCCGGTAGATTGGCATATTCTGAAACTGCGATAGCTGACATAGCTTCCTTCTCCTTTCATTTATTGTTTATATGGGTGGAAAGAGATAATGTTGCTCATCCTGGAATCACTCCCAGGCGGATCTCTTCTCTTATAATCTCCTGAAACTGTTTATACTCATGCCGCTCTTTATAGCTGGCATATCGAACTTTTTTTGCACCGCAGTCCGGACAGGCCCCGGGCAGATGGGCAGATGGGAAGATAAACCGGCATTCTACACAAAAACAGATATTCATACTGATACTCCTTTCTATGCTGCATCTTCTATATCATTTAAGTACTCCCTGTAATCCTGTTCACTGGCGAACAGGAGATAGCGCCCTTTTACATAACCCATGTAACCGATAGCTGTAATATATCCTTTCATATCCTGCCTCCATTCTTGAAAAAATACCTTCTTAACAGCTCATAAAACGGATCTGCTGTTTACCATCTGAGATGTCTGATATCAAATCCATGACCTTCCAGGTTGGCAAGCACCTTTTCATAAGCTCCTTTCCCAATCCCAGGAATGGCAAGCATGGCTTCCTTGTCCGGAACTGCCAGGAGATCTTCCGCCGTGTGCATCCCGATATTGAGGAAACAATTCATGATCCGGGTGGGAAGGCCGAGTTTGGTAATGCTGGCGGAACTGTCTAAATGACCATCTTTTTCCTGTGCAGGAACAGACCCTTTATCCTTCCGGCCCTGGCCAGCTGTTCTCTCCTTTTTGATCTTTTCCTCTGTTTCTTCCGGTGAAAAATACTGGTAATGAGGACTCCGCGTTTTTTTGCTCTTCCTGCAATTCCTGATCAGCCCTGAAAAGACTCCTAGGATCCGGACATCTTCGGCATCTGCTTTCAGATCAGGAGTGATGGTATCTTCCCTGCGGATGCATAGTTGTAACAGGGATCCACCATCATCTTTTATAAAGAAAACTCTTCTGATCAGCCTCTGCCCGAACACTTCAAGACAGACAATCTCCCCGTCTTCCGGCTGGGCATCAGGGTCAAAGATCAGCCAGTCATTATGATAGATACCGGCTCCCTCCATACCGTTCCCGTCTACCAGACACAGGAAAGAACTCTGGCTCATACCCTCTGTAAATATGCTGTCCATGGTCACAAATGGTGGAAAGGATCGGGCCGGTTGTAATTCTGCTTGTAATGATTGTTTCAATGTCATAAAAGCACCTCCGTTATCGAATGTATGTTCGCCCAAAGTGTAAAAATAATAAGGGCCAGGCCCGTTATTATTTTTGTGATGTTGAAATGTGATTACATATCGTTTGTCTGTCAGCCATCCTATGGCCTAAGACAATATCTGAGGGATACGGAAAAGATCTTATCCCTTTAGGAACTTGCTGCTGTAGTCCTGCGGACGGAAAGAATAGCCTCTCCGGGACAGGTCTGCTGCTTTAAGAGCGACCAGGTTGATGTCAGAGTTCATCATGGCAGCGATCTGGTCTACACTGTAGCCCTCCATGATGTACCCGATCATCTCTTCGTCCGGCAGCATGATATGAGCGGCAAAGAGGTTTGCTTCATACTCCATACGGCTTTTGCTCATATCAAAGAGGCTTAACTCTTTAAACATGCTTGCCTCTTTCCTGTGGAGCATGTCATGTCCGATCTCATGGAGTATGACTATAGCCCGCATGACTTCATCAAGATCTTCTTTAATAAAGATATAGCGGTTTTTTTTGATGACTATATAGGAACCTTTCAGCTTTTCCGATTGCATCCCGATGATCTTGATCCCCAGTTCTTTGGCAATCTGTTCTGGCTTTCTGGTTCCCAGGCGCTTTACGATGAGGTCTGCTTTTTTTATGATGGCATCATAATTGTTCAAATGCATATCGTCACCCCTTTTATCCCATGTTTAAGCTTAAGAATCGAAAATGAAACGAGTAACTATAGCATATCAAATTAGGAGTCCGAAATTCTACCCTTCTTTTAATTGACAGCAAAGGTGAATATTTACTCATCTTCTTTTCTGTATTTCTTCGGGGTATACTTTTTATTCGTTCTCTTTGCATCAACATAAGCCTGCTGGACCGCAAGCATGAAGGTATCCATATCTTCCTCAGCCATCTCGCCACCGGCAAAAAGCCCGGTCACTTCGGCCATGAGGGCAGCAGCATCCTTTGCTCCCCGGTATCCAAACATGCTTCCTGAATCTGTGATAAAAGACTCCTTCTCTGTCATCAGATAATCTGTATCGCAACCCAGGGCCCCGGCAAGCTTTGCATAAAGGTCCCTGCTCTTCGGATATCGGCCCTCGACCTCCCAGCCCCGGATCGTGCGCAGGGAAACGCCGATAGACTTGCCTAATTCTGTCTGGGAAAGTTTTTTCTTTTTCCGTAATTCCCTGATCTTTTCACCAAATGTCATGGTCAAACCTCCTTCATATGGGAAATGTATTTCCTTTTTGTTTCAAGTTGCCTCTTGACAAAGGAAATTGTGTGGCCTATAATGTGAACCACAATAAAGGCAACTAACTTGCCTATAATATAAACTTTATTGCCTATATTGTCAAGGAGGAAATTGAAAATTGCCATATTTTTTAGTTGACTGATAAGTCAGATGTTTTTTCAACAGCAATAATACATGCGGCAGCGCATGAGCGTTCGGAACTTGCCGCCATGTAAAAAAGATCAGCAGAGTTATCAATCATTTAGCCCATCGACGGTTTTTCCCTTTCCGTTTGATGGATACATACTATTCATTGGAGGATGTTTGATGGGTAAGATTCATGGAGCAGCTACAGGTTCATATATATGCTGTCCGGGATGCGGGAAACCTCTCCATCAGAGCAATCTGACAGATTCTACAGTGACATGCCAGAAATGCCATAAGCGTATATATGCATTTAAATCAGGTGATCTTCTGATCCAGACTTCCGCCTCAAGGCTGGAAGACGATGCATTTGTCGAAAGGATGCAGTCTTTTGTGTTTGAGATTGGCGGAATCCGCAGACAGGAGTACTTAGGCTACTAACCGGTTTATGCCGGCAGATCAAAACAGAATATAGTAAGTTATCTGTACGATTTACAGGTTGAGGGGCAGATTGAACCGTCAGACCCGCAGATCACCGCCATATCATCCTGATATGGTTTTTGAGAGAAAAGCGGAGATACTTCATCTTATCATCCGGGTGGTTTAAGCGAGGAGATTCGGCGTCTGTTTCCAAGAGTTTGTCAGCGGTTGGAACTGGCAGGAACCATTAGGAACCGGGCAAAACATTTTTATTGCGCATAGGGCTTTCCGGCAGGAGTGCATCATAGCATTTCCAGTCTGAAGAGCCTGTGCAGAATACAGTCTGATCACAGGCTGGGAATTCTGCAGCTATGCCTTTAAGAGTGTTTTGCCCGGTTTTTTTACTGTATAAGTCCAGTGCGCAGCGGCTGAGCATGACGTCATGCTTGCACGTAAGTCTGTTCAGACATTGCACATGACAAGCGATATTGAGACGAAGCACGATCAGTGCGGAATCGAGATGTCGCCTAGCACGGTGGAAGTTGCATAGCAACGAAGCCGTGCGGTGGGACTTATACATCCATGTGGTGTCGGCATCAGCCGGCATGGTAGTTTTGTTTATTACTACTGCAGTGGAGGTGGTTACTTTGATTGTTTAGTTTTTGTAACAGGTGAATGATGCTGGCCCTGATGGGCATCAGTGGAGTCGCAGGCTCCCGTTTTAAAAAAAACGGGTGGTCTGGGACCCTTTCTGATGTCCATTTTTCTTTTAAAGAATAGCAGGCCGCCCGTGCCAAAAGGCAGAAAGGCGGTCAGTTATGATGACATTAAAAGAATTAAGGGAACTGGTAGACATGGATAGCTTTTCCGGAAACATTCCGAAAAAAGAAAATCTCCATAAGATGGGAGCAGAGATTGTAGCCAAGGAAGTGATCAGAGAGGGGACAGAGATCATCGTATATAAAAACGGGATCGTTCTTTACCGTGATGGGAAGAACGCAACCGTTTTTCCCATGCCGGAAAAGAAAGATTATCAGTATGACGGTGTGTCCGGATCCAGTGTGCTTGACGCGGAATTCTTTGAAAATGAGAACTGGTATTACCGGCTGATCATGGAGGGGGAAGACAGGCTTGCAGAAAACCAGAGGAGGCTGTACAGCAATCATTCCGTTTACTCCTATTCTTTAAAAGGGGAACATGAAAGTGCGGACCTGATAGATGACAAACCGGACATGCTGGATCAGATGATACGGGAGGAAACGATTAGGGAAATATGGGACATTCTGACAGAGAAACAAAAGGAAATAATGTATGGGGTATTTTTTGAGGAGATGTCTAAGAGCAGTATCGCCAAAAAAAGAGGAGTGAGCCAGCAGGCAGTCAGTAAGATGGTGGAAAAGTGCATCCGTAAAGTGAGAATTACTATGGGACAGGACCTCCTTGATATGTTCATTTTATAAAAAAATATAATTTTTTTGATTCAGGGGGTTGTGAAAAGGGGGTTTTTCAGTGCGTTAGGTGAAAGGGTTTTTCATTTCCTTTCCAAGACGCACCTTGAAAAGCTCCATACACCTGCCTGGAATGATACCGCCTGAATTGAATGTGCATACTCCGCTCGTCTTTCAGATCACAACGGCCCGGAAACATCAGAACCCGGGTCAGGAACGGTTCCAGGGAAGAACACAGGAAATTTCATACCTTAACATTTAAATTCATTTTAAAGATAACAGTAGAAACCGTACAGAGGCCGGCAACTAAGAAGATCTTTTTTGCCTGCCTCTGTATCTTTGTGCTGTTATCTGCGGCTTACTGGCCACTTGAAGCCGATATAAACAGTGCAATACATGTGAAAAGGGGGTGGATAACCATGCAAAAACTGTGGATAGACAGTGGATAGAGCTGTTGAGAAAAATATCAATTACGAACAAAAAGACGGGCATCATCCATTATCCAAATATCAGGGCGATGGATGATGTCCTTTTATGTTGTGGACAAAGAAAGGAGAAAGAATGATTTTAAAGAAAAAGGTCATCAAAGTGATGTCCGGGATGCTTGCAGCAGTGACTCTGTTTACTTCCTGCCTCTCTCCGGTCCCGGTTTATGCTGCAGGCGAAAAAACGGGAGAGGAACTTGACGCCTATGTGGCTTCTCTTCCTGAACTGACTGAAGTTGCAGACCACCTTTACCCCTATGAAGCAGTATCAGTGAAAGAACTGACCGTAACGGTGGGTGATAAGACAGATCTGGCCGGAGATTTTTCCGGTATAAGCTTTGATAATAAAAAAGTAAAGCTCCATTTTTACCGGGCAGTCGATGACCAGGGAAAAACCTTCAGTACAGAAAAACCGGGGACCTTTATGGCGACCTATTATGCGGAAGCCCTCTTAAGCCACAATGATTACCGCTTTACAAGAAGAGTGATCGTGAATGAAAAAGGGGGTGCTGATACAGTTGCCACGCCAGCGTCAGAAGGCACTACAGAGGGAAAAAACGGTTCCGGCAATGAATCTGCTAAAACCAGTTCTTCTGAAAAGGAGGACGAGGAAGACGGAGCAGATACTGCAAGCCTGCCGGAAGATGAGTATGTGCCCGAAGACTATGTAGATAAGAGCGAAGAAAATGACGATCCTGCTGATGCAAAAGAGGATAACCAGGGCACTGCCGAACTGGAAGAAAGTTCATTAAATGCCAGCAAGGCAGACCAGCTCTCCTATAACATCCTCTATGTGAAAAAGTATGGCAATAAGGATTATGTCAATACGGATACCCTGGATTATTCCTCCATGGTATTTCCGGTGACCGTGATCCGTGGACTTGCCACTTACAACGTAAAAAAGCAGAAGGAATTTGAGGTCACCAATAACTTCATCGCAGGCATGACCTACTCTCTTCCTGTTTATGACGTAGACGAGAAGAGTGATTACTATGTCGCCATGCCGGATGTCAACCTGTTTAGCAGGGAACTGGCTTCTTATGACATCACTGTGATCTATAATAACGATTACGCTGAAAAGATTGAAGGCTATCATTACGAGGATAAGATCCTATACATCCCAAAAAATGTGATCGAAGATCCCCAAAATGAAAATCCCCTGTATGAGGGCGGACCCCTTGCGGTCCAGCTGAACTACGCGTTCGGCGGATTGGATACCGATCCTGAAGGAAATGCCGACTTTGGCAAGACATTGCCTGTGCAGGTCTTAAATACCAAAAAAGCAGTGCCTGTAAATAAAAGCATTAAAGTAGACAATGTTTTTGAGGAATCCGTTACGATCCCTGATGTAGTAAGTGGGAAAGACGGCTATAAAAAAGAGGATTTCAGCATCTTCTTAAACGGCATGATGGTACCGGTCGATGATAAAGTCTGGGATTATGAGGATGGGGATATCGTGATCCACTCCTCTCCTGCCATCATCTCCAATATCAACGTGGTCTATGATGGGAAAGGACTTGTATCGAAAGCACTGAGTTTCCTTAACAGGCTGACATCCGCCCAGGTAAGTGCCCAGGCAAATGGGACAAGGACCACAACAGCGGATATGAAGGTCTATAAGAATAAGGACAAGGAAGTAGTCACACTGGGGTTTGATACGGACAAGATGTATGTCGGCTGGAGGGGAACCTTTGAATCAAGAGTCCTCTTCGCACCGCATGTTGGTGAGGACAATTACAATACGGTAAAGAACCTTAAGAATTATGATGAACTTGAGAATTCCACCTATTACCTTTATGGAGGTTTTACCCCTAACCACAGCGTATCTGACAGCGACTGGCAGTGGGCCATTGAGTCTTACACCATCGGTAAGAACAAGGCGGAAGGTGTCGGGGACAACTTAAGCAGAAACAAACTTATTGAGAGGAACGAAGGGGAGAATTCTGATCAGAAACTCACTATTTACCAGTGGTTCATCAAGGCAAAGAATAACCTGGAGAAATCAGTGAACCACTTCGGTGCAGGGACATCCTGGGGCCAGGACAATGGCTCTGACTGGTATGTGCTTGAGTCCGACGGCGGCCACTCCAACGGGATCGGCGGGGATACCAACTTTGCCTTCCGGGTGCCGAAAAAAGTGACCGGTTCGTCCGTCAACCTTGTTTCTGATGAGAATAATAAAGGGTATGGTTCCGGCAATCCGGATATCACTTTCTCCTATGATAACCTGGATGTTTCCAACAATGACATCTACTTTGCTGCAGGCTGTACCCATTTTGATTCGACTGCGGGCGGTACCGATGACAATGGAAATGACATGAACCGGATGTATGTATCCTGCCTTGACCTTAAGGATGATTATGTGGTCCTTGCCTTTACCTCCGCCATCAAGTCAAAGGACAATTCCTCCCAGGAAGCCTGTGCAGTATATAAGTTTAAGATCACAAGGCCGATCAGCATTAAGAAAGAATCAGGGAACGCCGGCATCAGTGAAGGGAACAGCTGTTATGCCGATCTTTCCGGTGCAACCTATGGCCTGTATGCATCAGGTGAAGATGCTGCATCTGATAAAGACCGGGTGGGAACCTTTACAACAAAGGCTGACGGTACGACCAATGAGGTCTCTGTATCCCCGGGGACCTATTATGTCAGGGAACTGGCAGCCCCGAAAAACTATGCCATTAATGGCGAAGCAGTAAAGATCACTGTCACAGGCAGCAGTGAAAGCCAGATCTTTAAGATGAGTGACCCTCCACAGAATAATCCTCTGGATATCGTCCTTGTAAAGATCGATAAAGAAACTGGCAAGCCGGAACCACAGGGGGCGGGAGCGTTAGCCGGAGCCCAGTTTACTGTGAAGTATTTTGACAATGAAAACGGCATAACGAACGGCAGCCCCAAAAAGACCTGGGTATTTAAGACTGACGATAAAGGGGAAGTCCATCTGACAGATGCCTATAAAGTATCCGGTGACGATCTTTATAAGAATACTACAGGCACAGGGGCCCTTCCCATTGGCACTTATTCCATTCAGGAGACCAGGGCCCCGGCAGGATACCTGATCGTGGATAACAGCGTGGACGTACAGGCAGTGAAAGCTTCCGGCAATGCTGAGACTTTTTCCGCCTTTGTTACGAAGAATGTTGCGGACCAGGTCATCCGGGGTGGTGTCCAAATGAAAAAAGAGGATGCCATCACAGGCAGCACACCCCAGGGTGATGCAGACCTTTCCGGGATCACTTTTGAGATCACAAATGCAAGCCCCCACAGTGTGAGGGTTGATGGAAAAGACTTCGCCAAAGGTGCAGTCGTCAAGTCCATCGTAACAGATGCAAAGGGGATCGCAAAAACCGGAAATAAAGACCTGCCCTATGGTGACTACACGATAAGAGAGGTTAAGACCAACTCTTCTTATCTCCTGACCGATGGAAAGGCAAAGTCCTTCCAGATCCGGGAGGATGGAAAGACCGTAGAGATTAATGAGGCCTTTAAGGACCAGGTGGTAAGAGGTGATGTTGAAGTCGAAAAACTTGACCGGGAGACGGATGCCCGTGTTCCCCTTGGATCTGCGACCCATGTAGGGACCACCTTTGAGATCACAAATAAAAGCCTTCATCCGGTATATGTTGATGGTAAACTCTACGAACCTGGAAAAGTATGTAAAAGCATCCGTGTAGAGAAGGAAAAAGAAACTGCAAAGACTACAGGAAAGGCCCTTCCCTATGGCAGCTATAGCATAAAGGAAGTGGCTGTCGGGACAGGTTATCTCCTGACGGATACCAAAGAGCGGACCTTCCAGATCCGCGAAGATGGAAAGACAGTCAGTATCTCTAAGGACGGGGATGTAAAGGAACCCGTCCTCAACCAGGTCAAACGCGGAGACTTTAACTTCATAAAGGTCTTTGAAGATGCTGAGAGCAACGCCAACATGAACGCCCTTTCCCACATTCCCTTTGAGGTCATCTCAAAGACTACCGGGGAAAAGCACATCATCGTGACCGATGAGAATGGCCAGTTTGATTCGGATAATGGCTGGACCTCCCACAGCAAAAACACCAATGCCAACGATGCTGCGGTGGATGCCGACGGCAAGGTCGATGAATCAAAGCTGACTTCCGAAGCCGGGGTATGGTTTGATACTGACCGGGAAGGCAATAAGGCAAAGAAGGTGGATGATACTTTAGGCGCTCTGCCTTATGATACTTATGTCTTAAACGAGCTTTCCTGTAAGGCAAATGAAGGAGCGAAACTGATCAAAAACAAGGAGTTTACCATCCGTGTGGATAAGAGGGATATCTCCCTTGGTACCATGGATGACCCGGCTGACCGGAGTATCGGAACGGTTGCAGCAGACGGAAAGACGAAAGATCATTTCGGTTCCAATGATTCTGAGACCATCATCGATACCGTAAGCTATAAGGGACTGACGAAGGGACAGAAATACACCATGAAGGGAACCCTGATCGACAAGGAGACAGAGGAACCGGTCGTGATCAGTGGTAAAAAGGTCACTGCAAAGGAGTCCTTCCTGGCAGCCGGAAGCTCCGGCACCATTGAGATGGAATTTGTCTTCCCCAAAGATGCCTTAAAGGGCAGGGAAGTCGTAGCCTTTGAGACCTGTGAGACCGGAGGTAAGGTCATCACTGCCCATGAAGACATTGAGGACGCAGACCAGACCGTATCCTATCCTGATATTGAAACAGAAGCCAAAGACGGCCAGACAGAAAGCCATTTCGGTCTCAATGATTCCACTACCATCAAAGACACCGTAAAGTATATCAACCTCAAACCAGGAAAGGGATACACCATGACCGGGACACTCATGGATAAAGCGACCGGTAAAGCAGTCCTTTCTGAAGGAAAAGAGATCACTGCCGAAAAGAAGTTCACACCGGATAAGAAGGACGGGGAAATAGAGTTGTCTTTTGAAGTCCCGGCAGGCCTGCTTACCGGAAAGAGCGTTGTCGCTTTTGAACGATGTGAACAGGATCAGATGGAGATCGCGGTCCACACCGATATCAAAGACGAGGACCAGACCGTCCATTATCCGGATATCGGAACGGAGGCAAAGGACTCTGTAAGCCACACCCATTATGGGGAAGGAAGTTCAGAGAAACTGGTTGATATCGTATCTTATGTAAACCTGGAGCCCGGAAAGGAATATACCTTAACCGGTGTTTTGATGGATAAGGAAACCGGGAAGGCACTTCTTAATGGCGATAAGGAGATCACGGCAGAAGCAGTTTTTACCCCCGAGGAAAAGGACGGGCAGGTGGAGATGGACTTTACCTTCCCGGCTGAGATCATGAAGGGAAAGGCTGTCGTGGCTTTTGAGACCTGCTATCGGGAGAAAAAACAGATCGCAGTCCACACTGACATTAAAGATGAGGACCAGACAGTATATTATCCTGAGATCGGGACTGAAGCCGCCGATGATGAAACGAAGACCCATTACGGTGTTTCCAGTTCAACAAAGCTTATTGATACGGTAACGTATAAAAACCTTGAACCCGGAAAAGAATACCGCATGGTCGGCACCCTGATGGACAGGGAAACGGGAGAAGCCATCTTAAGTAACGGTAAAGAGATCCGGTCTGAAGCAGCCTTTACCCCGGAAGAAAAAGACGGGGAGATGGAACTGACCTTCGAGTTCCCCGAAAACCTCCTTGCCGGGAAAACGGTCGTGGCTTTTGAGTCCCTTCATCTGGAAGAAAGGGAGGTGGCCGTCCATGCTGATATCTCCGATGAGGCCCAGACGGTTTACTATCCGGGGATTGGAACAGAAGCAAAGGATGAAGGGAGCCAGAGCCATTACGGTCTGAATGCTTCCATAAAACTTATCGACAGGGTGACCTACCAAAACCTTGAGCCAGGCAGGGAATATATCATGAAGGGAACTCTGATGGATAAGGCGACCGGAGAGGCTGTCCTTGCTGACGGCAAGGAGATCACTGCTAAAGCAGCCTTTACCCCTAAGAAAAGGGATGGGGAATTAGAGCTTGTCTTTGAATTTCCGGCAAATACCCTGGCAGGAAAGAGTGTTGTAGTTTTTGAGACCTGCTGCCAGGAGGAAAAGGAAGTGGCAGTCCATGCCGATATCCAGGATGAAGCCCAGACAGTCCATTATCCAAAGATTGGGACAACCCTTAATGACAGCCAGACAAAGGACCATGTGGCTGCAGCCGGGGAGATGTTCACCCTGATCGATACCGTAGCTTATCAGAACTTTGAGCCCGGAAGGAAATATACCATGCAGGGCAGGCTTATGGACCAGGCTACCGGTAAAGCATTCCTGGAGAATGGGAAGGAAGTCACTTCTGAGATTTCCTTTACCCCGGAAGCCAAAGACGGGACCGTGGTACTGAAATTCATCGTAAGCCGTAAGAACCTGGAATCCGTAAGCCTGGTTGCTTTTGAAAAAGCGATAACAGCAGCTGAGGATACTGCAAAGGAGGATCAGGAAAAAGCAGGTACTTCCTCTGAGGAAGCCCAAAAGGAAAATCAGGAACCGACTCTTGTTGCCTCCCATGAGGATCTCAAAGATGAGGCCCAGACTGTCCACGTTCCCCATATCGCCACTAACGCTACAGATGCAGGCACAAAGAGCCATACCGGGAAAGCTTCAAAGACCGTAACGGTCCAGGATAAGGTGACATATAAGAACCTGATCCCGAAAAAGAAGTATAAACTGACCGGGATCCTGATGGACAAGGCCACTGGCAAAGCATTCACAGACAGCAAAGGCAAAACCTTTAGTGCAACGAAGGAGTTTACACCCGATAAAGCGGATGGGAATGTAACCCTGTCCTTTAAGGTCTCCGGAGACCTTGTCAGTGGAAAGAGCCTTGTTGCTTTTGAACATTTAAGCCTTAACAGCGTGGATGTTGCAGTCCATACGGATATATCTGATAAAGACCAGACTGTGGCTTACAAGAAAGCGGAGGCTACTATCCAGAAGAAATCAGGAACATCCAGCTCCGGCGGAAACAGCGGCACTTCCGGCAGCAGTGGAAAGAGTTCAGGAAAGAGTGTCCTGTCCCGTTACCTGCCAAAGACAGGTGACAATAACAATATCGCATTCTGGATCATTGTAATCCTTGCATCCAGTCTGGCACTAGGAGGATGCGTGACTTATCTGTACCGTAGCAAAAAGAGAAAACCAAATCATTGATGTGACAAGATGGACATAGTATAGCCATGATCATTAAAGCAGCCCCAGGGAATCCCGGACCTTTAAACGGGTTTTCCACAGGCTGCTTTTCTGATTGACGGCAGTCACACAGTCAGTAAAAACAGATGGAGGAAAGAAAAAATGACCGAACCATATATCCTGATAGACGGAATCAAATACAGTGCTTACAGACCCAGGGACTGCCGTTACTGCTATTTCTGGGAAGGGAAGAAAGAGGGATGCAACCAGAAGGAATGCTATTACCTGTTAAAGGAGGAGGCTTCAAAGAAAGCAAAGACCCCTCCGGAACCGGGCAGATGCCCCGGCTGTCCCTATGGGCGGGTACACAAATGTATCGGTTACTGTACAGCAAAGCTCCTTTTAAGGTAATTGAAGATCATTCATCCCTCATCTGACCGGAAAGGGAGGTGAAGAAGGGATTGCAGGAAGAAACGACCAATAAGACCATCAACCTATATATCAAAGGCGGAAAGATCTCTGCCAGTATCCTGAAGGTGGCCATAAGAAAATACCTTGGACATCTGGAAAAGCAGATAAAAAAAGAACAGGACCGCATGCAGCTTACAAAAAACGAAAAGATCAAAGCCAAAGCCAGGGCTAAGGCTGAAAAAAAGCTGAAGCAGAAGCAGCCCCATGGGAAACAGTCCATGAAAAACCTGATGAGCTATGGGGACCAGCTGACCAATATCAAGATCACGGACAACAATATTCGTTCTTTTGACCGTGTAGCCAGAAAGTACAGTATCGACTACAGCCTGAAAAAAGATCACAGCGTTGATCCCCCCAATTACATGGTCTTCTTTAAGGCAAAGGATGTAGATGTGATGACGGCAGCATTTAAGGAATATGCAGGTGTCTCATTAAAAAAGTCCAAAAAGCCATCCCTGAGACAGAAACTGGTTAAGACCATGCAGAAAGCCAAAGGCCAGCACAGGCAGAGGCAGAGGGTCAGCCAGAAAGACAGGGGGCAGGTACGATGAAGAAAATAGTACATTCCAGGAAATATCCCAGGGCTGGCCCGGCCAGACGCAGAAAAAGAAAAGGCAGACAGCTGGGAGCAGGACGGTTAATGAAGGAAAGGGGAAAGAAACTCCTGACAAAGATTACGGGCCTGGCCAGGGAGAAATGGAGCCGGCTTGATGTAAAAAAGCTTCTGCTTTCCAATCTCCCATACCTGGCTGTCTTCTATGCCGTAGATAAGTGTTCCTGGCTGTATGGATACTGCGCCGGTAAGACGGCCCTGGAAAAACTGATCACCATGGTCATGTATTTAGAGCTTGCCTTTAAAAGCCCCTGGCTAAGCCTTAAGATCAAGGATATCTTAACCGGCATTGCGGGGGCTGCCCTGGTAAAAGGCTTTTTGTATTACCGGAGGAAACAGGCAAAAAAGTTCCGACCCGGGCAGGAATACGGCTCTGCCAGGTGGGGAACCCCAAAGGACATTGAACCTTTTATCGACCCGGTCTTTGAGAATAACATCATTCTCACCCAGACCGAACGGCTCACTATGAGCAGCAGACCGAAGCTGCCGAAAAACGCCAGGAATAAAAACGTTATCGTGATCGGAGGTTCCGGCTCCGGTAAGACAAGGTTTTACGTGAAGCCGAACCTGATGCAGATGCCCAGGAAGGTATCCTACGTGGTCACCGATCCGAACTGTTAAACTATGCTAAGATAGAAAATGTGGAATTTGCATAAGGTTTTCCGTTAAATGAAGCACATTTCACAGAAAATACCGCAGAAAGGAGGGGGCAGAGCCGATATGAGGAGAGAAAAGATCACCGCACTCTATGAAAGGCTTTCAAGAGATGATGAATTAAAAGGCGAATCAAATTCGATCACCAACCAGAAAAAGTACCTGGAAGACTATGCCAGATCCAAAGGTTTCAGGAATATTCGTCACTTTACTGACGATGGCTATTCCGGAACCAACTTCAACCGGCCTGGCTTCAACGAACTGCTGGGGGAGATTAAAGCCGGAAATGTAGGGATTCTCTGTATCAAGGATATGTCCAGGATTGGCAGGAACTATCTGCAGGTAGGCTTCTACACGGAGATCTTATTCCCGGACAAGGGAGTACGGTTTATCGCTGTCAATAATAACATCGACAGTGCCAATCCGGTGGAAAACGAGTTCACTCCCTTCCTGAACATCATGAACGAATGGTATGCCAAAGACACCAGTAAGAAGATCAAGGCGGTCTTCCGGAACCGTATGGAAAACGGACTTCGCTGTAGCGGGGCCATCCCATATGGATATAAGAGGATTTCCGGAGATAAGCAGACCTTATATGTGGATGAAGAAGCAGCAAATGTGGTGAGAAGGATATTTAAGATGGCTGCGGAGGGAATACCAGTCAGGACAATCGCAGAGACGTTAACTGCAGATAAAGTGCTGATCCCTTCTGCCTATGAAGAACAGCATGATGAACTCCAGTCCAGGCACCACAGATACCATGATCCGTATTTATGGACAGCAACCACTATCGGATATATCCTTGAACGTCAGGAGTATCTTGGACATACCATACTTGGTAAGACGATATGTGAGAATTTTAAAACAAAGAAACGCAGGAAGGCTGATCCGGAGGAACTGCTGGTATTCCCGGATACCCATGAAGCGATCATTGATCAGGATACATGGGAGATGGCGAACCGGTTAAGGAAAAGGTCGCCAAAGCGGAAGAAGGATGGAACATACTCTCACAGACTTTCCGGCCTGCTCTTTTGTGCGGATTGCGGGGCCAGGATGGGATATATCAGCCCGGAATCTGTACACAGGAAAGATGGCAGGGTATATGACTCCGACAGCGCTTTCCAGTGTGGCAGTTACCGCAGCCTCTATGATGAATGTACATCACATTATATCAAAACATCAGCAATTGAGACGGTGATCCTTAAAGCGGTACAGTCTGTGTCAGGTTATATATTGGAAAATGAAGAAGGGTTCATAGAACAGCTCATGGCTCAGTGGGAAGTAAACCAGGAAAAGATTTCCTCTGACGACCGCAAGGAACTTGCAGCAGCCAAAAAGAGAGTAACGGAGCTGGACGGCCTGATCCAGAACCTGTATGAAAACCAGATCAAAGGGATCATGCCTGAAAGACAGGTGCAAAGACTGATGAAGCAGTATGATAAGGAGCAACTACAGCTTGAGACTCGTATATCTGAACTTGAAATGCCGGAACAGGGAAATGCCCCGAAAAAAGCGGATATCAAAAGATTTGTATCTCTTGTGAGGAAATATCAGGATATCCAGGAACTCACGGACAGCATGGTATTTGAATTTATCGAGAAGGTGGAGATCCATGCACCGACAGGAGGGAGGACAAGATACCGCAACCAGCAGATTGATGTATATTTTAATTTCATCGGGCACTTCCTGTCACCTGTGGATGCGATGACAGAAGAAGAGCGAATTGCCAGGATAGACGAAGAATATGCCGCCAAAAAGAATAGGAAAGCCAAAAGGTCAGGGCTGACCCAAAAACAGAAGATTGCAGATCTGAGGGAGAGAGCGAAAACTGATCCGGAGGCAGCGGCAGAATATGAGAAGTACCTGGAGAGACGGCGGGAAGCCTGCCGGAGATACCGGGCAGCTCAGAAGTCCAAGATGGAGGCCGACCCGGAGTACCAGGCACAGCAGGAAGCGAAACGGATAGAGCGTAACAGGAAGAATCTGGAACGTTATTACAGAAAGAAGATCCTCCGTTCCCAACTGGTGGAGCTTGCAAAAACAGATCCTGAAGCAGAAAAACAGCTGAAGATCATCCGGGAAAAAGAAGCGGAAAAGAACCGTAAGAATAAAGAACGGCGTGAACAACGGATGGCCCAGGACCCGGAGTACGCAGAGAAGATCCGCCAGAGGAAGGCAGAACAGACAAAGAAAGCAACCGCCCGGAAAAGAGCCAGACGGGAAGAATTGATAGAAAAGGCAAAGACAGATCCGGAAGCGGCCGCCGAACTGGAAGTGATTCGGGCATACAGCAGGGCGGCATCCAGACGTTGTCGTGAAAAGAAACTAAACAAAGCGATATAAGGCAAAAATCCAGATCATGATTTAGAAAAATTGTAATGCTCTGGTGAAGATAAAAAAGTATCACGAAAGAAAGGAGACGAAAGAGGTCATGCTAAACAGCACATTAAAAGAGATGGTGGACTTAATTATCCATGAACGGATGCAGAATGCATTCAGCCAGATCAAACTGGCTCCGGAGGATTATGATGGGGCAGAACAGGGCTACCTCAAAGTAATGGACACACTTCCGCCGGAACAGGAAAAGGCGATCAAGACATATTGTGATATGGTCTTTGTAAGCGGAGCCAGGACGGAGGAGTTTTACTACCGTCAGGGATTAAAGGACGGAATTAACCTGAAACATACCATGAAAAAAGTCCTGAGATCATTATCCGAGAGCTGAAAACAGACATAAACTAAATATGATGATAGCAATAATAATGAGCATGAGCCGCAACAGGCTGATGCTCATTTTTTGTGGAATACCGATGGAAGGAGTGGGATTATATGAATAAAGTATTTTTGATCGGACGATTGACCAGAAACCCGGAGGTGAAGTATGCAGGCAAAGACAATAACATGGCAGTAGCGAGGTATACGCTGGCAGTAAACCGTAGATACAGGAAAGACGGGGAACAGGAAGCGGACTTTATCCCCTGCGTTGTCTTTTCAAAAGGAGCTGAGTTCGCCCAGAAGTATCTGCGGAAGGGAATGAAGATCGCAGTGTCAGGCAGGATCAGCACCGGAAGTTATAAGGACAAAGACAGAAAAACAATCTACACCACGGATGTGATCGTAGAGGAACATGAATTCGCAGAGAGTGCCAGGGAGAAAGAAAGCACCGGGAAGGAAGACAAAGCCCAAGACGAGGGATTCATGGATGTTCCTTCAGATGAGGAGCTGCCTTTTGAGTAGATTCCTCATTGATAGTGAAGTTCAGATAACAATGAGTCTTCATTTAATAGAAACAGGCAAGAATCCCTTTATAGTTCAGAACTACAGGAGCTGTCCTTATCATTATATAGACAGCTCTTGAGTTGAGAGTGTGAGGAGGAAGATGGATAAGAGACAAGTTACTAAGGCAGAGAAGGAAACAATCCTTTTAACATCGGAAGCTGATGATGTGTGGAGCATTTTTACTTACAATAGCAGACTGAAGAAAAGACTGAGAGAATTTGCGGCTCAACACCCGGATATTTGTAAGCTGACACATGAGGACAGGGAACTGGGCAGTGTTATATATAGAGTCCAGAAATCCCGGCTCTCGATCCGGCTGACTGCGCCGTATAGTGAGGCCAGGAGAAAAGCTGCAAGTGAGTATGCGAAGAAGAACAATAATTTCAGTACATCCATTCAGCATGATTAAATTCACAGGGTCCGAAGATAAAATTGTCAGGATGCCGAGCCGATTATCAGATAAGTTATCAGATAAGCTTTCAGATAAAAAATGACACTCAAACAGACTGACAAAACCGGCTGAATGCCGGAAGGGACCGTCTGTGGGAAGGCAAGAAAGTCTGAAAAGCCGGATTAACCAAAATCAGGTAATAATCTGGAATATACCCAGAAGAGGATGGACCCCTCCTCTATAGGAGGGGGAGAGTTAAATAAACTCAGGAGGGGCCTAATCCTCTTCTGAGTAGCCTCCGGCGGATGCCAGGGTTGCGCAAGGGTAAGTGTCAGCAAAGCTGACGCGCAGCCCGGCGCAAGTCTGGCATAGGCCGGACTTGAATATCTCGAAAATTTGTTGCTTTCAGGTGGGGATTCTGCTATAATTTGTTAGTATCTTTATGCTCACGTGCAGAGGTAAAGAATCTGCGCTGGCAGGCCGATACATGAATGAATGCGGCAGTTTGCCGAAGGAGATAGATTGCCGATGACGGAACAGGAAATACTACAACAGATGGAAGCGTTGCAGGAAAAGCTCAATGAGATACGAGCGGGAAAAGCTGCCTTATCTGTGGGCACATCCATAACGGAGGCGGAAAAGGAAAAACAGCATCAGGAAGACCTTCAACGGCTCAGAGGCTTGCGCTTGATTGATGACGATTTTATGAACGCATGCTTTGACGGATATACTGATGGAGCGGAGCTTCTGCTTAGGATTATCCTGAACAAGCCGGATCTTCGTGTTAAAAGCGTTAAGACGCAGCGAAGGATGAAAAACCTGATCGGAAGGGATATCTGCTTGGATATTGACGCGGATGATGATGCCGGGAAAGAATACAACATTGAAGTACAGAGAGCCGAAAAGGGAGCGGATAGAAAACGGGCAAGATATCACTCCAGTATTCTTGATGCGCATCTGCTTCATCCGGGAGATGATTTCAGCAATCTGCCGGAAACCTTTGTGATTTTCATCACTGAGAATGATGTGATTGGAAAAGGGAAACCTATTTATAGGATAGATAGACGGATAGATGATACAGATGAACTGTTTGGTGACGGTGAGCATATCATCTATGTAAACGGTGCAGCCAAGGACGCATCTACAGAACTTGGAAAACTGATGCACGATTTCTTCTGCACAGACCCAGACGATATGCATTACAAAGAATTAGCTGATAAGGTTCGTTATTTCAAGGAAGACGAGAAGGGAGTGGCGGCTATGTGTAAGGTTATGGAAGATATGAGGAAGGAATCTAAATGGGAGCAGATTGTTGCCAGTGTACTTCGGTGGCTTGCTATGGGATTATCATATGAGCAGATTGCCAAAGGCGAAGGCATAACGCTTGAGCAGGTTCACGAGATAGCGGGTATGAAAAAAGCTTGAGTCAGGAGTGGCGGCCATGTGTAAAGTGATGGAAGATATGAGAAATGAAAACACAAAGCAAGTCATGGAAAGTAATATCCGGAGTATTATGAAGAATTTAAAACTTACGGTTGAGCAAGCTATGGATGCATTGAGCGTACCTCAGGCACAGAGGGAAATGTATGCCGGACTCGTAGGAAAGAAACCACAGTAAAGATTCAGAGTGCACTGTGACGATGAGCACAGTCAAAATTCATCAGAAGAATTTTACGGAAAGGGACTTGACAGACATGCGGAAATCGGACACACTTAATCGCATCGCATCGCATCGCATCGCATGGGCTAACTGCGCTTTTTTTGCGTCTTGCGAGGCGCTTGAAACTGAATACAACATTCGTGATGGATAACCGTCGGACTTGATGGGGTTATTATACCCTGTTAGGTTCGGCGGTTTTTTCATACAAAAATTATTTCAAGGAGGAACACAAATGAAACGAACAAGAACAAGCAAACGGCTGCTGTCGTGGGTGATAGCGCTGGCAATGGTAGTCGGGCTGTTGCCGGGGATGAGCTTGACGGCGCTTGCAGATGGAACACCCGCTTACAGCGGCGGCACAGGAACAGAGGCTGACCCGTACCTCATCTCAACAGCTGATGACTGGAAGGCACTGGCTACTGCGGTCAACGGAGGAACAAACTATTCCGGCAACTATTTCAAGCAGACAGCAAATCTTGATATGAGCGGAGCAGGCAATTTAGAGCCGGTTGGCACGTTGACGGCTTCTTTTGCAGGCAATTATGACGGTTGTGGCTTTGCAATATCTGGAGCGAAGATTGAAGGAGTGTCGAGTACCGTAAGCAGACAGAAATATATGGTTGCGGGTGCCTTCGGCGTTCTTGAAGGTGGCGGCAGCGTGACAAATCTTCGGGTTAAAAATTCAGAGATTACTGCGAACACTACAGAGTACAGTCAGGCATATGCTGGCGGCATTGCTGCTATAGTCGAAAATTTTTCCGTTACTGACTGTTGTGTAATGGATTCAACGATTAAAGCTAAGGCCACAGGTCGCGCTGCGTTTTGCGGAGGAACTGTCGGTTTTGCACAATCTAACACCGGCGAGACAACGACATTTGAGAGATGCGCATCTGAAAAGAACACAATCACTACTGATGCCACAAATAATCAAGTGGGCTATGGGGGAGGCTTTGTAGGAGCTATTATCAATGTAAGCGGACTGACCTTCACAGACTGCTACTCCGCGAAGAATACAATCAGTTCCTCTAATCGAACAATGAACGGTGCGTTCTGCGGCGGGCATCAATTATACGGAAACGCCACTCTTACCAATGGTTTTGTGTATGGTTGTACTGTTACAACAGGCGAAAATGGAATTGCAAGCCTGTTTGGCTACGAATCTGATTCTACTAAATATTCGGTGTCTGCTACCAACACCTATTACTATGATACGCAGTCACTTCCGGTTAACGCTTCGGCCACATCCGCAACTGCGGACGAAATGAAATCTCTGAAATCTTCGCTGGGAGATGCATTTTTCCAGGGTAATGATTATCCTGTCCTGCAGCATTCCATAAGAATTGGAGTCACTGCTGAGGACAGAGTTTACGGAGAAGACGCAGAAGAGCCCAGTGTTACTGGCAACAGCAGCGATGGTACGGTAACATTCCAATACAAAACGAAGGACGCAGAGGATAGTACTTATTCCGAAACCGTTCCAACCGATGTGGGAGAATATACTGTTAAGGTCACTGTCAAAGAAACAGATCACTTCAAGGGCGGAGAAGCTACAGCGAATTTCACCATCACAAAAGCAAATGCAACTGTCACTACCGCACCGAAAGCAAAGACTCTTACCTATACAGGCTCCGCCCAGGAGCTTGTGACGGCAGGCAAAGCCACGGGCGGTACGATGCAGTACGCCCTCGGTAAGAATGCTACCACCGCCCCGACAGAGGGCTGGAACACATCCATTCCTAAAGAAACCAACGCCGGAACCTACTATGTCTGGTACATGGTTAAGGGCGATGCAAACCATAATGATTCGAAAGCAGCTTCTGTCAAAGTAACGATTGGTGAGAAGAAAACCAACCCGACAACTCCTACTACAACAAAGAAGCCATCTACTACACCATCAAAATCTGCTGCTACAACAACTCAAAAGAAACAGGAAACTATTCCAGTTAAGACGAACAGGATCCTGATCCTTAAGGGAAGCCAGACAGGTTCTAAGATCACAACCAAATGGACACGCATACCGGATGCATCCATGTATAAGGTATACGGTTCATACTGTGGCAAGAAGATGAAGCTTCTGAAAACCATCAAAGGGAATAAAACCACGAAAGCAGCCTTTACAAAGCTGAACGGAAAGAAGCTGAATCCGAAAAAAGATTATAAGTTCCAGGTGATTGCCTATAAGAAGGTGAATGGTAAATCGAAAGCGATTGCAAAATCTTTACTCGTCCATTTCACCGGACGAAAGAATGCAAAATATACCAACGCCAAAGCCGTAAAGATCACAAAGAAGACCTATAGTTTAAAGGTTGGTAAGAAAGCGAAGATCAAAGCCAGTCTGGTTCTGGCAAATAAGAAGAAAAAAGTTCTTCCGGTATCCCATGGACCGAGATTCCGCTATGTGAGCAGCAATAAGGCTGTGGCATCTGTAAGCAAAGGTGGTAAAATCACCGCAAAGAAAGCAGGAACCTGTACCATTTATGTTTGTGCCATAAATGGATACAGACAGAAAGTGAAGGTAACAGTAAAAAAATAATATATTACTATCCGGGCTGCCGTATTGCTATGCGGCAGCCTTCGTGTTTTAGCCCAGTCCAAATGACTGGGAACCCTGTGTGACGGATACTCCACGAATTCTCTTAGCAACGCTAAGAGCGCACTTCTATACATAGGCAGTATAGCTGCCATGTATCGTGCGTCCTGCGGAGCTTCGTCTGGATTGACGGTTCCGGCAATCTGACAGAGAAAGCGAAATAAGTATTTCGGTCAAGGGCTCCCCTTGCGGCACACGTGCCTATCCCATTTTTAATTGAATAATGTATAAGCCAAAGGGCATCAACTGAAATTAAAGGTTGGTGCCTTTTGTTTTGTCCATTACCACATGGATGCCGCTTTATATTCACAATCCGGAATGAGCCTGCAGACAGACACATGCCGGATTATTTAATTTGTCGTAAGACAGGAAGGAGAAAAGCATGGAAAACAGGAAGAATATTAGAAACGAAACACTTGATGATCTGCAGAAAGATATTAAAAAAACAGAACAGCAGATTGATGTAGAGGAGCACCGGATGAATCTCGCCAGACAAAAGATGAAGAAAGCAGAAAGAAAAGCCAGAAACCACAGGCTGATTGTCACCGGAGCAGAACTGGAGAGAGTATTGCCGGAGATTAAAAGTCTGACAGAAGCAGAGTTGAAAGTTCTGTTGGATATGGTTTCCCATATACCGGAAGTTCGTGACCAATCACTATGGATGGCAGAATACTCCGCAAGTCGTCGTCTGGAAAAAGGTTCAGAAAGGGAGCAGTAATGTCCCTCTATCATTTCTCTGTCAAACAGGTTTCCAGGGGAAAAGGACAGTCTGTCCTGAACTCTGCAGCCTATATATCCGGACAGAAGCTTCACAGTGATTATTATGAGCAGACTTACAATTTCACAAAAAAGGGCGGCGTGCTCTATACGGAAATAATGCTGCCTGACTATGTACCGGAATCCTTCTCTGACCGTGAAACACTATGGAATCAAGTGGAACATGCTGAAAAAGGGAAGAAGGCTCAGCTGGCCTATTCCTTTGATATTGCCCTGCAGAATGAGCTGACCATTGATGAGAATATCAGTCTGGCCAGGAAATTCTGCAGGGAACAGTTTGTGGCAAGGGGGATGATCGTAGATATGGCGGTGCATGAAGGGCATTCTGATGATCCGGCGATGGCAGATAATCCTCATTTCCATGTACTTATCCCAATCCGGCCAATGAAGGAAGATGGCACATGGGGAAACAAACAAAGAAGGGAATATCTGCTTGATGAAGATGGAAACCGTGTCCGTGACAATAATGGAAAATACATTTTCAAGGCAGTATCCACCACAGGATGGAATTCGCCGGAATTACTGGAGGAATGGCGCCAGGTATGGGCGGAAAAGGTTAATACAAAATTCCAGGAGAATGGGCTGGTAGCCAGAATTGACCATCGCTCTTTTGAAAAACAGGGAATTGAACTGATCCCCACAATCCATGAAGGATATGAAGTCCGGGCTATGGAGAAGAAGGGGATTCGGACTATAGTTGGAGACCTGAATCGGGAGATCCGTTCTCTTAACCGGATATGGATTCAGATCAAAGAGTCCATCCACTGGGCAAAGACCTTCCAGGAAGAAGTCAGTGCAGAAATCTACCGTCGGAAAAATCCAACAATCATTGATAGCCTCAGGGATTATTATGACCGACGTAATTCTGTAGCAGACACATACCGATATGGCCGTGGTAAAGCGCATCTGACCAATCTGAAAGAATTCTCTGAAGTGATCAGCTATCTGACAGCAAAACAGATTACCACCATCGAAGAGCTTAACGGGAAAATAGAAGAACTGTATATAATAGTAGACGGATTAAGGGCAGAAACGAAATCCCGGAGAGCAGAGATCAGCCAGTACAGGGAGCTTCTTGATTATGACAGGAAGATGAACAAACTTCAGCCAGTCATAGATAAGTACAATTCGATCTTCTTTAAAAGTTCAAAAAAGAAATACTATGCGGAGCACAAGAAAGAAATCGACCTGTACCGTATGTGTGAAAGAAGGCTTAAACCATACCGAAATGATAAAGGACAGCTTCCTCTATCGGAATGGAAGAATCATCAGGTAGAATTGTCCAAATTAAATGATGGAACTTACACGGAACTCATTCCTTATGAAGAAGAACTGGAGATGGTCAGGAAAGTCAGGAACTGTATCGACATTATGCATGACGACAAACAGCAGAGCCAGCCGGACAGCACCGGGCGGACAGAAGAAAAATTGAAGCCTGTGCAGCAACAGGGAGAGAAGGGGTCGGTCCTTGTTAAATTGAACCGCAATAAGGAGAATATCCAGAGACAGAAGAATAGTCCTGGAAAAAAGAATGTAAGAAGGAGAGAGGTGGGTAGATAAGAATCAAATCTGCAAATAGCATTTGATTTATTGCGCAATCACTAATAAATGTGTGATATACTTCTTTTACAATATTATCAAAAATAACAAAAACAGTAGATTGATTTGAGGTTTTTAAAATGGGAAAATTATTTAGTGTTCCACCGGATAAAAATAAAATAGAGATAAGAAAAGTAATAAATAAAATGCTTTCTGAAGCAAGAAACAGAGCAAAGCCAAAGGTATGTATTATGTGTGGAAAAATGAAAACAAGTTTTTGTAAATCACACTCCGTGCCTCAAATGGTTCTGCGCTCAATAGCTGATAATGGTATAGTTTTACAAGCTTCAGCTGCACTGGGTGTTGATGAAGAAATAATTGATATCGAAAATGGTGTAGGTAAGTCGGGAACATTCAACTATATATGTAACGATTGTGATGGAGTCTTTTTTCAGGATTATGAAAATCCAGATAATATTATTCTGCAACCTACTGATAAAATGCTTGCTGAAATCGCTGTAAAAAACTTTTTGCTTCAGTTAAGTAAAAGAGCTATAGAGATGGAATTGCTTAAAATTAACCAAAGAGAATTTAATGCATTTGAAAATCTCGAAATCGGATTGAATATCAAAGAAATAGATTATTTTGAGTTTGAATCTGAAGTCAAATTCCATAAACATATTGCAGATCATAATTTGAAAGGAGGATATCAGATTGTATTATGGAAAGTATTACCATACAAAGTACCTATTGCTATGCAAAGTGCTATTGCAATAACTAAAGATATAGAAGGGAATGAAATTAATAATATCTATGATTTGGATCCTAATGTAAGAATGCAATATATCCATTTGGCAATATTTCCTCTTGATAGTAAAAGCGTTATTATAGCATTCTATCATAAACGTGATAAGAGATATAGAAGGTTACGTCACCAAATAAATAGTATGTCTGATGATGAGGTCTTAAAGTATATTAATTTTTTGGTATTTAAGTATACTGAGAATTATTATATTGCAAAAAGCATAAAAAATGAAATAGACACCAATGAGTATCTGCAAGGATTAAGCCAGGAAAGTGACGAACAGCCTAAATTAGGTCTTTTAGGATCAGAAAATCATTATGGAATAGGATATACTCCTGTAAATAGCAATGATATACCAAATTTTTTAGCAAAGGAATGGGCTGTCTAAAGAACATTTTACAAAGTAGAAATCTTACTGTTATGTAAACCATGTGTTAAATGGATTTAAAAAGAAAATTCCCAACAGCGATTATCTGTAACAGGATAGTCGCTTTTTTTCGTCTGCAGAAGAAAGGAGAAATCAATGCATTATTCGGAGGAACAGATTAAGAAGGCAAAGTCGGTTGACCTTTCAGAGTTTTTAAGATCACGGGGAGAACAATTAATAAAAAGTGGTCGGGAATACCGCTGGGCTGTCCATGACAGCCTGACAGTCAGGGAGAACAGGTGGTTTCAGCATAGCCGGGGAGTCGGTGGCGGCCCCATTGATTTTGTAATGGAATTCTATGGCCTTACCTTCCCGGAAGCGATGAAGATGCTGACCGGTGAGGACAGACGGCAGAAGGCGGAGGATGCCCCGGGGAAGAGCATCCCCGCCCCTTTGCCTGAGTTCCGGCTTCCAAAAAGAAACAGGGACGAAAAAAGGGTATTGGAGTATCTGACAAATGAAAGGGGGTTAAATGAAGATCTGGTGCTGCAGTTCATTGGCAGTGGTGAGATCTATGAAGATGAAAGACACCATAACGTTGTATTCGTAGGGAAAGATCCCAATGGCATTCCTGCTTATGCTCATTATCGAGGGACTGGAGAAAAAAAGTTCCGGGGAGACGTAACAGGATCAGTGAAGGATTATGGGTTCTGTTACAGGGGAGGGGGAGAAAAACTATATGTCTTTGAGGCCCCGATTGACATGCTGTCTTTTATCCAGCTTTTCCCGAATGACTGGGAGAAGGAGAATTACCTGAGCCTGGGCGGTACATCTGACCGGGCACTGACAGCTTTTCTTTCTGCCAGCCCACAGATCACTTCTGTTTTCCTCTGTCTTGATAATGATAAAGCAGGAAACGAGGCCTGCGGTAAACTGCTTTCGACCTTTGAAGGTCGCAAAAGGGTAATCCGACTAAAGCCAGCTTTAAAAGACTGGAATGAAATCCTTTGTGAAAGAGAATCCGAAAAGGACTTAAGCCCGATCATAGAAACAGTCATTCTGAAGGTTCCGGAAGAGGAAGAGATCGTACCAATGATTTGTTATGAGGACGTGGAGCAGACGAGTGTGGACTGGTTATGGTTCCCATACATCCCGTTCGGGAAGCTAACAATCATCCAGGGCAATCCCGGTGAGGGAAAGACATATCTGGCCATGAAGCTGGCCGCAGCCTGCACGAACCGGAAGTATCTCCCGAATATGGAAGAGATCGAACCGTTCAAAGTGATCTATCAGACTGCGGAGGATGGAGCTGGTGACACAATTAAGCCGAGACTGAAAGAGTGCGAAGCGGACCTGTCCAAAGTGCTGATCATTGATGAGACAGAGACGCCCTTGACATTAACGGATGAGCGGATTGAGAGAGCTATCCGTCAAAATCAGGTGAAGCTTCTAATCATCGATCCTGTGCAGGCCTTTATCGGACCTGATGTAGATATGAACAGGGCAAATGAAGTCCGTCCGGTTTTCAGGAAGCTGGGAATGATCGCTGATAAGACCGGATGCGCCATCGTTCTAATCGGGCACCTGAACAAAGCATCCGGTGCACAGAGCACCTACCGGGGATTAGGCTCTATCGACATCATGGCTGCAGTAAGGAGCCTGCTATTTATCGGAAAGGTAAAAAAAGACCCAACGACCAGAGTACTGATCCATGAGAAAAGCTCCCTTGCTCCACCTGGTGAGACGATTGCTTTTAAGCTGGGAGATGAAGGCGGATTCCGGTGGATAGGAGGATATGATATCAATGCTGACGATCTGCTGAATGGAAAAGAAGGTAGGAAGGTAGAAACAAAACTGGAACGAGGGACAAAGCTTATCGAGGGACTGCTGGTAGAAAGAAAGGTCATCTCTCTAAAAGAACTGCAGGAGAAAGCAACAGAGCTGAATATATCACCCAGGACAATGAGGGATGTCAGGAGACGAATGGGCGACCGTCTGGAGTATGGAAAAGGGGAGGGAAGAGAAAATACCATCCGGTTGAAAACACAATAAGTGAAGGGCATACAGGAAGCGGCAGCTAATAATATTTTAGTCTGCCGCTCATGTTTTCCATCTACGGGATTGATACTACATTACATTTTGAAAAGGTCAGAATGGGTGCCTGTATCCACTAAAGTAAGGGTAAGAATATCATTCTCAATAAGATAGATCAACAGCCAGTCGGGCTTGATATGGCACTCACGAAATCCGGCATAATTCCCTTTTAATTCATGGTCATGATGTTTCTTTTCAAGGGGAATACCCTGGCGGAGCTTATCAACGATATCATCCAGAAGAGATATATCCATACCACGCTTTTTCATTAGCTTATATCCCTTTTTATAAGCTGATGTGAATTTTACCTGGTACATATTAATCCTCCAGAGCCTTTTTCAGTTCTTCCATGCTGGTATACCCTTTGATGTCAGGGTCAGAGGAGATCCTTCTGGCTTCAGCCATGGCATCAAGTGTTTTCTGATTATATTGAGGAACTTCCACAGGGAAAGGAAGCCCGCCTCGAAGAATACACTGATGAAGGAAAAGATTCACAGCAGTGGACATATCAAGACCAAGGTCTTTAAAAAGAGAAATTGCCTGTTTTTTAATATCAGCATCAATACGAACTTGCGTTGGAGCTGTTGCCATATTAATCACCACCTTTCAATTACTAGAATAAGCTTTTTGGTATACAATGTCAATCATTTTGCAAATTATTATAGCATTTCATCATGAATACATAGTTTATGTAAAGGGATATTTGGTAAGGTGGCAGACTAATCAGAGAAAGTGGCAGGATTCTATAGATACCTTAAAGCCTGCCACCCTGCCACCAAAACTCTTTAATCTAAATTTATCAATATAGTTCTGATAAGGCTAAGCCTTGTTTTATTGCAGAAGGGAGAAAAATACATGACAGAAACTAAAGGAGAAGAAAAAATAACCACCCAAACTGAACCATCTGATCAGCCGATTTTGCCTATAAGGGTTGGGAAAACGACCTACACGGTCAGACTGCACTTTAGTGAGAACAGCAGGGAAACAATGGAAGAAAAAGTTAAAAAACTGATTCGAAGGGATATTCAGGAAGAAAACTTCTAAAAAGATACCCTTTTCGTGCGAAAATTTACCTTTTTCTAACCTAATTCACTTGCCCGAAAGGCACGATCATCGTTGAATGCGGAAAAATGTTAGAGAAGGAGGGCTATAAGATCAAAGTGTTAAATACGATCAATTTCAACAAATCCATGCATTATAACCCATTCCACTATCTCCACAGTGAGAAGGATATCTTAAAACTGGTCAACACCATCATCGCTAACACTAAGGGGGAGGGTGAGAAGTCTTCGGAAGACTTCTGGGTCAAGGCAGAGAGACTTCTGTACTCTGCCCTGATCGGTTACATCTGGTATGAAGCCCCGGAGGAGGAACAGAATTTTTCCACCCTTTTGGAATTCATCAATGCCAGCGAGACCAGGGAGGAGGATGAAGAATTTAAAAATGCCGTGGACATGCTCTTTGAGGAACTGGAGGAAGAGGCTCCGGAGCACTTTGCAGTAAGGCAGTATAAGAAATACAAACTTGCTGCAGGTAAGACAGCCAAGTCCATCCTGATCTCCTGCGGGGCAAGGCTGGCCCCCTTTGATATCGCGGAGCTTCGGGAGATCATGGGCTATGATGAGATGGAGCTTGACATGCTGGGAGACCAGAGGACGGCCATGTTCGTCATCCAAGCTGATCGCTACGATCCGAAGCCGTGAGATCTCGGCTTCCATCATCCTCCAGTCTCAGAGCCAGTTAAAGACCATCTATAAGGATGCCGCTGAGACCATCCTTGGCAACTGCGATACCATGCTCTTTCTGGGAGGCAAGGAGGGAAGTACTTTAAAGGAAATCTCTGAGACTTTGGGCAAGGAGACCATCGACCTATATAATACTTCGAATACCAGGGGGCAGAGCCGGTCTTACGGGATGAACTACCAGAAGACCGGAAAGGAACTGATGAGCCGGGATGAGCTTGCGGTCATGGATGGCAACAAATGTATCCTGCAGCTTCGGGGTGTGCGGCCCTTCTTAAGTGATAAGTTTGATATCACAAAACACAAACGCTACCGGGAGCTTGCCGATTATGATGAGCGCAACAGCTTTGATGTGGAGAAATACCTGCAGCATAAGCTGGTCCTTCCAAAGCAGGCCCTGTTTGAGACTTTTGAGTGTGAGGTCACCGAGGAAGAGCTCGCACAGCTTCTTGCAGAGGAAACGGAGGATGGAATAGAAAGCGAAGGATAACACCGGTTTTTTGGGAAAGCGAAAATACCAGAAATAAGAACGAGCAAGGACTGTCTGAAGGGGCAGTTTTTTTCATGCATGAAAGAGGGGGAAAGATGAAGACAAGGATCCGGGCTCCATGCGGGCAGCCTGAAAAAGAAGGAAACAAAAAAGGCATCTTCCGGTGCCTGAAAAGCCGGGAGAGAAAAAGGAGGAATATCATATGGGTTTTTTCACCAGTTCAATCTCTATCTTACAGAAGCTGGTCGTTGCCATCGGGGCAGGCCTCGGTGTATGGGGTGCTGTCAACCTGATGGAGGGTTACGGAAATGACAATCCCGGCGCCAAGTCCCAGGGGATCAAGCAGCTGATGAGCGGCGGAGGTGTTATCCTGATCGGAACACAGCTGATCCCCCTTCTCAGTAACCTGTTCAGCTGACCATAAGGGAGGAGGACATCCATGTTTAATGACATTTTTAAAGAAATCGAAACGTGGATGCGGACACTTCTTACTGGGATCATCAATGCCAACCTGGACCGGATGTTTACGGACGTCAATGAAAAGACAGGCCAGATCGCCAGCCAGGTTGGCCAGACTCCCCAGGGGTGGAACTCCGGCATCTTTACCATGATCCGGTCCCTGTCCAATTCGGTCATCGTACCGATCGCAGGGATGATCATCACTTTTGTGCTCTGCTATGAGCTGATCACCATGCTGACGGAAAGGAACAACATGCATGACCTTGATACATGGATGTTCTTTAAGTATTTCGTAAAGGCCTGGATCGCCATCTACCTGGTGACCAACACATTTACCATCACCATGGCAGTCTTTGATGTAGGCCAGCATGTGGTGAATTCTGCATCCGGTTTTGTCACGGGAAGTACAGCCATCGATATCAATTCAGTAGTCACGGATATTGATACCAGCCTGCAGACCATGGAGATCGGTGAAATGGTGGTGCTTGCTTTGGAGACCCTGATCGTCAGTTTCTGCATGAAAGTCATGTCTGTACTCATCACGGTCATCATGTATGGCAGGATGATCGAGATCTACCTGTACACTTCGGTAGCCCCGATCCCCTTTGCCACCATGACAAACCGGGAGTGGGGCCAGATCGGGACCAATTACTTAAGAGGGCTCTTTGCACTGGCCTTCCAGGCATTCCTGATGATGGTATGTGTGGCTATCTATGCAGCACTGATCTCCACTTTGTCCGCATCCGCAAACTTAAGCTCAGCCCTGTTCGGGGTCATGGCTTATTCCGTGGTCCTGTGCTTCAGCCTGTTTAAGACAGGATCACTGAGCAAATCAATCTTTAATGCCCACTAAAGGAAGGAGGCAAGAGCATATGGCATACGTCACAGTTCCTAAAGACCTGTCAAAAGTAAAAAATAAAGTCGCATTTAATCTGACCAGAAGGCAGCTTGTCTGCATCGGCATCGGGGCAGCCATAGGTATCCCGGCCTATTTCCTTACCAGGGGGCTGATCGGGACCAGCAATGCAGCTACCCTGATGATGGTCCTGATGATCCCGGAATTCCTTTTTGCCATGTATGAGAAGGATGGGATGCATCTGGAGCAGGTCCTTACCAATATCATCAATGTCAGGCTAAAAAGGCCGGCTGTCCGGCGTTATGAAACAGTCAACCGGTATGAAAAGGACCTTCCGGTGGCAAAAGGGAAGTCCGGGAAGAAAGGAGGAGGCAAGCCGCATGGAAAGAAAAACAGAAAGCATTTATGATACAGAGATCCGGGAGGAAAGTTATGAAGAAGAAAGCGCTAAAGAGGCCATGGGAAAAGAAGTGCAGGAGGAAGACCATCCCACCGAGGCCATGTCCCGAAGGGAACGCAGGATCTATAAACAGAGGAAGAAACAGGAGGCCCAGCTTGAAAAGATCCGCGCCAGGGAGGAGGCCGAGAGGTTAAAGAGGGAGGAAAAGGAAAGAAAGAGGGAAGAAAAGGCCCTGTTAAAAGAACAGAAACGCCTTGAAAAGGAGGCAAAGAAAAAGAAGTACAGGTCCATATATAATGATGACAATCCTGGGAAGGCAGGAACTTCCGGAGGGAAAAACAAAGCGAAGGGGAAAACACTGCCAGATAAGAAAGCAGGAAAGAAATCCGGAAAAGCAGGGAAAGGTATTCTTAAAAAAGGGAAAAAAGAGAAGCATATATCTGCCCAGGACAGCATCCGTTATAAGGAGATGGGGAGGGACGGGATCTGCAGAGTCCAGGGTAAGACCTATTCCAAGACCATCCAGTTCAACGATATCAACTACCAGCTGGCCCAGAATGAGGATAAGAACGCCATCTTTGAGAACTGGTGTGATTTCTTAAACTACTTTGACAGCAGCATCCACTTCCAGCTTTCCTTTATCAACCATAAGAGCAGCATGGAGGAGTTTGAAAATGTGATCCGGATCCGGAGGCAGTTTGACGCCTTTGATGATGTCCGCATGGAATATGCCCAAATGTTAAAGAACCAGCTGGCCAAGGGCAATAACGGTCTGGTGAAGTCAAAGTACATCACCTTTTCCATCGAGGCAGCAAACATCCATGAGGCTAAGCCTAAGCTTGAGAGGATCGAATCGGATATCATGAATAACTTCAAGATCTTAGGTGTCCCGGCTTACCCTTTAAACGGGGCTGAGAGGCTGGAGATCCTACGGCAGACCTTTAACCCGGAGGACATGGCAAGCAGGGAGTTTGACTATAACAGCATCATCACTTCCGGCATGAGCACCAAGGATTATGTGGCTCCCACCAGTTTTGTCTTCCGGGACGGGAAGACCTTCCGGATGGGAAATACCATAGGGGCAGCCTCTTACCTGCAGATCCTGGCTCCGGAGCTTAATGATAAGATGCTGGCGGAGTTTTTGGATATGGACAGGAACCTGATCATCAACCTCCATGTGGATTCAGTGGACCACATGAAAGCCATCAAGATGGTCAAGTCCAAAGTAACAGACATTAACCGGATGAAGATCGAGGAACAAAAGAAGGCAGTACGGTCCGGATATGATATGGACATCATTCCATCAGACCTTAATACCTATGGAGGGGAAGCGAAGCACCTCTTAGAGGACCTGCAGTCCAGGAATGAGAGGATGTTCATGGTGACTGTGATATTTTTAAATACGGCAGATAACCGGAGAGACCTTGAAAATGCTGTTTTCCAGACTGCCGGCATCGCCCAGAAATATAACTGCAGCCTGCGCCGTCTTGACTATCAGCAGGAGGAGGGGCTGATGAGCAGCGTGCCTTTAGGGGTCAACCATGTGCCCATCAAGAGAGCCCTGACTACCACCAGCACGGCTATCTTCGTTCCCTTTACCACCCAGGAACTCTTTATGCCGGGAGAATCTCTTTATTATGGATTAAATGCCTTATCAAGCAACATGATCATGGTGGACAGGAAGAAGTTGAAGAATCCCAATGGCCTGATCCTTGGCACGCCAGGTTCCGGTAAATCCTTTGCCGGGAAGAGGGAGATTTCCAATGCATATTTCGTGACCAATGACGATATCATCATCGGTGACCCGGAGGGTGAATACTATCCCCTTGTCCATGCACTGGGAGGGCAGGTCATCCATATCTCCCCTACCAGCAAGGATTACATCAACCCCATGGATATCAACATGGATTATTCCGATGACGATAATCCCCTCGGCGTAAAGTCAGACTTTGTCCTGTCCTTATGTGAACTGATCATGGGGAGCAGGAACGGGATCGAAGCAGAAGAAAAGTCCGTGATCGACCGCTGTCTGCCTATCGTCTATCAGAAATACTTTTCCGACCCAAGGCCGGAGAACATGCCGGTATTGGGAGATCTCTATGACTGTCTCCGCTCGCAGGAGGAAGCGCAGGCCCAGCGGATCGCCACGGCACTTGAGATCTATGTCAACGGTTCCTTAAAGGTATTCAATCACCAGACCAATGTAAAGCTGGATAACCGGATCGTCTGCTTTGACATCAAGGACCTGGGAAAGCAGCTTAAGAAACTGGGGATGCTGATCGTCCAGGACCAGGTGTGGAACCGGGTGACCATCAACCGAAATTCCAACAAGTCAACCAGGTATTATATCGACGAGTTCCATCTGCTCCTCAAGGAAGAACAGACGGCAGCCTACTCGGTGGAGATCTGGAAGAGGTTCCGTAAATGGGGCGGTATCCCCACCGGGATCACCCAGAATATCAAAGACCTGCTGGCCAGCCGGGAGATCGAGAACATCTTTGAGAACAGTGACTTCATCCTCATGCTCAACCAGGCTGCAGGGGACCGGCAGATCCTTGCAAAGCAGCTGAACATCTCCCCTTACCAGCTCTCTTACGTGACCAACAGCGGAGAAGGCGAGGGCCTGCTCTTCTATGGGAGTACCATCATCCCCTTTAAGGATAAGTTTGATAAGAGCCTGAAACTCTATTCACTGATGACGACGAAACCTTCAGAGATTGAGGCAAGGAAGAGGCTTGAGATGGAGGAGAAAATATATGAAAGAACAGATCACATATGATGCGAAGCAGATTATTAACATTAACAGGGATGCATTACACAGGGAGTTAAGGAATGTCCTGGCAGAACAGAATGTCCCGGAGGAATATCGTATTTATCTGGAGATGCTTGAAGATATGTTCACCATCGCAAAGGCAGCCGACAGTATTTTCAAACTTGCTGACTCCCTGACATTGCACACATCGTTAAACGCAGATACCCTTACTTCCTGCAGATCCATGATCTCCGGGAATGATGAACTGCTGGAAAAATGGGAGCAACTCCTGCTTCACAAGAAATGAAGCAATAAAAAAGAACCCCGATTGGAGGTGACAGGGTGCCAGGACAGGAATTTAAGGCCAGGGGACGGGCCGTAAAAAAGATGACCCGTAAAGGGCTTGTAGAGGAGAACTTACGGGAAGGGACTGTGAAAGATATCTCTTCCAAAGACCCGGAAAAAAACGGGATAAAAGAAACAGACTTCTCTTCTACAAAGGATCGTTCCAACCATGACCCGCCGGAAAGTCCCCAGGCCCGGAATAAAAGATACAGAAACATCCGGGATATTAAATTAAATACAGAAAGATTCACAGGGGAACCGTCAGAAAATGAGGTTCCTTTTTCTTTTGGGCTAAAAGGAAATGAACAGGATCCTGATAAAACCGACCCAGTGAAAAAGAACCGGTCAGCCCGGAGGTTTTCGGACCGAAAGACGGAAAAGGAAACCAGCAGGGAAGATGGTTTTTCCAACAGGCTCCATGAGCAGGAAACTGCCGGGGACAAAGACCTGTCAGATTTTCAGGAAACAGTCAGTAAAAAGAGAAAACGTAAACAGCTTTATGAGGTTCGGGAGCAGAGAGGCAGACTCAGCTTTTCCGGTATGGAACAGATTTCCGGGGGAAAAGAGGGGATCCGGCAGGCCGTAAGGACTGCACAGGTTCTTTCAGACAACCTGCAGGACAATCCCGAGAACCGGGAGGATAACAATGCAGCGGCAGATGCCCTTTATGCCGGCCATGACGCGGCAGAGAAGGCAGCTGGAAAGCTTAGGGAAGCACAGCGCAGGAGCAACCGTACATCCGGGCGGCTGATGCGTAAAGGTTACAGACAGACCGGAGATATGGCCGTTGGAAGCCGGCTTCACTTCAGCCGGGCTGAAGAAGGGGCAAAGGCAGACGCTGCCCTGCAGGCAGGCCATAAAGCCGATGCGGAAGCAAAGCGTGTAAAAAAAGCCAGCCGGTTCTGGCAGAGGAAAAGGTACAAGGAGGCTTACCGGGCTGCCGGAAAAGGAAGCCAGGCTGCAGGGGGAGGCGTTATCAGCGGCGGAGGCGTGGTGATGGAAAGCCTGACAGAGAAGGGGAAACGAGCCGCCCGGGAGATCTTCGCGAGAAACCAGGCAGTTTTTGTCAGCCTGGGCGTCATGGCCCTGCTCTTTATCATAGTCTCTGTTTCCCTCTTCTCCTGTTCCTCATCCCTTCAGGGTGCCGGTTCCCTGATCCGGATCACCACCTACCAGAGCACAGACCAGGATATCTATGCCGCCGAAAACGCCTACCGGGCATTGGAAAGGGATCTGGACAGACAGATCAATGAGATGCAGGAAAGACACCCCGGGCATGACGATTACCGGTACCAGATTGATGAGATCGGCCATAATCCCTATCACCTCATCTCCTACCTGTCGGCGAAATACGGTGTATGGGCCTATGATGATGTAAAGGATGAACTTAAAACACTCTTTCAGCAGCAGTACACCCTGGAGACCAGACATGAGCCGGTGGGTTCCACGACAACAAAAACTGTCCGTGTGGGGGAATCCCTGGGAAATGTAGTGACCAGCGGTTACTGCAACTGCTCCCTCTGCTGCGGAGAATGGGCCGGAGGGGCAACGGCAAGCGGTGTCATGCCCACGGCGGACCATACCATCGCAGTGGATAAGAACAATCCGACCGTACCGATGGGTACAAAAGTTGTAATGAATGGCGTGGAATACACCGTGGAAGATACGGGCAGCTTTGACCGTTATGGGGTGGATTTTGATGTCTACTATGATGACCATGATACAGCACAGGCCCACGGCCACAAGACATGGGAGGCTTTTATCGCAGATGATAACGGGGACCGTGAAGTGGAAGTCCGAGTCACTACAAGACAGGATACTTTCAGCGTAACTCTTACAAACAGCGGATTTGACGCAGTGGCAAAAGCGAATCTAAGCAGTAAGGAGCTGATGATCTATGAGGCCTTAAACATCACCCTGGGCAACCGGGATTATCTGTTTGACCTGTCCAATGAGTACGCAGGCGGAGGCGGCCAGGATTACCAGATCCCGCCGGAGGCCCTGTCTGATGAACAGGCAGCAAGAATGATCCGTGAGGCTCAGAAGTACCTTGGTACGCCCTATGAATGGGGAGGCAGTTCTCCTTCGGGATTTGACTGCTCCGGCTTTGTTTCCTATGTGATCAATCACTGCGGAAACGGCTGGAATGTGGGAAGATGCAGCGCCAATGAGCTTAAAAACAAATGCGCCTACGTCTCACCTGCTCAGGCCAGACCGGGAGACCTGATCTTTTTCCAGGGGACCTACAATACCAGTGGTGCCAGTCATGTTGGTATCTATATTGGCAACGGAATGATGATCCACTGCGGGAAACCGGTCCAGTATGCCAGCATCAACCGGGATTACTGGAAGCGCCATTTCCTAAGCTTTGGAAGGATACGATAAGGAGGAACAATGGGAACAAAGAATAAGAAGATCGAAAAATATCAGAATGAGATCAGAAAGACCAGGAAGAAGATCGCTGACCTGCAGCAACACCTGAAGAGCCTCCTGGCTATGCTCAAAAAGGAGGAAGACCTGGAGATGGTAAGAAGTTTTCGTAGCAGGGGTATCGACGGAGACTCTCTTTATGATCTCTTAAACGGCATCCAGGACGGGTCCATCCAGTTTTATAAAAACGGGAAACCCGTGGATACCGGAAGCATGGAACCTATAAAACCAGAAGGACAGGAAGAACCAGAAAAGGAGAATGACCATGGAAAAGCTGAAAAGAATAACTAAGAAGCTCGCAGTATTAATCCTGTCAGCATTACTGCTGACCGGCTGTGCTGTAAATGCCTTTGCCTATGCGGATGAAAATGAGGAGACCAGGACGGAAAGTACATCAGAAAAAAGCACGGAAGAAGAAGGAAACTCCGGATCCACTCCCCAAAGCAGCGGCACCAGTGAAACAGAAAAGGCTGCGGACGGGAATACAACGGTAGTCCTTGATGAGGAAACTTCGGATGAAAGCACGAAGTCAGAGGGCGGTAATACCACTGAGCCAGGGCCAGCGGACTCTACCCGGAGTACTGAAAAGGCTGAAGGTGAAAAGATCGACCGGAGCAATTCCTTTACCACACTCGGCAGTGCCCAGGTAAAGGACGACATTAAGGACGGTTCCTCAAAGGAATTCTTAACCATCCTGACAAAGAACAACCAGACCTTTTATTTGGTGATCGACCGTAGTACTACAACAGACAATGTATACCTGCTCTCCAATGTCGATGAAAATGACTTATCCGAATTCCTGGACGGAGCGGCAGCAAGTACGCAAGCCCCGGAGCAGACGCCTTCCCTGCTTCTCCCGGAGATCACCAGGGAAGCAGAAGCGACGACAGCTGCAGACCAGAAAGAGGAAGAAGAAAAGGAGGATAAGCCAGTCCTTCCATCCGGAGGAAACGGGTTTATGATCTTCATCCTTCTGGTAGTGCTCGCCGGGCTTGCGGGAGGATATTACTTCAAGATCTATAAACCATCCCACGAGGAGGATGATGACCAGGAGAATGAAGGCCTGGAAGACGACCAGGGTTATGATGAAAACGAGATCGATGAAGGGTAAGACATGCGGTATCTGCATGAAGGCAGAGCTGTTTAAAATATCAAGATAATAATTTGGGGAGGCAGACTGGATGTCTCCCCATTCCTGTTTTATGAAGGGAGGACAAAGATGTATTTAGTGATCGCTGAGAAACCCAGTGTCGGTATGAGCATCGCAAATGTACTGGAGGCATACAAAAAGGGAAAAGGTTACCTGGAGGGAAGGGACTGTATCATTACCTGGTGTCTGGGGCACCTGGCCCAGTATGCTTCCCCCGAAGCCTATGATGAACGGTATAAAAAATGGAACTATGAAGACCTCCCCATCATCCCGGACAAATGGAGACTGATGATACCTTCAGAAAAAAAGGAGCAGTTTAATACCGTGAAGGGCCTTATCAACCGCCCGGATATTTCCTACGTCGTCAATGCCTGTGATGCAGGAAGGGAAGGGGAACTGATCTTCTGGTGGGTTTACTGCCTTTCCGGAAAGCAGATCCCGATAAAGCGCCTCTGGATCAATTCCATGGAGGATACTGCCATTCGGGAAGGGTTTGCCAGTTTAAAACCGGATGAGGAGTATAGAAATTTAAAGTTTTCGGCTGTCTGCCGGGCTCAGGCCGACTGGCTGATCGGTATGAATGCCACCAGGGCTTACACTAGCAAATATGCAAAACGTCTGGTGGTAGGCAGGGTCCAGACACCTACCTTAAATATGATTGTCGTAAGGGATAAGGAGATCTCAGAATTTAAAAAAGAGAAATACTTTAATATATCCCTAGAACTGGGAGCCTTTAAAGCAGAAAAAAAGAAGATCTTTAATGAAGCAGAGGCAGAAAGGATCTGCCGCCAATGCAACGGAGCGGATGCGGTCGTGATCAATATCTCCACTGCCGATAAAAAGGCCAGTCCGCCACAGCTCTATGACCTTACCTCTCTCCAGAGGGAAGCCAACCGCTATTACGGCCTGACTGCTCAGGAGACACTGGCCGCCGCCCAATGTCTCTATGAAAATAAGCTGATCACCTATCCCAGGACCGACAGCCGTTTTCTTTCTGAGGATATGGAGAGGACCGTTCGAGATATTCTGCCCTTGGCCCGCCAGAAATGCGGCCTCTTCCTGCCGGACCGGGTGGGGGCTGATATCAAAAAGGTGATGGATGATAAGAAAGTTTCTGACCACCATGCCATTATTCCAACGAAAGAGATTGGCAAAGATGAAATGGAAGCTTTAAAGCCGGACGAAGAAAAGATCCTTAAGATGATCTGCCTAAGGCTCTTAGAAGCTACAGGGGAAGACCACCTTTATACAGAGACTCTTGCGGAAATTGGCTGTGGGGAGGAGATCTTTACCGCAAAAGGGAAGATGGTCAAACAGCTGGGATTTAAACAATATGAAAAGTTTAAGGAAGTAAGGCCGGATACTGGTAAAGAAAAAGAAGAGTACGATCCTTCCCTTCCGGCCATTTGGAAGAACCAGATCTTTCCCCATGTGAAAGCTGAAAAGACAGAACATTATACGAAACCTCCCCGCCATTTCAGTGAGGACACCCTGCTTTTGGCCATGGAGACAGCGGGAAATAAGGAATTTGAACCTGACACTGAAAAGAAAGGCCTGGGAACACCGGCTACCAGGGCAGGCATCATTGAAAAACTGATCCGGTCAAAGTATGCCGAGCGGAAAGGAAAGCAGATCCTTATCACCGACGCAGGGAAGGCCCTTGTGGAAGTCCTGCCTGACTTTTTGAAATCCCCCAGTATGACAGCAGAATGGGAAAACCAGCTCCTTCTGATGGAAAAGGGACAAATGGACAGTGGGACATACATGACCGGGATCCGGAACATGATCACCATGATGTTAAACAGCTGTGACACCATTCCGGAAGAAGAGCTCTGCCGTTTCCGTGAAAAGGAAAGTATAGGGGTCTGCCCTCTATGCGGGAAGCTGGTTTACATTGGCAGGAAGAATTACTATTGTTCTGACCGTAACTGCCGTTTTGCCCTGTGGAAAGAAAACCGGTATTTTGAGAGCATGAAAAAGACCATTGATGATAAAACGGCAGCCGCTTTATTAAAGTCCGGCAGGGTGACCATGCACAACCTGTATTCCAGAAAGAAAGACAAGTATTTTGATGCCGATATCATCATGAAGGCCCAGCCGGACGGAAAAGCGAGCTTTTCCATGGAGTTTCAGAATAAGAATAACAATCATGATCAATGATTTAGAGAGGAGAATCATTTATGAGAGAGGACAAATTATCTTTTGAGGACTTTAAAGATTATGTGACGGGACATATCAAAGAATTTCTGCCGGACCAGTACACTGAAGCAGAAATCCATGTAGGAGAGGTCATGAAGAAAGACTATTCCTATCAGGGAATGAAGATCATAAGGCCAGGGGACAGGATCGTCCCAACTATTAATCTTGACATGTATTACAGCGATTACATAAGCAGCAGAAATCCGGACATTATCCTTAAACATATTGCTTCTTTTATGGAGGAGAATACCATCCCGGATATTATCATCCCTGATCTTTCAGATTATGAAGCAATAAAGGAATCTCTTTTCATCCAGATATGCGACCGGGATTCCAATATGAAATACCTCACAGACATTCCTCATAGAGAAACGGACGGACTGGCGGTGACATCACATATCCTGTTCCAGAATGAAAATGGAAACAATGACCAGATTTCCAGTACTCCGGTTACAAAAGAAATGCTTAAAAGCTGGGGAATCACAGAGGAACAGCTGGCGGAGGATGCCAGGAATAACTCGGCTAAGATACTGCCGGCAAAATACGCTCCCTTAGAGGGCATATTAGCAATCATGTCGTCAAATGATGAAGTACATATGCCGGATTCTGAGAATCTTGAGGATAGTATTTCTATGATCATCGTGACTAATGAAGCACAGGTGCAGGGGGCATCGGCCATGTTTTACGACGGTCTGATGGACAGGCTGTCTGATATGGCAGGGTGTGACCTTTATATATTGCCTTCTTCGAAACATGAGGTTATAGTCCTTCCGGAAAAGATGGTCGAAGACTATCATGGATTGGAAGACATCGTATATCAGGTAAACAGCACAATTGTGGATAAAAAGGACTGGCTCTCCGACCACGTGTATCACTATGATGCAAAAGATAAGATACTGGAAAGGGCCGAGACCCATGAACAGAGGTTGTCACAGAAGAAGAAGGAAAAAGACAGCCAGACAAAAGAACAAAAGGAAGAAGTGCGTTCCGGCAATAAGAAACCGGAAAAAAGGTCAGTCCTTGACAGGCTAAATGAAAAGAAAGCCCAGGTTGCCGGTCATTCAAAGACAAATGAAAGGCACAGGGCAAGTGAGGTATCCATATGATAAAAGGGCCTGTCAGAATCCAGGAAGGGGGTGAGAGGTATGAAAGAAAAACAGAGTGAGCGTATGAAGGAATATTATAAAATTCTTCTGAAACTGTATAAGAGAAACAAAGCAGATCAATGACTATATTAATTTAGTCGAAGGGTGGAGACTGTGTTTTTCGTGATAAGGTTTTCATACATTGATAAACAGGATGTTTCTGAGTAAACTGTGAATACAGGTGCGAAACTTTAATAAATTTTCAATTTCGGAAGTGAGACTATGAACTATATTGAAAGACCTGAATATATGCAGCGGCTTCTTGACCTTATGGGTACACCGGACATAAAGATTATTACCGGGGTACGCCGTAGCGGCAAGTCTGAACTGATGAAGGCATATATGCGTAAAATCAGAGAGATACAGCCAGATGCTAATATTATTTTTAACTAAATATCAAAATATTACATGAGCGATTATCTGAAACAGGATAGTCGCTTTTTTCGTTGGCAAAAGAAAGAAGGAATTCATGTATTATTCAGAGGACCAGATTAAGAAAGCAAAGTCGGCAGATTTTCCAGAGTTTTTAAGATCACAGAGTGGGCAGTTGATAAAGAGTGGAAAGCTGTTATGAACAAACAGAAAAAAGAGAGGTATCTGATGCGGAATACAGAGAACGAATATTAACTCATAAATAGGAATAATCATATTGCACATTACGTCTAAAAGAGTATAATATAATTACATGTGGCGTAATTTTATCTAAATTATGATAAAGGAGTGATAATATGATTCAGATTAGACCAGTTTCAGATTTGAGAAATAAGTTTACAGACATTGAAAATCTTATAAAGACGGGGCAACCCGTATATCTTACCAAAAATGGTTATGGTTCCATGGTTGTTCTTAGCTTAGATGCTTATTCAAGACTTACAGATGATGTTGAGTATGCTTTAGATGAAGCCGACAGACAGGCTAAGGAAACGGATGTAAGGTATACACATGAAGAGATGTTTTCTAAATTGAGAGGAGCCACTAATGGATAATGAATATGGGCTAAGATATTTGCCTCTCTTTTATGAAGACATGTACGAAAAGATTACTTATATCAGAGAGAAGCTTCTTAATCCTGAAGCTGCAGATGATCTGATTGATGCTGTAGAAAAAGCTATATTGAAAAGACTTCCAAATTGTGAGAGCTTTGAGCCGTATTATTCAGTGAAAGAGCGTGAGTATCCATATTATAGGATATATGTAAAGAATTTTACTGTTTACTATGTTGTCATACACACGGACGATAGAAAGATTATGGAAGTAAGAAGATTTTTATACAACAGACAAGATAGAGACAGAATTATTTAATGATATAGTAAAACAGCGTTAAGGCCTTTGCGAGTAATGAAAAACTGAGCAAGGTACAGTTTGATCAAGTATAAGCAAAACTCAATATCTGTTAAAAATGCCCCTGGAAAAGACTGCAATTTCCAGGGGCTTATCTTTTAATAAAAGAAAACCGCCCATCGGACGGCTTTCAGAAAGGAGAGAGTATGAAAAAAATTTATCTGAATGTTTAACTTATTGTCTTTTGATGTCTATATGATACTGGGAAGATGTGAAAAGTCTGTGATAAACAAATAACGATAATCTGACGAAACAGGAAAGAACTTTTGAACATGGAAACTGCATATATGAACGAAAGAGGAGGAAGCAATGGCGAAATACAATGATATAAGGCGTCTGGCAGGGCAGCACGCAAAAGAGATCACACGGTTCCCCAGGGATTATCTCGATTACCTTGATACTGCTGCCAGACTGTACCGGTATGATTTTGGTGATACCCTTCTGATCCATGCCCAGAAGCCGGAAGCGACCGCCTGTGCGGAACTGGAGATCTGGAATAACCGGATGGGCCGGTGGGTCAACCGGGGAGCAAAAGGGATCGCACTCATTGATGACAGCACCCACAGAAAAGCATTACGGTATGTTTTTGATCTCTCAGACACCCATATGGTCAAAGGAGGGAGGTCACCCTGGCTGTGGCAGCTGACCCCGGAGATGGAGATCCCCATCATGGACCATCTGGTGGATACCTATGACCTGGATCCCTCTGATATCCGCACTGTCCCTGATGCCATCAGGGAGATCGTTCGGCTTTATACAGAGGACAGCTTAAGGGATGCCATGGACGGCCTGGGATACGAACTCCATGATTCCCTGCTCGAAGGGATGGACGAGGATGCCCTCAGTCATTCTTTTAAGTTTCTCCTGGAGCATTCGGCATTTTATATGATTATGAGACGGTGCAGGCTGGAACCGCTGGCATATCTTTCAGCCGAAGACTTTCAGGGGATCACGGATTACAATACCCTTTCCGTGCTCTCTTTTTTGGGGAACGGGGTCCATGACATTGCCGAACCTGTATTAAGGGATATTGGACGGACCCTGATGCGCCTGTATCAGGAAAAAGCCAGGGAAGAAAAGCAAAAAGAACTTGATAATTCATTTAATACAGGCTATAATGAATTTAACACTTTAAATCAAGAAAGCATAGAGCAGGAAGGAGCGGATGGACATGACACAGAGGATGGAGATCACATACCAGCGCAAAGGGGACTACCTCTTCCCCAACCTGACCATAGAAGAGAGTCCCCTGACTTATGGGAAATATGGGATGCTGAGGGAGAACTATCTACGGGAGAACCGGAGGAACTGGTACCGGAGCATGAGCCTGACGGGGAAATTGCCAGAGCACCTGCGGGAAATAGACAGGAAGGCAGCCGAGAGGATGGAACAGATCACGGATCAGATAGCGGTGAAGGAGAAGGTAACACAGGAACTGAAAGCCAGGGACATGATGGAATGGATACAGCGGATGAACAACATCCGCAGCCGGGCCGAGGAGATCGTCCTGGCGGAATTAGTCTACAGCTGACGGACAATGATGAATGGAGAGATATAGACGGAGCAGAGGATGAATTACCCTCTGCTTTTTCTTTGCCCGAATACCCCTCCACAGAAGTACAGAAAAGGAAGATCACCGAAAGGGTGCAGGCCCTTTTTGCGGTGCAGATCCCGATTTCTGCTGATATGGTAGATGAGATCTTAAGGACCGGCAGCAACCATACCGGGAGCCAGTTGCGGCTTATCTTCCAGTTTATGAGCGAGCAGACCCCGGAAGAATACACGGATTTTGTTAAAAGGGAGTATGGCAGGGGAGGGAAAGGACTTGTCATCAGAGGCAGGGAATACTCTGTCTGGTTTGACGAGCCCGGCATGCAGATTGCCGTAGGGCATTCCGTGGAGGATAAGATGCTGGATAAGGCCCTTCTTTCCTGGGAAGACATTTCCGAAAGGATCCGCCAGCTGCTCCTGCAGGGTGAGTACGCCCCGCAGCCGGTCCTTGATGCAGCCAGGGACAATGCAGTAAAGGAACATGCCCAAGTCCTTGCCTATATGGAAAGGGAAATGGATAAAGAAGTAGCCCAGATCGTTTTCGGGGATACAGAGATGTTTGCCGGGGGTTTTCCCGATGTGACCGATAAGATCTCTACCTATCTTTCATCCCCTTCCAATGTGGATGAGCTGGTGGAAAGGCTGTCCGGCCTTGCAGCAGCCTGGAGGGATGAACCGGACATCATGCGGTCCCGTTTTTATAATCCGGAAAGAGTGTTAAAGCAGTTTGTGAACTTTGCAAAGGAAAGGATCCCTTTTGATGCGAGGGAAGGCTTTGCCTGGGAGGAACTTAAGGTTTTCATCACCCAGGATGAGATCGATGCCTTCCTTGCTGACGGCGGGCCATATTCGGATGGGAGACTTTCCACCTACTCTTTTTATCTCAGGCATGAGGATGAGAAAGAACGGATTGATTATATCAGGAACAGGTATGGGACCGGAGGCAGGAGCCATGCCTTATCCGGTGCAGACGATTCCCATGCTGATTATGACGCAAAAGGGCTGCGGCTGGAAAGGGGAAATTACGGGAATCCCAAAGCCAGTGTTTTGCTGACCTGGCCGAAGGTAGCCAAACGGGTGGATTATCTGATTAAAAATGACCGCTTCCTCACAGCAGGCGACCATGCCCGGATACCGGCTTACGAGCGGGGACAGATGGCCAGACAGGTTATTCTTTTTTATTCCCGTCTGCCAGAGGATATCCACAGGCCATTTACCAGGGAACTGTTTAATGACACCTCCATAAAAGAAGTGACAGTGATGCTGTCGGAACCAGAGAACACAGATCACCTGCTCTCTATGATGGATGAAGCCCTGGCATCCCTTCCCCTTGACTATGAAGGATATGAACAAAAAGTACGGATACTCTCGCAGATCCACTCTTATGCGGATGGTGACTTCACCATCTTCCCACAGCATGTTGTGGAACCGGAACCCTGGAGTCCTTCCAGACAACAGCTCAGCTTTTTTGATCTGGTTACCGCTCCACTGGAGCAGTCCATGGAAGAAAGCGGAGAAGCAGAAAAAGAGCCCGGTCAGGAGCCTGGACAGGAAGCCGGTGAGACAGACCACGGTAGTGCTGATGGGATTTTCGTTGGTACTGAAGAACAGGAGGAGCCTGATAAAGAACTATCCGTCGAAAATCCCGTGGATCAACCCATTCCATTAAACGGGGCCATCTACATAGAGGGAAGGGAGTTCCGGATCGACAACGTGGACTATGACAGAGGAGTGGTCAGCCTGCAGGACATGACAATGGCAAGGGAGGCCAGGTATCCAATTTTCCGGGAGGAACCTCTGGAGCGGGTGCGGACACTTCTTCGGGAAGAGGGTATTAAGGATCAGGAAGATTTTCAAAATCATGGAGAACCGGATGAACATGAAACAGCCCATGAGCCAGTCAATTTTCGGATTACTGCTGATGATCTGGGAGCCGGTAGTCCAAAGGCTAAATTCAATGCCAACATGGAAGCCATCTACCTGTTAAAAGCCCTGGAAGATGAGGGCAGGCTGGCGAATGCAAAAGAGCAGGAAGTCCTGTCGGGATATGTCGGATGGGGAGGACTGCCCCAGGCCTTTGACCTGGAAAACAAAGACTGGGAGGAGGAAGCCCGTGAAGTAAAGAGTATCCTGAACCCGGAAGAATACCGGGCAGCCAGGGCTTCGACCTTAAACGCTTTTTATACCCCTCCCACCGTGATCAAAGCCATGTATGAGACCCTGCAAAGGATGGGGCTGTCTTCCGGCAACGTCCTGGAGCCTTCCTGCGGTATCGGCAACTTCATGGGCCTGGTACCGGATGGCATGCAGGATATCCGGATGTACGGTGTGGAGCTTGACAGCATCTCCGGGAGAATCGCAGCCCAGCTCTACCAGAAAAACCGGATCGCCATCCGGGGTTTTGAGGAGACCGACTTCCCTGACAGTTTTTTTGACTGTGTGATCGGCAATGTCCCTTTTGGCCAGTACAAGGTGCCTGACCGCAGGTATGACCGCCTGGGTTTCCTGGTCCATGATTACTTTATTGCAAAAGCCCTGGACCTGACCAGGCCGGGAGGCGTGGTAGCTGTCCTGACTTCTTCGGGAACTATGGATAAGCTGAGTGAATCTGTCCGGGAATACCTTGCAGGCCGGGCTGACCTGCTGGGGGCTGTCCGTCTTCCCGACAACGCCTTTATGCGTAACGCCAACACCAGGGTAGTGGCGGATATCCTCTTCTTCCAGAAACGGGACCGGGCTCCCCTCACCCTGCCTGACTGGGTGCATCTGGCAGATACACCAGAAGGGTACCGGGTCAATTCCTACTTTGTGGAACATCCGGAGATGGTCCTTGGTAAATTTACCATGGAAAGCACCCAGTACGGGAGACAGGAGCTGACAGTAAAAGCCTTTGAAGGGGCCGTCCTTGCCAGCCAGCTTGCCGAAGCGGTCAGGGGGATCGAAGGGACTATAGAGGAAGCAGAACTAACTGACTCCGAGATTGATGATGAGACGGAGATTTCTATCCCTGCAGACCCGGAAGTAAAGAACTTCGGCTATGCCAATGTCAATGGGGAGGTCTACTACAGGGAGAATTCCCGGATGCACCTTATGGACCTCCCGGTAAGGACAAAGGAAAGGATCCTGGGGATGATCGGGATTCGGGATGCCACCCAGGAGCTTCTGGACCTGCAGATGAATGATGGCAGTGATGCAGAGGTGAAAATCCTGCAGGACAGGCTGACAGACCTTTATGACAGCTTTACGGCCAGCTACGGTCTGATCAGTTCTACAGCAAACCGGAGGGCTTTTGCCCAGGATTCCAGTTACTGCCTTCTCGCTTCCCTGGAAATCCTGGATGAGGAAGGAAAGTTGCTTCGTAAGGCGGATATCTTCAGCAAACGTACTATAAGAAGGGCAGAACCGGTGACCAGCGTGGATACCCCCAGTGAAGCCCTGGCTCTTTCCATCGGGGAGAAGGCCGGGGTGGACCTGCCTTTCATGTCCGGACTCTGCGGCAAAACAGAGGAAGAGATCATACAGGATCTTTCCGGTGTGATATTTAAGAATCCCCTGACGGAACAGTTTGAAACATCAGATGAATATCTTTCCGGGAACGTCCGGGAGAAACTATCCATCGCAAAAGACTTTGCCGCAAGGGATCCGGATTATCAGGTCAATGTGGAATACCTGGCCCGGATACAGCCCAAAGACCTGGATGCTTCCGAGATCGAGGTCCGTCTGGGTGCCACCTGGGTAGATCCTGCTTATGTGCAGCAGTTCATGGAGGAGACCTTTCAGACTCCATGGTACCTTGCAGCAAAGGAGATCCGGGTGGAGTTTTCCCCGGTAAACGGCCAGTGGAACGTCTCCGGTAAGACAAAAGACCCGGGCAATGCCCTGGTCAATTCCACCTATGGCACAGGAAGGGCCTCTGCCTACCGGCTTCTGGAGGATGCCTTAAATTTAAGGGATACCAAACTTTATGACACTGTGGAGGACGCCGAAGGGAAGGAACACCGCGTACTCAACAAAAAAGAGACCATGCTGGCCCAGCAGAAGCAGGAAATGATCCGTGAAAAATTTAAGGAATGGATTTTTTCGGATATGGACCGCAGGGAGGACCTCTGCAGAACATACAACGAACTTTTTAACAGCATACGTCCCAGGGAGTATGACGGGTCTCATATCCGTTTTGTGGGAATGAGCCCGGAGATCACCCTGATGGACCATCAGAAGAATGCGGTAGCCCACATCCTTTACGGGCACAATACCCTGCTCGCCCACTGTGTCGGAGCAGGAAAGACCTTCCAGATGGTGGCTGCAGGAATGGAAAGCCGAAGGCTGGGACTGGCAAGGAAATGCCTCTATGTCGTGCCAAACCATCTGACAGAGCAGTGGGGAAGTGATTTCCTGCGTCTTTATCCGGGAGCCAATATCCTGGTAGCCACAAAAAAAGACTTTGAACCAGCCAACAGGAAAAAGTTCTGTTCCAGGATCGCCACCGGGGACTATGATGCTGTGATCATCGGACATACCCAGTTTGAGCGGATCCCCCTCTCCCGGGAAAGGCAGATGGCTTCCATCCGGAAACAGATCGATGACATAGAGATGGCCATCGAGGATGCTGCAGACCAGGAAGGGACCCGTTATTCCATCAAACAGATGGAAAAGACCAGAAAAGCCCTGGAGGTAAGGCTGGCAAAGCTGAATGACCAGGAGCGGAAAGACGATGTGGTGACCTTTGAACAGCTTGGAGTAGACCGGCTCTTTGTGGATGAATCCCATAATTTCAAAAACCTCTTCCTCTATACAAAGATGCGGAATGTGGCAGGTATTTCCCAGACAGATGCCCAGAAATCTTCAGATATGTTCATGAAATGCCAGTATTTAGACGAACTCACCGGAGGGAAGGGAGTGACCTTTGCCACGGGCACCCCGGTCAGCAATTCCATGGTCGAACTGTATACCATCATGCGTTACCTGCAATATGATACCTTGCAGAAGCTTGGCCTCTATCACTTTGATTCCTGGGCAGCTTCTTTTGGGGAAACAGTAACAGCCATCGAGCTGTCACCGGAAGGGACGGGCTACCGGGCAAAAACACGCTTTGCCCGTTTTTTCAACCTTCCGGAGCTGATCTCCCTCTTTAAGGAGGCAGCAGATGTGCAGACAGCAGACATGCTGGATCTTCCCGTACCGGAAGCCGAATACATCAATGAAGTCTTACGTCCCAGCCAGATCCAGAAAGACATGGTCGCATCCTTTGCTGACCGGGCAGAGGTGGTCCGAAATGGCGGTGTGGATGCCAAAGTGGACAACATGCTCAAGATCACAAACGATGGAAGGAAATGTGCCTTGGACCAGAGGCTCATTAATGACATGCTCCCCGATGAACCCGAGAGTAAAGTCAACCTCTGTGTGAAAAATGTCTACGATGTCTGGAAGGAAACCGGGACTGACCGACTTACCCAGCTGATATTCTGTGACCTTTCTACACCGAAAGCAGACGGAAGCTTCAATGTCTACGATGATATCCGGGAAAAGCTGTCTGCAAGGGGAGTTCCCCGGGAGGAGATCGTTTTTATCCATGAAGCCAATACAGAGACCAGGAAAGCAGAGCTCTTTGCAAAGGTCCGTTCCGGCCAGGTCCGGATCCTTCTGGGGTCCACCCCGAAACTGGGAGCCGGGACCAACGTCCAGGACAGGCTGATAGCCCTCCATCACCTGGACTGCCCCTGGAAGCCCTCTGACCTTGAGCAGCAGGAAGGGCGGATCCTCCGGCAGGGGAACCGGAACCCTAAGGTCAGGATTTTCCGCTATGTGACAGAGGGGACCTTTGATGCCTATATGTGGCAGATCCTTGAGAACAAGCAGAAGTTCATCTCCCAGATCATGACCTCCAAATCCCCGGTCCGGGCCTGTGAGGATGTGGATGATGCCGCCCTTTCCTATGCAGAGATTAAAGCCCTTGCTACCGGCAACCCTTATATCAAGGAAAAAATGGATCTGGATATCCAGGTCAGCAAGCTGAAACTTTTAAAGGCAAGCCACACCAGCAACCGTTACCGGCTGGAGACCGATATCGCCAAACGCTACCCTCTGGAGATCGCTGCAGCCAAAGAGCGGATCGAAGGCCTTACCAAAGATGCCAAAGCGGCAGCCCCGGTGATCGAAAAAGACAAAGATGACTTTTCCATGGTAATCGGCGGTAAGGAATATACCGACAGGAAGGAAGCAGGTACCGCCCTGATCGCTGCCTGTGCCGGATTAAAAGCCGTGGGGTCCGGGGGTACAGTCGGGGATTATCAGGGATTTTCCCTCTCTTCTTCCTTTGACAGTTTCTTTCAGACCTACAGGCTTACCATCAAACGCCAGTGCAGCTATACCATCGAAGTCGGCAGGGATCCATACGGGAATATCCAGCGTATCAATAATGCTTTATCCGGTATCACAAAACAGCTGACCGAAACAGAACAGAAGCTTGAAAACCTGAACAGGCAGCTTGCTACTGCAAAGGAAGAAGTGGCAAAACCCTTCCCCCAGGAAGAAGAGTTAAAGGCGAAAAATGAGAGGCTTGCTGAGCTAAACAGCCTTCTTAACATGGATGAGAGGGATGCTGCAGGAACCTTGGGCCTTGATGAAGAAACCGAGGTAAACGTTTCCGAAGTTGAGTCCAGGATCGCTGACCGAAAACCGTCCGTCCTTGACCGCCTGCAGGAGAAAAAAGAGGCCGTCTCAAATTCACTGGAAAAGGGTACAAAATCCAGGAAGCTGGCTCCAGCCTTGTAATCTGATTGATCTTTTATCAGAGTACATACATTCCTTATGACGATGTGGCAAAACTGAGAATATGATTATCCTAATGTTAGGATGAACTAAGAACACCCGCCTGTATGAAGCGGGTTATTTTTTTGAAAGGAGCGTGAAACATGGCAACAAACAAAGAGCGTTTAAAGGAGTTGACAGACAGGCTGGAAGCAGGTTTATCCGAGCTGTTTACCTCAGAAAAATACGCTGAGTACTTAAAAGTGATGTCTTCCTTTACCCATTACAGCGTAAATAACACGATGCTGATCGCTCTCCAGAAGCCGGAGGCGACTTTAGTGGCTGGCTATCAGGCCTGGGAGAAAAAGTTTAAGCGGCATGTGATGAAGGGGGAAAAGGGGATACGGATCATCTCCCCGGCTCCCCGAAGGGAGACTGTAGAAAAGGAGAAGATAGATCCCCGGACCGGGGCGGTCATCATGGGAACTGACGGAAAACCTGAGACAGAAGAGGTGACCGTCACAATACCAAGATTTGTCCCTGCTGTAGTTTTTGATGTATCCCAGACGGATGGAGAACCCCTCCCGGACCTGGGTGGGGAAGAGCTGACGGCCAGTGTGGAAAACTATGAGATCTTTATGAAAGCCATCCGCTCTGTATCTCCGGTCCCCATCCGTTTTGCAGATATCTCCGGCAGTGCGAAAGGCTACTATGACAATGTCAAGAAAGAGATCGTAGTCAGAGAAGGGATGAGCGAGAGCCAGTCCATGAAGACAGCCATCCATGAGACTGTCCACGCCAGGCTCCATGACCGGGATTATATGAAAGACCAGGGGATAAAGAAGGACAAGGAGACAGTCGAGACCGAGGCCGAAAGTTGCGCCTTTGTGGTCTGCGCCCACTTTGGACTGGATACCTCAGATTATTCCTTCCCTTATCTTGCAGGATGGGCCAGCAGCCGGGAAGCCAAGGAACTAAAAGCGTCCATGAATACCATTCGCAGGACAGCCGGGGAGATCATCGACGGCATAGAGGAAAGCATGCGTGAGCAGCTTAAAGAAAGGCAGGAAGATAAGGGAAAAGACAATGATATCTTCATGATCTTTCAACTCAATGATGACGAAAAAGGGATAAAGTTGAAGTTTGAAAACATGGATTATCTGCAGGCAAATGGTCTTACGGTAGAAAGAGAGAATTATCACTTTGTCTACAGCGGGGTATTGAAGAAGGAGGATACTTTAGACGGGATCTATGAACGTTTCAATGTCGACCATCCTAAGGACTACAAAGGACATTCTCTCTCTGTCTCTGATGTCATCGTTTTAAAACGTAACGGAGAAGAACAGGCCTATTTTGTAGATTCTGTTGGATACCAGAAGCTTACGGACTTTGCCTATCATGCCAGGCCGGATCAAGACAGGCAGACAGTTGTGCAGACACTGATCGAAGATGATGCGGTTACAAGAGGGATACTGCCTGATGATGAAAAATCAGATACACAAAAAAGCAGTTCCTTAGATAAGGCTACCGCGACTGTCCCTGATCCTCTGCCCTATTCTCAATGCGCCTATGAGACACCGGACGGTTATTTCTCTATCCACTCAACAGAGGAAGGTTATGATTACAGCTTCTTTGACAGGGATTATAAACTGCTTGATGGCGGTTTACTTGAAAATGAACCGGGAAAAGATCCGAGGACCATTGACCAGGCGGTTACAGAGCTATTTTCGGGGAGTAATCTGACAGTAGATCATTGCAGAGAAGTTTCCTTTGATGAACTCACGGACCACACCGATGATGCCAACCCGCCTCCAGCAGCAACAGCTATCGAGCAGTTTGCCCGGGATCTGGATGATTTCCTCCATAGCCATGACACCTATGAATACTGGGATCGGGTCGAGGACAGAGATCAAAATGTTACAGAGATCATGAATGATCTGCATGAAGGTGTCATTGGACCCATAAAAGAATATCTGGAGACTGCACATAAGGAGAAACCAACAGCAGAGACTGAGACCCTGCTTAAAAGGCTTGCAGAATATGACAGGAAGGAACTGCATCCCTCCTTTTATGTCGCAGAGTGTATGGAGTTTCCTGTGATGGGGGAATACCATGACCATCTGACCATAGATGAAGCGGTGGAGATATATGAATCCATACCTTCTGACCGGATGCATGGGATAAAGGGGATAGGTATCGACCTTGATGATGGCAGTCCATATTCCGGGAGTATTGACTTGATGCAGGGAGGCTGGATTAATACAGAGGCCATAGAAAGTATCGACTATTACCGAAAAAGTCCTCTTATTAACCAGGCTCTGCAGGAACTTCGTGAGCATTACCCGGATAGGGATCCAACGCAGGTGAAGGAATCAGCTGTTACTAAACTACTATCTGAGAAAACACTTTCAGAATCCCAGAAAAATGGTAACAGTCAGAGGGAGACAAATGGAAAAAAGGAATCTGTCCTTCAGGCTTTAAAAGAGCACCAGCAGAAAGTGAAAGCCCAGGAAGATCCTGAGAGAGACAACAGACAGAAAGAAAAGAAGAAGGGAGAACCGACAATATGAAAAAACACTTATTCGACCAGGACGAATTGATGGCGATTGCTGTCTTTAGAGAAAATACACTGAAGGAGACCCTGGATTCCATGGAAACAGCATTAGGAATCCTTGAAATGCAGGAAGATGTTGATATGTATGCCTTACTCTTATCCGCTTTTGGAAGGCTCCATGCCTTTACAGAAGAAGATTTTGCAAACCTGGACCTGGATGAATATCTCATTCCTGAGGAAGAAACAGAGAATGAAGGAGAATAAACGCTATGCCCTGTACCGGACAAAGGACGATCCGGAAGGCAAACGGATCCGGCGCCAGCCCTATCGTGACCTTGGAGCAGACAGACAGTACGTCAATATGGATCATTACCTCAGGGTTTATATGGGGGAATATGAGGGAAAAGAATCCCTGAAAGAACTTATGGTAAAGATCCGGTTGCTCACAAAAGATATATTAGCGGAGCCGGTCAGAACCAGTGATGTCCTCATGCTGAACCGAGATGGTGAACCAGTCTGTTACTACATTGATGGAGACAGCCTGAAATTGATCACTAAGTTTATCCGTCCCTCTTCCGGAGGGACGGTCATTGATGATACAACAAAAGGCGTTGTGATCGAAGGAAAGGCCGGAAAATGGGACACAGTAGACAGTGCCATCCTGGATGGACGGATCTATTATCTGATGGAAAACCAGAAATATAAAGATACTGCAGCAAAAGTCATTGTGGATTCAGGTGGGAAGCTTCTGGTGGACGATGTTTCTGATGGATTTGGCCCTGCAGTAAAGCAGCAGATCCAGGAGATGTTCAGGCAGACTGATCCACTCTCGCCTCATGAGAAAATCCCTGGCAAATCGGGACAGAAGAAAGATATGCTGATATGGCAGAGGCCTTATGAAAACGGTACCTGGGAACGCAGGGCAGAATCCGGGACGGAAGCTAACTATGATATGGTGGACGGGCTGGCGAATAATCCGGTGGAGGCTGCTTCTGCTGTGAAAGAGGAATGCCTTAAACAACAGAATGGACCTAAAAGGAGGACATCTGTTATCCGGAAACTGCGAAGAAAGCAGATTGAGATCGCAAGGAAGAGCGGAAAGTCCATACCGGCATATCTGCAGGAAGAAAGGGATAGGAAATGATTACCGAGGGATAGGAGTGATTACTTGAGAAAGAGAAGAAAAAGGCTGACCAGAGCGGAAAAGGAAACTATTCTGCTGACATCTGAGGCAGATGATGTATGGAGGATTTATACATTTAATCCAAACTTGAAAAGAAGGCTTAAAAAGTTTTCGCATAGATTTCCAGATGAGTGCAGATTGATCAGTGAAGACATGGAAATCCGATGTGTAACCTATGAGATAAAAAAAGCACGTCTTGTTATTAAATTGATGCCCCAGCAGAATGATTCCATCCGGAGAGCTGCAGGTGAACGGATTAAAAAGTACAGAAGCCAAATAAAAAGAACGTAATCGAATAGCAAAGCAAAAGGATCAGTGGGATGATAATTATCTCACTGGTCCTTTTTTCTGTCTATATTTTCATGGTAGCTTTGCAATAAAACCATTTAAACACACATGCAATTTAATGGAAAAAATGTGTCTCTTAAGAGAGCATTTATGCAAATTTTGCATATTAGAAGGAGAAGCATATAGTGTATGATTAAATATATGAGAAATCCTCTTTTAACTGAGATTTTTACTTAGACGAGATTTTTGAAATTTTAATAATATGACTAAAGGTTGCTAAATATGAGATTACTGTAACCATAATCTTGATATCAGACCTGCAATGTGGAGCATTCTGATATCCAATGTATGGCATCAGTAGAATCTGTTTTAAATAAAGAAAATGTCAGTTAAGAGACGTGTTTTCCAAGAAGTATTTAAAGGGAAAACTACATGAAGCATATATAAAAGGTTCAGAAAAGCACTTTTAGCAGAGATTGTTTTCATTCTGATTTCGGGGTGTGTGAGTTTATCCAAAAGCAAAACACTGCTTTTTTAATTAACACAGCAATAATATAAGTGCCTAATAATGTCCTTCTTTTCTTGCTTTTGGAATTATGTACCTCTCTTAAACTAATTAAACAAGATAGCCGCAATCGCATATTTAATGCCTTTGCATTTTGCTTATTGTTTGGTTTCTGGTGGCACGAACTCCAACAAAGCCTAATGTTTATTTCGACCTCATGACAAAAATAGGTCAAAATGAAATTCAGAATTTGACATTCAGGATTCAGGAAATTTTCTTAAAAATCCGTTGAAGTCAGCTCTAGGTTTTGCTATAGTATAAAAGTATTTTTATGCTCATGTGCAGGGGTTAAGAATCCTCGCTGGTAGGCTGATACATGAGATGAGGACATCGGTTCTTCTCATATTTTTGACGGAAAGGTGCTTGACAACCATGCGGAAATCGGACACACTTAATCGCATCGCATCGCATCGCATCGC
>JAFRHL010000052.1 GCA_017433295.1 Eubacterium sp.
AAATCAAATAATAGAACTATTTGCGTTCGAATAAAATTGTATCATATATCATTAAAATGTATAATTGTGTTATATAATATTGCAATTTACAGGAGGATGTTATATGTCTGATATTCGAGTCGTCATAGTGGACGATAATGAGAGGATACGGCAGTCATATGTCGATGCAATTTCCGGACAGAAGGATATGAAGGTGTCAGGGGCTGCCGGTAATGGTCAGGAAGGGCTTGACCTGATCAAAGCCAGTAAACCGGATATTGTTATTCTGGATATTATCATGCCGAAAATGGACGGGCTGCAGGTTATGGAGGAAATCAGGCAGACAGGAGGTCTGAACCCTGTGCCCAGAATAATCATAGTAACTGCCATGAACCGGGAAAATATCATTCAGGAAGCCCTTCGGCTGGGAGCTGCCTGCGTTATGATCAAGCCTGCGGAGCCGGATACCCTGATACATAAAATAAGACAGATCCATTCGGGGCTTATCCTGTATGATCAAAAGCCGGCACCTGAACCGGGAGCTGAAGGAATTCCGTCTGATAACAGCCGGTATCAGATGGAGCTCGTCATAACAGATATCATCCATGAGATCGGTGTGCCGGCCCATATAAAAGGATATCATTACCTGAGAGATTCTATTATGATGGCTGTCACGGACATGGATATTCTGAATTCCATTACAAAACAACTTTACCCCACCATTGCTGCCAGGCACCACACCACGTCTTCCCGGGTAGAGAGGGCTATCCGGCATGCCATCGAGGTGGCATGGAACCGGGGCAAAATGGATACCATCAATGAGCTTTTCGGTTATACCATCCAGGCGGGCAACGGAAAACCGACCAATTCAGAATTCATTGCCCTGATCGCCGATAAAATACGTCTTGAATACAAAAATGTAATTGATTTCGATCAATTAGCGAGCACATTTTAAATAAAGGAGGAAAAGAGGATGAGAGAGGAAACTTACCTGCAAAAAGATGCGCTTAGAATTCTCATAGCGGATAATTCCAGAAACTACTGTGATTCACTGAATGTATATCTGCGGCAGCAAAAGGGTGTTGCCTTTACAGAGATCGTTGACAACGGTCACGATGCCTGCAGCTTTATACTGAACAATAAACCTCAGGTCGTGCTGCTTGATGTTGTCCTTCCGAAACTGGATGGATTTTCTGTCATTGAAAAGACAAATTCCGTGCTGCCTGCTGAAGAGAGACCCGTCTTTGTGATCGTTTCATCCTTAGGCAATGAATCCATGATCGAGTGTGCTTGCAGGCTCGGTGTATCCTACTATGTGATGAAACCCTGCTCACCGGAGATCCTGACCAGGAGAGTCCTGCAGATCGCCGAGAAGAAAACAGGGAGATCAGAGGGTAGATCCACGGAGGAAGACCAGTCGAAAAATATGGCAAAAAGATTATCGGACCGGGAAAGAGAAAAGGGGCGAGATTATCAGGAGAACACACTGGAGACCGATATCACAGGCATCATAAGGGAAATCGGTATTCCGGCCCATATTAAGGGCTATCAATATATACGGGAGGCCATTATGATGACCGTAAACGATATGAATCTTCTGAATTACATTACAAAGCTGCTTTACCCAACCATCGCCAAAAAGTACAGGACGACTTCCAGCAGTGTGGAAAGAGCCATCCGGCATGCCATTGAGGTGGCATGGAACCGGGGGAAGATAGACGTTCTGGAGGACCTGTTCGGGTATACGGTCAGTGCAGGAAAGGGCAAGCCCACCAATTCGGAGTTCATTGCCCTGATCGCGGACAAGCTCAGGCTGGAATATCGTATGAGAGCATAGTATTTTTTGCTGGCATATTCTCCGATAATAGGCTAAACTATAGATATCAGATCAACAAGCAACAAAGGAGAATATGCCTATGAAAAAGATACTGTACGCAGCGGCGGAATGCGCTCCTTTTATCAAGACCGGCGGACTTGGAACAGTGGTGGGATCCGTGCCTGAGGTCCTTATTGATAAAGGCTATGATGTCAGGGTGGTTCTTCCTCTGTATGAGTGTATAGCCTGGGAATGGAAAGAGCAGATGACAAAGGTCCTGGATTTTCCTGTCCGTCTTGGCTGGCGGCTGCAGCCGGCAGCTTTATATGAATTCAGATATTACGGAGTTTTGCATTACTTTATTGGAAATGACTTTTATTTTTCCGGCGACAGTCCATATTCCGACATATGGCTGGATGTCGAGAAGTTCAGCTTTTTTGCCAAAGCAGTCCTGGAACTGCCGGCATATCTGGACTATGATCCTGAGGTGATCCACTGTCATGACTGGCATACAGGACTCATTCCCGTTTATCTTCGCACCGAATATGCCGGGAATCCTTTTTATCAGCATATCCGCACGGTTATGACCATCCATAACCTGAAATTTCAGGGACAGACCCCGCTGGATCATTTTAAGGATGCTTCCGGCCTGCCCGATGACCTGTTCACCTATGATAAGCTGGAATACTACGGATGCGGGAACATGCTTAAGGGAGGTCTGGCCTTTGCGGACCGGATCACAACGGTGAGTGACACCTATGCCCGGGAGATCATGTGCCCGGAGTATGGGGAGGGCCTGGACGGACTGTTAAAATACAGGGAAGAGGATGTATCCGGGATCGTGAACGGTATTGATGCCCGGATCTATGATCCCTGCACAGACCCCAACATCTGTGCCCGGTATGATGTTCATTCATTCCACGGGGCAAAAAAGATCAATAAGAAAGATCTGCAGCAGCGGACCGGAATGCCTGAAGAAGATGACATATTTACCATAGCCATTATTTCAAGACTGACAGAGCAGAAAGGACTGGAGCTCCTTTTACCGGTCCTTGACAGCATCCTTGAAGAACGTATCCAGTTCTATGTACTGGGAGGGGGAGAAGAACGTTTTCAGGAAATGTTCCTTCAAGCCAGGGAAAGGTATCCGGAGAAGATATTTGTACAGTTTAATTATAATGATCCCATGGCCAAGAAAATGTATGCAGGCTGTGACGCGGTGCTGATGCCGTCGCTCTTTGAGCCCTGCGGCCTCTGCCAGCTTATGGCCTTCCGCTACGGAACGGTGCCGGTGGTAAGACTTACCGGGGGACTGGTGGATACAGTCAGGCCCTACAGTCAGAAAAAGGGGATCAGCAACGGGTTCGGTTTTGAAGAGTACAGCCCGGAGGCCCTTCTGCATACATTAAATGAAGCTGTATCGCTTTTCTATATGAAGCCCAGAGCCTTTACGGGCATTGCCAGAAGGTGCATGCAGGAAGACTATTCCTGGGAGCGGCAGTCGGAAGGCTATATCAGATTGTATGAAGGACTGTGATAAAATATACGTAAAAGGGCTGCCGTACCAGGTGATGGTGTCCTGCGTGCGCAGGTCAGGTCACCCGGTGCGGCAGCCTGTTTTGTCATAGTTCCCGGATCCCGCTGATATCCGGTTCGATACTCATGGAGTAATTAGTGTGATAGATTACAAATCCGGGCATGGCATGGGGAGGTTTCTTCAGGTTGCGGCGCTCGGTATAATCGATCTCCACCTTGGGAGCATTTTTCCCTTTGGAGTAGTATGCCGCCAGCCGGGCTGCTTCCTCATAGGTCCTGTCCGGAAGTTCATCCGCCGTCTCCAGCTTCACGATCACGTGGGAACCGGCCATCTTTTTGGCGTGGAACCACATATCCTTCCCATTGGCAAATTTGAAGGTCAGCTCATCGTTCTGAAAGTTGTTTTTTCCCACATACATATGGAATCCGTCCGATGAAATATAATGGAAGGGCTTGCTTTTTCCCAGTGAACGGCCCTTCTTTTGCCCGTGACGTTTCATATAGTGGCATTCCACCAGTTCTTCCTTGATCATCTGAAGATCATTTTCATCCCGGGCAATTTCCAGCGCATTACTGATTGATTCCAGATGCTTAAGCTGGGCGCTGGTCTCCTCCACCAGGGTGGTCAATGCTTCCCAGGTTCTTTTCAGCTTATTATAACGGTCAAAATACTTATTTGCATTTTCCATGGCCGTAAGCTGGGGATCCAGGGGAATCGTGATCTCCTTATTATCATAGTAGTTCACACAGGTGAGCTTCCTGTCTCCCGGACCGGCGCTGTATCCATAAGTATGCAGCAGCTCTCCGTAGATTCTGTATTTTTCCCTTTTATCCGTATCTTTAAGCTGTTTCCTCTGGAGGTCATATTTTCTGGCAGTACGCTCCAGAGCATTCTGAACGATACGCCGCAGATAGGCACCCTTCTGCCGGATCCTGGCAACCAGCTCCTTTTCCGAATAAAATGTTTCAAGGACTTCAGAGATCGTGGCAAAAGATTTTGCCTCAAGGTCCTGAAACATGGTTAATTCAATGGATGAAAAGTCCACCGGCTCCTTTCCCCTGTAAATAATATTCGGTCTGAAAGAATGATCATCAACCTGGCCTGAAAGACGTACCAGTTCCCCATATAAACCGGTCTGGTCATCTTCAGTAAGAGAGGAGACCGGAGCATCGGTGTCGATCCCTGCCCGGCAGGCCACTTCGCCTGCCACGAGAGGACTGATCCCCCGTATGGAACTGTAGATGGCTTTCTGAACGGAGGATGGCTTTTTCAGAAGAACCCTCTCCATCCAGTCTGTATTCAGCTGGTCCAGAGGAATCTTCCCCTGATCAGGGGGAGTTACATATTCTCTCCCAGGCAGTACTTCCCGGACAGAGCTGATCTGATGAGAGATATGCTTAATACTGTCAATGATCATCCCCTTATCGTCGGCAAAAATAATATTGCTGTGCTTGCCCATGAGCTCAACGATCAGACGCTTGCCGCATACATCCCCCAGCTCGTTTAGGTGTTCTATGGAGATTTCAATAATACGGTCCATCCCGGGCTGGCAGACTCCGGTGATTCTCCCGTTGGTGATATGCTTGCGAAGAAGCATACAGAAATTCGGCGCCGTCATGGGGTTGCTCTTGTTTTTGCCGGTAAAGTAGACCAGAGGGAGTCCCGCACTGGCAGAAAGAAGCAGCCGGTAAGTTTCCTTATGGTTTTTAATGATAAGCAGCAGTTCATCCGTTTCCGGCTGGTATATTTTATAAATCCGGCCTCCCGTAAGAAGCCGGCTCATATCATAAACGATATTGGCAATCACAATACCATCAAAGGCCATGGTCATATCCTCCTGTATCTATGTCAGCTTTGTGGATACCTTGTTTACGCGCGACTCAGAATTGTAGTATTATATCATAGAGTACAGGGGAGTGTCAAAATGTTGATTTGTGGGGGTGTTTTATTATTCTACATACAGACACCGGAAGAGGCCTATAAATCTCCCCAGGTTCCGTTCCTCCTCGGAAAACGACGTTATATGGCAGTTCTTGTTTTTTGATTTCCTGCGGTGCAAAGTCACCTGTGGAGATTTATAGGCCCCTTCCGGCTGTATGCCGGATAGAAAAGCAAAAACTCCGGTCATATCTTTCTCTGAATTCGTCCTATCATCGGCTCAGGGCAGATAAGAATAGAAATTAAAAAAATATATCTGCCCGCATCCGGAATTTACGAACCGTATATACCATATCCTCTCCCTGTTACCCAAACAGAAAAATCGGGCTGGTTTTCCTTTGTCAGCCATAAACAGCAGCAGAGGGGGCCAATATGTCTGAAAGTGACTTTGCACCGCAGGAAATCAAAAAACAGCAACCGCCATTTAACTTCAATTTCCGAGGAGCAACGGAACTTGCAGACATATATGCCCCCTCTGCTGCGTTTACCTGGCAAAACCAAAAACACCCCTACAAATCAACATTTGTAAAATCCCCATACCTGCGTTACAATACATCAAAGGAAAGAACACTGCAACATATTAAGCGAAATAATTGTTTATATAATATAATTGTTCATTGCCCATGAACAGTTATCAGTTAACAGGTATATTATTATGATAATCAATCATTTTATCTGCATCCCCTTTGCCGGGATGGGAAGACAGAGCATGGGCCTGCGGCCCCTTAACGGAGCCGCTCATTCCAGGGCTTCGGGAGGCGGCAGCTCCAGCGGATCGGGCGGCAGTCCGTATATTTCCGGCGGCAACTCCGGGGCAGGGGATGTCCGGGAGAATGCTGCAAGGATGCTGGATCAGTATGGGAACAGGATTATGAGACTTGCATATTCCTATCTGCACAATATGTCTGATGCAGAGGATATTTTGCAGGACACGCTGATTCAGTACATAAAACACCAGCCATATTTTGCGACACCTTCTAAGGAGAAAGCATGGCTTTTTACGGTGGCGGCTAATCTGAGCAAAAATAAGATTAAATATAATCAGCTCCGGGAAACCGATGAACTGGAAGATTCCCTGATACAGGAAGAGAGGGAAGACCTGTCCCTGGTGTGGACTGCGGTGAAAGAACTACCGCCTAAGTACAGGGAGGCAATCCACCTGTTCTATTATGAGGGTTATTCAGTAAAAGAAATTGCCCGGATATTACATCGTAATGAGTCCACAGTCCGGTCTGACCTGCGTCGGGGCAGGGAGAGACTGAGAACCATATTGGAGGAGGCCTACGATTTTGAGTAAATATGATCAGATCATGGATAGAATCGAGCTCTCGGAGGAAGCGAAGAAACGTATTTTGAAGAGCACCTCAAAAGCCGCAGAGCAATATTCCGGAAGAACAGCAGGTAAACATGGAATTATGAAAGGACTGGCAATGGTGGCCTGTTTTGTGCTGCTTATAACAGGGTCGGTCTGTGTACAGTATTTTATAAAACCCAAATCTGATTTGAAACAGATGGCTGCCGAAGAGGACAGATATGTTGAGAACGAGGACCTGGAAGGGGCGGGAGCAAATGGTCTGAAGGCAGAAGGAGTAAACCCCCCGGAAGCAGAAGAAGCGGGCAATCCGGAAGCAGAGGAAGCGGACAATCCGGAAGAAGAAGCGGAGAATGCAGCACCGGCCCGGACGGAGATGGCTTCCGCGGAGGATCTTAGTAAAAAACTGGGATTTGAAATCAGTGATTTATCACAGTTGAAAGCCAGGTCCCTGGATACCGGGTATTATGCTTATGACCAGGGGATGGGTGAGATCCTCTACCATATGGAAGACGGCGTTATATGTTACCGGAAATCCCGGGGAAAGGAAGATAATTCCGGTGTTTATACTGACTATCCCTGGAAGACCGAAATAAAAAATAAAAAAGAAATTATCACCTTAAAAGGGCAGGATGGTCTTTATGAACTTGCAGTTTGGCAGTCGGAAGGCTTTTCAAGTTCCCTTTATCTGGAAAAAGGAAAAGAGATCGAGTGGTGGGAAGAACTCTTTTAAACTTTAAATCAATTATTGATTAATCCTTGATTAAGTGATAGTATATTCTAGACAAATTATAAATCTGGTATAGGTATCAGCTGTTAAAAAAAGAAGGTGATACCTGTGTTTTATGCATTTTTATTAAAGGAAAGTATATTATGAGAACAATAGGAACAGTATCAAGAGGTGTCAGATGTCCGGTACTTAAAGAGGGAGATGATCTGGTTCGTATCGTCACAGACTCTGTCCTTGCCATGGCCAAAGAGGAAAATGTTGTATTCCATGATAAGGATATTGTGGCAGTTACAGAGGCGGTCGTAGGCCGTACCCAGGGGAATTATGTGACCATAGATCAGATTGCCGAAGACTGCAGGGCCAAGTTCGGGACAGATATCATCGGTCTTGTGTTCCCCATATTAAGCCGCAACCGAATCGCCATCTGCTTAAAGGGTATCGCCAAAGCTTTTAAGAAGGTATATATGCTGATGAGCTATCCTTCTGATGAAGTGGGCAATCATCTTTTTGACGAGGACCTGCTGGATGAGAAGGGCGTGAACCCTTATTCAGATGTTTTCGGCGAGGACCGCTACAGAGAGCTCTTCGGTTATCAGCTGCATCCTTTTACCGGCGTTGATTATGTGGCATATTATAAGGAACTCTTCGCTGAAGAGGACTGCGAGCTGGTGATGGTATTCGGCAATGACTGCCGGGCTGTCCTTGATTATACGGATACTGTTCTCTGCTGTGATATTCACACAAGGGAAAGATCACGCAGACGCCTGTTGGGAGCCGGAGCGAAGAAGGTCCTTACCATGGCGGATATCATGAATGCTCCGGTGGGAGACAGCGGATATAATACAGAATACGGATTATACGGATCCAATAAGGCGACGGAGACAACCGTAAAGCTTTTCCCCAGGGACGGGCAGGCCTTTGTTGATGCGCTTCAGAAGAGTCTAAAGGATGCCACCGGTGTTGAGATGAACTGTATGATCTATGGTGACGGAGCCTTTAAGGACCCGGTGGGCAAGATCTGGGAGCTGGCAGATCCGGTGGTCAGTCCGGCCTTTACCGGAAGACTGGTGGGTACTCCCAACGAGCTGAAGCTTAAGTATCTTGCGGATAATGATTTCAAGCATCTTTCCGGCAGCGACCTTGATAAAGCCATGAAGGAGGCCATCACTCAGAAGCAGGGATCTTTGAAGGGCCATATGGCTTCCCAGGGAACAACTCCCAGAAGACTTACAGACCTGATCGGATCTCTCTGTGACCTGACTTCCGGATCCGGAGACAAGGGAACACCCATCGTATTTATCCAGGGTTACTTTGATTCCCTGGCGGATGAATAATGTCCCCGTTATTGTCAGATTAATAAGATACGACAGGCTGTTAATAAGAAATGGCAGGCTGTCAATAAAGAATGACAGGCTGATCTGCCGGAACTATTCATGACATCTTTACGGGAAACAGGGAGGGTTTGATCGTGATAAATATACAAACTGTTCAGGGTGATATTACAAAGGTCACCGATGTGGAAGCCATAGTGAACGCAGCCAACACCAGCCTTCTAGGTGGAGGCGGTGTGGACGGGGCCATTCACAGGGCGGCAGGTCCGCAGCTTCTGGCGGAATGCAGGACATTAAATGGGTGTAAGACCGGGGAGGCCAAGATTACCGGTGCCTACAGTCTGCCGTGTAAATATGTGATCCATACAGTGGGGCCCATATGGAGAGGCGGGTCTGCGGGGGAAGCCCGGCTTTTGGCCAATGCCTACTGGAATTCCCTGCAGGTGGCCCTGGATCATGGTATCAGGACAGTGGCTTTTCCTTCCATATCTACGGGGGTCTATCATTTTCCGCTTAAACAGGCTTCCCTGATCGCCGTTAAGACAGTAGCTGAATTCTGCAATCAGCATCCTGACGCATTTGATTTTGTAAGATTTGTACTTTTTGATCCGGTGACACTGGCGGCTTATAAAGAGGCAGTCGCAGTATTATCATAGAACATGAAGGAGGATTCCCATATGAGCAGAACAGAGAATGGTGAGTACAGGGAAGTGGATGCAGGTAAGGCTTCTGTCTGGAGTGACAGAAAGCACTGGCTCTGGTTTCCTTTCAGTTTTACAAAATATATGGTCCAAAGCGGGAGAATATACATAGGCAGTGGTTTCCTTTCTTCCAGAGAGGATGAATGTCTCCTGTATCGTATCACAGATATTACTATGACCAGAAGTCTGGGACAGAGATTATGCGGTACCGGTACCATTCATTTGAATACCAAGGACCGGTCAACTCCGGTCATCCATCTTGAGAATATTAAACGTCCGACGGAGATCAAACGCATGCTCAGTAATCTGATCGAAGAAGAACGCATAAAACATAATGTGGTAGGAAAGGAAATGTACGGAGCAGTCAGCCATCTGGATTCCTATGAGCATGATATGGATATTGATGACATGGATGATCACGATGGCCATTGATCATTGCGACTGGATTACCCAGAGACAATTTACGACTTATAAACAGCCGGTCAGCAGGGACAGCCTGCTGACCGGCTAAAATGCTTTTTTTCACGGAGGAATAACATGAAGGAAAAGCTGCTTCACACACCGGAGGGCGTACGGGACATTTATCATTCGGAATGCAAGCGGAAGAAAGCACTTGAGCTTAAGCTTCATGATGTGCTGGCCCTGTACGGATATCAGGATATAGAGACACCGGCTTTTGAGTTTTTTGACGTATTTAACAGTGATACGGGGACGGTGAGCTCCCGGGAAATGTTCAAGTTTTTTGACAGAAATAATAATACGCTGGTGCTGCGGCCTGATATGACACCTTCCATTGCCAGAAGCGCTGCCAAATATTATTATGATTGCCGGTTTCCCCTACGTCTTTCCTATGTGGGAGATACCTTTATGAATCACCACAGCTACCAGGGGAAACCGGCCCAGAAAACCGAGCTTGGAGCCGAGCATATTAATGACGATTCCCCTGAAGCGGATGCCGAGGCAGTCATCATGATGATCGACTGTTTTCTGGCTGCGGGACTTGATGAGTTCAGGATCGACATCGGACAGACGGAATTTTACCGGGCAGTGATAGACAGCCTCAAGGTCGAGGATGAGATAAAAGCCAGGATCCATGAACTGATTGAGAATAAGAATTCTCTTGGCATGGAGCTTCTTTTATCCGGCCTTGATATCGAGGAGGAGTACCGGGTCATTTTAGAGGAGTATAATGAGCTGTATGGAGATGTCGCCATGCTGGAAAAGGCCGCAGGCCTTACTGCCAATCCCCGCTGCCGAAAAGCCCTTGATCGTCTGAAGCAGGTTTATGACGTGATCTGCGAGTATGGGTACGAGAGATACATCGGCTTTGACCTGGGCATGGTGAACTATTATGACTACTATACCGGAATCATTTTCAGAGGCTATACCTATGGTACCGGAGATGCCATCGGTAAAGGGGGCCGGTATGATAACCTGCTGCTTCAGTTCGGGAAGGATGCGCCGGCCATCGGCTTTACCATATTGATCGATGATCTTATGATGGCTTTAAGCAGACAGAATATCAGTGTTTCCATCAAAGACTTTGATTATGCGGTCCTTTTATATAAAAAAGCAGACCGCAGGAAGGCCATCTCCCTGGTGAGCAGCCTGCGCGATGACGGGATCCGAACAGAACTTTCTGTTCATGATGAGAATGGCTCATTGGACAGCCGCCTTAAGTTTATCAAATATCAGGGGGCCCGTAAGGCCTTCGTCCTTGAGGGGGACATGGTGGACATCCATGATTTTGTTACAGACCAGAGAAGCCGTATCAGTCTTCAGGAATTCAGGGAGGAGTACTAGAATATGAGATATCTTACATTTGCCCTTGCCAAGGGAAGACTGGCCAAGAAAACCATGTCCATGTTTGAAGAACTCGGGATCACCTGCGAAGCCATGAAGGATGAAAAGACCCGGAAGCTGATTTTTGTAAATGAGGACTTAAAGCTCAAGTTTTTCCTGGCCAAGGCTTCTGACGTGCCTGCCTATGTGGAGTATGGGGCGGCAGACATCGGCGTTGTGGGAGAGGATACCATCCTTGAGGAAGGACGCAACCTGTATGAGATGATGGACCTGGGTTTCGGAAAGTGTAAAATGTGTGTATGCGGCCCTGAATCAGCCAGAGAGAAGCTCAAACACGGGGAACTGATCAGAGTCGCTTCCAAATACCCTCAGATAGCCAGAGATTATTTCTACAACAAAAAGTATCAGACGGTGGAGATCATCAAGTTAAATGGCTCTGTTGAGCTGGCTCCCATTGTGGGATTATCTGAGGTTATTGTTGATATTGTGGAGACGGGTTCTACTTTAAAGGCAAATGGCCTGATGGTCCTTGAGGAGATCTGTGATCTTTCTGCCCGGATGGTAGTAAACCAGGTGAGTATGAGGATGGAGCAGGACCGGATCCGCAGGCTGATGCTGGGACTCAGAGAGCTTACCATGAAGGAGAACTGAGATGAAAACGTATAAGATCAATAAAGAGACGACAAAAAATCTTCTTAAAGATCTGCTGCGGCGCAGTCCTGACCAGTACGGAGTCTATGCGGACCGTGTGCAGGCCATCCTTGAGGAGGTTAAAGAGAAAGGAGACGAAGCCCTTTTCTCCTATACGGAGAAGTTTGACGGCTGCCGTCTTAACCGGGACAGCATCCGGGTCACTAAAGAGGAGATCAAAGAGGCCTATGAGAAGGTGGATGCTTCCCTGGTGGAGATTATTAGAAAGGCCCTGGTCAATATCCGTGCATTTCACGAAAAGCAGAAAAGGACCAGCTGGTTTGAAAGCAGGCCCGACGGGACCATACTGGGCCAGAGAGTTACAGCCCTTTCTGATGTGGGAGTCTATGTTCCCGGCGGGAAGGCGGCCTATCCTTCCTCCGTCCTGATGAATATTGTTCCGGCAAAGGTGGCCGGGGCAGAACGGATCGTGATGGTGACTCCGCCGGATAAAAATGGCCGGATTACTCCTACGACTCTGGTGGCAGCCAATGAAGCGGGAGCCACAGAGATTTACAAGGTGGGAGGGGCCCAGGCGGTGGCGGCCCTTGCCTACGGGACTTCTTCGATTAAAAAGGTGGATAAGATCGTGGGCCCGGGAAATATTTATGTGGCCCTGGCCAAGAAGGCAGTGTATGGCCATGTGGGTATTGATTCTGTGGCCGGTCCCAGTGAGATTCTGGTGCTGGCCGATGAAACGGCGGATCCCAGGTTTGTGGCGGCGGATCTTCTTTCCCAGGCAGAGCATGACGAGCTTGCCAGCGCTATCCTGGTGACCACCAGCGAAGGGCTGGGCAAAGAGGTTGAGAAAGAGATCGAGGGTTTCCTGAAGACTCTCTCCAGAGCAGATATCATAAGGAAGTCCCTTGACCAGTTTGGCTATATCCTGGTGGCTGTTAATATGGAAGAGGCAGTGGACGCGGTAAACAGCATCGCCTCGGAACATCTTGAAATAGTAACGGCCAATCCCTTTGAAGTAATGACAAAGGTTCGGAACGCAGGAGCTGTTTTCCTGGGTACCTACAGCTCGGAACCCCTGGGAGACTATTTTGCCGGACCCAACCATGTCCTGCCCACAAACGGGACAGCCCGGTTCTTCTCTCCCCTTTCTGTGGACGATTTCATTAAGAAATCCAGTATCATTTATTATTCCCGGGAGGCATTGAAGGAAGTACATGAAGACATTGAAGCCTTTGCCCGGGCGGAAGGGCTTACGGCACATGCCAATTCGATTGCTGTGAGATTTGAAAACGAATAATAAGACCGCCCGGAGGCCGGCGGCAGATGGGAGAAAACATGCGTAAGGCACATATTGAACGGAAAACATCTGAAACAGATATAGTTCTTGATATTAATCTGGATGGCAGCGGGAAAACAGAGATAGCTACGGGCATCGGTTTCTTTGACCATATGCTCAACAGCTTTGCCCGGCACGGCTTTTTTGACCTGTCCTGCAGGGTGAAGGGAGACCTTCATGTGGACTGTCATCATACCATTGAGGATACCGGGATCGTTCTGGGACAGGCCATCGCCAGAGCCCTTGGTGAAAAAAAAGGCATCAGACGGTTTGGCAACTTCTTTCTCCCCATGGATGAGACGCTGGTGATGTGTGCCATTGACCTGTCGGGACGGCCCTTTCTGGTGTGCGATCTTCCCTTTACCGTTGAACGGGTAGGGGAATTTGACACGGAGATGGTCCGGGAATTCTTTTACGCAGTTTCATACGGCGCAGCCATAACCTGCATTTAAAGCTGATGTTCGGCAGCAACAATCATCATATTATGGAAGCAGCCTTTAAAGCCTTCGCCAAGGCGCTGGATGAGGCGGTTTCTCATGATCCCAGGCTTCATGATGTACTCTCTACCAAGGGATCACTTATTTAATAATCAGAATGGAGAATGCAATGGATTATATAAAAATCATTCCCAGGCTCCGCCCGGAGCATATTCTTAAAGACGCGGCCTATTATGACAACTGCGGGGCGGATGAACTTTACTATTATGATGCCCGGTCCTTCGAGGACGGGCAGGAAGAAGATGTTAAAACCATCAAGGCCATCTGCCGTGAAGCGGACATTCCCTTAAATGTCATGGCAAAGGTGCTTCGTTTTGAAGATGTAAAGAAAATGTTTTATGCCGGGGCAAAAAGGGTTATCATTGATACAGAGGGTTACGATAACCTGGAAGCTGTTAAGGAGGCTTCCGATCGTTTCGGAGCCGACCGGATCTGGCTCTATCTGAGGGAATCCGATTATGAGAAGGCCCTGATCCGGGCCAGAAGGGCTGTGGAGGAGGAAGGCTTCGGAGGCATTGTGCTGGCGGGAGATCCTTCGGATCAAGCCTATGTCAGGACAGCAGATTTTCTGAAAATCAAGGTAAAGGTTCCCGTTACAGTCATGGCCGGGGCCGGGGACGACAATGCCACGGCGGATATTCTTAAGATGACCATGGGCGACGGGATCATTCTGGATGGTGACGATGCCTTTGACTGTATGGATCTTAAGCAGGCCCTGAAAAAGCAGAGCCTACCCATGAATCTGTATGAAAGCGCCATTTCCTTTGAAGACTTTAAGCTTAACAATGACGGTATGATCCCATGTATCACTCAGGACTATAAAACCGGCCAGGTTCTGATGCTGGCTTACATGACAAAGGAATCCTTTGAAAAAACCATCGCTTCCGGTAAAATGTGCTACTACAGCAGAAGCCGGCAGGAGCTATGGACCAAAGGAGATACCTCCGGTCATTATCAGTATGTCAAGTCCCTGTCCATCGATTGTGACAATGACACGATCCTGGCTAAGGTGGCCCAGATAGGCGCCGCCTGTCATACAGGAAACCGCAGCTGCTTCTACCGTGATCTTGTGAAAAAAGAGTATGATGATACAAATCCCCTGCTGGTTTTCGAAGAAGTATATAATACCATACTGGACAGGAAAGACCATCCCAGGGAGGGATCCTATACCAATTATCTCTTTGATAAGGGCGTAGACAAGATCCTCAAAAAGGTAGGGGAGGAAGCCACGGAGATCGTGATCGCGGCAAAGAATCCCGATTCCGATGAACTCAAATATGAGATCTGTGATTTCCTGTATCACATGATGGTACTGATGGCCCAGCAGGATGTCAGCTGGAAGGAGATCACCGACGAGCTGGCCACAAGACATTAGAAGGAATTATCACAATCTATATGAAAAATAAGATACTTATCAATAAGAAAAAAGCCATATTCACGATTATCCAGACCGGCGTTCTGATGCTGGTTTTAACTGCCGTCCTGACCACTTTGTCCTTCCGGAAGAGCCAGACGGACACTTATGTGCATACGGGTCTTTTAAAAACCGTCAGTTCCGTAAGAAAACTGAATTATGCACTAAGCTTTGGAAAACCCCTGGAAAAGTACTATGGTCTGGAACAGCTTCTTGCCGAGGTGGACTCATTCTCCGAGGATATCCTGGCGGTGGAGGTCATTGACCAGAAGGGAAATACCATTGAAACGGTCGGTAAAATGGATGAAAGCGTCAGGCAGAGTGCTGCCCTTGAGGAATACACCATCAAAAGAGACGGCATCTATGCTTTTACCGGTTTTGATGCCGGCATGATGATACTAAAACTTGACATTTCCAGAATAGACAAGGCGACCAGGGAATATATAGGCTATATCTCCCGTCTGGGGGCTTTTGTTTTCTGCTTAGTGCTTTTGGCATCGATCCTTGTGCTGATGCCCGGAGCCGAGACCGGTGTAAGTGTCAATCGCCTGAGGGCAGGGGGAATCATCATTCTCATTTTAGCCCAGTCTGTATTGGGATTTCAGTGGCTGTATCATGTTGACAAAGCCTATAAGAAATCCGTGGACAGTATCGCGAAGACGGCTGCCAGGATGGTTGAATACGATCTGAATGAAGTGATCGATAAAGGGATCTATTTCCATGAGCTTAAGGGGATCGACAGTTACCTGAATAACCTGACGGACGATATTCCGGAGATTTCCCGCCTGTCTATTGATGAAGAAACATCATCTGACAGCGAAATGATAAGCAGCTATTCCATTATCATTTCAACAGATTCCGGTAAGGAGATGACCCTGTCCTGTAAATATGACAGGGATCAGGTCAGGGCAAGAGAACAGAAATTGAATAATATTTTTGATATACTGATCCTTATTCTGATCACAGTGTTTATCAGTATAGAAGCTGTGAATTTCCAGACCAGGCACGAGGAAATGAAGGGGGAAATAAAAGAAGGGGACCTGTATCTCCCGGGCTTTCGGATGTTTGTTTTTGTGGAGGGTATCGCATTTACCCTTGATGTGGGCTTTTTCTCGGTATTATGCGCGAAGATGTTTGAAGCCATGAAACTTCCCCCATCCCTGTCTTTCTTAAGCGGTATGCCCAACACCCTGTATTCTGTCGCGGTACTGACCGGTCTGTTCGGGGCAGGCTCCCTCATCAGCAGGTTCGGCATGAAACGTGTGATGACCGGGGGGATCATCATGGGGATCCTCGGTTATATTTTGTGTGCCCTTTCCCCAAACCTGATCTTTCTTATGGGTGCCCGTTTTGTATATGGTTTCTGCGATGGTATTATCATCAACTCCATCAGGCTGTATGCTTCTTCACAGACGGATCCGGAAAAGCACACAAGGATTCTGGTGGAATATATGGCAGCAATCAATCTGGGAGTCAGCTGCGGCGTGGTCATCGGTGGTCTTGTGGCGGATGTGACTTCCTATACCCTGGTATTTCTTACAGGAGCAGGCCTGGGCATTCTCTGTCTTTTCCTTGTGTATTTTGCCGGCTTCCCCCGGCAGCCCCAGAAGGAAAAGAAGATGTCTTTTATTTCCGCGGTAAAGGAACTCAGGCGCAAAGAGGTGCTGATTTTTATGGTCATGGCGGTTCTGCCGGTGTATATCGCAACCCTTTTTGTGGGTTATACCTTCCCCTTATTTGGAAGTGAAGCCGGTTTCTCAAACTCCATGGTATCAGGCTGCCTGATGCTCAATTACATTATTATTGCCTATCTGACAGATCCCATATCAGCCTGGGTCATAAAGCGGATAAAACCGGAAAATGCAATGGTCATCTATATGCTTTTACAGAGCATCAGCATAGGGATCTTTGTTCTGACATCCAGGGTATGGGCAGCCATACTGGCCCTGGTTCTTACCAGCCTCTGGGACTGCTTCGGGATGGTAGTCATGGATTCAGGCCTTGACTATGTTGAGGGTACCAGCAGGGAAAAATGTACCATGCTGCAGATGGTATTCGGTAAGATCGGCCTGGCCATAGGCCCTGTGGCCATAACAGCCAGACTTTCAGCGGGTGCTGCCGGCGCAACGGGAGTGATCGTGGCCATTCTTCTCGTGGGACTGGTCTTTTATGGTGGTTTTATATTTTACGGAAAGCGTTTCAAGCCGGGACGGGAGGGAAGCGTATGATCAGAAAAAAAACCTTGAGCAAAGCATTATGCTGTCTATTGCTTTCCCTGTCCGTTTTTTGCGGTTTTTCTTTGGAGGGAAGGGCCGAAAGCGCTCCCAAAAAAGAAGAGGATGTCATTTATTTCGGCTATGCCCAGGTGAAGGATTATGGTTCCTTTGCCCAGGTCCTTCTGGATATCGCCAGGAACCTGGTGGAGGAGGGAAGTATTCAGGAAAGCTTTCTGGCAAAATATGAGAATGCAGATTTCGAGGCGGATCTCAAGGATGGAGATACCAGAAAGCTGTGGAATGATATCTGTGACGCAAATGTGGAAGGGGCAAGATACCGCTTCAGGCGGGAAGCCTTTTTTGACATGAATGAGATGGAGGAGGCAGATTATCCGGAAATGGCAAACAGGGATGACGTGGATATCACCTTTGCCATGGGTACGGCGCCGGGTGTTTATCTGGCGGAAAATGAAAAGAAAAACAGGTTTATGTGCATCTATGCTGCTGATCCCGTGGCTTCGGGCATTGTAGATCCCCATAACAGGAATGATCATGCATTTGCCACATTGGATCTTACCTCCTATGGCAGGCAGCTGGATGTGGGATACCGTTTCCTGCATTTTAAAAAACTGGGTGTAGTTTATGAGGATTCGGAAGATGCCTATGCCTATTCGGCCATTTCCTTTGTGGAGGAAAAGTCCCGGGAGCATGGCTTTGAAGTGGTTTACGAGCATGTGAAGGAACCGGTTTCGGATGACGATTATGAAAGATATTACAAAGAGCTGAAAGAAGCCTACCGCAAACTTGCGGATGCCGGAATCGACTGCCTTTACGTTACGATATGTTCCATCGATTATGATAGCAGAATGCAGGAGCTTTTAGATGACTGCATTATACCCGCCGGCATAAAGACCCTTGCACAGGATGATTTCGCGCCCCTGGCAGGCGGCGCCCTTTTCGGCGTCACCTTAAGTGACGCAGGGGAGACGGCAGACCATGTCGTAAGGCAGATAAAAAATTTTGCGGAAGAAGGTACTCCTTTCCGGGAACTGGACATGGTATGCGAGGCAACTCCCAAAATAGGAATCAATGTCACCACTGCCGACCGGATCGGCTTTGCCCTTTCCTTTGAAGACCTTCAGATGGTGGATAAAGTGTTCAGGAGCGGGAAATAAATGATCCGGCTGTCCTTTTTTGTTGATGACAGGACAGCCCTTTTTAGCATGTCAGGAGATTTTAAATATGTCAGAAAAACCTGAAGCCTTAAGAGAAAAGACAGATGCCCCGTCTCTGCTCGACCAGATAAGGGTCAGCATGGAGGATTTTGCTTCTCGCAGGGCTCTTGTTTATAAAGAAAAACAATACACATATAAAGAACTGGAGCAGATAACGGGCAGGCTGGCGTCCCGGTTAAAGGCAGCAGGGGCAGGACGGGGAAAAACCGTCTCGATCCTGGTTCCCAGATGCGAATATATCACCATAGCTCCCCTGGGCGTGCTGAGGACCGGCGCGGCCTATCAGCCCCTTGACAGTTCCCATCCGGCAGAGCGGATCAATCTGATGATAGAGGATGCTCATACCTCCCACGTGATCGTTTCAAAAGAGCTTGAACATCTTTTAAATCCGGATATTTTTTCAGACGGCAGAAAAAAACTCTATATAGAAGACATAGAAGACATCGCCGCTCCGGCTGTGGACGCCGTCCCGGTCTGGGAGGAGGAAAAAGGAGAGGATACCTTTGTCGTCCTCTATACCTCCGGCTCAACGGGCAGGCCGAAGGGTACAGAGCTTTTGCGAAAAAATGTAAACTCCCTTCTGGAATGGTACAAGAGTTATTATGAGGTGGACCGGAACTGCCGTATGGCCCAGCATGCCAGCTTTGTTTTTGACCTGGCCATCGTGGAAAGTCTGCTGCCCCTGGCCTCGGGAGCCGCTGTCTATATTATTCCGGAGGAGATCCGCAGGGATATCCTTCTTTTGAACCGGTTTTTTGAGGAAAACAGGATCACCCATACCTCCATGACAACCCAGCTTGGCAGGCAGTTTGCCAGGAATATCCGTAACACTTCTTTAAGGCATCTGACGGTGGGAGGAGAGGCCCTGATGTCTGTTGACCCGCCGGAGGGCTACATGCTGCATAACGGATACGGTCCGACAGAATGCACGGTATTTGTGACCATGTTCCCGGTTTTGAAGCATTATCAGGGAGTCGTTCCCCTGGGCAGGCCCCTGCCGGAGGTCGCCATTTATATTCTGAATGATAAGGGAGAACAGGTAGGACAGGGCCGGACAGGGGAACTATGTATCGCAGGACCCCATGTAGGCAGGGGCTACCTTAATAACCGGGAGCTCACTGACAAGGTTTATACTGTAAATCCCTTTTCCAAAGATCCGGATTATGACAGGCTCTACCATACCGGCGATCTGGCCAGGAAAGGTGAGGATGGGAATATCGAATATATGGGCAGGGCGGACAGGCAGGTCAAAATACGGGGCTTCCGGGTGGAACCCGCAGAGATAGAGGCCCTGCTTAAGGAGTTTAAAGATATCAAGGACGCTGCGGTCTCAGCCCCCCTCCTTTCCGGAGGGCGTATCCTGGCCGCCTATTATCTGTCGGAGGAGCCCCTGGATGAAGGGCTGCTTAAAGAATATATTCTGAAGGAAAAACCCTCCTATATGCTCCCGTCTTTTTTCATTCACCTTGATCGCTTCCCCTTAAATACCAACGGTAAGGTGGATTATGACAAATTACCCCTTCCTGTCCCCAAAGAGGAAGGAATTTATGAAGCCCCTGCCGACTCTGTGGAGAAAGGGCTGGCCGCTCTTTATGAGGAGATTCTGGGAATTCCGCAAGCGGGACGAGGCACGGATTTTCTCCGGCTGGGAGGTAATTCGCTTCTGGCAGCGATCCTATTGTACAGAATCTATCAGACATTTTCCTGCCATATCAGTATCAGGGATATTATGGAATATCCGACCATTGCCGGGCTGGCCTCCCGTATTAAGAGCCTGACTGATGGAAGAGAGGAAACAGGCAGCCGGGAATTGTTAATTCCGGAAAAGCTGCCCATCCGGGATGAATACCAGGTAAGCGCTGCCCAGGAGAGGGTCTATACCGCCCAGGCGATGCTTCCCCCGGATGATGATACCTACCTTTTACAGCTTAAAGTACGTACAAAAGGAGAGTTTTCCAGAGAAAAAACCAGGGAAGTGCTTATGGCATTATTTGAGCGCCATGAAAGTCTGCGGACAGGCTTTTATATGACTGACGGGGGGTTGGTGCAGAAGATTTCCGGTCCCGGGGAAAGTTTGCGGATGGTGGAAAAGTCGGAAAGAAAGACTTTGTCAGACAAGTCGCCGGTGACCTTCCTGTTAAATGAACCACCTTTGTTTGCCTGGCATTTTGAAAAGAAGGAACTGACATTTTTCTGGCATCATATCATCAGTGACGGGAAGAGCAATCTCTTATTTGCCAGGGAGTTTGCTGCCCTCTATACAGGCCAGTGTGTCCCGTCTGCTGCATTTCACCAGAAAGAATTTGCAGCCCTGGAGAAGACGGAGCTGTACGGGATCCGAAGGGCAGAAAAACGTAAGAAATGGAAGGACCTGTCTAATGAATTCCGTGATACCGGGGAGACAGAGCTTCCCTCCGACGGGGTATGGGAGCCTTCCTTCCCGAGGGAAGCCGGACACGTGGTCAGGGTCCTTTCCGGGGATCTGTCGGAGAAAATCATGGCTTTTTGCAGAAAAGAGGGCTGTACGCCCTACATGCTTCTGCTGGCAGTCTTTTCTCTCGTGATCAGCCGCTATTCCAGGCAGGATGAAATCATTCTGGGCACAGTGATGGACGGTCGAACCATCCCCGGAAGCGAGGACCTGCAGGGAATGTTTGTAAATACAGTTCCTCTTTTCCTTAAGGTCAGTGAGAAGGAGACTTGGGATACATTTTTGAAGAAAATAAAGGACAGGGTCCTCTTTGCCCTGGAGAACCAGGATGTCCCCCTGGAGGACATAGCCGGTGATTTCTCTGAAATGGGAGCTTTTGCACGCACAAAGCACGGGCATCTCCTTTTTAATGTCCTTTTTGTCATGCAGAGCCTTGACAGAAAACTGCCGGACATGACCGGGGAAGAAACGCATCTTGTGTTTGAGCCGGCAAAGAAGGCCATGTATGACCTGACCCTGGAGACGGAAATAAGGGACGGCTGTTTCTGTTTCGACTTTGAGTATGACGGGAAGCTGTTTTTACGGTCATCCATGGAGACCATGGCGGACCATCTGCTGACCCTTCTGGAGAACTGCCTGCAGGCAGGAGAGGAGGAGCTGTCGGCCCTTTCCATGATCAATTCGGAGGAAAACAGGAAGCTTCTTCATGCTTTTGCGGGAAAGGACCTGCCTGATACAGGGAATACCGTGATCAGTCTTCTTGCAAAAAACGTGGAAACCCAGCCTGATAAAACGGCGGTGGTGATCGGAGAGCAGGAGCTGACCTACAGGGAGCTCTGGGAGAGATCCGGGTCACTGGCCGGAAAACTTGGCCGGCTCATAAAGGCAGACAGGGGATCCCGGGAGGAAGAAAGACGGGTGGCCGTCATTGCCAAACGGTCTTTGTCCATGGTGGTTTCTCTCTGGGCTGTTTTAAAGAGCGGATGTGCTTATGTTCCCATACTGCCGTCCTATCCCGGAGACCGTATCAGTTACCTGCTGTCTGACAGCAGACCTTCTGCCGTGATCCTGGCGGAGACGGACATACCGGACGAAGTCATGGAGAAGATCCATGAGACCGGATTACCGGTGATCACAGTAAAGGATTCCCGGCAGGCCATCCCGGAAAAGACCGGAGGAGAATGCCGTAAGTTCAGTCCCGACCGGCCCGCATATCTTATCTATACATCGGGAACCACAGGCCGGCCCAAAGGAGTCGTGGTGGAGCACAGGCAGCTTGCCAATATGCTTGATGGCTATAACGATATTTACCGTCTGGGAAAAGAAGATACAGTCCTTGCCTTTGCGGAATTTGTCTTTGACCAGTCCGTATGGGACATGTTCCATATACTTACCGTGGGGGGGACCCTCTGTCTGATTCCTGAAGAAATCGTCAGGGATCCGGAGGCATTGACGGATTATTGTGAAGAGAAAAAGGTTACCGCAGCCTCCCTTACACCGGCCTATTTAAGGCTTCTTGATCCGGAAAGGTTTCATAGTCTTAAGCTTTTGGATGTGGGTGGAGAGGCTCCGGACCGGTCCCTGCTCTTAAAATGGTGCGGGGCCAGGAGAGTATTCAACACCTACGGACCAACGGAAACCACGGTAAACGCCACCAGCTATCTTTTTTCCGGAGACAAGGGCCTTAAGGAAAACGTTCCCATCGGGCGCCCTGTGCCCGGTACCCGCATTTATATCATGAACGGGGACAGATTAAGCGGCCTGGGGGTTCCGGGAGAGCTCTGCATTGCCGGCAGGCAGGTGACCAGGGGCTACTTTAACAGACCCGGGCTGACTGCCGAAAAGTATGTAAGAGATCCATTTTCAGAGGGCAGGATGTACAGGAGCGGAGACCTGGCAAGACTGATGGCGGATGGAAATGTGGAATTTATGGGACGTCTTGATGATCAGGTCAAGTTTTTGGGCTACCGGATAGAAACCGGAGAAATTGAAGCGGCCATCCGGTCTTTGGAAGGGATCGCCGATGCCGCTGTTGTAATAAAGAAGGATGCAGGCGGGGAAAAACGGCTGTGCGCATATTATGTGTCCAAGGAGCATACAGGGTCAACCAGTGAAAAGTATATCAGACAGTCCCTGAAGGATATTCTGCCGGCCTACATGGTGCCGGGCTTTTTCGTAAGGCTTGATAAGCTGCCGCTGACAGTGAACGGGAAGCTTGATAAGCGGGCTCTGCCTGACCCGGTCATCCGGGAGGAAAGTGGTTATCTGGCTCCCCGCACGGTGCTGGAAAAGGAAATGGAACAGGTCTTTTGCACGATCCTGGGGACTGACAGGTGCAGTATAGATGCAGACTTTCTGGAGATGGGTGGAGATTCCATAAAGGCCATCGCCGTGGTATCCGCCCTCAGGAAAAGAGGATACCGGCTGGAGGCAGCCACTGTCTTAAAGGAAGGAAGCATAGAGCGGCTTTCCCGTAAGATGGGTCAGGGCAGAGAAGAGTCCTTTCAGGAATACAGCCGGGTAAAACCCGTTCCCGTCATGAGACAGTATTACCGGTCAGACTTTTATAACCCCTCCTGGTACAATCAGTCAGCTGTATTACGTCTGCCTGATGGACAGGTAAATCAACGGGCGTTGGAGAATGCCTTATACGGTCTGATTCTCTGTCATGGTATGCTCCGGCTGATACAGACAAAGTCCTATGACGAGATGGCAGGAAAAGCAGAAGAAGGAGGTCTCTGTATCCGGAAACCGGAGGAAATGAATCCGGTGGACCTGCCTGTCTGTCGTGATCTGCCGGAAAATGAGAGGAGATCTCTTTTCGGATCCCTGCAGGCCCGGATGGATCCCATGAAGGGAGAGGTCATGAAGGCTGCCCTCTTTATAAACGGGCAGACAGCCAGACTCTATCTGGCCTTTCATCATCTGGTGATCGACCAGGTGTCCTGGGGGATCCTCTGTGATGACCTGAATACCCTGTATCATGCTGCTGTGACCTGTCCGGAAGAGGACGGGATCCATGCTGCCCGGCAGGCCCTGATCACAAACAGAACGGTATCCTTTGGAGAATGGTCAGAAAAGCTGTGGCTTTATGCTTCTTCAGATGCTTTCCGCAGGGAAAGAGAATGGTGGCAGGACCAGCACCTCATCTATGACAAAGAAAAGAAAGGCATGGAGGCTTTCCTTAAAGGTTACAGGACAAAAGAAGATGCGGGGCCGGGCTATGGACACATAAGGCGGACCCTTTCTTCCGGGATTTCCGGGAGGCTTTTGTCCATCTCCAAAAAACGTTATCATACAGGTCTCCATGTGATCCTGCTGGCTGCCTTTTGCAGGGCTGTCAGGGAAGAAAAAAAGAACAGGGATCCTTTCCCCGTGACCCTTTTCCTTGAAAGCCACGGCAGGGGAAATCTGATGGTAGCCTGTGACAACAGCCGGACCGTGGGCTGGTTTACATCGGTATTTCCGGTGCTGATCCGGGAAGCGTCAGGGCAGGAAGAACAGATCGTTTTCGTCAAGGAAACTCTGGCGGGAATTCCCAATTTCGGAATCGGCTACGGACTCCTCTATGAAGCACCCGTGGGAAGGGGGGCTGTGCTATTTAACTATCTGGGAGAAGAGCAGCCGGTCCGGACAGACCAGATCAGTCTGACGGCAGAAGAAGCCGGACCGGAGGCAGACCCCCTTAACGGAGAAAAGGGGACGGTGTCCCTTGACATGAGGATGACCCCGTCAGGCCTTATGATCCACTGCCTCTATGACAAGATTTATGACAGAGAAAAGCTTGACAGGCTGCTGGATGTTTTCTGCGGTCAACTTGAAGAATTTGCCGCAACAGACAGGGAGGATAAGAGGATCTACACGCCGTCGGATTTTTGCCATGGAAAGCTTATGGATCTTCACGACTGGGCGGTGGCAAAAAGGATGATCCAACCGGAAAGGATCCAAAGCTGTCTGGGACTGACGCCCATGCAGCAGGGAATGCTTTACCATTATTTTATGGAGCCTGAAAGCAGGGCCTACTATTATCAGGACCGGCTTATCCTTTACGGACCATGGAAGCCTGCCTGCTTTGCAGCGGCACTGGGATTGCTGTCCATGCGCTATGACGCGCTGAGACTCCGCTTCATCAGTGCCGGCTTAAAGGAACCCTGGCAGGTGGTCCTTAAGGATGATACTGACTTATTTAAGGAAACCGGTGAGGGACTTCTTAAAGCAGCTCGTATAAACAGCGGGCCCGGGAAGGCAAGATGTTCAAACAATGAGTCCGGGGATACGGATGTCTGTTTCAGCCTCTCCCGTGAGACACCCTTCCATGTCATGGTGGGTGCCCGGGATAAAAACAGGACCGAGCTTTTGATCTCTTCCCACCATATTATTATCGACGGGTGGAGTTTTCCGATCCTCATAGAAAAACTTATGGACTATTACAGGAGACTGTCAGAAGGAGAAGAGGAAAAGACCCTGCGGAAGGATGTAAAAAGAGAAGCGAAAGAATCCTGTTCCTTTGCTGACTACCTGAGGACCTATGAAGATTATGATAAAAGGAGGGGGCTTAGTTACTGGAAGAGCTATCTTGAAGGAATTGAAGAAGGCTGCGGATTGTCGGCCCTTTATGGAGAACAGGATAAGCCTGCGAAAATGACTTCCCTTTCTTTTCAATTCGAGAAAAATACGGAGGAGCGGATAAAGGAATTTACGGTCAGACACCATCTTACGGAAAGCTGCTTTTTCGCTGCCCTGTGGGGAATCCTTCTGGGATTTGAAAATGGGGGCAGGGATGTGGTTTTCGGGGAAACTGTGTCCGGACGGAATGTGGACCTGACCGGGATTGATGAAGCGGTGGGAATGTTCGTTAATACTCTTCCGGTGCGGATACGCTGGGATGAGGACACAGACCTTGCGGCTCTCTTTGAAAAGAAACAGGAGGAAAATCTGGGGAGAATACCCTTTGAAAGGAGCGCCTTAAGTGAAATCGGAGCTGCGGCCGGATTTTCGGCAGGAAATCTGGTCCGGACAATTTTCGCCTTTGAAAATTATCCGAAAAAGCAGAGGATCAATGATTACAGCTTCCTCCCCGGCAGGGAGGAAATTGATCAGGAAGCTGCTTTTATTGTAGACAAGGGCGACGGTTTTTCCTTTACCCTTCTCTATAATAGTGCCCTGTATCCGGATGATTACATGGAACTGGTCGCAAAACGTCTTGAAAACCTCGCGCTGCAGATCACCGCAGGACAGGCTGGAAAAGTCTGTGATCTTGAGAGGATCACAGAGGAGGAAAAAGCCCTGATGGTGGGGGAGATCTGTGGGACCGGGAAGGATTTTCCCGCAGAAAGCTTCCTGGATATGCTGAAAAAACAGGTCAGGACCGATCCGGAGAAAACAGCCCTTTTCATGGAGGGAAGGACAGTAAGCTACGGCCAGCTCTGGCGTGCCTGCCTGAGACTGTCCGCCCGGATCCCGGGTCGTGGTGAGCGGTTCCTTGTCATAATGGCTGACAGGAGCATTGAGATGATCCTGGCCATGATCGCCGCCTTTATGGCGGGAGCTGCTTATGTCCCCCTGGATCCTGCTTATCCCAAAGAGAGGATCGCCTTTATCCTTCAGGACATCAGACCCTGCGGGGCATTTTATTTAAGACAGCAGACCCCGGCATCCTCCTCAAGTACAGAGGAAGAGATAAAAGGTCTGTTTGCAAAGGAAGGGATCCCACTGATCAGCCGGTCCCTGGATACTTTATTAAAGGAGAGCGGCGATGATGGACAGTTATGTTCCGACGGGAAAATGTCTTCTGACCCCAACCGTATCGCCTACATGATCTATACCTCCGGGACCACGGGCAGGCCCAAGGCTGTCATGATAGAACACCGGGCCCTCGCGGATATGATCCATGTCCACGAAGAATTTTTCGGAAGCCTCAAAGACGATGTGGTGATGCTCATGTCCAATATAGTTTTTGACGCCTCTGTTCAGCAGATATTTCCCGCCCTGGCCCAGGGAGGAAGGGTGGCTGTTATGCCCGCCCGGTTTATGGGCAGCCCAAAGGATATGGCAGCTTATTTCCGCCGGGCCGGCGCAACCTTTTTCGGAGCCACCAATGCCCTTTTAAAGAATCTTACGCCCTCGGATTTCGGATCCTTCCGGGTCATCAGTATCGGCGGAGATGCCGCAGATCCGGCTTTATTTAAAGCATGGGCACCCCATACCGAACTGCTGGTAAATGATTATGGCCCGACGGAAGTTACTGTTCATGCAGCGGCGGAAAGGTTTATGGGAGAAGAAGAAAAAACTGTCCCCATAGGCAGGCCCTACCTGAATAAAAGGATTTATATTCTGCAGGACGGCAGGCTTTGCGGACCGGGACAAAAAGGAGAAATCTGTATCGGGGGAGAGGGCCTCGCCCGGGGCTATTATCACCGCAAGGAGCTTACGGAGAAGGCTTTTGTAAAAAATCCCTTTGACGGCGGCATCATGTACAGGACCGGCGACCTGGGGATATTCAGGCCGGACGGGAAGCTTATCTATGAAGGTCGCCGGGATTCTCAGATAAAAATCCGGGGCTATCGTATAGAAGCGGGAGAAATTGAGGAACATATTAAGGAGATAAAGGGTGTTTATGATACTGTGGTGATGAGCCGTAAAAAGAAGGGAAGGGATGCCTTCCTGACGGCTTACATTACCTGCCGGGAGGATCTTGCCCCGGAAAAGATAAAGGAACACCTGGAAAAGAGCCTTCCGGCCTACATGGTTCCCTCCTATATCATGCGGATTGAAAGCTTCCCCCTTAACCTGAGCGGGAAAAAGGACCTTGCCAGACTCCCGGATCCTTTGCGGGATCACAGGGCCGTTTCGGATAAAGCAGAGGATTATTTTGAAGAACGGATCATAAACCTGTTTAATTCAATTTTAGGAATTGAGGGAACAGGCAGGAGGGATTCCTTCTTTGAGCTGGGCGGAAATTCTCTGGACCTGATGCGGCTGATGGCAGGCCTTTCCGACTTCCGGTTAAAGGCTTCTGATGTGCTTACCCACCCGACTCCGGCAGCGCTGGGAAGGCTCTTAAAGGATGATTTCAGGCGAAAGGAGAGGGGCAGCTGCTGCCATTTACTGAAAGAAGGAGCGTCTGATGTGCCTGCGATCTTCTGCATCCCTCCGTCCGGAGGAATGAGCATGTGCTATCTGGAGCTTTTGGGGCTGCTTGAATATACAGGCCCGGTCTACGGCTTTACCGATGAAAGATACAGGCTGTTTGACCAGATGACCATGGAGGAAATGGCGTCTTTCGATCCGGAGAAGAGGAATCTCTGGCCCGGTACTTTAAAAGCCTACAGGAAAGAACTTGACCGGCTCTTTAAGCCCGGAGATATCCTCATGGGTTATTCCCAGGGAGGAAATGCGGCTTACATACTGGCCGGGCTGCTGGAAAGCCGGGGCAAAGACCCCGGGGCACTTATCCTGCTGGAATCGGTTCCTCTCCATAAAACTCTGTGTGAGGATATCCGGAGGGAGAACCTTATGGACAGGCTCCATGAGGCAGAGGAGATCTTTTTCGGCAGGAAGACCGGTTTTCTTACAGAAGGAAAAAGACCCGGAGAGAATATGACGGTGAGGGAATATCTTGCCCTCTGTCTTAAAGCCCATGGAGAAGAAGGGGAAGGAGCCCTGCTGAAGGCTTTTTATGAGACATATCTGGTCTATTCCTCCGCCTGTGCCTTTCCTTTATTCTCTGAAGGGAAAGTGAAAGCCCCGGTCTATTCTGCCCTGCTGGGCTCCACTGGCGGTACGGCAGAGGGAGAGACCGCTTTCATAAAAGGAAATGAGGAAGACCATTTTGTATTTCTTTCTAAATACAAAGTGGAACTGGTGAAACTGATACAAAAATGGATCGATAATACATTACGGGGAGAATGAGTATGAATGCTTCTACCGGAAAAAAACGGAGTCTGGTAACAAAATTTATGATCATGTTCATAGTATTCGGAATCTTTTTTCTGATCATGAACGCCCTTTATACCTTTTCAAATCAGACATTATCCTATCATAATAAGTGCAAAAATAATCTGAAAAATATCACCAGATATCTGGATACGCTTATCAGACAGGATGGGAAAGAATTTGTCGAGCTTAAAGAATACTTCCATGAGAATTATTCACAGATGCGGATTCCCGCTGATTATTCAGGAGATTATCATCCTGCCCTTGCGCATTTTGAGGAACTCTTTTCGGAGAATTATCCGGACAAAGAGTATGGAAAGGATATATTATTCAAGGATCTTGAAGGAGACACAAAAAAGGCCTATGCCGAGTACAGGCTTGAGTACTGGATCTCAGTGTTTACCAGTGCCACCGAAAGCTTTGATCTAAGCTATACTTATTTCTTATATCCGGATGAGGAGCCTGTTATGTACTATCTCATTGACCCGGTTCCCGATGCGGTCACAATCGATGGAAAGAAGTATATTTCCCTGGGCTTTCACGGTGCGGAAGATTCGAAAAAGTATCCTATGATGTGGGAGGCCTGGCATACGGGAAAACAGCCTGAAAGCTTCGATATATTTGATAATGAATACGGCAATACCTATGCTTATTATTCCCCGGTTATCATTGATGGCGAAAAGATCGGCCTGGTATGTGCTGACCTGAATGTGGAGACAGTGACCAGGGATATTCTCATGGCAGTGGTCAATCAGACCCTGGGCTCCCTCATCGTTTTCATTGTCGGTGTCCTTATCATCATTGCTTTAATAAAGAAGATCTTTTTGAACCGGCTGCTGCGGCTGGAGAAAAGTGTTGCCCTTTACGCGAAAGAAAAGGATGCGGCCATCAGCACCTCCATCATGGAGTCCGAACAGGGTAATGATGAGATCCGCAGTCTGTCCGATCAGTTTGCGGGGATGATCATTGAGATTACGGATTACATGGAAAACCTTAAGCGTATTACGGCAGAAAAAGAAAGGATCGGAGCCGAACTGAATGTCGCAACCCAGATCCAGGCTGATATGCTGCCGAGAATCTTTCCGCCCTTCCCGGAAAGAAAGGAATTCTCCATCTATGCCACCATGAATCCTGCCAAGGAGGTGGGCGGTGATTTCTATGATTTCTTCCTGGTGGATGATGACCATATCGCCCTGGTTGTCGCCGACGTCTCGGGTAAGGGAATTCCTGCCGCCCTCTTTATGGTGATCGCAAAAACCCTGATTAAAAACAGGACCTTAATGGGAGAAAGTCCTGCCGAGGTTCTTAAAAATGTCAATAATCAGCTCTGTGAGGGGAATGAGGCGGAAATGTTTGTTACAGTCTGGCTGGCGGTGATCCAGATCTCCACCGGGAAAGGTATTGCCGCGAATGCCGGTCATGAACACCCGGCTCTCCGGCGCAGGGATGGACACTTTGAGCTGGTAAAATACAGGCATTCACCGGCTGTGGCCACCATCGAAGGCATCAGGTACAGAGAACATGAATTTGAGCTTCATCCGGGAGATATGATCTTCCAGTATACGGATGGTGTGTCAGAGGCTACGAACTCCAATGATGAGCTTTTTGGAGAAGAACGTCTGGTCCGCGCACTGAATCTGAAACCCGAGTCAGAACCCGAAGACCTGCTTTGTACGGTCAGGAAGGAAATTGATGCTTTTGTCGGGGAAGCTCCTCAGTTTGATGATATTACCATGCTGGGCTTTGCCTACTATGGCAGGGAAGATGATGGGGTCTGAGTCTTTAAGAAAGAAAATTTATTACGAAAAGTCAGGCAATTGTATGATCAGTTAATATTTACGAAACATTTAATATGTGGTATATTTAAAAGGTGACAAAAGGGAGGTATCATATGCAGACCAATAAGATTGAAGTAGATAAGTCCGGCCGGGGTAGAGAAGAGGTGTTAAATGAAACCTCGAAATTTGCCCTCTATAATGAGCTGGACAAAAAAACATCCTTTCATCTGCGTTTACTGGCGGAGGAGACACTGGGCATGATCAATGCCATAACAGAGGATTTTAAGGCCCTTTTCTGGCTGGAGACAACCGGGGAGAATACCTGCCTTTTACACCTCACTGTTCATACTGATATGGACTACGAAAAGAAGCAGCATTTTATGGATGTCTCGGCAAACCATGAAAATATGGCTGCCAGAGGGTTTATGGCAAAGATCGGTGAGATGATAAAGGATGCCTTGTTTAATCTCAATGAGTATGCCAATATCCAGACAGAGTATGGCGGTCCCCTTCTTTATGGCAGTATGGGAATGGGGGATATTGAAAGCATCAATACCAACTCCATGATTTATATGTGGTCCATGAAGCGTTATCAGGACGGCCTCTCGGAAAACCGGGAAGAAGACCAGGAGGCTTCTGAGGCATGGGATGAGCTGGAGAAGTCTATTGTTGCCAGCATCGCGGACGATGTTCTGGTGGGCATCCGGGGCGATGAGGTGGAACTGATCATAGAAAAGAAGTTATAGGGGTCAGGAATTACAGGAAGGAAAGCTCAATGAATACTTTTAAAACACAGGCAGATCTTAATAATCTGTCAGAGGTTCTCGCCTTTGTGGATGAGCAGGTGGAAAGATATTTTTGTTCCATGAAGATCCAGATGCAGATCGATATTGCGATAGAAGAAATATTTGTTAATATAGCGAATTATGCCTATGGAGACGGGACCGGCCCTGTGGAGATCCGCTGCCTTGTTGACGGAGATCCCCCATGTCTTGCAGTGACATTTATTGATGAGGGAATCCGGTACGATCCCCTGGCAAAGGAGGATCCGGATACTACCCTGTCGGCAGACGAAAGGCAGATCGGCGGCCTGGGGATTTTTATGGTTAAAAAATCCATGGACAGTATGGAATATGAATACAAAGACGGTAAGAACATGCTGACCATCCGGAAGAAGCTTTGTTGAGAAGCAGAGAAATGATAAAAGAGAGAAAAGGACAGATATCACAATGGAGAGAGTAAGATTTACCTGCAGGACCATTGTCATGTTTGCGCTGATGGCACTGGTCTTTACCGGGCCGGGATTCACCCGGACCCGGGCAGCGGAGCAGGACCAGGAGACTGTGTCTGAGGGCCAAAGTCCGGAATCCACCGGAAAAGAAGCTGTGACTGAGGGTCAAAGTCCGGAATCCGCGGAAAAAGGACCTGTAACTGGGGAACAGAGCCCGGAATCCGTGGAAAAAGGACCTGTATCAGAAGAAAACAACCGTAGTTCAGATGATACAAAAGAAAATGCTGAGACGGTACAAAGTCCCACGGCAGAGAAGAGCCTGAAGTCAGACAGGGAAAATGTTCGCACTGCTAAGAGCATAAAACTTTCCGGTAAGACACTGACATTTATGCAGAAAGTAGAAACCGGCAGATTTCTTTCCTCTGACACTCTGCCCGATAAACTTAAATTAAAGGCCGGCAGAAAAAAAAACATGCTGACCTGGAAGAAGTCGAAGGCTTTAAGTAATATTTCGGGCTTTATTGTACTTCGAAAAAGTACTGCGACCGGAAGTTATAAACAGATTGCCATACTTCCCGCATCGAGAAAGTATTATACAGATAAAACTGCAGCCAAAAAGAATCAGCAGTATACATATTGTATTGTTTCTTACAAAAAAGGAGATACCATACAGATAACTGATGAAACCACAGACTGGGTCAGCGGAGTTATCACCGGCAGCAGGAAAGTCAATGTTTATTCGGTAAAGATCAGTAACCTGTCTAAAGTTAAAAACATGAGTATGGGAACATCCGTTAAGATGGAAATGGTTTTCCCCAAAAAGGCAGTTAGCACATCCATGAGATGGTGCAGTAGTGATACGAATATTGTGACAGTGAATAATAAGGGCCTTGTATATGCGAAAAGTGTCGGTAATGCTGTGATAACGGGCAGGACAGCCACCGGATACACGGTTGCGGTAAAAGTAAAAGTTATAGAAGGCGGTACTGCCCAGGCTTTGCTGAAGGTCATGAGCAGCTGGCTGAATTATTCGGAAAGTAACCGCAAACACAGGAAGATCATTGACATTTACAATTCCTATGGGAATCTCCCGGTGGGATATAAGGTTAAATACAGTGATGCCTGGTGTGACACCTGTGTCAGCGCTGCAGCTATTATTTCCGGAAATGTGGCTCAGATTGGCCGTGAATGCGGAGTGACCCGTCATGTAGAATTATTTAAAAAGAAAAAAATCTGGATCGAAAACGGATCAATAATCCCCAAACCGGGTTATCTGATCGTATATAATTGGGGGAAGTCCAGACAGCCCAATAATTCAGGTGGTTCCCATATCGGTGTAGTTTATTCTGTAAAGAAGAGATGGATCACCACCCTGGAGGGGAATTATGGCGACAAGGTCAAAATGCGCCGGATCCCGGTGGGCTGGGGATTTATCAGAGGTTACGCGAAACCCAAATACAGAAAGTAAGATAACTTAATTTTTACGATACCAAAGGGCATGTCAGTCAGGTGGCGGTTATGAGAAAAAACCTTTCTTATTTCTATTTATTATTGATTCTGGCACTGGTTGTATGTCTGGTACTCTCCAGACGGTCCCACAAGAAGATCGGCGCATCTGTTGCTGTGCTTGTGGGAGCCCTTATAGGGCCTGTGACCGGAAACCTTATTATCATCATGTCAGGGAACCGGCAGGTCTCCACAGCCGGTTGCTATATCTATTTTATCGGCATGGATCTGGTTATGGTTGCCCTGCTCAGGTTTACCTTTGACTATTGCGATCTGATCTGGCCCGGAGAAAAGATCTGGTACCTGGTGCATTCTGTTCTGATCATCGATGTGGTTCAATTTCTCTTTAATCCATTTTTCGGACATGCCTTTGATATTGAACCGATAGAAGTGGAAGGATTCGATTATTACCGTCTCATCCCTCATTTCGGCCAGACATTCCACAGGCTGTTGGATTATGGCGTTTTTCTTGCTGTACTTATCATTTTTTCTGTAAAGGTATTCCATTCTTCAAGGTATAATTCGGAACGATATACGGTAATACTTATCACAATGGTCTGTACCGGTTTGCTCCAGACCTATTATATTTTTTCCAGGACACCCGTAGACAGGTCCATGACAGGATACGGTATTTTCGGTATTCTTGTTTTCTATTTTTCCCTGTATTACAGACCCTTGCGGCTTTTAGACCGTATGCTGGTCAATATTACCTCCCAGATGCCGGAAGCCCTGTTTTTCTATGATGCCGAAGGTCAGTGTATCTGGGCCAATACATCGGGAATCCGCCTGGCAGACCTTAAAGAGGATGATTTTGAAAAGTCCACAGACCAGCTCTGTCAGAAATTCGGACAGCTGGATATGGGGGAGGGTGACTGGTCCTGCCAGCGTGTTTCAGGAGCCGGAGACAATGCCAGATCTTATGTTCTGGAAAATCATATTATGAAAGATTCCCATAAGAGAGTTGCCGGTTCCTTCTTGATCATCCGGGACAATACAGATGAACATAAAAATCTCCAGCGGGAGACCTGGAATGCCAACCATGACAGGCTGACAGGACTCTATAACAGGGCTGCCTATGAAATCATTCAGGAGAGCCTGGAGCTTAATAAAGTCTATATGTTCATGATAGACATCGATCATTTTAAAGATGTAAATGATACATATGGCCATGAAATCGGTGACAGGATACTGATCAAAGCAGCAGGCATCATTAAGAAAAACTTCAGATCCGATGATTTTGTCTGCCGGCTGGGCGGGGATGAGTTTCTTGTATTCATGGTGAATGCAGGGGAAGAACAAAAACCCCTGTCCGGTACCAAAATTGACCGGATCAACACAGCTCTTTCTGCATCCGCAGATGGTCTTCCGCCGGTTTCTGTCAGTGCCGGGATAGCCTTCGGTAAGGACGCGGCAGATTTCAGGGACCTGTTTGAAAAGGCGGATAAGGCCCTTTACAGGACCAAACAGAGGGGACGTGTCGGTTATACTCTGGATGGGGATTTATGAAATATATCAGACATGATTTCGTCATAAATTACTCACAGGAAATTCATAATTCTTCTTTACTATTTATATCAGAAATAATCAATGGAAATCGTCCTGGCGATTTAGCATAAGGTGTGCGGCAGCTGTACCCCACCGGGAAAGGAGAAGCATTATGATGAAAAAAGAGTATAATAACAGAGAATTAGAACAGCTTCTCGCTGTATGTACCAGTACATTTTATAACCTGAACGGCTTTCTCCCCGATATGGAAGAGCTTTGCAGGCAGATCGGCAATGAATACCGTAACGCCATCGGAAGACTTCTGGGTGCTCCCCTGTATAAAGAAGGGATAGCCTGAACAAATCGCATTAAAATTTCCAACCCCCGGGGTCCCATGTAATAAAGCATGGGATCCTGTTTTTGTTTACGATTTCTGTATGGTAAGGAAATGGTGAATAAGATATAAAAAATCGAGGGAAAATACCAACTTTCTACGCTGTTTTTTACATTTTTATTGGTTACATCAATTTTTACACTATTCATATCAGACATCTGCTGATAAAAATCTATTTTTTTTAGATGCTAACTATTACATTCAAAAGATACATCAAATAAATACGGTATTGGACCTGGGAAAACAGGGTTTGTATCAACATATACATAAACTTTAATATGAAATCTTTCCCAGCCAGATGGTCTGATAGTAACTACAAATGAAAAAGGAAGCTGTCCATTTCTGCGTCAGATACCTCTGGAACAGACTGTATTCTTATCATATGCGGGAAGTCTTAATAAACCTGACGGTTCGAGGGCTTGAAAATACATTTTGTTTTTGTTATAGTATCCATGTCTGTTCTTTTGGCCGAGGCGGTCTGTACAGATTGGCTGCGGCAATGGACAAGAATTATATTAGAAGAGAAATTAATGGAGGGAGCATTTGAGATATGCTGGAATTAAAGAATATATCCTTCGGTGTGAATGAAGATGGGCAGGAAAAGGAGATTATCCGGGATATCAGCCTGACAATTCCTGATGGAAAGCTGGTGGTAATCACCGGACCGAACGGAGGGGGAAAGTCCACACTGGCCAGATTGATCGCCGGAATTGAGACACCGGATTCCGGGCAGATTTTTTACCGGGGAAAGGATATCACAGAGATGTCCATTACAGACCGGGCCAGAATGGGAATTGGCTTTGCTTTCCAGCAGCCGGTAAGATTCAAAGGCCTTCAGGTTCTGGATCTGATTCGACTGGCTACCGGAAAGAACCTTTCTGCGGCAGATGCCTGTACCTACCTTTCCAGGGTGGGACTATGTGCCAGAGATTATATTGACCGGGAAGTCAACAGCAGTCTTTCCGGCGGAGAGCTTAAACGGATAGAGATTGCCACGGTGCTGGCCAAGGCTCCGGCACTGGCTGTGTTTGATGAGCCGGAAGCTGGGATTGACCTGTGGAGCTTCCAGAATCTGATCGAAGTATTTGAGAGCATGAGAAAAGAGATTAAAGACAGTTCCATCCTGATCATATCTCATCAGGAACGGATCCTGAATATCGCCGACGATGTGATCGTGCTCAGGGATGGCCGGCTGGTTAAGCACGGAGCAAAGGAAGAGATTCTTCCGGAACTGATCGGCACGCCTTCCATGGTCAAGGAATGTCAGAAGTTTGGAGCGGATAAAGGGGGTAATTGCTGATGATAAAGCTTGATGAGATACAGAAAAGATTGCTGATGGAAGTAGCCGACCTGCATAAAGTGCCGGAAGGAGCCTATAACATTCGCTCTGACAGCAAGGCAGTGGGAAGAGTATCCACAGCCAATATTGAGATCGTTCCCAAGACGGAGGAGGACGGGCTGGATATATATATTAAACCCGGGACAAAGAACGAGAGTGTCCACATTCCGGTGGTCATGACAAAAAGCGGTCTTACGGAACTGGTCTACAATGATTTCCACATCGGAGAGGACTCGGATGTGTTTATCGTAGCCGGCTGCGGTATTGACAATTGCGGACCAAAGGATTCCGAGCATGACGGCATTCACCGTTTTTATGTGGGTAAGAATGCAAAGGTCAGGTACGTTGAGAAGCATTACGGTTCCGGTGATGGAAGCGGCAAACGAATCCTGAATCCGGGAACAGAGCTTTACCTGGAGGAGGGAAGTACTGCTGAGCTGGAAATGGTCCAGATCAAAGGTGTGGATGATACCGACCGGGTGACCACTGCCGAGCTGGCTGCCGGTGCCAAACTGGTGGTAAGGGAACGTCTCATGACCCATGGTTCCCAGAGGGCCATCAGCAAATATGTAGTAAACTTAAATGGCGAGGGCGCCACTGCGGATGTGGTGTCAAGGTCAGTGGCCAGGGATGATTCCTATCAGAAGTTTGACGCAGTATTAAACGGCAATGCGGCCTGTTCCGGCCACACGGAGTGTGACTCCATCATTATGGACAGGGGAAGGATCCTGGCGGTGCCCGGACTGGAAGCCAATGATGTGGATGCCGCCCTGGTCCATGAGGCAGCCATCGGAAAGATCGCCGGAGATCAGATCATCAAGCTGATGACACTGGGCCTGACCGAGCAGGAGGCCGAGGAGCAGATTATCAACGGATTTCTGAAATAAAGAGATAGTATATGGCTGAAAACATAAAAGTTTTTTACGGGAATATCTCTGAGCACGACCAGTCTTTCTGGAATAGTTGGAAAGAGATGCTTCCCTGGGAAGAACGCAGGACAGCAGCTGACCGGTTTCGTGCCGTGCCGGATAAAAAGCGGTGCATCGGAGCCGGTATTCTTTTATATAAAGTACTGAATATTTATAATATTACTGATTTTTCCCTGGGACAGGGCAAATACGGCAAACCCTATCTGATCAACACGCCGGACCTGCACTTTAATATATCCCACAGTGGAGATTATGTCCTGTGTGCTGTCGGGACCAGTCCTGTGGGTGTGGATGTGGAGCAGTATGACCATGGGAATCCGGGCATTGCAAAGCATTTTTTTACAGGAAAAGAATACCGGTGGGTCATGGATTTACCAGATGACCGGGATTGTCAGGATCTTCGGGATAGCCGGGAACGCTTTATCAGGCTCTGGACCATGAAGGAGAGCTATTGCAAGATGAAGGGCCTTGGTTTAAACCTTGCCCTTTCGGATTTTGAGATCCTCCCGGATGAGGGGGTATACCCTGCAGGGATTCAGATGGCTGAATTCCTGCTCCCGGGATATCACGTATCAGTATGCTCAGAGCAGGAAACAGCTTCGGCAATGAAACGGTTGTTTTAGTATTATCAGCATATTAGGATTAGGGTGTCAAAAGGTATCTTTCTTTTGACATATAAGTGTACCTTGAAAATTTAACACGACTGGTAAATATAGCCTCATTTTGTTATAATAAAAGTATCAATATATGGGGTGATAACTATGGCTTTTGTACCTAA
>JAFRHL010000053.1 GCA_017433295.1 Eubacterium sp.
CAAATAATTATTTTTATTATTGATTTCCTGCGGTGCAAAGTCACCTGGGGAGATACCGGCCTCCATCACGGCTGAACGTTTATAAAAATAAATGATTTTTCAATTTTAGACGCAGGTTTCTTGTAATTTTGATCGTTAGTGGAATATGTAATGTAAGCTTATCTGTGCAAAGACCCTTCTACGATCTCTAAAGAAGTCCGGAAGCACAGACTGTCGGAATACCACTCGGGAAAAGGGTTCTTTTACAACGCCCATAACTTCTGCACCAAACGTTACAGCTGCAACAAGACCAATGTCTGCGATAAGATCATCCTCTGCGGCATCAAATGCAGATCATGTCCCTCCTGCAACCAGCACTGCAAATATTTCGTCAAAGAACACTGTGACAGGATCGAACGGGCTCCTTATGTCTGCAACGGCTGCAATAAAAGCCGCGCGCACTGTACGGTCCCTCATAAGTACCGCTATGATGCCCTTTTTGCAGACCGCAAATACCGGGAAACACTCTGCCGCTCCAGGGAGGACATTAATCTTACCAGCAAGCAGCTCCATGAGATCGATAAAGTAGTCTCCCCACACATATCGTCGAGATGGACACGGTAAAATCATCCCGGGACTCAAAGAAGTGCATCCTCACCTTCTATTTCCGGGATGAAAAACTGTTCCTCGCCTATCTCCTGAACCGATGCACCAAAGGCGCTGTCCGGGCAGTGTTCGACCGTATTGAAGACCGCTTCGGTTCCATGACCTTCAGCATCCTCTTTGAAACTGGACGGGAAGACCCTTTATCAGGCAGCCAGAGAATCCCTCGGTCTGGAGATCCTTCTCCCCCTGCATTTAAAGGAGATCGCACCGGATGCTGCTTCCCTGCCTCCCCGACGAGGGGCGGGTCTGGGCAGAGCCCAGGAATATACAAAAAAACATAGTCAAAACTGTTGTCTGGAGCACACATTTAAAACTTCATAAAACCTTACCTTAGCTGAATGGAATTCACCTTTTCACACCCGAATTCCATTTGGCTTGTTTGCTATACCCAAAATTAAAAGTTTTGACTATGTTTGGGATAATTATACGTCTTTAAGATAAACTTGTCCCTAAAAACTTTTCAAAAAAAGTGTTAGAGTCCAGAAGGAATAGACAACCAAGTTCCAACAACAAAACGAGTGCCTGGCTTAGAGTATATTGGTCTCACATTATGTGAATTATCGATTTCTCGTGTTGATTCCAATATTATTAAGAACGGGGAGTATCAGGTAAATTCTGATAGTATATATATCTGCCGCACTACCGTTTGCCGCTACCGCCCCTCAGGCGAAACGACAAAATGGGTAGTGGCTGCTTGCGTTCTTTGGGCCTGTCGCTTCACCTTCAGGTTGGTCTACATATTCCTATTCACGTACACCATAATAGGAAATGATTCAAAAGAGGTAATGGTTTTTTCTAATGGACTATGATTGGTCCTTTCTGATGGACTTACATTGGCTATTTCAGGCGGGCTCTAACAAAAGCCAACTTTTAAAGAATAGTGTAATTTACTTATGCACTGGAATTTACTTTTTCAATTAAGCAATTTTTTATGAGGACAAAAATTCTATTTATTGCTCTCGTTCCTTCAAATTACCAATATGTCGGTTTATTATCTTTTGTTAACAGCAGAGCAAGGGGAGCAATGTCTGCAGGTGACTTTGCAGCGCAGGGTGATGTCTGAATGCTGAGTGGACCTTTGATCCGAGCAGGAACGGAACCTGCAGACATTGCTCCCCTTGATTTGCGTCTATAAAAAAATACTAAAAAATGGAAATTAACACTTGAAATAGAAAATAATGTATGATATAAATATAGCGAGATAAATGTTAGATATTAGTAAAGAAGGTGTAATATGGTAACCAGAGTATCAACAGGGATGGTACAGGGTATAGAAGGTATTATGATCATGGTGGAGACGGACCTTTCAACGGGACTGCCCATGATGAATCTTTATGGTTCTCTGGCAGCGGAGGTCAGAGAGGGCAAGGAGAGAGTGAGGACCGCTTTAAAGAATATGGGGATCCGTCTTCCGCCCGACAGGATCACAATTAATCTGGCACCCGGCGATATCAGGAAAAACGGTACTTCTTTTGATCTTGCTATAGCTGTGTCTCTTTTGCTGGCATTGAGGCTGCTGCCCCACGGGGCGGCTGACGGAATTTTATTTCTGGGAGAACTGTCCTTAGATGGGGGACTGCTTCCCGTACATGGTGTGCTGCCCGTTGTGAAGGCAGCCTGTGACCGGGGATATCAAAGCTGCGTGGTTCCTTTTGGGAATCTGGAGGAGGCTTCCCTGGTACATGGTATGCAGGTGACCGCATTCGGGAATCTGCAGGAAGTATTTCACTATCTGATGGCACCGGATAAGGCGGCCCGGCCCAATCAGGGGGGAGTTTTCTCTTATGATTGTCCTGATGATCGCACCATAGACGGTCACGGGCCTGTCTCTCATATTACATCAACCCTTCCCGCCGGACTCCCGGGGGTAAAAACTGATTTTTCCGAGGTACGGGGACAGCTTCTTCCAAAACGGGCTCTGGAGATCGCTGTTGCAGGTTTCCATAATGTAATGCTGGACGGACCTCCCGGGGTCGGTAAGTCTATGATTGCCTCCTGCGTCCCGGGTATCATGCCTGAGATGACCATGGAGGAGAAGATCGAGACAACGATGATTTACAGTGTAAAAGGACTGCTTAACAGGAATTATTATCTTGTATCAGAAAGACCTTTCCGAAGCCCCTCTCATAATATAACCATGATGGGATTATTCGGCGGAGGGCGAAATCCTGTTCCGGGTGAGATATCTCTGGCCCACCGCGGTGTGCTCTTTCTGGATGAGTTTCCGGAATTTAAAAGAGAATTTCTTGAAATGCTCCGGGTTCCCCTGGAAGACCATAAGATCAGTCTTATCAGGAATAACCGTACCATTGAATTTCCCGCGGATTTTATTCTTATTACAGCTTCTAATCCATGCCCCTGCGGATATTATCCCGACCGCAGCCGCTGCCGGTGCAGCAGACGGGAGATACACCGATACCAGAATAAGATCAGTGGTCCCATAAGGGACCGCATGGATCTTTTTGTCAGGTGTGAGGAGGTGGAGTATGAGGAACTGGTCTCTGATAAGGGGCAGGAGACATCTGACGACATTAAGAAGAAGATAGAGGGAGCCTGGGAAATCCAGAGATTAAGATATGTATCCAGTACTTCCTGCTTTAATGGAAGAATGGATTCTGCCGATTTGAGGAGATTCTGTTTACTGACAGATGAGGGCAGCCGTTTAATGGCTGCTTCCTATAAGCACCTGAAACTATCGGGAAGAGCCTATTTCAGGATACTCAAAGTGGCCAGGACCATTGCGGACCTGGAAAAAGCAGAGAGGATCAGTACGGCGCATCTGGAAGAGGCCCTCATATTCCGTAATGCTGCGGTATGCTGAGATAACAATAATATGTTCAGGAGTATCCGTATGAATTTATCTTCTTTTGAGCAGAATGATCTGCTCTGGTTCTGGTTTGTAAATATTAAACAAGTCGGAATCATTACCAGACAGAAACTTATAAATGCTTTCGGCCATCCTTTCAGCATATACCGGTTGTCTGATACACAGCTTTCTCCCTTTCTTAATGCCCGCCAGCTGGAATATTTCCATAAGTCAAAGAATATGAATGCTATGGCTGAGGGTATGAGAAGACTTGAGCAGGAGAATACTTCTTTTATACATTGGGAGTCACCGGAATACCCTGAAAAGCTCCGACACCTGCCTGATCCGCCATATGGCCTGTATCTGAGAGGCAGACTGCCGGATCCGGATTGTCCGGCCATCGCCCTGATCGGATCCAGGAGAGCTACGGGCTACGGCAGGCAAACAGCCTCCGCCTTTGCAGGACGTCTGGCCCGTTCCGGCATACAGATCATCAGCGGACTGGCTGAGGGAATCGATACAGCAGGCCATAAGGGGGCACTTGAAAACGGCGGTTACACTCTCGGGATCGTCGGAGGAGGAATCGATACCATCTATCCCAGAGAGAATTTCAATCTTTATATGACCCTGTACGAAAAAGGAGGCGTGCTGTCTGAGTGGAATGTGGGCGTTCCCAATCAATCCGGTCTTTTTCCAATGCGCAACAGGCTCATCAGCGCATTTTCCGACGGGATATTTGTGGTGGAAGCGGCTGCCAGGAGCGGCACCAATATTACCGTAGACCAGGCGCTGGAACAGGGAAAGACTGTCTTCGCCCTGCCGGGCAGGATCACTGATATAAACAGTAAGGGAACAAACCAGATGATCCGGGACGGAGCTGTACCGGTGCTTGATCCCCGGGATATTGTCGAGCGTCTGTCCCTGGAAGGCTTCCGTTTTGAAAAAAATAAGAATGACAGGTTCCAATCCCTGTCTGCGGGATTGTCTCGCAGGGAAAAAGAGGATCATTCCGAAACCTCGCAGAAGACAGATCCGGATCAGAATATTATTCTCGAACTTCTGGACGAAAAAGATCCCGTAGATTTTGCCTCATTGCTGCGTTTTACGGGCTATGGTATCGGCAGGCTCAGTCATTTACTACATCAGCTGGAGATTTCAGGAAAAGTTATTCAGCCCAGACAAAATGTTTATATCAAGGTTTTATCCTTATAACATCAGGGTTTTACAGGAATCCGGGGTATTATTATGCTTTCGCATGAAAAAATATCGCTTGCATGTAAAATTGAAATAGTGTATCATTGATAATTGTTTTACGGACTTATCATTTTAAGTCATGAAAATATTGTTAACAGGAGAGTAGTGAGGAATGTCATCTAAATTAGTGATTGTAGAGTCGCCGGCAAAGGCGAAGACAATCCAGAAGTTTTTAGGAAAAACTTATAAGGTGATCGCTTCAAACGGTCATGTGAGAGATCTGCCCAAGAGCACCATGGGTATTGACATAGACAATGATTATGAACCGAAGTATATAACGATTCGGGGAAAGGGGGATATACTGGCCCAGCTTCGCAAGGAAGTAAAAAAAGCCGACAAGGTATATCTGGCAACTGACCCGGACCGCGAAGGAGAAGCTATTTCATGGCATTTATATCATGCCCTTAAACTTTCGGATAAACCCTGCAGCAGGATCACATTTAATGAGATCACCAAGGATGCGGTAAAGGAGTCCTTAAAGAACTCCAGAAACATAGATATGAACCTGGTAGACGCCCAGCAGGCCAGAAGGGTACTTGACCGGCTGGTGGGATATGAAATCAGTCCCATTCTCTGGGCAAAGATCAAGAGGGGATTGAGTGCCGGAAGAGTACAGTCTGTGGCCTTAAGGATCATCAATGACCGGGAGAAGGAGATCAACGACTTTATACCCGAGGAGTACTGGACCCTGGACGCAAAGCTCATTGCCGATGGAGGGAAGAAACCTTTATCTGCCCGCTTTATAGGAGATAAGAACGGTAAAGTAGAACTTCATTCCAGAGAAGATGTGGATAAAGTCATGGAGGCCCTGAAGGATAAACCCTTCCATATCCAGAAGATACGCCGGGGTGAAAGAAGAAAAAGGGGACCCCTTCCCTTTACCACCAGTACATTACAGCAGGAGGCTTCCAGAAAGCTGAATATGTCCACCCAGAAGACCATGCGTCTTGCCCAGGAATTATATGAAGGAGTTTCCATCAAAGGACGCGGCACCATCGGTCTGATCAGTTATCTGAGAACAGATTCTACCCGAATCTCCGAAACTGCGGATGCCAGTTGCCGGGATTATATCAATGAACATTACGGCCGGGATTATATCGGACATCCGTCGGTTAAAAAAGCACAGAAAAACAGGATACAGGATGCTCATGAGGCTATCAGGCCCACGGATACTTCCCTGTCTCCTGATATCGTAAAGCAGGACCTGACAAAAGACCTGTTCCGACTTTATCAGCTGATCTGGACCAGATTTGTGGCAAGCAGGATGGCAGATGCGGTATATGAAACATTAAGTGTTCATATCGGAGCCGACGATTACATGTTTAATCTTTCAGCCAGCAGGATAAAATTTGAAGGATTCCTTACTGTATACCAGTGTGACGGGGAGAAATCGACCATGAACGCAGCCCTTGATAAGCTGAGGGAAGATTCTGAACTGTCCCTGGAGGCCTTTGAACCGGTGCAGCATTTTACACAGCCGGCGCCTCATTATACTGAGGCCACCCTGGTCAAGGCATTAGAGGAACTTGGTATAGGACGTCCCAGTACCTATTCACCCACCATTACCACTTTGCTGGGCCGTCATTATATAGTAAAAGAGAAAAAGAATCTTTATATGACGGAGCTGGGTGAAGCGGTAAATGAGATGATGATGCAGGGGTTTCCCTCCATCGTAAATGTCAATTTTACAGCCAACATGGAGTCTCTTCTGGATGGCATAGAGGACGGTAAGGTTAAGTGGAAGACCATCATCGAGAATTTCTATCCTGATATGAACGAAGCCGTTGAGGCTGCCAGGAAAGAACTCGATGAGGTTAAGATTGCTGACGAGGTCAGTGATGTGGTATGCGAGTTGTGCGGCCGTAATATGGTCATAAAGTACGGACCCCACGGAAAGTTTCTTGCCTGTCCGGGATTTCCCGAATGCAGGCACACCATGCCCTATTATGAGAAGATCGGGGTGAACTGTCCTAAGTGCGGAAAAGATATAGTTCTCAAAAAGACCAAGAAGGGACGGAAGTATTATGGCTGCATCGCCTATCCTGACTGTGACTTCATGAGCTGGCAGAAGCCCTCGGCTAAAGCCTGTCCAAAATGCGGCGGCTATATGGTGGAAAAAGGGAAGAAGCTGGTTTGTGCCGATGTAGAGTGCGGATATACAGAGGACAATAATCAGAAAGAAGATTAACAGTGATTTCTTTTACTGCATTTGCGGTTAAATAACTGCAGATGCAGTATTTTTTTGTCTGATAAAATTTTGAAAACCACATTTTTTTTCTGTTTTGCCAACAATAGTTGCTGTTTTTTGTTGTAGATTTTGAATAGTTACAAATAATGTAATAATAAAGAATAAGGTTGTTATTGTCAGACGAATGTGATAAAATGAAGAATAATAGCTTATTTTGTCCATGAGATTATTTAGAATTGGAGAAATTGGAGGAAAAAATGAGTGTCCAATTATTAGACAAAACACGGAAGATCAATAATCTATTGCACAATACCAGCAATCACAAGGTGGTTTTTAACGATATCTGTGATGTGTTAAGTGAAATTCTCCTGTCCAACGTCCTGGTGATCAGCCGGAAGGGAAAGGTATTAGGAATCAAGAACAGGCCTGATATCGATTCCATTGATGAACTGATCACCAATGAGGTGGGTCAGTATATTGATCCCCTGCTCAATGAGAGGATCCTCGGGGTATTGTCCACCAAGGAGAATGTGAACCTGGAGACGCTGGGTTTCGAATCCTATGATATCACCAGCTGCCAGGCAATGATCACACCCATAGATATAGCCGGGGACAGGCTTGGCACTGTGTTTATGTACCGGAAGAATAAGCAGTACGAGATCGATGATATCATTCTGATTGAGTACGGAACCACAGTGGTGGGGCTGGAGATGATGCGTTCAGTCAATGAGGAGAATGCGGAGGAGTCCAGAAAAGTTGCCATTGTTAAATCAGCTATATCAACACTTTCTTTTTCCGAACTGGAGGCAATTCAGCATATTTTCAGAGAGCTGGACGGAACCGAAGGAATCCTGGTGGCAAGCAAGATAGCCGACAGGGTGGGGATCACCAGGTCAGTTATTGTCAATGCGTTAAGAAAGTTTGAAAGTGCCGGGGTTATCGAATCCCGCTCTTCAGGCATGAAGGGTACTTATATAAAGGTGCTGAACGATGTTGTTTTTGAAGAACTCAAGAAGATGAGACAATAAACCCTCAGGCGAACAAAGGAGAAGGATCATGGCTGATAATTATAAAATAACCCAGTATTCCGTAAATAATATATTAAATGATGTTCAGAACTCTCAGATCGCCATCCCCGAGATGCAGCGTCCCTTTGTCTGGAAGGGAAAAGAAGTAAAAGACCTGATCGATTCACTGTATGAGGGTTATCCCATCGGGTATCTCATTGTGTGGCAGAACTCTCAGGTCCGTCTCAGAGGTTTTACAAAAGGCGGAACAAAGAAGATCCTTATTGACGGTCAGCAGAGAGTTACGGCACTGATGGCAGCACTGCTGGGCAAAGAAGTACTGGATGACCAGTACAGGTCTCACAGGATAAAAATTGCCTTCCTCCCTCTGGCTCCCGAGGAAGATGAGCGTTTCGCGGTAAATGACGGATATTATGATGATAAACCGGAATGGATCCCCGACATTTCAGTTTTATTTAAAAGGAATTTCTCCTACAGAAAGTTTGAAAAAGAATATATGGACCGGAATCCGGGCCTGAACATCGGAGGTCTGGAAGCTGCCGTTGATCAGCTAAAAGGAATCGTGAAGCACCAGGTAGGCATCATTGAGCTTTCCTTCCTGCTGGATATCGATGTGGTGTCAGAGATCTTTATCCGCATAAACTTACAGGGCAAGCCATTAAACCAGGAAGATTTTGCCATGTCCAAGATCTCTGTCAATGAACAGTATGACGGAGACAGGATCCGCAACAGCATCGATTATTTCTGTCATCTTCTGAAGGATCCTTCATTTATGGACATTCTTCAAAAGAATGAGTCCGATTTCATGAAAACGGATTACGGCAAAAACCTGGAATGGCTGGGGACGGGTGAAAGCTTTCCTTATATCCCCTCCTACGCAGATATGCTGAAGGTTGTCCTGATCTCGTATTTCGGCAAGACAAAGACAGGCGACCTGGTCAACCTTCTCTCCGGTAAGACCTCCCGCGGGGGACAGGTTTTAAAAAAGCTTTCCCAGGAATCCTTCAAGACACTGGGTGAAGGTGTAAAAGCCTTTACCAGTGAAAAGAATTTCCGGGGCTTTCTTGAAGCCCTGGACAGGGCAGGCTATTGCTGCAGCAGGCTGTTTTACTCCCAGTCACTGCTCAATTACTGCTATGCCATGTATCTGATTATGGACAAAGAGGGGATCAGCCCGGAAGACAGGCAGAGCCTTCTGGGCAAATGGATGACCATGGCCCTGATTACAGGGCATTACCAGAATGCGCCGGACAGCACCATTATGAAGGACTATGCCGAGATACAGCTGGCAGGCTTTAAATCCTATCTGGCCCAGCTGGAAGAGCTTCGTCTTTCCGACAGCTTCTTTACAGGAGTACTTCCGGATAAGTTTACCTCCACCAATACCAGGACAGCCTCTCTCATGGCCTTTTATGCTGCCCAGTGCTCAAGGGGCGTTCACGCGCTCTACAGCAAAGAGGTCCTTATCCGGGACCTGCTTATGGATAAAGCAGATTCTTATCAGCTGCTCTCCAGAGCCTATCTTGAGAAATGCGGTTTTAAAACCAGGGAGACCTACGGCCAGGTTGCAAACATCAGTCTGATTACCAAAGAGACCAGGGCAGTCGTAAAAAGAAAATCTCCGGCAGACTACAAAGAAGATCTGCTGAAACTGTGTACAGAAGATGAAATAGCTGCCTCCCTCAGGGAACACGGCATTCCCGGGGAAATATTTGAAGCGGATAAGAAGAATGTGGAAAAGATCCTGGCAGCCCGCCGCAATAGCATGGCCGCCATCATCAAAGAATATTACCACAGTCTCTGAAAAAATCTCCAGATAAAAAATGCTTGAAATGACATAGTGGTTATGTTATACTACCATTCGGTAAAAATGAAACACGTCATCGGATTCTGTCGGTTGCCGTGCCTGGCAGTATCAGCTTTTAGGCTGTTTGCATAAAGACTCTGCCGCCGGGTGGATCGAGGAAAAAGAAGATGACGGAAGAAAAAACAAAAAGGAGAAGATAACATGAGTGTAATTTCAATGAAGCAGTTACTCGAAGCCGGTGTACATTTCGGACACCAGACCAGAAGATGGAACCCCAAGATGGCTCCGTATATCTACACTGAGCGTAATGGCATCTATATTATCGACTTACAGAAGTCCGTAGGTATGGTGGACGATGCTTATGAAGCAGTAAAGCAGTGTGTGGCAGACGGCGGTAAGATCCTTTTCGTAGGAACCAAGAAGCAGGCCCAGGATACCATCAGGAACGAAGCTGAAAGAAGCGGCATGTTCTATGTTAACCAGAGATGGCTGGGTGGTATGCTCACCAATTTCAAGACCATTCAGAGCCGTGTAGCCCAGTTAAAGAAGATCGAGGCCATGGAAGAAGACGGTACATTCGATGTTCTGCCCAAGAAAGAAGTTATCAAGCTCAGAAAGCAGAAAGAAAAGCTGGAGAAGAACCTTGGCGGTATCAAAGAGATGCAGGAAGTTCCGGATATGATCTTTGTAGTTGACCCCAGAAAGGAAAGGATCTGTATCCAGGAAGCACATACCTTAGGTATCCCGCTGGTAGGTATCTGCGATACAAACTGTGACCCCGAAGAACTTGATTACGTGATCCCGGGTAATGATGACGCTATTCGTGCCGTTAAGCTGATCGTTTCCAAGATGGCTGACGCAGTGATCGAAGGAAACCAGGGACAGGATGCTGAAGTATCTGAGGAAGTATCTGAAGAAGAAGAGTAATAATCAGGAGATAAGGAGACAGGGGACGGGTCTCCGTATCCAAAAAAAGGAGACGGAGAACCGTCCCCTGTCTCCAAATTGAGGAGGAATAATAATCATGGCTATTACAGCAAAACAGGTTAAAGAGTTACGTGAAATGACAGGCGCCGGCATGATGGACTGCAAGAAGGCTCTTACAGCATCAGAAGGTGATTTTGATAAAGCGATCGAGTTTTTGAGAGAGAAGGGACTTGCTACAGCCGAGAAGAAGGCTGGCCGTATTGCCGCTGAAGGTATTGTTAAGGTTATCGTATCTGAGGATGGTAAGGAAGCTGTGGCCGTAGAGGTCAATGCTGAGACTGACTTTGTAGCTAAGAACGAGAAGTTCCAGGCATACGTTTCTCAGGTGGCAGAGCAGGCTCTTGAGACAGATGCTGCAGATGTCGACGCATTCCTGGCAGAGCCCTGGAAGTTTGATGATACCAAGACAGTGAAAGAAGCCCTCGCAGCTCAGATCGCAGTGATCGGTGAGAACATGAACATCCGCCGTTTCGAGCAGGTGAAGGAAGATGCAGGCCTTGTTTCTTCTTACACACATATGGGCGGCAAGATCGGTGTTTTACTGGATGTGGAGACAGATGTGGTAAATGACGCCGTAAAGGAAATGGCAAAGAATATCTGCATGCAGGTTGCAGCAATGAAGCCTAAATATACAGATCGCTCCGAGGTTGATCAGGATTACCTTAAGAAGGAAGAAGAGATCCTGGCTGCCGCAGCCCGCAACGAGAAGCCGGATGCCAATGACAAGATCATTATGGGTATGGTAAAGGGCCGTCTCAACAAGGAGCTTAAAGACATCTGCCTGATGGATCAGGTTTATGTTAAGGCTGAAGACGGAAAGCAGCCGGTGGGCAAGTATGTTGCAGAAGTTGCCAAAGCAGCAGGAGCTAAGATCAAGATCAAGAAGTTCGTCCGCATGGAGACAGGCGAAGGTATTGAGAAGAAACAGGAAGACTTTGCTGCCGAGGTTGCAGCCCAGATGAATAAATAAAAAGAATTACTTCAAAAAAACCAGCGCTGCAGGTGCTGGTTTTTTTGACAATCAGTGGTATTGACAAAAGATTGATGATGTCGCAAAAAGGTTACGATCAGGTCAATCCGGGGAATCAGGTAATAAAAAGGATGGTGTCATGAACATAAAAAGAATACTATGCTTTGCAGCAGCTGCAGGATGTTTACTGCTATGTTTTTCCAGCTTTCTGAAGCAGAAGACAACAAAGATACATTCCTTCAGCGAGGAAAAGCCTGCCATAAAAATTATCTATCAACAAGGCCATGTTGTGGTATCTTCCGGCACCGGAGTGAAAAAGGGAAAAAACACGGTAACCATTACAAAGGGCGGGGAGTATATCGTCAAAGGAGAAAGCAGCAACGGAAGGATCCTTGTGGATGTCGGAGATGAAGAGAAAGTAAAGTTGAAATTTAACGGCCTGGTGCTGAAATGTGAAGATTCCTGCCCTCTGTATGTTAAGAATGCAGACAAGGTAGTGATCCGTTTAAAGCAGGGTACTGAGAATATTCTGACCGACGCAAATTTCTATAAGATGGATCCGAATATTGACAAAACCCCCGCGGCATGTATTTACTCCCGCTCAGACCTGACCATTAAGGGGGCAGGAAGTCTTGCGGTAAACGGTAACTTTCATCACGGAATTTCCTGCACAAAGGACCTTAAGATCAAAGACGGCACTATCAGAGTAAAGGCAGAAAAGGATGCGGTCCGGGGCAAAAAAAGTGTGCTGATCGAGGGGGGAAAACTTTTCCTCTCTGCCGGCCGTGATGGCATCCACAGCAGGGGGAACCTTACCATCAAAAACAAAAAGATCGAGATCGATGCAAAGCAGTACGGAATGTACGCATTTGGTATCATGGATATATCCGGGTCATCCGATATAAAGATCCGGGACGCCCTGGTACAGAAGGCTTCAATGGGGAATACAAAGGATTGAAATGCCGGCGGCCACGAACCGGCAGGGAGACTGATAAAATGAAAGCGATAGATAAACCGGAAGAAAGGAATTCAGATCTTAATCTCAAAGGGATCATTATGTTATTTGCGGTTTTTTTGTTTGCCGCGTTTGTAATATATGTGCTGGTAAGAATTCCGTCCACTTTAAAAAAGAAAACATCATCCCTTGAGGGGAAGCTGGTGATCAATGAGGTATGCGTAAAGAACAAGACAGTCTATCCGGATGAGGACGGGGCAGTTTTCAGCTGGGCTGAACTCTACAATACCACCGGCAATAAGCTTTCCCTTTCCGGATGTTCTTTAAGTGATAAAAAACAAAAACTATTTAAGTACTGTTTTAGCGATGATGCGGTCATCAAACCCGGAGAATACAAGATGATTTACCTGGGTACGAAAAAGACCGATACTAAGGGAAAACCGACTGCCAAAAATATTTATACCGGTTTTCGTTTGTCCAGAGGAGAGACTCTTTATTTAAGCGAACAGGGAAAAGTTATTGATTACGTGGAAACTCCGGGGATGATCCAGACAGATGTGAGCTACGGAAGAATAAAGGACGGCAAGGGTGACTGGTCCCCAATGGAGGCATCACCGGCATCTTCAAATGCAAAAGCCCGGCTTTTTTCATTTGTGGAATCTCCCGAATTCTCTGTGGACAGCGGTTTTTATGAGAAAGAGTTTACTCTTAAGATCCATGCTCCGGCAGGTACAACAGTTTATTATACTCTAGACAGTTCTGTGCCCACGGAAAAATCTTCCAGGTATACAAAAGGGATTCAGATCACAGATCCTTCCGAAACCCAAAATAATTACAGCGCAATGACCAACCTGGCTCCCTACCACAGGACAGAACACACACAAACCATTACCACCGTAGACGAGAAGGGAAACAGAACAGAAGAGACCTACCGGACCCCCGAAGTGCTTCCGGGCTGGTACGCAAGATACTTTATCCCTTCAAAAGCTGTTGATAAATGTATGGTAGTACGTGCCGTGGCTGTCGATAAAGATGGTAACAGCAGTGAAGTAAAAACAGCCTCCTATTTTGTGGGATATCAAAATAAAAAAGGATATAAAGGACTCCCGGTGATGTCCCTGGTTTCAGATCCCGAAGAGCTTTTCGGAGAAGATGCCGGCATTTTCACCGTGGGAAAAACTTACATTGAAAAAGCGAAGAATAACACCCTTGGTGACAGCAATAAGTCCCAGGATGTAAGAAAATATTGCAATAACTATAATCTCAGGGGAAGAAAATCGGAAAGGGATACCCACATTGATTATTTCAGTGATAAGGACGGAAGACTTCTATTCTCTCAGGAAGCCGGTCTTCGTCTCCACGGGAATCAATCCCGAGTGGCGGAGGCACAAAAATCCATGAATCTTTATGCCCGGACGGAATATGACGGAAATGAAGTGTTCAGGAGTCCTTTCTTTTCAGACGGGATGTTATCGGACACCGTCTCACTGATGAGGGGAGTCGATATCCGAAATTATTTCCTCTGCAAACGGATGGATGGCCGGGATATGTCGGCACAGGATTATCAGATGGTCCAGGTATTTTTAGATGGAGAATTCTGGGGCTTATATGCCATTCAGGAGAGGTATAATTCTGATGCTTACATGGAGACACATTATAATTTGAAAGGCGACGACTATCTCCTTGCGAAAGGAACTCCGATGGGATATGATATTAAAAACGGAGACCCGAAAACAGCCAGGACCTCATTCAGTCAGCTGAAGGAATTCGCCGGGAGCCACGATCTGTCTGACCCGGATAATTACAAAAAAATCTGTGCCATGATGGATGTCGAAAGCTTCATAGACTGTTATGCGGCCAAGATTTATACAGGTGACCTGGACTGGTGCTGGTTTAAGAATCAGTACAGGATATTCTACGATAATAAGTGGCATTGGATGACATATGACATCGACTATGGAGCCGGAGCGCATAATAATGCTTTGGCAGAGTCAAATACTTTCACCGAGACCATGGTTTATCCGGACCAGTCCCTTGAGAAGGATCCCCTTCTTCCTCATCTATTGAAGAATGACAATTTCAGGGCCCGCTTTGTTTCAACATTCATGGATTTCTCAAATGAAGTCTTTAATGGCGGGATCATGAGAGAAGAGATCGCAAAGTTTGAGGAGCAGACCTTCTATGCTGGGGTCAGAACCCTGGAACGATACCCCAAGGATAATAAATATGCCATAACAGACCTGCCGAATCATGTTTCCGGTTTCACCAAGGAATGTGAAGTGATTGCCGATTACTTTACGAAACGGGGCAGCTGCATTTGCGGATACATGGCAGACTATCTCGGACTTACAGGATCACAGGTTACAGTTACCATCAAAAATGACACCCCGGAAATGGGAAAGGTGAAGATCAGTACTATTACACCCGAGCTTAAAGACGGAATCTGGAGCGGCAATTATTATACAGATTATCCGGTGTCCGTAGAAGCAAAACCTGCAGCAGGGTATGTCTTTGCCGGCTGGGAGACAAGCGGTGATGGAAAAGTGCAGAACAGGAAAGCTGCCGGAACCAGCCTGACTCTGAACGGCAATGTGACGATCCACCCATTGTTTAAAAAAGAGAAATAACATATGTATATTATACGGAAAGGCACAGATTATGTATTATGAATTTGAAAGCCGTTATAATATGAAGACCCTTATCTTTGATGATGATAAATTGATCATCGGAGAGGAAAGTTACCCTTATTCCAGAATTGAAAAGATGGAAGTGACCAGCGCCCAGCTCTTTGCCTCCTACGGTATTCTAACCATTGTCATTGACGGAAAAGAGCACCCCATACCATTTCCCAGAACCTATGCATCAAAAATTAAAAGGGTCCTCCGGGAGGTGGAAAAGGAGAAAGAGAAGGGGCTGGCTGAGAGAAGAACATCCAATAGCAGGACAATTCCTTCAGATCCCTATGAAGAAGTCAAGAAGCTTAAAGAACTGCTGGATCTTGAAATTATTACTAAAGAAGAGTTTGACAGGAAAAAGAGAGAACTGCTAAACTTATAAGGAGACAGGGGACGGTTCTCTGTCTTTCCTGTGAGAATGAGGTGGCTGTTTATGAGTATATTTAATCAAAAACCTGCATTATATACTTTAATAAGAATGATCGCCTGTCATCTGATCATATTATGCGGTGCTTTTTTCTGTATCCAGACTGAAACATATGCCAGCACGGAAACAGACATAGTGATTTCAGATGATCCTGCAGAGTTTGCTCTGCCCGAAGATGCCATTGATCCTCTGCACGGAGAAAAAGTGGTTATTGACACCGAGACTGGTCTGGTAGAGTCGGATTCTGGGAAAACATCAGACATAAGGGAAGTGTTTGACATTCCTAAAAAGGATGCGGATAATCTAACTCTGGAGAATTCCTCCGTAAATAAAGAACGGATCTCAGACTACCTGGATGAGAAAGACATTTATGTTATTACAGATGAGGGAAAAGAGCAGCTTGGTGTGACATTTCCCTTCGCCTGCAAGCGTATTCTGCTTTTCATAAAGGAAGGAAGTCTGACGGAGTCATATGGGGCTTACCGGGTTGCTTATAATACTCTTTCTGAACTATATACACTGGATTATAAAACAGAAGAAGAGGCAAAGGATGCCTTTGACCATCTGGTTTCAGAATATGGAAGAGGTCATGTGATGGTGGATCTGCCTGTTCATTGTCAGGGGAATACGAGCGCAGAGTCAGAACAGTTTTCTGAGACAGACGCCCTTTCAGTATCCTGGGGCAATGATATGATGCATCTTGATGCGGTCAGGGATGAGGCCAATGCAGATAAGAACCTGACCGGTCAGGTCACGGTAGCCGTACTTGATACCGGAATAAATTCTGACCATGAGCTGTTTGCAGGGAGACTGCAGTCTGACGGTAAAAGCTATATAGACGGCTCCTCCGGTACCAATGATGACAGTGGTCATGGAAGTCATGTGGCAGGAATTATCGCTGACGGCACTTCAGATCATGTGAAAATACTTCCTTTGAAGATTCTGGATCAAAAGGGGCAAGGAGGTCTTGGAGAGCTGATACAGGCTGTTGATTACGCAGTCTCTCAAAATGCCGGTGTGATTAATATGAGCATGGGAATGAGTCTTCAGGAATATGACCAATATTGGACTTATCTCGATTACCAAGCAATTGAAACATCCATGAAAGCTGCGAACGAATCCGGCTGTATCTGCCTGGCGGCGACAGGCAATGATGGCAAAAATATGGATCCGGGTGCCCTGGCCATGTATCCTGCCATTTCACAATATACCTTTGCTGTAAGCTCGATAAACAGTAGTAAAACGCGAGCTGATAATTCTAATTATGGCAACTGTGTGGATTTTACTGCTCCGGGTGTAAAGATCAAGAGCGCATCAGCTTCGGGCAGTTCAGACTACTGTCTGATGAGTGGAACATCCATGGCCGTACCGCACCTGTCGGCCGCCTGTGCCATGCTGAAGCTTTATTATCAGAACGCTTCTGTTTCACAGATCAAAAGTCTCCTGCTCAGTTATCGTGAAGATCTGGGAGAACAGGGAAAAGACCAGTATTATGGAGAGGGTCTCGTAGTTATTCCTGTCTCCGAAACGCAGCAGGATATACCCACCGCCTATGATCATGCCAAAGCTGATAATGTCATTGATCTCATAGGAAACCTACCCACAAATGTATCTTCTGAGGATGAACAGACCATAACAAAAGCAAGAAATGCCTACAATGCTCTAACTAAAAAGCAGAAGACCCTGATTGATGCTAAAACTCTTGCAAAACTGACTGACGCAGAAGACAAACTGAAAAAGGCCAAAGAGACAGATCAGACAGCTGTCGGCTCAGTAATTGCCAGGATCAATGCCCTGCCTGCTCAGATAACAACAGCCAACGAGGCAGCGGTCAATGCCGCCAGGGCAGCTTATGACGCACTAACACCTGCTCAGAAAGCCTTGGTATCCGGAACTGTAAAATCGAAACTGACCACC
>JAFRHL010000054.1 GCA_017433295.1 Eubacterium sp.
AGGAATGAGCGGTTCTGATGTGATCGTGGCCATCAACAAGGATCCCGACGCACCCATCTTTGATATCGCAGACTACGGCGTAGTAGGAAACCTCTTTGAGGTTATCCCGGTACTGGTAGACGAGATCAACAAAGCAAGAGCTTAAATCATAACAATGTGAGCTTCGCAGCAGCCGGAGCCTTGTTTTTCCGGCTGCTGTCTGATATACTGTAACATATTAACACGATATTTCAGCCGGTTTTACCGGCAGACAGATTTATCGGGAAAGGGGTTTTTATGAATTTTAAGTTTAACGAAGAAGAGCAGGAAATCCTCGACATGCTCGAAGATTTTTGTGAGAAAGAAGTAGGTCCGAAAGCAGCTGAGATCGACGAAACAGAGCGTTTCCCGGAAGAAACATGGCATGCGCTGGCTGACATGGGCATGATGGGTGTTTACTTCCCGGAAGAGTTTGGCGGAGCTGAATGCTCTTATGTAACATATATCGGTGTTTGTGAGAAGCTGGCATGGCACTGCGCTACAACATCCGTTATGGTTTCAGCACATTCCTCCCTTTGCTCATGGCCCATTTTCTATTTCGGAACAGATGAGCAGAAGGCTAAATATTTACCGGATCTTTGCTCCGGCGAAAAGCTCGGCGCTTTTGGTCTGACAGAACCGGGTGCAGGAACAGATGCTGCTATGCAGAAGACTGTTGCAGAAGATAAGGGTGACTATTATCTCCTGAATGGTTCCAAGATCTTCATCACAAACGCAGGCTATGCAGATACTTTCGTAATTTTCGCCATGACCCAGAAAGAGCTTGGCAATAAGGGTATCTCCGCTTTCATCCTTGAGAAGGGTATGGAAGGCTTCAGCATCGGAGCCCATGAGAAGAAGATGGGTATCCGCGGATCATCCACCTGTGAGCTTATTTTCGAAGACGTTAAGGTTCCGAAGGAAAACCTTCTCGGCGGCGAAAAGATGTACAACAAGGGCTTCAAGATTGCCATGATGACTCTTGACGGCGGACGTATCGGTATCGGCGCTCAGGCTCTTGGAATTGCCCAGAGAGCTATCGATGAGGCTGTTAAGTACACCAAGGAAAGAGTACAGTTCGGCAAACCGATCGCAAGATTCCAGAATACACAGTTCGAACTTGCTGAGATGCAGACAGAAGTTGACGCAGCTCGTCTTCTGGTTTACCGCGCAGCTCAGGCTAAGCAGGATGGCGATCCCTACAGCCACCTTGCAGCTATGGGTAAACTGGCAGCTTCCGAGGCAGCAAGTGATGTTGCAAGACGCGCACTGCAGTTAGCAGGCGGATATGGTTACACAAGAGAGTATCCGTTTGAGAGACTTATGCGTGATGCCAAGATCACAGAGATCTACGAAGGAACAAGTGAAGTTCAGAAGATGGTTATCTCCGGAAGTATGTTAAGATAATTCTGAGATGATATTGGAGACAGGGGACGGTTCTCTGTCTCCTTTTTTTGGAGAACTGAATGAGTCTGCAGAGACAGGGGACGATTTGGAGACAGAGAACCGTCCCCTGTCTCTCCTGCCTCCATCAAAATCAGGTACTTTTTACACACTCCTGCATATATTATTGGCAGAAAATATATGCGGGAGTATTTAGTTTGATGAAAAAGAAAGTCCGTATGTTCTGTTCCCTGTTCATGTCACTGGTATTATTATCGGCAGTGACCGTCCTGTCCGGCTGCGAAAATAGCGGTGTCCGGTCAGGGCTTGAGAAGGTCCGGCTCAATGAAGTGGCCCATTCTATTTTTTACGCGCCTCAGTATGTGGCCATTGAGAAAGGTTATTTTAAAGAGGAGGGAATCGACCTGGAGCTTACTACAGGGTTTGGTGCCGACAAGACAACAACTGCCCTGATCAGTAATGAGGCAGATATCGGCTTTATGGGCCCGGAAGGGACGATCTACCTTTACAATGAAGGTTGTGAGGATTACGCGGTTAACTTTGCCCAGCTAACCCAGAGGGCGGGTAATTTTGTTGTCAGCCGGGAGAAAAAGGATGATTTCCAATGGGAGGATCTGAAGGGCAAAGAAATTATAGGAGGCAGACCCGGCGGAATGCCGGAGATGGTATTTGAATATGTTTTGAAAAAGCACAGCATTGACCCTTCAAAAGACGTGAAACTGGTGCAGAATATTGACTTTGCCAATACCTCAGGGGCCTTTGTAGGCGGGACAGGAGATTATACAGTGGAATTCGAGCCTTCTGCCACCCTGATCGAAGAGCAGGGTGCCGGTTATGTGGTGGCATCCGTGGGTACTGAGAGCGGATATGTGCCCTACACAGCCTATTGTGCCACAAAGAGTTATTTAAAGGACCACAAGGATACACTACAGGCCTTTACCAGAGCCATAGAAAAAGGGCAGAAGTTCGTAAAAGAGCACTCGGCAGCAGAGATCGCAGAGGTGATTGCCCCCCAGTTTAAAGATACGGACGTGAAAACCATTGAAAAGATTCTGAAAAGATATATGGAGCAGGATACTTTTAAGGAAAATACTTACTTTGAAGAAGACAGCTTCAATCTGATTCAGGATATTCTGGAGCAGGCCGGAGAACTGGAGAAAAGAGTATCCTATGAGGAACTGGTGACAACGGAGTTTTCGAAATAATGAAAACAGGGGCTGCAGCAGCCCCTGTTATACATTGCTCCTAAACAGATATTCCATTAATTTCAGCTTGGAAGGATCGCCGGAGCTGTTTAGAAAAGTAACAGATCCTTTATGATCCTCAGACTGGTTGAGGCCCGCGGCACGTATCCTGCGGGCCAGCTCTCTGGCTGTTCCCAGGCTGCCGTCAAAGATCTCCACCCCGGGCCCGGCAACCTTTTGGATAGCCTTTTTTACAAAGGGATAATGGGTACATCCCAGGACGATCCCGGTAAGTTCTTCTGACAGCCAGGGATCCATAATGCTGTGCAGATAATTCTCCAGTTCTTCTCCTTCAAGCTTCCCTTCTTCTACAAATTCCATGAGACCGGGACATGGAAGCGGGAAGATGGCAGCCTTCTGTTCATAAATATGTTCCAGATTAAGGAATTTCTCCTCAGCCAGGGTTCTGGGTGTCGCCATTACCAGGATCCGTGGATTATCACAGGAATTAACGGCCGGTTTGATTGCCGGCTCCACCCCCACAAGGGGCAGCTCGGGATACATTTCTCTCAGATCCCGGACTGCTGCGCTGGTGGCTGTGTTGCAGGCCACAGCTACCGCCTTGGCAGATTTCTTCTCCACAAAATAAGAGATATGATCTATGGTCAGCTTTCTTACCTCTTCTACCGGACGGACACCATAGGGCGCATTGGCAGAATCCCCAAAATATATAAAATCCTCTTCGGGCATCAGCCGGACCATCTCCTTTAAAACACTGATGCCTCCCATACCGGAATCGAATACAGCAACAGGATTATCAATATAAGCCATGTTTTCCTCCAAATATTTATAAATTTCATTATTTAGTATAGTTTCTTTTTCCGGTGAAATCAAGTATAATAGGAGAAAGCTCTGTAAAAAGAATAAGGAAAGAGGAAATCATGGGGAAGAAAATACTTGTGGTCAGTGACAATCATGGGAACAAAAAAAACCTTCTTACGGTTATAGAAGAGTGGAAAGATAAAATTGACGCCCTGGTGCATTGCGGGGACTCGGAATTTGATGTGGATTATCTGATGGGACTGGTGGATGTTCCGGTATACCTGGCCCGGGGAAACTGTGATTACAGATTTTCCGGGGATGCGGATGCAATCTTTGAATTCGAGGGACATGTATGCTATGTCACCCACGGACATTACTATGGCGCCAGCTGGGGAGATGAAGATTTGATTGTCCGGGCAGAGGAAATGGGAGCAGATATCCTGTTTTACGGGCATACACATATGCCTGCCTATCATATTTATCAGGAAGAGAATGTTACTCTGCTGAATCCGGGCAGTGTGGCCAGACCCAGGCAGTATCCGCCGGAAGCAACATTTCTGGTGGTGGAGTTTTTTGAGGATGGAAAAGTGATACCGCAATTTTATACACTGACCTGATATTTTTTTTAATAATGCACATACTACTTCCATAATGGAGGTAGTATTTTTATGGAAGACAAGGTCGTTTTTAATGAAGAGGATATTTTTGATCATATTAAGACGATCAGGAACAATATCAGACTTGATATAGGAGTGAAAATGGACTGCCCGGGCTGCAATGAGCTTGCAGTAAGTGCCAGGCAGCTGGCGGCTTTAAGTCCCCGGATCACAGTTCACCTGCTGGATTTGGGCAATGTTTCCCGGCCATTGGGACCGGAAGATTCTTATTACGGATTCCGGGTACCCTATGTCATGGTAAACAGGAGATATATTTTCTTCGGCAAGAGAACCCCAAGACAGCTTGTCTGGATGATAGCCGAGGCGATGGGAAAGGAATAGATGAAAAGGGGGAGGAAACTGTGATGGAATATTTACTTGATGTGCATACCCACACCATTGCAAGCGGTCACGCCTACAATACGATCATGGAGATGGCAAAAGCCGGAAAGGACAGAGGACTGAAGCTTCTGGGAATCACAGAGCATGCCCCCCTGATGCCCGGTAGCTGCAGTAATCTTTATTTTCATAATCTGAAGGTCGTCCCCAGAAAGATGTGCGGAATCGAGCTGATGTTTGGTGCAGAGCTGAATATCCTTGATTATGAGGGACACATGGATCTGGACATTCACTCCATGCGGCTTCTGGACCTTAAGATCGCCAGTCTGCACAGTCTCTGCATCCGTCCGGGAACAAAGAAGGAAAATACAAAAGCCGTCCTGGGAGCCATCCGAGATCCTCTGGTGAATATTATCGGACATCCGGATGACGGCATTTATCCACTTGAATATGAGGCAATTGTGGAAGCCGCCAGGGATACCGATACCCTTCTGGAAGTGAATAATAATTCCTTAAATCCCGCCGGGGCCCGCAAGCACACCAGGGAAAACATTATCACTATGCTGGAACTCTGTAAGGAATACAGACAGCCGGTGATCATGAACAGCGACGCCCATGTATTCTCTGATGTCGGCCGTCATGATTTTTCCGATACCGTGATCTGTGATGCAGATTTTCCTGAGGATCTGATCGTAAACCGGTCTGTGGAGGTTTTTAAAGAATACATAAACAGAAAAAAGGAAAGAGGAGAGATGAAATGAGTAAAAAACTACATACAGAAGAGATGGACAGCCTTATGCGGGGGATACTCAGTCTTGTATCTGTAGAAGAATGCTATGCGTTTTTCGAAGACCTCTGCACAGCGGGAGAACTATTGTCCCTGGGCCAGAGGTTTGAAGTGGCGGCCATGCTGAAAAACGGTATGACCTATCATGATGTGGCCGAAGCCACAGGAGCTTCCACGGCCACCATCAGCAGGGTCAGCCGCTCCATTAATTACGGGAATGGCGGTTATGGTCTGGTGCTTGAAAGAATACAGAAAAAGAACAGCTGATCTTTAGCTGTTCTTTTTCTTTTTGCCCTTTTCGTTTTTATGTGTATCCCGGTAGTTGTCGATGAGTCTCTCTATCAGCTGTTTACGTATATAAATGTCATAACACAGCTGGTAAATAAAGCTGAAATAATCCAGATACCGGTCCTCTTCTTCTGTCAGTTCAGAATCTTCAAAGGAGTTCTCCGTACACTCCAGAGTATTAAGAAGGTCTGATTCAATATCGGGAAATCTGTCAGAGCACATTCCGATGACCCGGTCATAAATATCTTTAAGACTGAGCCCTGTCTGCGGCTGCCCGTAAAAAAAAGAATCTGCCAGCGGCTCCAGCAGGGTCTGGATATCTGAGATGGAAAGCATATTCTTAAGGTGGTATATAAAGATCAGCATGTAAATATGCTCTTTTGAATACTTCTTTTTCACCGATGGAGGGAGAAGACGGTTCTTGGTATAGTTGTTGATCATGGTTCTGGTCAGTATCTTATCATCGGGATATCTCCTGGCAGGATCCAGTCTGGTATCCATAAAGGTGGTGACCTGGTCCATATATAATTCAATATCAGGTATGTCCTCTGAGGGGATACTGACTGATGAGATCATGGACTCCAGCCAGTCTTTATCTTTCTTGTCCAAGGAAATGCCTCCTGTCGCCACATAGAAATATAAGTCATGATTGCTCCCGCTGCTCCCGCAGCTTAACACAATCCTTCAGGTTATACGGTAAATACAGTTCTTGATATCTATAGTATATAGTTTTTGTTACCAGATAGCAAGCATAATTTTTTATCTGATGTAAAAATCAGTAAAGAAATGACGAGAAAGAGAGTGACAAGCAAAGCAGATACATGATATAATGAACACAAAGAACATATGGTTTTTTCATAAAAGGAGGTAGCATATGGGTATTTTAAGACGCTTTAAGGATATCATGTCATCGAATGTCAACGCCCTGCTTGATAAGGCAGAGGATCCTGTAAAGATGGTGGACCAGTACTTACGGGATCTCGAAAGCGATCTGGGCAAGGTAAAGGCAGAGACTGCTGCCGTCATGGCGGAGGAGACCCGGGCTAACCGAGAGCTTAAGGAAAATGAAGAAGAAATCGCCAAGATGGTATCTTATGCAGAGAAGGCTCTGATGGCAGGCAATGAGTCCGATGCTAAGGTATTCCTTAACAAAAAGGCCGTCCTGGAGGCAAAAAGAGCGAATCTTCAGCAGGCTGCAGAAGCAGCGACTACCAATGCGCAGCAGATGCGGCAGATGCATGATAAGCTGGAGAAAGATATTGTTCAGCTTCGAGAGAGAAAGCAGGCCATCAAGTCCAAGATGGCAGTTGCCAAGACCCAGGAGAAGCTTAATAAGATAGGCTCTTCCTATGATACAGCCCAGAGCAAGCTTTCTGCTTTTGACCGTATGGAAGAGAAGGCCAACCGCATGATGGACGAAGCCAATGCCATGGCCCAGCTCAATACACCGAAGACTGACAGTGCAGAGTCACTGATGGATAAGTATGATGAAGCTCCTTCCGCAGACAGTGCCATTGATGATGAGCTGGCTGCCATGAAGGCCAAGCTCGGACTTTAACATAATATTAAGATAAGATTGAGAGGTGTGAATATGGGATTATTCAGCGGCCAGCTGGCGAATGTAGTTGAATGGGAAGAATACAGAGATGATGTGATATTTTATAAATGGGACAATGCGGAGATCAAGAAGGGTTCCCGCCTGATTATCCGTCCGGGCCAGGACGCCATCTTCCTGCATAACGGCAAGGTAGAAGGTGTTTTTAAGGATGACGGCACCTATGATATTGAGTCCCAGATCATTCCGTTTCTCTCTACTCTGAAGGGCTTTAAGTTCGGATTCAACAGTGGAATGCGGGCTGAGGTTCTTTTCATCAATACCAAAGAGTTCGTGATGAAATGGGGCACAAAGAGCGCCATCAATCTCCCCCATCCGGCCCTGCCCGGAGGCATGCCCATCAGGGCCAACGGTAATTTCCAGTTCAAGGTGGCAGATTACGATGCCCTGATCGAGAAGGTTGCCGGGGTGAAGAAGCAGTACACTACTGCCGAGGTGAGAGACAGGGTCATCTCCATGCTGGATCAGCTGCTCCTCCGCTGGATCGTACGAGAAGGCAAGGATATGTTTAATATTCAGGCTAACGCTGTGGAGATATCAGAGGGTATCCGGACAGAGCTGGATATGGAGATGATAAAGATCGGTCTTACCATAACCGGTTTCCAGATCAACAGCGTAAGCTATCCGGAAGAAGTCCAGAAGATGGTGACCAAGGTGGCGGGCCAGAGCATGATCGGTGATGTGGGCAAGTACCAGCAGGTTGCAATGGCAGATGCCATAGCAGCAGGAAACGGCGGCGGATCCATGGCCGCTGATATGGCTTCCATGCAGGTGGGCATGATGATGGGACAGCAGATGGCAGGTCAGATGGCCCAGAATTTTGGCGGACAGCAGGCCGGATACCAGGGCCAGTATAACCAGGCAGCACCTGCCGGACAGTTTGGCCAGCCCGGTGCTCAGGGGTTTGCCCAGCAGCCGGCAGCTCAAGGGGCTTCTCCGGCAGCCGGTGGAGGACCCAAGTTCTGCCCGGAATGCGGAACTCCGACCAACGGTGCCAAATTCTGCGCCAACTGCGGAACGAAATTAGTATAACCGGGACTGTTCAGATGCCTGAACAGTTGAGGAGAACCAGGTATTAGAATGAGTATATATGATACATTGAATAAAGAACAAAAAGAGGCGGTCTTCTGTACAGAAGGCCCCCTTTTAATGCTGGCAGGAGCCGGAACAGGCAAAACCAGGTCCATCACTCACCGGATCGTCTATCTCATTGAGGAGATGGGGGTAAGCCCCTGGAATATCCTTGCCATAACATTTACCAATAAGGCAGCCCAGGAGATGAAGGACAGGGCGGCTGCTCTGGTGGGACCCGGGTCCGAGGACCTCTGGATCAGCACCTTTCATGCCATATGCAGCCGTATATTGAGACGTCATATAAATCTGACCGGTTATAACCGAAGCTTCACAATTTATGATGCTTCCGACCAGAAGTCTCTGATGAAGGAAGTCTTAAAGGAAATGAATATAAGCAATAAGCAGTTTCCGGAGAAGATGGCCCTTTCCGAGATTTCCTCCGCCAAGGAAGAGTGTAAAAGCCCTCTTGATTACCGTAACGAGCATGATGATTACCGGGGACATATCATAGCAGATATCTATGAGAGGTATCAGAAAAGACTGCGGGCCAATGATGCCCTGGATTTTGACGATCTCCTGATGAAAACCGTGGAGCTCTTCCAGGCATATCCTGAGATCCTGGAGCATTATCAGGAACGGTTCCGTTATATTATGGTAGATGAATACCAGGATACCAATACCGTTCAGTTCCTTTTTGTCAGCATGCTGGCAGCCAGATACCGGAATCTCTGCGTAGTCGGTGATGATGACCAGTCTATCTACCGGTTTCGGGGAGCAAATATCTATAATATTCTAAATTTTGAAAAGGTATTTCCCGATGCCGTAGTGATCCGGCTGGAACAGAACTACCGGTCAACTCAGAACATTTTGAATGCCGCCAACAGTGTTATTGTAAATAACCAGGGCAGGAAGGAAAAGAAACTCTGGACGAAGAACAGCCGGGGCGAGCTGGTACATTTTAAGCAATATGACAGCGAGTACGACGAGGCCGAGGGAATCGTATCCAGGATACAGTTCCTTTCCATGCGGGGAGTCCCCTATCAGGATATGGCCATTCTCTACAGAACCAACGCCCAGTCCAGGATTTTTGAGGAGAAGCTGAAGCAGCGTAATATCCCCTATGCCATTGTAAGAGGGATCAGCTTCTATGACCGCAAAGAGATTAAGGACCTGATGAGTTACTTAAAGGTGGTGGACAGCGGTATGGATGATCTGGCAGTAAAAAGGATCATTAATGTACCAAAGAGGGGGATAGGCCAGACCACGGTAAACAGGATTCAGGATTACGCCATCAGGCAGGGTATCAGTTTTCTGGAGGCAGTTTTTGAATGTGACAGGATTCCCGACATCGGCAGGGCGGCGGGAAAGATCCGCAAATTCGGCGAAATGATCAGGAATTTCAGGGAATATGCCCTGGAATCGGAACTGAGCGAGCTGATGGATCATATTTTAGAAACCACCGGTTACAGGCTGGAGCTGGAATCGGAAGCTACTGAGGAGTCCAGAAGCCGCCTTATGGATATTGATGAACTGATCAATGATATAGTTTATTATGAGGACACCAGTGACGATCCCAACCTCAGAGATTTCCTGGAGGAAAAGGATATGTACACACTGAATGCCGGTATCGACAATCTGGAAGATGACGGAAACAGGGTCCTGCTCATGACTCTTCACAACGCCAAGGGGCTTGAGTTTGCCAACGTATTTCTGGGTGGTATGGAGGAAGGCGTTTTTCCCGGATATGTGGCCATGATCTCAGGTGATGAAACGGAAATCGAGGAAGAGAGGCGCTTATGCTACGTGGGCATTACAAGAGCGAAAGAACGTCTTTTTTTAAGCGCTGCCAGGCGAAGGATGACCAGAGGACAGGCCCAGTATAACAGGCCTTCGAGATTCGTTGATGAGATCAGCGATGAATTTATCGATACCGGTTCAGAGGATAGATCTTTGACAAGTAGAAATCGTGACCGCTCACTGCAAATACCTTCTTCGGATTTCGGAAACCGCCGGAGGCAGGCAGAGTTTGCAGGAATAAAGCCATACCGGCTGGAAGATTATAAGGTAAAGCCCTTAACCAGACTGGATTATGATGTGGGAGATACAGTAAAGCATATCAAGTTCGGACGGGGCGTAGTAAAGGAAATCGTACAGGGTGGCAAAGATTATGAGGTGGCCGTGGACTTCGAGCGGGTCGGTCGAAAGAAAATGTTCGCTTCTTTTGCCAAACTGAAGAAGGTATAATAGCCTGCATGGTGATTGCGCAATACATTATTATTAAAAATATGGTAAGAATCTAATTTTCCGATGGTAAAAGATAGAAATGCGTGATATACTAGATATATATTAATTTTTAAGGAGGATTGCACATGAAGAATATTGAAGAATTAATTGGTGCCGCCAAGATAGGCAGTTTGCTTTCCGAGCGCAAGCACAGTGAAGAGTCTAAAAAAGTTTTATGGGCTCTGGCTATTGTTGGTGCGGTAGCAGCTGTAGCAGCGATTGCCTTTGCTGTTTATAAGCTTGTTTCACCGGATTATCTGGATGACGATTTCGATGATGATTTTGACGATGACTTTTTCGATGATGATTTCGAGGAGGAACCGGCAAAAGAGGAAAAATCGGAAGAAAAAGAAGCTCCCGAAGAAGAAGCTCCTGCTCAGGCAGCCGCAGAGGAAGAAGCTGCAGAAGAGTAAGCCGCATATATATTTTTATTAATCAGCTGACTGACCGCAGTGGGAAGATAGATCCCCACTGCGGAATACTAACCGGAAGATATTAATTGATGCGAAACAGTTGAAATTAATTGTTGACATTTTTATGACCATATTATATAATGTTGTTTGTTGGTCAGAAATGAAGGCCTTCCGGGGTGTGGCTCAGCTTGGCTAGAGCGCCTGGTTTGGGACCAGGAGGCCGCAGGTTCGAATCCTGTCACCCCGATATATGTGCGGGTGTAGTTCAATGGTAGAACACCAGCCTTCCAAGCTGGACACGTGGGTTCGATTCCCATCACCCGCTTTCTGCTTACAGCAGAAGAAGAACAATTTTATATTGTATCATCAGTACGTGTCTGTAGCTCAGCTGGATAGAGCAACGGCCTTCTAAGCCGTGGGTCGGGGGTTCGAATCCCTTCAGGCACGTTCGCCGGAGACTTGTCCGGTTATGGTGGGTATGGCGCAGCTGGTTAGCGCGCCAGATTGTGGCTCTGGAGGTCGAGGGTTCGAATCCCTCTACCCACCTTTTGATGGGCTATCGCCAAGCGGTAAGGCACAGGACTTTGACTCCTGCATTCGCTGGTTCGAATCCAGCTAGTCCAGTTGGACCTGAGATTCGGATCTTGGGTTGATATTTTATATATACCATGGAGACATGGTATATTTTTTTGAATAAGCGGTTATGGCGGAATTGGCAGACGCGCCAGATTTAGGTTCTGGTGGGCAGACCCGTGCAGGTTCAAGTCCTGTTAACCGCATGAAACAAGAAAGCTCAGAGCTTATATATAAGGGCTCTGAGCTTTCCTTATGTCTGAAAATGGGGCAGAAATGGACTAATTATCCTATGTCCTTAAGCCCTGCCATAACCAATGGGAATAGAAAACCCCGGATACTGCCAATACCCGGGGTTTTTGCGTGAACCTGTGGATTCAATCGCTTCTCTTTGCCTGGGCATAATATAACACATACCACGGTTAAATGCAAGATGAAAAGTATAACAAGGCCTATGACAGGATCAGGTTGTCGGTTCAGTTTTCAATCTATTTACACACATCTCGGCAATATCCCCCAGCAGCTCCCACTATTGTTCTGTGAGATTAGCAAGTACTGATAACAATTTCGTTTTTAAAAGAATCATCCGGACTCTCTGCGATATCTTTCAGAAGGCGTCTGATCTCTTCATCTATATCCGTTCGTGTTGATTTCGTATTTATTCATTGTTGAAACAATAATTCCATGGTATTATATTTAATAGAATAATAATCGCTAACTGTGCCAACGTTAGTAAAAGCTCATTATCGAAATGATAACCGGACAGGAGAGGTGAAAGATATGGATTATAAAGGATATCTGATTAGCCATGGCGGGAAGATTCGATCGAACAATGAAGACAACGGATATCTTGACGGTCAGTACCGTAAGGATGACCGGTGTTTTTTCTGGAAGTGCAACCATGAGAAAAAAGGCAGCATACTTGCCGGAGTTTTTGATGGCGTAGGAGGAGAGGACTGTGGAGAGATTGCTTCCCGAATTGCCGCTGAGACATTGGACAGTATCGGTAAGAAAGGCCGGGTGTCCGCCATGTTCGAAAAGTATGTTCATATTGCCAACCGGAAGATTCTGGACGCGGCGGATGATTCAGGGATGGCTTCAACTTTTGTTTTATTATCAGTAGAGGATGACGTTTATCATTTCTGCAATATGGGAGACAGCAGAGGATATCTGCTCAGAGGAAGAAAGCTGTTTAAAATGACAAAAGACCATAACATGGTCAGCAAGATGGTGGCCAGGGGAGTTCTTACACCTGAACAGGCAAGGAATCATCCGGACAGGCACACAATCTATCAGTACCTGGGGATGAGGACCGATGAAGGGATGGTTATAGAACCGTATATAGGGGGAGCTGTCAGGGCACTGAAGGGAGATATCTGTCTGCTGTGTTCCGACGGCCTGACCGATATGGTGACTGAAGTAAAGATTGCAACCATCCTTGCAGGTGATCATCTGCTTGAAGATAAAGCCCGTATCCTTCTTGAGACAGCCCTTAACAATGGCGGCCGGGATAATATTACGATCCTTCTTACAGAATCAAAATAATTAAGACACCTTATAATGATAAAATGATTTGGAGATGAACTGTATGAAAATCTGTCCTGTTTGTAACAACCATGAGCCGGGAAATGATGCCCGGTTCTGCTCGGAATGCGGGTATCGATTTGAAGATTCCTATGAAGAAAGGGTAGAAAGGGAAGAAAGAAGTTATGACACTTCAGGAGCCGGAAAAAGAAGAAGACGACTGAGCTATGGTATGAAAGAGGACACCCCTCTTTCTCTGGACAGACCGGTCAGGCAGAAATGGCCGTTTATTGTGGGAGGGGTAACCTTTGTCATTGTTGTTGCCACTGCAATATTTTTTGCTGTCAGTGATCATAATTTCATCATGAGTCAGGAAAAAAAGATCCAGAAGCAGTTTTCCCATATAGAGAACCTCAGAAACAGCCAGAAAGAAAACTATCTGGATGAGGCTCTGGAAGACTGGAAAGGCGATGAGTTTTACAGCAAGGCGAAAGAAATAAAGGATAATGAAGACGCCGGCAAAGAGCAGCAGCTTTCTGCTATAAAAGAGCTCCGTGAAAAATTCGATAAATACGATGAGGAGCTTGTATCCGGGCAGACAAGATCCCTGAATATGGAGTACAGCAAGGTTCAGGGAAAGTATGAAGAAAGCTTTTTGATAGAAGGTGAAAAAGAAAAGATAGACGCTTTCGAGAAAGAATATGACACGGATATTGATGAACATCTGTTTAAATCTGCGAAAACCGTGATTGAAAATTATGGTGAACTTGAGAAGAATATAGCCAATGATGATGAGGCTAAAAGTAGTTATTCTGCCAAACACCTGCTTGACGAAGATGAATTCATGCCTACAATACTCGATTTTTCTGTATTCTCCGACAGTTATACCAACAACGGGGAAGCCATGGGGGCAGATCACTTTACGCTGATAGAACAGGTAGGGCAGAAGGGAAAACAGAAATATATTGATATCGATAAAGTATCCATGAGTGTAAAAAACGGCGAATATATGTATGTCTTGAAGTTTAAGACCGGACAGCCGGATAATTACAAGAAAGACCGCGGTTATATTCTGCATGTAAGAAACATGGATGGCACCAGAGGATTTACGGTACAGGAAGGAACCAATCCGGAAAAAAAGATTCAGAAAGCTGTGGCAGATTACATGACTGGATTTGTCAAGGCTTTTAATTCAGACTGTGATGCAGATTCCAAAACCTTTAATAAGATGAAGGATTATCTTGAGAAAGGTTCCCAGGCCTGGGAAGATTTTAAAGGCCAGCCCTCTAGAGAAAGGATCAAAGGAGAAGGTATAACAGGGCAGGAAAACTTTGAAGTATCCATGAATAAGGATTATTCAAAGGCCACGGTTCATGTTAATTTCAAATACGAAATTGCCAGATATCGCAGCTACGGGGAGATATGCGACAATTCAAAGGAGGATTCCTTCTGCCATAGTGATAGTACCGATCAGAAAGATTTCCTGATTCGTGGAGATTATGTGGGTTACAGAAAAGGCGGCGAGTACAGAGGTCAGGAACTATCCGATTCATCCAGATTTCTTTGTCATGAATATCTTAGTGAGAATGAGGTCTTTACAATGAATCTTACTAACAATTCTGCAGGAAAGATTATTCAGCACGAGAACGATACAGCACAGATTACAGATGTGCTGGGAATGTCCTATCAGGAAGATGGAAGCAGAGAACATTATAGCGCAGACAACCTGAATTTCAGTGATGATTCTGATTACGAAGAATACGATCAGGGAGACGCTAACGACGGCTATGAAGAGTACGACGATGAGGAATATGAAGATGAGTGAACAGACTATAGCATTCCGTAACCGGCCCGGCTCCGGAGCAGAGGACGTTACAGGTTACAAAGCAGATATGATTGAGGACACGGAAGATATCGGGGTGATTATCGTCAGCCGGATCGACGGTGTCAGAGAATTGACATTCTCCTCTTTTCAGGATGAGTATATCCGGATAGGAAGGGATTCTGGAAATGTGGATATTCCGGTCTCATCGAAAACTGTGGGACGTCAGCACGGATATTTTCACCGTCAGGACGGCCGATATTATTATTATGATAATTATTCATCCAATGGCTCTTACCATCTGACCGGTGGCCGGTATATGCGGCTTGAGTCAGGTCAGCCTGTCGGTCCGCTCAAAACCGGTATGATCCTCATGATCGGAAAAGAGAAACCGGAATTTGATGAAAGCTGCGAATCGGTGCTCCTGATCATTACCAGTGCTGATACAACCCGGTCCTTTGCACGCCTTTCCCTGGGAAACCAGGCCTGTACCATCGGACGGGATCCGGATTGTAATATCGTATTAAATCAACCTTCAATATCCAGGATACACGCCAGGATATTTCTTCACAATGCCCAGTATGTCCTGGAGGATTCCGGAAGCATGAACGGTGTCTTTGTCAATGGGGAGAGGATGAGCGGGAGCTGCTATCTCCAGGAAAAAGACATCATACAGCTTGCGGGTAATATTCTGATCTTTTCCTGTAATGCCATATTCTACAAATCATCTGTAACAGGTATTCAGCTTTCGGCAGTACATCTCGGAAAGCAGGTTGATCATGGTAAAAAACTCATCCTTTCGGATGTGAACATTGATATAGAAAGTAATGAATTTGTGGCCATAGTGGGCGGATCCGGTGCCGGAAAATCCACATTATTAAAGGCTCTTGGAGGATATGATCAGGATTATCTGGGAATGGTCATGTATAACGGCATCCCCCTTCGAAGCAATTACGGGATGCTGAAAAATATCATTGGTTATGTTCCTCAGGAGGATATTGTTTATGAGAACCTGACCTTATGGAAAATGCTTTATTATACGGCAGAAATGAAACTGCCAAAAGAGATAAGTACCGAGGAGCTTCACAACAGGATTCAGGAAGTGCTGTCTCTGGTTGAACTGTCAGATCATCAGGATACAATGATCAAAAATCTAAGTGGAGGACAGAAGAAGCGGGCCAGTATTGCTGTGGAATTACTGGCGGATCCCGGAATGTTCTTTCTGGATGAACCCACATCCGGTCTGGATCCCGGAACTGAAAAAAAGCTTATGTCCGTCCTAAGCCGACTGTCCAAATCAAAGGGCAAGACCATTGTCATGGTGACCCATACGACACAGAGTCTTGATCTGTGCGACAGGATCTTGTTTATGGGAAAGGGAGGACAGGTGTGTTTCCTGGGGACACCCGGTCAGGCCCTGCAATTCTTTCAGGCAGACAGCCTTATCGATGTTTATAATCTGCTGGAGGATGATTCGGATACCTGGGCGGAGAGATTTTCCATGTTGTATGCTTCAGACCAGGATGGGCCTGAAAAAAAGGACGATAAACTCCTGAATGAAAAGAAGGTTTCCTTCTTTAAACAGCTGAACATTCTGACGAGAAGATATTTTTCCCTGACCATTAATGACAGGGCAAGGCTGCTGCTGCTTTTGTTGCAGCCGGTTGTCATAGCCCTGTTGCTGAAAGTAGTTGCTCCGGTAAAGTCTTTTAAAGTGTATGAGCCGACTAAGGAGATCCTGTTTACCTTTGTCTGCGCAGCGATCTGGATCGGTATTTTTAATACGATCCAGGAAATCTGTAAAGAACGGAATATTGTAAAACGGGAATATATGTCCAATCTCAAATTAACAGCATACATATTATCCAAATATATCGTTCAGCTTCTGATTTCCATGTTGCAGGCAGCTGCATTTACTGCGATATTTATCCTGACCGTAGTACATTCAGCCGCCATTCATAAGGGGGTAATGCTGCCGGTGGGAATAGAACTGTTTTTGACAACATGGCTTACGATCTATTGTTCTTCTGCGATGGGCCTGCTGATATCCGCGATGATGAAGACCGGTGATCAGGCCATGGCAGTGAGCCCGTTTCTGTTTATGATGCAGCTGCTGTTCTCAGGTGTTCTTTTTGAACTGAGAAGTATGTCCAATCTCATATCGGTATTTACAATAAGCCGCTGGTCAGTGGAGGCCATGGGTAATATCGCGAACATAACAAAGCTGGAATCATTATATAAAGGAGATCCGGGAGGAGGAAGGATGTTTGCCCATTCAATGAATCATCTGTTCCAGTCCTGGGGATTAATGATCCTTTTTGTAATTGTTTTCGGCCTTGCATCCATATGCTTTTTACAGTATGTGTCAAAAGACCGTTAAGAGTAATCAGCAGGAGGCTACATAAATCAGGGTGGAGATCCCGGGAGGAAGAGTATGAACTTTGGTGATAATGAGAAAAATAACGGGAGAAAGGATTTTTTTCCCGCAGAGGATCTGGAGAAAACCGTAATTGAAAAAGCTGAATTCCATCACTCCCCTGCAAAACTATTTTGTCCGGCCTGTGGCAAACAGCTGCTTCCGGATGCAAAATTCTGCAAATACTGCGGTACCCCCGTGGGTGAAAGGAATAATAAGGGCTCAGGACAGGCCGCCGGTAAGAATGAGAAAAAATCTTATTCAAAGAAGAACAATCGGACCCAGGGTGTACAGAAAAAGCTTGACAGTGTCTGGCCGGGGTGGAAAGTAGACCGGCTTCTGGGTGAAGGGGCATTTGGAAAGGTTTATCGTATTGCCAGGACGGACGGTCTGGGTTATCAGTTTGAATCCGCCCTGAAAATTATATCTATTCCCTCCAGCCAGCAGGAGATCCGCCGGGTGATCAGCGCAGGAATGGACGAATCAGCCGCAACAGCCTACTTCAAAAGCATGGTTGAGGAGATGGTGGCCGAGATCGTATTAATGTCACAGCTGAAGGGGATCACGAATATAGTCAGTTATGAGGATCACGCCATATTAAAAGATGAAAAACAGATACGGTGGGATATTTTTATCCGAATGGAATATCTGACGCCCCTGTTTGAATACACCGGGAGCAGGATTTTTACAGTTCGCGATGCCCTTAAGCTGGGAATCGATATGTGCAATGCCCTGGAGGTATGTGAGAAATACCACATTATACACAGGGACATTAAACCCGAGAATATTTTTGTGTCTGATGTGGGCAATTACAAGCTTGGTGATTTCGGAATCGCAAGACAGCTGGAAAAGACTTCCTTAATGTATTCAAAGAAGGGGACTCCTTCTTATATGGCTCCCGAGGTCAATAAAGGGGAAGAATATAATTCAACAGTAGATATCTACTCACTGGGAATGGTACTCTATCATCTGCTGAACAATAACCGGGGCCCATTTATGCCGCCTTATCCCGAGAAGATCCGTTATTCAGACAGTGAAGAAGCACTCATCTCCAGACTGAAAGGAGAATCCCTGCCGATGCCATGCCGGGCAGGCGAGGAGCTTGGCCGGATTATCTTAAAGGCCTGTTCCTATCAGCCTGAAGAGCGGTATAAAAATGCGGCCCAGTTCCGGGAAGCACTTATGAGTGTTCTAAACATCGTGGACTTTGATAAAGAATATCCCCCGGTGAATATCCTGCCTGAAAAAAATGAAGAGGTAAGTCGTTCGCTGAACCTGGACGAGGATATTCAGCCCTCTTCCGATGACAGCGCCGATAAAGATGGTTTTGAACCGGACGGTTTCAGACCGGATCATTTTGTTCGGGATAATGCCGAGGAGGATGGTTTCAGACGGGACCGTTTTAAAACAGATAGTTCCGGGCAGGCCGGACAGGAGGACTTTCATCATAGAAATCATTTATATGACGACAATATTCACAATCGGAACCGTCGTCATAAAGAAAAGCAGCCACCTTACAAGATTGCCATAATCCTTGCCGGTGTTACCATTGTGGTTCTTCTTGCCATTATTTTTATGCTTCTGATAAAAAAGACGGGAGAAAAGAAGAAAAAAGCAGAGACAACACAGGCGGAAACTACAAGAGAGGAATCGGCAGACACATCCGGGGAAGATGTGACACAGGAGAGTACACTTGAGAAAGAAGAGGAAAAAGGTCCTTTCCTGGTTGCCATGGAGTATAAAAACAATGCTGAGCTTGATCCGGTTGAATATGACGGACATGCATATGCTGTATTTAATTTTATAGAGGACTTAAACCTCACCTCTTATGAAGCATGTGAGCAGTATTGTGAAAACATGGGTGGTCATCTTGCCACCATCGACAACCAGGAAGAAAATGATTTTCTCTACTATGATTATTTGAGAAAGAACGGTAAAAAAACTGCAATGTTTGGTTATAGCAACGATAACAGCCGGGGAGAATGGCAATGGGTCGATGGTGTCAGCCGCGGATTTTTAAACTGGTCCCAAATGGGCAATCAGCCCAATAATAAGAGCGGGCATGAGCATTATGCAGAGTTCTATAAAGAATCCGAAGATGGAAAGTGGAATGATGCCGGGTTTGGCGTGAACACCTATCGGATGATCTGCGAATGGGAGTAACAGGAGGCAGGATGAACAAATATAGTTTCAAACCATTGATATTACTGGTTTTCTGTATTCTGGCATTAGTTTTTTTGCTGGGGGCAGAACGTTACAGCAAAAAGAACGAACCCATTAATACTGATCTGGTTTCCGAGAAAAACACATCCGGGAAAGACAAGAAGAAAGAATCAAAAGTAACAAAAGATAAACCTTCCAATGAAGACAAGGGCAGCTTCTATGGCAATAATCCAGTGAAAGTGCTGCTTGCGGTGGGAACCTGCGGCTCTTTGCAGGAAGGCGGTTTCGCCAGGATCTACGAGGAGCCCGATGAAGCTTCTCTGGTGGTGGGCAAACTGCAGTACAACTGTACCGTAAAGATCACAGAGGATTACGATGATGAGTGGTACAGTGTTGATGTCAGCGGAGACGGAGACACCGGCTATGTAAAGAAAGAAAACTGCAAACCGGTGGAGATATCCATCGGATCTGCTGACCCTGTAAGAGATAAAATAGTAAAAAAAGCATATTCTTATCTGGGACTGCCCTTTAAGAGATATGGGAAATCCCTGGAAGTGGGGGTAGACTGTTCTAATTTCATCCAGCAGATCTACAAGCTCTATGGGTTTGAGATTCCGAACAGGCCTCTGGAACAAAGAGACTATGGCAAGCCGGTTAAGGAAGAAGAAGCCCTGCCCGGGGACATGGTTTACTATGATAAAGCGAACGACGGTACCGGACACGTTGCCATATATCTTGGAGACGGGATGATGATCAATTCCTCCGGTCACTCCGGTCAGAAATATCCCCAGGGAGGCGTAAGAATATGTTGTCTTCTCTATAAAGACAGAGATTCCTGTCAGTTGTACAACTTGCTGGATGCAGAAGGGCAGGAAAGCGATGGACAATAAACGTATAGCAAAATGGGATAATATCAAGTTTTTCATGATATTTTGCGTAGTGGCAGGACACACCCTCTATCAGTTTCTGGGGTCCGGAGATATGGCAAAGACCCTTTATCTCTTTATCTATTGCTTCCACATGCCGGTTTTTATCTTTGTGGCAGGTCTTTTGTCAAAGAATGCAGTAAAAGAAAAGCGGGTTGAGACAGTTGTCCAGTATCTGCTGATCTATCTTGTGATGAAGCTTTTGGAAACTATTCCGACATACATCCTTCAGCACAAAATTAAGTTTCATTTTTTCTGGGAAGACGGACCGGCCTGGTTCGGACTGGCCATGGCATGTTTTATGGCTCTGACCATGGTGATACAGGATTATGACAGAAGATATATGCTGCTTTTTGCCCTGGTACTGGGTTGTATGGCCGGGCTTGATAATCATCTGGGGGACCACTTTGTATCCATGAGGATCTGCGTCTTCTACCCGGTATTCCTGGCCGGATTCTATACGGATCCGGAAAAACTCAGACTAAAGGACAAACCATTGATCCTGAAGATATTACTGAAGCTGGGCTCATGTCTGATCCTGGCTGCACTCTTATTGATAATTGCCGTACAGATTTCAAAGCTTTATCCCTTCCTGAAGCTTTTAAAGGGTAAATATCCCTATGAAAACATGGGATTCGGGATAACCGGAATCCTGATCCGCCTGTTTTGTTATCTGTTCTGGATCCTTATTGTATTTGCCGTGGTAATTCTGGTATCTGACAGGAAGCATATCGCCAGCTGGATCGGCAGAAGGACCATGTCTGTCTTTATCTGGCATAATTTTATCATTGAAATGGTATTTAAGGTCTTCCCCGGGAAGAAGCTGCTTGTGAAAGTCTTTCCCCATTATTATCTGGCCGCAGCAGTCATCCTGGCCATGATGATCACGATCCTGTGCGCCTACCTGCCGGAAATAAGACTGAAAAAAAGACCGGCACCAACCAAGGGTAAGGCGGTAAAGCAGATGGCACTTGCTATGTTCTTGATAAACATCCTGTTCTTATCACAGGGAGCCGGAGTGCATGCCGCTGTTCTTAGTCCGGACCAGGAATCCGGACTCATATGGTTTGGCGATTCCAGGACTGTTTTTTTGGGGAAAGCAGTCTATGGATACAAACCGGAGAAGGGTGTCCGACCACAGAGGATCATAAATAAACATATTGTGGCAAGAAGATCTTCCATGTATCAGTGGGCAAATGGAAGAGGCTATAAAGAGTTGTCAAAAAGGCTGAAGAAAAAACCGGACAGCATCATAATATTTAACTTCGGAGTAAATGATATCGGACGGGGTTATGATCACAGGAAACAATATCGAAACCTGATCAGGAAAATTCATAACAGGTATCCCGGGGCATTGCTCTGTTTTATGTCGGTCAATCCGGTAAAGGGCAGCAGGAGAAATCCATACGCCAGGACCGGAGCAAAAGCCCGGCGGGTCAATCGGAAGATAAATTCTTTCAATGCTTATATGCAGAAAAACCTGCCGTCAGGATGTCTGTATATAGATACAAACAATAATATCCCCTTTACCTACATAGATGGCCTCCATTATAAAAAAGATACTTATCGGAGAATTGCTTACTATATTACCGGGAAAAAGAGACTTTCTCAAAAATAAATATAAGGTTTTATCATAGAAACAGTTCGTTTCAACAGCCGGGGTTCCATGTAAATAAGCATGGGATCCCGTTTTTTTAATAAGTAGCACATTTCCTCTGACCGGGAATAGACTGGTCATGGGAGGTGTTTTTATGAGCAAAAAGATAATAGATATCTACCATGATGATACCATAACCACCTACGATGAGGTCTGTGAAGCCACTTATTTTATCATATTAAAGGGCAGCCAGGGAATGCATATGGTTGATGACAAATGTAAAGCGCGGGTGGAAGCTTTTGAGAAACACGGCCACCCCTACTGGATCTATGTTTTTCTGGACAAGGGGCGGGAGCTGGAACAGACAAAACGACTGGTTGAGCTTTATAAGGATGTGATCGGTAAATACTTTATCGGCTACTGTATTGATATAGAAGAGGAGAACTCCCAGTCTGGCTGCCTGGAGGCCCTGGATTACCTGCTGGAGCTTCCTCACAAGGCTATGTTTTATTTTGCATGGGACAGTGTGAGACTGTATCCGAGATTGATATCCAGAAGGTCGGACCAATGCGCCTTCTGGGAGTGCCGTTACGGAGACAGTGCCGGGAATCATAAGGGAACAGACCGGTCTGACCGATATCCCTTCCATTCCTTTGCCGACCTCTGTCAGTATACGGAGTATGGGCATTGTAAAGGAATCGAAGGCTATGTGGATCTGAATAGGATATCCGGCCATGGGAAGGACCTGGAATGGTTCATGACTCCCATGGGAGAGGAGACTTCAGATGACTCTTCTCATGACTCTTCAGATGATGGAGAAAGAGAACCTTATTCCGGGACTTTACCGGCCCTGCCGCCCAGAGGCTACTATATGCTCGGGGACGGCAAAACCCAGTACAACAATTATTCCACTCAGATAAAACGGCTTCAGGAATTCCTGAACTGGGCCCTGGACCGGGGACTGACGGTGGACGGAATTATCGGAAGAGAAACAAGGGAAGCTATCATTGATTTTGAGATAATGAAGGGGCTGACGCCGGATGGCTTCTTTGGGGAGAAATGCCTGAAGGCTGCCCGTAAGATGAAAAAATGATTAATTTTTGGGAAATACTGTGGTATAATGTAATTTGCCAAAGGGAAAATATCTGAAAGAAGGAAGAAGGAGCACCATGCAGTTAAGCATTGCCGTGATGGATGATCTGCAGTGTGACAGGGATCATCTTCTGAAGGAAATAGAAGATTATTTTTTAGATAAACCGGAGATCGAACCGGACATCAGGAGCTACCAGTCTGCAGATGAGATGCTTGCCGCATTTAAGCCCGGAACCATACAACTGGCCATGCTGGATATCTGCATGGAAGGTCTTAATGGTATAGAACTGGCCAGGCAGCTGCGACTGCAGGATACCGGGCTTCTGATCGTTTTTCTTACTACCTCCAGGGACTACGTGTTTGATGCCTTCCCTCTCCATCCCTTTGATTATATTGTGAAACCATACAGCAGTGAAAAACTTCAATCGGTTTTGGACGAGGTGTGTCGGACTTTGTTTACGGGGGAACCGGAGCTGATCCTGCGGGTACCTCATGGCACCTTGAAGGTGCTCGTGAAGAATGTTGTGTCTGCGGTTTCCTCGGGTCATTATGTGGAGGTTCATACTTTAAGCGGTCAAAGGCTTCGCTGCCTAATGACCTTTACAGAATTATATAATATATTGAAGGAATATCCCTGCTTTATGCTCTGTAACCGTGGGATTCTTATTAATATGGACCATGCTTTGTCTTTGAAAAGAGATGAGATATCCATGACAGACGGGTCCAGTTACTCCCTGAGGATCAGGAAACGATCAGAGCTGGTTACACAGTTTTCCCAGTATCAGCTGTCCAGGATTAAGAGGAGGTAGAATGCGGTGAATCTGTTATTACAGTATGCATTGGAACTGGCGATGATTGTTCCTGCCGCGATCCTTTCATTTCTGCCGGTGCTGAAACATCTCAAGAGAAATAAATCTGTCATATTCCTGTTCACAGCAGCAATATCCCTTTCCCTGATCCTGGCAGGAGCTATTATCTGTCGTAAAACAGGTATGGTCAGTGATTATTTTATATATCCTGCCCTTGTCCTGTTTTTTATTGTCTATTGTTGGCTGGTGGACCTGGATTTTATTAAGAAGCTTTTCTGTTTTTTTAATGCCCTGGCCCTTTGTGAATTTTGCCTGTTTTATACAGTATTTCTGATGGCCCCTTATGAGGGCAAGGGAATGGGCACACCACTTCTTCCGGTTTCGGGCCTGCTTTGCCTGGGTCTGACTGCTGTAATTATTATTTTCTTTTTCAAGATCCTCACCACCGAGTTATCTGGTCTTTTAAATGAGCAGCATCTGGATAATATATGGAAATACCTTACCCTCATACCATGTATCGTTTGTTTATTGATCAACTGGTTTTATCCCCGGGAAGCTTCTTCCATAATGGAAGGAAGGATCCGGGATGTCGGGCTGGTCCTTGCTCCGCTGATCCCCTTGATGTTTCTGGTTTTCTATCAGGTGATCTGGCTTGTATCCAGGCAGACGGTGGAGAATGAAGCTCTTCACCGGGAGGTCCATATCCTGCGTCAGGAGAAGAAACGATATCTCGCCCTTCGTGGCTACATGAACAAAAGCCGGGCGTTGAGACATGATTTTCGCCAGCATCTGAGGGTGCTTGAAAAGCTTTCAAGGGACGGGGAAACAGAGAGACTTTATTCATATATTCATGAGCTGATAGATGCATCGGATATGTATGACGAAAGGTACTGTGCCAACAGTGCGGTGGATGCCATTGCTGCCTATTATACTTCTCTTGGGGAAAAGTATGAGGTAGAAATATCCTGGGATCTTCATCTGCCGGAAGAATTACCGGTACAGGAGTCTGATTTTTGCGCTCTCTTCGGAAATCTCATGGAAAATGCCCTGATCGCTGTAAGAAAGCTCCCATCCGGAAGATACGTAAATGTTTCTGCCCGGATGCTATCGGAGGAAATGCTGGGACTTAACGTGGAAAATCCCTACACCGGGAAGATACGTTACGGGAAAAATGCCCTTCCCCGCTCGAAAAAAAAGAACGGTGGAATCGGTCTTTCCTCCGTTTCCTCCACCGTTCAAAAGTATAATGGAACTATAAATATCAGTACAGAAAATGATATTTTTGAGATAGGAGTCCTTTTATACGCCAGGGATAAAAGCCCCGCAGACTAAGCCTTCAGGAAAGGATGAGTATTTCTCCGCCGCAGTCGACCATCATAAGAAACAGTTTCATGAGATAATGATCTCCCAGTGCCTGCCGGAGGTTTGCTAATCCATAGACATGGACAGCAGGAGCTTCACCGGCTTCCGAGAGGATATCATGTAAAGCGTCCAGATTATTGCCGAACCAGTCAGGCAGGGCAATCTGCTCTTTGATTACTCTGTAAAAATCGTCTCTGTCTTCTATCTGTCTTCCGTCAAGAGTCAGCTTCATGATCAATCCTCCTCTCCGTATAATAATGTAAAGGTCTTATAGTGGTCATCCGTGTAATAAATAGTTCCTCCGTCGGAATATATGATGCGTTTTGCTCCTCTTTTTCTGGCTCCCAGTGTATCAATATCACATTCATAATATCTGGTGCCTTTCTTTTCCGGAAGCAGACCCTCATAGTTGCCGAACCGGTCTCCGCCGATACATTTGCCGGGAGCGTAGGGCTCCAGAGAACCACCGGACCAGCCAAGGCTTTTTGCTTCTTTTTTCGTGATGAAGTTTGATGGCAGGGTCCCGTACTCGATCAGGTAATTCATCACATCTTCTTTGGAAGTATAGCTTCCGTCTTTATCCATATGAATGGAATCAGGGATGCTTCTTTCTGATCCGGAGTCTGTTTCCCGGTAAGTGGTGGTTGCTTCCGGAGAGGTACTGCTCCCACAGCCCCAAAGGGGAAAACAAAGAAGGATCAGAGCCAGCAGCACAACAAGGATCTGATATGTTTTTTTCATAATTATTTCCTTTCCCGCAAAATATTATTTTTAATGAGTATAGCAGAGGACAAAGGCCAGGTCAATCCGCCATAAAAGGAAAAGGGAATATCCCCTAAAGCACAAAAAGACAGCATGGTATTTTCCACGCTGCCTTTATTTGTTCCTTTCGGGGAGGTCCCTCAAAGAATTCAGCCCATTCTTTCGGTGGAGCGGATCCTGCCGTACATGGTAAGAAGGTAAATGCCTGCAATACCGACAAGATCATAAACGATTCTTGATAACCAGCTGTTTTCCCCGAAGAGAAAGCTTACAAGATTATACTGGAAGAGGCCGATCAGTCCCCATACGACTGCTCCGACGATAGCCAGTGTCAATGCGATATAATCCATCCATTTCATGAGATATCTCCTTTCGATCATGTTAATTGATGATTACCATTTAAAGTATGTCCCGTTTTTCCCGAATTATACGTCTCGCTTTTTTGCGTGGCTATACATAATATTATGGAAAAATGCAGATAATATGGGAGCTTAAATATTTTAACCAATCAATGAAAGGAGAATGGAATAATGAGAGGAATAAGGAGATCAGTCGCGTTTTTGTTATTATTTACAGTGGTTACAATGATGGCGGCCGGATGCGGCAGCAATATGGCTGCCAGTAAAAACTCGAAAGATACGGATGTTTCAGGTGCGACTTCCGAGACAGGAACCAGGACGGAGGAAACAAAGGGGGCTGATAACAGCAATATGAAGGATACAGATAAAAAGGATGCGGATACAGATAATAAGAATGCAGGTACAGATCACAAAATGGGTGTTGCCGGTGAGGCAGCCGAAGATGCCGCTGAAGGAGCCGGTAATGCCATGGAAGATGTGGCCCGGGGAGCCGGAGATATGATAGAGGGAGCCGGTGAGGCCGTGGATCATGTGGCAGATGGTATGGGAGATGCAGTAGATAATCTCGGAGGAGGATCCTTTGAAAGCTATGAAGATGCAAAGTCCTATTTTCTGGATAAGTTGAGAAAAGACAATGCAGCTGCCCATTATGAGCTGAGAAATGAGAAAAAAGACCTGGTTTCCTATAATAACAACGATTCCGGTGCCCGGGGCTATGAATTTACAGTGTATGAGACTGATGGAAATGAGAGGATAGGAAGATATTATGTGGACAAAGAAACTGGAAAAATCTATCGCTACATGGGGAAAAACTCTATTGAAGCCTATTAAAAAAATGCCCTTCCGGTTTAAAAAGCGTTAAACAGACCATAGGGTATGTAAAGCTTTAAATTTAATGGATGTGTCCGAAGCAATTTTGATAAAAAAACTTCGGGCACTTTATTTGTAATAAAATGTATTTAACCTATAATATGGTAAAATAATTAAAATAATACTGGTAAAATATATAAATTATGATATAATATACCTGAAAAGGAGGTGTATTGTATTGAGTTTTGAAGAATTTACCAATTACATACGAGATCATATTACCGATGGCTGGAATGAATCTGCTTCGGTTTCCATACAGAAGATAAAGAAGAACAACGGCATAGTTTATACAGGGGCTTATATCAGATCGGAGGGGAGTATGGTCACTCCTGCCATATACCTGGAAGCCTATTATGAACGCCTGCAGGAGGGGGAGACCCCGGAGGAGCTTCTTGTGGATATCAGAAAGGAGTTTGACTGGGCCATGAGCCGGACCTCTTCCTTCGAGTTTGATATATCAAGCTATGCCAATGTCAGGGACAGGCTGATCTACAGACTGATCAATTATGAGAAGAATAAGGAGCTGCTTATGGCCTGCCCCCATATCCGGCTGGAGGATCTGGCCGTGACCTTCCGCTGGCTGGCCCATGAAGACAGTGTGGGTATCTCCACGGCTCTTGTCACTTACAATGAGCTGGAGCTGTGGGAGGTGACTGTTCAGGACATATTGCTGGCGGCCCGGGAGAATACTGAGCGGATATTTCCGAGGAAGGTTATGTACATTGAAGATTTTTTCATGGAGAGGAATATGAACGTGCTTCATGATGAAAGATCGATCCCCATGTTTGTGGCCACCAACCAGCAGCAGATCAACGGAGCTTCGGTCATTCTTTATGATCATTTTCTGGAGGACTTTGCAGGGGAGCATCCCGGCAATTACTATATTCTTCCCAGCAGCATCCATGAGCTGATCCTCATCCCGGAGGACAGTATTCAGGATCCGGACAGTCTGTGTGATATCGTTGCCCATGCCAACTCCACGGTGGTTTCAGACGGTGATATCCTTTCGGATTCAGTATATTATTACAATGCTGACTCCAACAGCCTGTCGATTTACAAAAGATAGCAGCAGATGCTTGATTTATATGACAAGGTTTTGTTATACTCAGTAAGAGTCTGTCAGCCCTTTTTGACAGATCGCCGAGGCGATTTCGATTGAATAGATATGGAGGAATTATGCGTTTATATCTGATACGGCATGGCCGGACGGTCCTGAACCGGAAGAAGTGTTATTATGGTGTTACCGATGCCGCCCTGGATGAGACCGGTATCAGGCAGGCCATTGCTTTGTCTTCCGTGTTCAGGAATGTGAAAATAGACAGGGTGATATGCAGTCCCCTTAAAAGAGCTGTGCATACCGCAGAGCTGGTCATGCAGGGCACCGGTCCTGTCCCGGAGACAGACGACCGCCTGATGGAACAGAATTTCGGGATATTTGAAGGATACACCCACCGGGAACTGGTGGAGCAGTTTCCGAATGAGTACCGGTCTTGGAATGAGGATTTCTCAGACTACCATATACCCGAAGGAGAGAGCTTCCGGCAGGTCAGACAGAGGATTGACAGTTTTATCAAAGACCTGCCCGACCATGGAACGGTCCTTCTGGCGGCTCATAAAGGGACCCTGGGCCATCTGATGGCTTCTTTACTGGGGTTACCCCTGGAAGGTTACTGGAATTTTGTCTTTGACCAGGACTGTTACAGCTGCCTGGATCTGGAGGATGGTTTTGCCATTATACGTTGTCTCAATTGTCCCCCCGGAAGAGAAGTTACAGGAGATAAAGATGGATCTTTTTGAATACATGAGCAAAGAACGATCAAAGAAAGAGTCGCCGCTGGCCATGCGCATGAGGCCCAGGACTCTTGACGAAGTGGTGGGCCAGTCCCATATTATAGGAAAGAACAGGCTGCTTTACCGGGCCATTAAGGCGGATAAGATCAGCTCCCTGATATTTTACGGCCCGCCGGGCACAGGCAAGACTACCCTGGCCAAGGTCATTGCCAATACCACCAGCGCCCGTTTTATCCAGATGAACGCCACCACCTCGGGGAAGAAGGATATGGAGAAGGCTGTCGCCCAGGCGAAAGAGGCTTACGGGATGTACGGCAGCCGTACCATCCTTTTTATCGATGAGATACATAGATTTAATAAGGCCCAGCAGGATTACCTGCTCCCCTTCGTGGAGGATGGCACGGTGATCCTGATCGGCGCCACCACAGAGAACCCATACTTTGAAGTAAACAGCGCCCTGCTTTCCCGGTCCAAGATCTTTCGTCTGGAGCCGCTTTCCCGGGAGGATATATGCAGCCTGATCCGGACGGCGGTCTATGATGAAGAAAGGGGAATGGGAGCCTATGGCGCCGTCATCACAGAGGAGGCTGTCCGTTTTATCGCCGATATGGCCGGGGGAGATGCAAGGGCGGCCCTCAATGCCGTGGAACTGGGTATCATGACCACAGAACCCGATGAGGAAGGCAGGATCGTTATCGATCTTGAGACCGCAGGAGAATGTATCCAGAGGAAGGTGCTTTCCTATGATAAGAACGGGGATAATCATTACGATGTCATCTCTGCCTTTATCAAGAGTATGAGGGGGACAGATCCTGACGCGGCGGTATTTTATCTGGCCCGGATGCTGGATGCCGGTGAGGATCCCAAATTTATCGCCAGGAGGATCATGATCTGCGCCTCGGAGGATGTGGGCAATGCGGATCCCCAGGCCCTGCCCCTGGCTGTGGCGGCCTCTCTGGCGGTAGAACGGGTCGGTATGCCGGAAGCAAATATTATTTTGTCCCAGGCAGCAGCCTATGTGGCAGGCGCTCCCAAAAGCAATGCCAGTTGTCTGGCGGTATTCAAGGCCCTTTCCATGGTTAAGGAGAAGGATACAGGTTTCGTCCCCCCATATCTGAGAGATTCCCACTACCGGGGGGCGGCCGGCCTGGGCCATGGCATCGGCTATAAATATGCCCATGATTACCCGGAGCATTATGTAAAACAGCAGTATCTCCCGGATGCCATTGCGGATGAGCGTTTCTATGAGCCGACGGAGAACGGCTATGAGAAGGTTATAAAGGAACGTCTTGACCGGTTGAGGAACAGAGAAGAAACATTCCGCATGGAAGAAGGGGGCTTTAAGGATGAAGAATAATCTGAAACGCATATCAGCCCTGGTTGTGGTCCTGCTGCTGATCGGACTGGTTCTTTTAACCCTTTATCTGTCTGTGACGGGCAGTCCTTATTTTATGGCCTCCATGGTGTCCATGTTTCTGTTGCCGATCCTCATATATTCCTATATGTTTATCTACCGTCTGATGCATAAGGAGGATCCTTCCGGCGGGAGCCGGGATGCCCAAAAAGGAAATAACAGAAATGTTTCAAGTAAAAACACTTGACAAACCCTTTCTGTTTGTTTATAATAGCTTGCGGTAAAGGGAATTTACTTTACAAGAGGTTATACTAATGGATAGAATTTTGGAGAAGTCACTCTTGTTCGACTTCTACGGTGAGCTGCTTACCCGGCATCAGAAAGAGGTATATTCGGAATATATCCAGGAGGATGTGTCAGTCAGTGAGATTGCCCAGCTGCACGGCATCAGCCGTCAGGGCGCCCATGACCTGATCCGCCGCTGTGAGAAGCTGCTTTCCGGCTATGAGGACAGACTTCATCTTGTGGATCATTACCTTAAGATCAAGAAGCTGGTAAAGGAGATCCACAAAAGTGCTGAGGAGATATCCCGGTGTGCTGATCCTGCAGAGATCCGGGATAAGATGAGCCGGATCACTGAAATAACCAATGATATCCTGGAACAGTATTAACAAGGAGGCTGTATATGGCATTTGAAAGCCTTACAGATAAATTACAGAACATTTTCAAGAATCTCCGGGGCAAAGGCCGTCTGACGGAGGATGATGTAAAGCAGGCCATGAAGGAGGTCAAACGTGCCCTTCTTGAGGCGGATGTTAATTTCCGGGTGGTCAAGTCTTTCATCAAGACCGTGACAGAACGGGCCATAGGCCAGGATGTTCTAAACGGACTCAATCCCGGCCAGATGGTCATCAAGATCGTGAAGGAAGAGATGGAGTCCCTGATGGGCTCTGAGACGACAGAGCTTATAATGAAGCCCGGCAATGAGATTACAGTCTATCTTCTGGCCGGTCTGCAGGGTGCAGGTAAGACGACCACGGCAGCCAAACTGGCGGGCCAGTATAAGAAAAAGGGGAAAAAACCTCTGCTTACTGCCTGTGATGTTTACCGGCCGGCGGCCATTAAGCAGCTGCAGGTGAACGGCGAAAAGCAGGGTGTGCCCGTATTCACCATGGGAGACAGGAAGGACCCGGTGGATATCGCCAGGGCCTCCATAGAATACGCCGCCAAAAACGGTATGAACATCGTGATCCTGGATACTGCCGGACGGCTCCATGTGGATGAATCCATGATGGAAGAGCTTCAAAACATCAAAGCCAATGTGGATGTGACCCAGACGGTTCTGGTGGTGGATGCCATGACCGGGCAGGATGCTGTAAATGTTGCCAAGACCTTTGAAGATAAGGTGGGCATAGACGGTGTCATCCTCACCAAGCTGGACGGTGACACCAGAGGCGGTGCGGCCCTTTCTATCCGGGCTGTCACGGGAAAACCTATTCTTTATGTGGGAATGGGAGAGAAGCTGGAAGACCTCCAGCAGTTCTATCCGGAGCGGATGACCAGCAGGATCCTGGGCATGGGTGATGTGCTGACTCTCATCGAGAAAGCACAGAATGCCGTGGATGAAGAACAGGCCAGAGAGCTGGAGAAAAAGATCCGCAAGGCAGAATATGGTTTTGATGATTTCCTGGAGCAGATGCAGCAGATCAAAAGTATGGGAGGCATAGGGGATATTCTTTCCATGATTCCAGGTATGGGAAACCAGGTCAAAAACCTTGATGTGGATGAAAGCGCCCTGGGAAGGATAGAAGCCATCATCTATTCCATGACCCCGGCTGAGCGTTCTAACCCGAACCTGCTCAATCCCTCCAGAAAAAAGAGAATCGCGGCGGGTGCCGGTGTCAGTCTTTCTGAAGTGAATAAGCTTTGTAAGCAGTTTGAGCAGTCCAGGAAGATGATGAAGCAGATGAATGGAATGATGGGCAAGGGAGGCCGCAGAAGAGGCGGCTTCAATATGGGCGGTTTTAAGTTCCCCTTTTAATGTAAATTGAAGGCAGCCGGCCTGTCCGGTTTCCATAGATTATTATAAGAAAGATGAAAGAGGTGAAATCACATGGCAGTAAAGATGAGATTAAAAAGAATGGGTAAGAAGAAAACTCCTATCTATAGAGTAGTAGTTGCAGACGCAAGATCCCCAAGAGACGGCAGAAATATCGCCGAGATCGGTTTTTATGATCCCAATCAGGAACCGGCTGTTGTTAAGTTTGACGAAGAGGCAGCTAAAGACTGGTTAAACAAGGGAGCACAGCCCACAGATACTGTTGCAAGATTATTAAAGAATGCCGGTATCGAAAAATAATAACTGGAGGCAGATATCATGAAAGATTTGGTAAAGGTTATTGCTGTGTCTCTGGTAGACCATCCTGAAGAGGTTGTGGTTACTGAGAAAGAAACAGATCGCTCGATCATTCTTGAGCTTCATGTCTCTCCGGATGATATGGGTAAGGTGATCGGCAAACAGGGACGTATTGCCAGAGCCATGCGTACCGTGGTGAAGGCTGCGGCTTCCAAAGAAGATAAGAAAGTGATCGTTGATATCGCTCAGTAGCTATTAAAAGACTGGTGCCCATGTCGTAAGGGCAGCGGTCTTTTCCCTTATCAGCAAGGAGTTGTTATTATGGAAGATTTGCTTCAGGTGGGGGTCATTACGGGAACCCATGGATTAAAGGGTGAGGTAAAGGTTTTCCCCACCACAGATGATAAGAATCGTTTTCTGGATCTGACGGATGTTATTCTTGATACAGGCAGAGAGCAGCTTGATCTGAAGGTAGAATATGTAAAATTCTTCAAGAAGTTTGTGTTCGTCAAGTTTGAAGGCCTGGATGATATTAACCAGGTGGAGCAGTATAAACGCTGTCCCCTTCTGGTAACCAGAGAGAACGCAGTTCCTCTTGAAGAGGATGAGTATTTTGTGACAGATCTGGTGGGTCTTACTATCATGGATGAAAGCGGGATCACCATCGGACGTCTTGAGAATGTGATCGAAACGGGTGCCAATGACGTCTATGAGGTCCTGACAGAGGAGGGGGCTCATATCCTTCTGCCTGCCATCAAGGACTGTATTCTCGATGTGGATATGGATGAGGGAATCATCCTGGTCCATATGATGAAAGGACTTACTGACTGATGAATTTTCATGTTCTGACATTGTTTCCTGACATGATCCGGCAGGGACTGCATACCAGTGTGACAGGACGTGCCCTGGACCGGGGTCTGATCCATCTGAATACTGTCAATATCCGCGATTATTCCAAGGACAAGCATAAACACGTTGACGATACCCCCTACGGCGGCGGAGCCGGAATGGTAATGCAGCCTGAGCCCATCTGGCTTGCTTACGAAGAACTTACCTGCGGCATGCAGGATAAACCCAGACTGATCTATGTCACCCCCCAGGGGAAAACATTTACCCAGTCCATGGCCGAAGAATTCGCAGCCTGCCGGGACCTGATATTTTTATGCGGGCATTATGAAGGAGTCGATGAGAGAATACTGGAAGAGATCGTTACGGATTATGTTTCCATCGGGGACTATGTCCTTACCGGGGGAGAGCTGCCCGCCATGGTTATGATCGATGCAGTATCAAGGCTGATACCTGGCGTTTTGAATAATCAGGAATCTGCGGAATTTGAATCTTTTCAGGACAACCTGCTGGAACACCCTCATTATACCAGACCGGTGGAATTCCATGGCAGGAAAGTACCGGATGTTCTTCTGTCCGGCCATCATGCCAATATCGACCGGTGGAGAAGACAGCAGTCCCTGAAAAGAACCTTGGAGAGACGAAGGGACCTGCTGAATACTGCCCGGCTGACCCGGGAGGATTTAATGTACCTGGATTCTCTGGGTTGGAAAGAGCATAATAAAGACGAATAAAGAAATAGTAAAAGTAATTTTAAAAACCATCAAAAACTTTTTTAGAAAGTTCTTGCCTATTGACAATTTATATGTTATTATTTCATAGTTGTGAAAAAAAGGTGGTCCGCTGTTACATAAGGTATTAAGAACGCCGGAATATATAGGAGGTCACACATGAAGGATATTATTAAGAGCATTGAAGATGCGCAGCTTAAACCGGAGGTAACAAGCTTCCGCGTTGGAGATACCGTACGCGTTTCCGCAAAGGTTATCGAGGGTACCCGTGAGAGGATCCAGGTATTTGAGGGTACTGTGATCAAGAGACAGAACGGTGGAGCGAAAGAGACTTTCACCGTAAGGAAGTTCTCCAATGGTATCGGCGTTGAGAAGACCTGGCCCTTACATTCCCCCATCGTTACAAAGATTGAAGTAACAAGAAGAGGTAAGGTAAGAAGGGCGAAGCTTTTCTATTTACGTGATCGTGTAGGTAAGAAGGCTAAGGTTAAGGAATTAGTTAAATAGTATCTATAAGACTGGGGCGAGTATTTATACTTGCCCTGTTTTTCAATCTCAGGAGTGAGTATGTATTCACGTCTGAGATAGAATTGAAATCGCCGGGGCGATTTCGATTCCATCCGGTGTATAAAGATGAACAACAAGAATTATCGATATGTAGAGCGGCGGAAGAGGATGATCAGCAGGATCAGCATCTGGGCAGGAGAGATTCTGGGTGTGATGTTTCTGGCCTGGTGTGTTGTCACTTTCTGCCTTCAGACAGTTACAGTACATGGAGAGTCCATGATGCCCTCCTATGGCGATGGAGACATGGTCCTCATTAATAAGCTGGAGTACAGGCTGCATGAGCCGAAAAGGCTTGATCCGGTGGCCCTGGAGTTGGAGAACGGAACCAGCACTCATTACACCGTCAAACGAGTGATAGCCTGTCCCGGGGAGACCCTGCAGATACTGGACGGTGAGGTTTATATAAACGGAGAAAAAACTGACTGTGGTTTTAAAGAAAAGATACTGTCTGCAGGCCTGGCTTCTTATGAGATTAAGCTCTCAGAGAACGAATACTTTGTTATGGGAGATAATTGTAATAACAGTGAAGATTCCCGGGTCGCTAATATCGGCAACATAGACCGGTCCCGGTTCCTGGGAAAGGTGACCGCCACCGTCAAAAGAAAATAACTACCATAAGAAATGGAGGATCCTATGCATTTTCAGTGGTATCCCGGTCATATGACTAAGGCCAGGAGAATGATGCAGGAAAATATAAAACTGATCGACCTGGTAATTGAACTGGTAGATTCCAGAATACCTCTAAGCAGCAAGAATCCCGATATTGACCAGCTGGCAGCAAACAAGTCCCGTATGATCATACTTAATAAAGCGGATATGGCTGATCCGTCTGTTACTGCACTCTGGGAAAAGTATTACCAGGATAAAGGCTTCTTTGTTGCCAGGGTTAATTCCCGGCAGGGAACTGGTATGAAGGAAGTAAGGAAGCTGATCGATAAAGCCTGTCAGGAGAAGAAGGACAGAGACCGGAAAAGAGGTATACTTAACCGGCCTGTCCGGGCCATGGTGGCAGGGATCCCCAATGTGGGAAAATCCACCTTTATTAACTCCTTTGCAGGCAAAGCAGTGACAAAAACCGGTAATAAACCAGGTGTTACAAAGGGAAAACAATGGATCAAGATCAACAAAGGGGTGGAGCTTCTGGATACCCCGGGCCTTCTCTGGCCCAGGTTTGAGGATCAGACGGTGGGGCTCAGGCTGGCTTTCATAGGGTCTATTAAGGATGAGCTTCTGAATAATTCAGAGATTGCTCTTGAATTGATTCGTTTTCTGGCTTCTTCATATCCAGGCACCCTGTCCGGCCGTTATGGGATAGAAGAGACAGCAGACCCTCCGGAGGTACTTGAAGGTATCGCCGGGGCAAGAGGCTGCCTGATGAAGGGAAATGAACTGGATACAGGGAAGGCGGCAACGCTTATCCTGGATGAATTTCGCTCTATGCGGCTGGGATGTATTTCCCTGGAAAAACCGGAAGATAACTTACATTAACAGGAGGGTGCTTGAATGTCTGAAACAAGTGTAAAAAAGAAAAAAGCCCGGGAAACTGAAGAAAAAAAGAAAAGCTTTATGAAAGAATTGTTTGGAGACATCATATATATTGCTGTCATATGCCTTATAGTCTATCTGATCCTTCATTTTGTGGGTCAGAGAACCCAGGTCAATGGAGACTCCATGGATAATACTTTGGCCAACGGACAAAGTCTTATCATGGATAAGATTTCTTATCGCTTCCATGACCCGGAACGGTTTGATATCGTGATCTTCCCGGGACCCGAGGAGGAAATCGAAACCCCGGGACTTGTTGACACTCTGCTTGGAAGGACCAGCAGAAGACCTTATTATATTAAGAGAGTGATCGGCATGCCCGGAGAAACGGTCCAGATTAAAGACGGTAAGGTATATATTAATGACAAAGAGCTTACAGAGGATGTATACGGTATCACAGACTATATTGATGAGCCGGGCATGGCGGAAGAACCCCTGACCCTGGAGGAAGACCAGTATTTCTGCCTGGGAGACAACAGGCCTGTCAGCTACGACAGCAGATACGAACCGGTGGGACCGGTCAAACGAAAGGATATCGTGGGAAAAGTATGGATCAGGATATGGCCCTTGTCCCTTTTCGGTAAGGTGAAATGACATGATCGGATCGTCAGATAAAAAACCCATTGCCCGGATAAGAGAAGAGCTTAATGCCCTGCCGGCCGATCAGATCGAAGCCGGCATCAAACCCTATCTTTCGGACAGCAGAGCAGGTGTACAGAAGCTGATCAGCTCGGCCCGGGCCAGACTGGATAAATACCGTCAGGAACTGTTAAGGATTGAAAAGCTGTGCACATATGAAAAGGAATACAGCCAATATACATTTATCTGCGGAATAGATGAGGTGGGACGGGGTCCCCTGGCAGGCCCGGTGGTGGCCGGGGCAGTTATACTCCCTAAGGACTGCCGCATCCTTTATATTAATGATTCCAAGAAGCTCTCTGCCTCAAAGAGAGAGGAGCTTTATGATGTGATCCGGGAGCAGGCTCTTGCTTATGGGATCGGTATGGTCCCTCAGGATGTGATCGATGAGATCAATATATTAAACGCCACCTATGAGGCCATGAGGAGGGCCATTGGCAGTCTTAAGCAGGCTCCTGACCTGCTGCTTAACGACGCCGTTACCATTCCCGGAGTGGATATCCCCCAGGTGCCCATAATAAAGGGCGATGCAAAAAGCATTTCCATCGGTGCCGCCAGTATTCTGGCTAAGGTGTTCCGGGACCGGATGATGGTGGAATACGACAGCATTTATCCGGGCTATGGCTTCGTCTCCAATAAAGGCTATGGATCAAAGGATCATGTGGAGGCCATCAAACGGCTCGGACCATGTCCCATCCACAGGAGAAGCTTTATTAAAAATATAGTTGACTTATAAAAGGAGATCAGTATGGATCAGAGGAAGCTTCTGGGGACAGCAGGAGAGGATGCTGCTGCCGCTTTTCTTACCCGAAGAGGAGTCCATATACTGATGAGAAACTATCGGTGCCGCGGGGGCGAGATCGATATTATAGCCAGAGAGAACGGTACATATCTGGTCATTGAGGTGAAAAGCCGCGCCGGGCAGATGGGAGGATTTCCCTCAGAGGCGGTGGATTACCGGAAACAGATTAAGATATGCAGGACCTTTGATTACTTCAGGATGAAATATCAGCTGCCTGAGGAGACTCCGGTGAGGTTTGATGTGATAGAAGTAGATCAGGAGTTCAATTGCAGGTGGATCCGGAATGCGTTTGAATACCATATGGTACAGGGATAAAGGAAGCCATGAAGAAACATATACACAGGGTGGCTTGGGTGGAAGCCGGCAGTATTGCCGCTGAATGCGGACTTGAACCGGGGGATGCCATAGTGGCCGTCAATGGTCATACCATCGAAGATATATTTGATTATCAGTATTATATAGAAGAAGAATTCCTTGAGGTCCAGGTACTTACAAAGGATGGAGAGGAATGCCTTCTGGAGATTGAAAAAGAAGAAGAGGAAGATCTGGGTATCGTTTTCGAATCCTCTCTCATGGATGAGTATCGCTCCTGCAGTAATAAATGCATTTTCTGTTTTATAGACCAGATGCCTCCCGGCATGAGGGAGACACTGTATTTCAAGGATGACGATTCCCGCCTGTCCTTTCTTCAGGGCAACTACATTACCCTTACCAATATGTCCATGGAGGATATAGACCGTATTATCCGTTATCATCTTGCACCCATCAATATTTCCGTCCACACCACCGATCCCGGGCTCCGCTGCCGGATGCTTCACAACCGGTTTGCGGGGGACGTTCTTGATAAGATCCGAAGATTTTATGATGCCGGGATCCCCATGAACAGCCAGGTGGTCCTATGTAAAGGGATAAACGACGGAAAAGAGCTGGACAGGACCATAAAAGATTTAGGGGACCTGCTTCCATATATGGAAAGTCTTTCAGTGGTGCCCGTGGGACTAACCCGCTTCAGAGAAGGCCTTGCTCCCCTGGAAGCATTTACAAAGGAAGACGCGAAAAGGGTTCTGTCCCAGATACAGGGCTGGCAGGAGTATTTCAGGAAGGAGTACGGGACCTCCTTTGTCCACGCCAGCGATGAATGGTTTATTCTTGCCGGCCGGGATTTTCCGCCGGAGGATTATTACGAGGGATATGGCCAGCTGGAAAATGGTGTCGGCATGATGCGCCTGCTGATTTCAGAAGTAAGGCAGCAGCTGTCCGGGCTAACCGGCGACCATAGAACCGGAAGGGCTTCCATCGCCACCGGAAAGCTGGCTTTTCCCACCATTATGGAGCTGACCGGGGAGATTCGGGAGAAATTTCCCGGTATTGTTGTAGAGGTTTACTGTATTGAGAACCATTTTTTCGGGGAAAGGATCACAGTAACCGGCCTGCTGACCGGACAGGATATCATAAACCAGCTTATGGACCGGGATCTGGGGGACGTTCTCCTGCTCCCCTCCAATGTCTTAAAGGCCGATGAACCGGTTTTTCTGGATGATGTCACTCTGGAGGAAATGCAGCAGGCTTTACAAGCGCCCATAAATATTATACAATCAGAAGGAGCGGACCTGGTGAATAAGATCATCTCGGCCGGGACCGTTTAAGATAGGGAGGAAAACATGAGCAGACCAGTTGTTGCAGTTGTGGGACGGCCCAATGTCGGCAAGTCCACCTTATTTAACGCATTGGCCGGCAGCAGGATATCCATTGTGGAGGATACTCCGGGAGTGACCAGAGACCGGATCTATGCGGATGTGACCTGGCTTAATTACCAGTTTACCCTGGTGGATACAGGGGGCATCGAGCCGGACAGCGATGACCTTATTTTATCGAGAATGAGAGAGCAGGCCGAAACCGCCATCTATACAGCGGATGTCATCCTTTTTCTGACGGATGTAAGACAGGGCCTTGTGGACGCTGACTTTAAGGTTGCAGATATGCTGCGCCGGTCAGGCCGACCCGTGCTCCTCGTGGTCAATAAGGTAGACAGCTTTGACAAATTCATGCCGGATGTCTATGAGTTTTATAATCTGGGGCTGGGAGACCCCATACCTGTTTCTGCCTCGGGCAGGCTGGGTATAGGAGATATGCTGGACCAGGTGGTAAAACGTTTTGATCCGGCAGACCTTGTGGAGACCGTCGATGACCGCCCCAAGATCGCTGTCATCGGCAAGCCCAATGCAGGAAAATCGTCGATAATCAATAAGCTTCTCGGTGAAGAAAGAGTCATTGTTTCTCCTGTAGCCGGAACCACCCGTGACGCCATTGACACAACAGTGACCCGCAACGGCCGGGAGTATGTTCTTATTGATACAGCGGGCTTGAGAAGAAAGAGTAAGGTAAAGGAGGAGCTGGAGAGATTCAGCATTATCCGTACAGTGACCGCCGTGGAACGCTGTGATGTGGCTGTGCTGATCGTGGATGCCACCGAAGGCATCACCGAGCAGGACGCCAAGATTGCCGGCATCGCCCATGAAAGGGGCAAGGGAATGATCATTGCGGTCAATAAATGGGACCTGATCGAGAAGAATAATAAGACGGTTTCCGAGTTTACCGCAAAGATCAGGGAAAAGTTATCCTATATGCCCTACGCGGAACTGATCTTTCTCTCGGCCAAAACCGGCCAGAGACTGCCCAGGCTTTTTGATACCATAGACGCGGTGATAGAGAACTGCGCTTTAAGAGTCCAGACCGGCGTTCTCAACGAGATCCTTACAGAATCCATGGCCATGAAGCAGCCGCCTTCTGACAAGGGTAAGAGACTCCGCATCTATTATATCACCCAGGTTTCCGTAAAACCTCCTACATTTGTGATGTTTGTTAACGACAAGAAACTGACGCATTTTTCATACACCAGGTACCTGGAGAACCAGATACGTACCACTTTTGGTTTCAGGGGAACACCTATCCGGTTTATCTACCGGGAAAGAAAGGAGAAATGATGGTTATTACTGTATTGATACTGATTGTAGTCGGATATTTTTGCGGTTGCTTAAGCAGTGGTTATCTTGTAGGGAAGTCCCAGGGGATCGACATTCGTGATTACGGAAGCGGCAATGCGGGCGCCACCAATGTCCTGAGGGTCCTTGGCAAGCAGAAAGCCTTTATCACTTTCCTGGGAGACGGACTCAAAGGTATGGTCCCGGTGGCACTCATGAAATATATCATCGGACCCCGGATGGGCCTTCCGGTCGAAACCACCCAGCTGTTGAGTCTGATCCTCGGACTTGCCGTGGTAATGGGTCACGATTATCCCTTCCATATGGGCTTTAAGGGAGGAAAGGGTATTGCCACGACGGCAGCCATCATGATGGCCTTTGACTGGCGACTGGGCGTGATTTCTTTTATCATTTTTGCAGTGACAGTATCTCTGACAAGATATGTATCCCTGGGATCCTGTCTTCTTTCTGCAGGTCTTGTTATTGAGATGGCTGTTTTTTATCCCGGCAGATGGGACCTGATTGGCATTACGGCCCTTTATGCATTCTTCGCCATCTACCGCCACAGGGCAAATATCGGACGCCTGCTCTCCGGAACAGAGAGCAAGCTGGGCCAGAAGGTGGAAGTGAAAAAACCGGAAGAAGAGGAGAAAAACCAGTAAAACAACATATCATATTTTTTCAGACAGCTCTTCCCATCTCTCATAGAGAGTGAGAAGGGCTGTTTCATTTTGCTCATATTTTTCAGAAAGGGCAAGGAGCTTTTCCGGATCAGAGGAATAATCCGGATGATTCATATCCTTCTGGATCTGATCATTTTCCTGCTCAAGAATATGTATTTCGTGCTCTGTCTTTTTCAGGTCATTTGCCAGCTTTCTCTGCCTCGCCGCTTCCTCCCGGGCCTTCTTCCAGTCCTCTTTGGAGGAAGCCTTATCTGCCCTGGCACTGTCGGTCCCGGGAGACATCCCTGCAACGGAATCACTGTCCGCGGTGATATTGCCTGCCGCCTTCTGTTCAATATAATAGTTATAATTTCCTTTATAATTAATGATACCTTCCGGTGACAGATCCAGGATACGGCTGGCGGTCCGGTTGATGAAATACCGGTCATGGGAGACATATAAAACCGTCCCCTCGTAGTCATTGATGGCATCCTCCAGGATCTCTCTGGACAGGATATCCAGATGGTTGGTGGGCTCGTCAAGGATCAGGAAATTGGCATTGGAGAGCATCAGCCTGGCAAGGGACACCCTTCCCTTTTCACCGCCGCTTAAGTGGCCGATCTTCTCAAAGACCCTGTCTCCGGTAAATAAAAAAGCTGCCAGCACATTGCGGATACGAGTATTGGTCAGTCTGGGATAAGCGTCAGATATCTCATCGAAGATGGTTTTTTCATCATCAAGCACGTGCTGTTCCTGGTCATAATAGCCAATGGAAACCTTGGCGCCGTACTGGATGCGGCCGCTGTCAGCCCGCAGATAACGGTTGATGATCTTAAGCAGAGTAGTCTTTCCTGTACCGTTATCCCCCAGCAAACCCACAGTTTCTCCCCTTTTTATGGAAAGATTTAAGTTGCGGAACAGATGCTTGTCCCCAAAGGACTTGGACAGCCCCTCAATAGTCAGCACATCATTGCCGCTGATGGTCTCGGGCTCCAGCGCGATCCGCATCTTGCTGTTCAGTGTGACCGGCTTTTCCAGACGTTCCATCTTATCAAGCATCTTTTCCCGGCTTTCAGCCCGGCGGATGGATTTCTCACGGTTAAAGGATTTCAGCTTAGCTATGACCTCCTGCTGACGGGCAATTTCCTGCTGCTGGCTCAGGTACTGCTTCAGCCGGGCATCCCTCTGGGCCTTCTTTTTTTCGGCATACTGGGAATAATTACCCGAGAAGACCTGGGACTCCCCGTTTTCGATCTCAATGACCTTATTCACCACCCGGTCGAGAAAAAAACGGTCATGGGAAACGATGAGTACTGTGCCCTTATATCCTGAGAGGAAGCCTTCCAGCCAGCTTGTGGCGTTCATATCAAGATGGTTGGTGGGCTCGTCCAAAAGGATGATGTCAGGCTGTGTCAGGAGGAGACGACTTAATGCCACCCGGGTCTTCTGACCGCCGGACAGGCTGTTTATGGGTATATCATATTCTGCGTCAGAAAAACCCAGCCCTTTAAGGACTCCGTTGATCTGACTTTTCCAGGCATAACCGTCCTTCTTTTCAAATTCCTCCGTGAGACGGGAATATTCTTTCATAGCCGAGGAGAGGGCCTCGCCTGTGAGCCTGCTTATTTCTTTTTCAAGGCGGCGGATATCCTTTTCCATCTCAATGATATCCTTTTTGGCATCCAGCATTTCCTCATAAATGGTACGTGAGGATGTGACATGGATCACCTGCGAAAGGTATCCCAGGGATGTTCCTCTGGCCAGGACCACATTACCGGCATCGGCTTCGTATTCTCCGGTTATAATTTTAAGGAGGGTGGTCTTACCGGCACCGTTGATACCTATAAGTGCTGCTTTCTCATTTTCGTTTATCAAAAAATTAACATTATTCAGGACAACTTCACTTCCAAAAGCTTTGGATATCTTCTGACAGGCTAAAATCATGACAGGCTCCATTTCATATTAGTATTGCTTCTTGCTTTACATGAATTATAATTTTAACATGAAAGATACCATAAGTAAATACGAAATGGAATTTGACAAACCTTTAACTTTTGTATATAATTGAGAAAATATGCATAATAAATAATACTGGGAGGGTATTATGGCAGACCTGAAAGCAAATGACAAATCAGTGAATGAGAAAGTGATTTCACCTGCTGTCATAAAGAGATTACCTCGTTACTACAGATATCTGGGAGATCTGCTGAGGAATGATGTTGTCCGCATTTCTTCCAGGGAACTGAGTCAGAAAATGAACGTAACTGCCTCGCAGATACGGCAGGATCTTAATAACTTTGGCGGTTTCGGCCAGCAGGGTTACGGGTATAATGTAGAGTATCTTTATAATGAAATGGCCAAGATCCTGGGGCTTAACAAGGTGAATAATATCATTATCGTCGGTGCCGGCAATCTGGGCCAGGCCCTGGCCAATAATTCGGATTTTGTTCACAATGGCTTCAACATTATCGGGCTTTTTGATGTAAACCCCAAGCTGATCGGTATGATAGTCAACGGCGTTGAAGTATACGACATCGATATGCTGGGAGAGTTTATCGCGGGCCATGATGTCAGGATAGCCGCCCTGACGCTTCCGGGGAGTAAAGCCTCCAAGGTTGCAGGAGAGCTGGTGGAAATGGGAGTGAAGGCCATCTGGAATTTCGCTCCGGTGGATTTGAGACTCCCGGATGATGTGATCATTGAAAATGTCCATCTTTCAGAGAGTATCATGACACTGTCCTACCGGATCCATAGCAAAGAAATATAGTATGTTGTCTGATAAGCCTGGCCTTTAATATGTCATTAATCGGCTGGGCTGATTCTTTGCTTTCGTACCGGACAGAGGAGGAATACTCCTGTCGTCCCGGTCATAGGGGGAGTGTATTTATGAATTATATTTGCAGCAGAGAAGAAATGCAGGCGGTAGATCATTACAGCATTCATTCCCTGGGCATACCGGGGATCGTTTTAATGGAAAAAGCCGCCCTGGCCATGGAGAAAGAGATCCTTTCCCGTTTTTCCCCGGATTCTTCTGTTTTTATCCTGGCAGAGTGCGGAAACAACGGAGGAGACGGCCTGGCTCTGGGAAGGCTTCTGGATGCCCGTGGTTTTAAAGTGACCATCTGCGAGATCGGCGGGGTAAAAAAACCCACGGATTCCTATGAGATACAGAAAAATATTCTGAGAAATCTGGACATGCAGCTTACAGATCATATACCGGACCAGGATTATGATATATATATAGATGCTGTTTTCGGTGTCGGCCTCAAGAGGGAAGTAACCGGGATCCAGGGGGAGATGCTGCAGAGGATCAATAAAAGGAGAGGATATAAGATTGCGGTGGATGTGCCTTCAGGAGTAGACGCTTCTAACGGACATATCCTGGGGACTGCCTTTCAGGCAGACCTGACCATCACCTTCGGGCTTTTGAAGGCAGGACTGGTCCTCTATCCCGGGGCATCCTGCGCGGGAGAAGTGGTCGTAAAGGATATCGGTTTTCCGGATAAGGCTGTAGAGCACGTGGCCCCGGCTGCTGTCACTTATGACAGGAGCGATCTGGACCTTCTTCCCTCCCGCAGTCCCTGGTCCAATAAGGGGACCTATGGCAAAGTGCTCCTCATCGCCGGTTCAAAAAATATGGCAGGGGCCGCCTTCCTTTCAGCCCTGGGAGCCTATAAAAGCGGCAGCGGACTTGTCCGGATCTTTACCTGTGAAGAAAACCGCCAGATTCTCCAGACCCTGCTGCCGGAAGCCATCATGACCACATGGCATGACGCGCGGGAGGCGGAAGAACTGCTTGAGGAAGCATTATCCTGGGCAGACGTGGTCGGGATCGGACCCGGCATGGGACAGGATGTCACCGCCAGACGGCTCCTTATGAAGGTTCTCAAAAAGGGCAGGATACCGCTGGTTATAGATGCAGATGGATTAAACAATCTGGCCTGGCTGATCCGGGACCGGGAGACTCCCGGAGAGGAATGCCGGCGTTTCTATCAGGATTATCCCGCAGGTATCATCCTGACTCCCCATTTAAAGGAAATGGAAAGACTGACCGGCCGGAAACTTGCGGATATAAAAGAGGACCTGATAGCAAACGCCTCTTTCAAAGCCGGCCCCCGGCATATCTTTGTCCTCAAGGATGCCAGGACCGTTGTCTCTGACGGAACAGGTCCTGTATATATAAACCTGAGCGGAAATCACGGTATGGCAGTGGGAGGCAGCGGTGATGTCCTGACCGGTATCATCTGCGGTTTCCTGGCAGGGGGACTTCCCCTCCTTACGGCAGCCAGGCTTGGTGTTTACTGCCATGGACTGGCAGGGGATGAGGCAGCAGCAAAAAAAGGTTTCTACGGCCTTATGGCAAAGGATATTGCGGATTATTTATATAAAGTGATCCACTGAGTATACTCATTCCATTTTTGGAAATACTATAAATATTAGATAGTGTCTCTTAAGAGGGACATCGGCGCCGGGCGCGGTCGCTTCGGCGATATTATCAGGTATTTTTATGAAATGGAGTGAATAGAATTGATGATTAAACGCGGAGATATATATTATGCGGATCTTCGTCCGGTGGTAGGTTCAGAGCAGGGAGGAGTAAGGCCGGTGCTGATCATCCAGAATGATGCCGGAAACCGTCACAGTCCCACGGTGATTTGTGCGGCCATTACCAGCAGGATGAATAAAGCCAAGCTTCCCACCCATGTGGCCCTGTCAGCCGGTGAGTGTGATATTACCCGTGACTCCGTGATCCTGCTCGAACAGATCCGGACGATAGACAAACAGAGATTGAAGGAAAAGGTATGCAGACTGAACGGAGAGGTCCAAAAGAGAGTGGACCGGGCGCTCCGGGTCAGCCTGGAGCTTGTTACATAGGGCATAACCTATGCTTTTGGAGGTGTGAGTATGAGTGTCTCGTCATTGACGGTGCTTCTGGCTGTCATCATGGCAGTGTTTCTGCTTTTGATGATCGTCGTCCTGATCATCGTGCTGAGGCTGACAGATACCATTAAGAAGGTTGATTTTTCAAAACTGAGGCAGGAAGAGGAGAATGTTTACGAGGAGGAGATCCGGAACATAGCCAACGAAGGGCATGAGCAGGGAGCGATACTGGCGGATGAAGCCGAAATGATCTCCAATATCTTTGAATTCGGGGATATGGATGTCAAGGACGTGATGCAGTTCCGCCAGAAGATCGTAGGCATAGAGAGCCATACTTCCCTGGAGGATGCCATCCGGTTTATGGTCAGCCAGCATTATTCCAGGTATCCGGTCTATGAGGAAGATCTGGATCATATTGTGGGTCTTCTACACCTGAGGGATGCGGTAAAGTGCTATCTGGAGACTCCCGACAGGACCATTCTGGATATTATCCGCAAACCCTTTTATGTACATGAGGCCATGGATATCAATGAGCTCTTGTCCAGGATGAAAGCAAATAAGAGCCATCTGGCCATCGTCCTTGACGAGTTCGGTCAGACCGCCGGTCTGGTGGCCATGGAGGATATCCTGGAGACCATAGTGGGAGATATCCTTGATGAGTATGATGTGGAGGAAAAAGAGATCGTCCGCCTGTCGGATGATGTTTACATAGCCTCCGGCATGATCCGGCTGGATGATCTGGAGGATGTTCTTGGCATCACATTTGATACGGAAGAGTTTGAGATCCTGAATGGCTTTCTGATCAATGAGATCGGCCACCAGCCCGAAACCGGGGAGCATGTTGAAGTACATTTTAAGGGTTATCGGTTCACTACTTCGGAACAGGCAAATAAGGTCCTGCGCCAGATAAGGATCGAGAAGGAGGAGCCGGAGCCTGCCCTTGACGAAAAATAGAATCAATGCTACTATGATGACTTGAGAATAATAATTAGAAAAGAGAGGAATACATATGTCCGGACATTCCAAATTTGCCAATATCAAGCATAAAAAAGAGAAAAACGATGCAGCCAGGGGTAAGATATTTACTGTGATCGGAAGAGAGATTGCGGTAGCTGTGAAGGAGGGCGGTCCTGATCCTGCCAATAACAGCAAGCTTCGTGATGTGATTGCCAAGGCCAAGTCCAACAATATGCCCAATGACACCATCGAGCGGGGAATCAAAAAGGCTGCGGGAGATGCTGAGTCTGTTAATTACGTACAGAATACCTATGAAGGCTATGGACCCAGCGGTATCGCCATTATCGTGGAGACTCTCACCGATAATAAGAACCGTACCGCTGCCAATGTCAGAGCAGCTTTTTCCAAGGGAAAGGGCAATATCGGAACCACAGGCTGTGTATCCTTCATGTTCCAGAAGAAGGGACAGATCATCGTGTCCAGGGAAGAATATGAGACAGATCCCGATGACTTTATGATGCTGGCCCTGGATGCGGGAGCGGAAGACTTTGTGGAGGAAGAGGACAGCTTTGAGATCCTGACGGATCCCGACAGCTTCGGAGAAGTCAGGGAAGCCCTGGAAAAAGAAGGGGTGCCCATGGCATCTGCAGAAGTGACCATGATTCCCGACACTTACGTCAGCCTTACAGATCCTGAAGACATTAAGAACTTAAAGAGGACTCTGGATATGCTGGAAGAAGATGACGATGTCCAGGCGGTCTACCATAACTGGGAAGAAGAGGACTGACATTTCCGGTCCCCTTCCCTTACAGGGGAAGTCTCCGGTGAAAAGGAAGCCTTTTCCCTTGCTTTTTTCCGGTGGATATACTATAATACTTTAGTGCGACAGTTTGCTAAACAGAGAATGCGGCATCCTGCCGCCGGAGTAAACGTATTTATGAAAAGGAGAATGATGATGAAGAAGTTTTTTGCAACATTACTTGCAGCTATTATGTGTGCCGGTCTGCTGACAGGCTGCGGCGGTTCAGGGGACAAGGCTGCGGAAGGGACAACAGCAGCCGCATCCGGTGATTCCGACTGGGCTTACATCCAGGATAAGGGCGAGATGACAATCGGTATGACCCTTTTCGCTCCCATGAATTACTACGATGACAACAATGAATTTGTCGGCTTTGACACAGAGCTTGCCAATGCAGTGTCAGATAAGATCGGCATTAAGGTAAAGTTTGAAGAGATTAACTGGGATGCCAAGGAGGTTGAGCTTAACTCCAAGAATATTGACTGTATCTGGAACGGTATGTGCATTACCGAGGAAAGAAAGCAGAATATGAGTATTACTAATCCCTACCTGATGAATACACAGGCTATGGTTATGAAGGCTGACCGGGAAGCAGAGATCATGAAAGATGTATCCGGCCTGACCATTACTGCCGAAGCCGGATCCACCGGTGAGGGCAAGATCGACGGAAGTATCGAAGATGATGATACCGTTAAGGTTTCAGCCCATGAGTATTTTGCCAACTCCAATTATGTAGCTGTTGATTCCATGGCAAAGGCCCTGATGGAAGTTAAGTCCGGAACTGCCGACGTTGCGGTTGTTGACAGTGTGTGCGCCCTGGCAATGGTTCGTCCTGATTCTGATTATTCTGATATGGTTGTTAATATGGACAATCAGTTTGGTGACCAGGAATACGGAATCGCATTCCGTAAGGGAAGTGACGCCACAGAGGTTGTTAACAAGGCCATCGCGGACCTTTATGAGGAAGGCGTGGTAGAAGAGATCGCAGCTAAGTATGGTCTTACCGATGCCCTGATCAAGAAGTAATTTTCACCGAATAATATTTAGAAACATATTCATCAGAATCCGGTTTTCCTTTACTGCTTTTCGTTAAGGAAGCCCGGATTCTTTTATCAGATGGGAGAAAGATTTTCCATCAGAGAGAGAGGAACATATTATGATGGGTCCCAGCCCCCTCGAATCATTATCAACTGGTTTTATTCTAAATGTACAGCTCTTTGTCATCACTCTGGTACTGGCTCTGCCTCTGGGACTGGTGGTTACATTTTTCTCCATGTCCAGGTTCAGGCCGGTCAAATATATTACAAGGATATACATATGGATCATCCGTGGTACGCCGCTCATGCTGCAGCTTTTTGTGATCTTGTATGCTCCGGGTCTGCTTTTTGAAATTCCCATGTCATCGAGATTTACCGCTGCGGTGATAGCCTTTGTGATCAATTATTCCGCCTATTTTTCCGAGATCTACAGGGCTGGAATCGAGAGTATTTCCAAAGGACAATATGAGGCCGGCCAGGTGCTTGGTATGACCAGGTCCCAGATCTTTTTTAAAGTAATCCTTCTTCAGGTGATCAAACGGATTGTTCCTCCCATGGGCAATGAAGTAATCACCCTGGCCAAGGATACAGCCCTGGCAAGAGTAATCGGTGTTGCCGAGATTATTATGAGCGCGGAGCGCTTTACCAAACAGGGTCTCATCTGGCCTCTGTTTTCCACAGGCCTCTTCTTCCTGGTGTTTAACGGAATCCTCACCCTGCTGCTGGGCCGGGTTGAGAAGAAGATGGATTATTTTAAGGTGTAAGGAGGATGAGATCATGGCTGTTTTGGAAGTAAAAAACCTGAAGAAAAATTTCGGAAGTCTGGAAGTATTAAAGGGAATTGATTTTTCTCTGGAAAAGGGAGAAGCCCTCTCCATGATCGGTGCCTCCGGCAGCGGAAAGACCACACTGCTGCGGTGTCTGAATTTCCTGGAGAAACCTACCGGGGGCCAGATTCTTGTAAAAGGACAGACGATCTATGATTCTGCCGATACAAGATCTGCTTCGGAGGCAGAGATACGAAAGAACCGTCTGCATTTTGGCATGGTATTCCAGTCCTTTAACCTGTTTCCTCAATATACGGCCCTTAGAAACTGTACTCTGGCTAAAGAGCTGGCAGCAAAGGAACGCACAGGGTTTAAAGAGAATAAAAAGAAGATACAGGAAGAGATCAATGAGGAGGGAATAGCCATACTTAACAGTGTGGGGCTGGGAGACAAGATAGATTATTATCCCCACCAGCTATCCGGAGGACAGCAGCAGAGGGTGGCCATTGCCAGGGCCCTGATGCTTCAGCCGGATATCCTCTGCTTCGACGAGCCCACCTCGGCCCTGGACCCGGAGCTTACCGGCGAGGTCCTTAAGGTGATCCGGAGTCTTGCGGACAAGCATACTACCATGGTTATAGTCACCCATGAGATGCAGTTCGCAAAGGATGTTTCTGATAAGGTATTATTTATGGATCAGGGGAAGGTAGTGGAATACGGTACACCGGCCCAGGTATTCGAGAATCCGAGGGAAGAAAGGACAAAGCAGTTCCTTTTAAGATATTTTGAAAACTAATAAAGGTATTATTCATGGATAATTATACAGTGTATGTGCCCTCTTATACGGTAGGGGAGACAGCTTATCAAAAAATACCGGAGTACGCTTGTCTTTACGGTACAAAAGCAGTGGTCATCGGAGGCAGGAAGGCCATGGCTGCCGCAAAGGAAAGGATCCTTTCGGCGGTAAAAGAGTCAGTTCTTGAGGTAACGGATTTTATCTGCTATGGCACAGAGTGCAGCTTTGAGGCTGCCGCCAGGCTGGAAGAACTGCCCGCCGTCAGACAGGCTGATATGATATTCGCAGTGGGAGGAGGCAAGGCCATAGATACCTGCAAGCTGGTGAGCCTTGATCTTTCTAAGCCTTATTTCGCTTTCCCCACCATTGCTTCCAACTGTGCCGCGGCTTCCTCCTTATCGATTGTATACCATGAGGATGGTTCCTTCTGTGATTTTGTACATTTTCTGAATTCCGCCCGGCATGTTTTTATCGATACCCGGATTATCGCCGAGGCGCCCCGCCGGTATCTGTGGGCCGGGATAGGAGATACCTGCGCCAAGTATTATGAAGTGGACATTTCTGCCAGGGGAGAGGAACTGGAGCATCATCTGGCCCTGGGGGTCCATATGAGCAGGATGTGTATGGAGACCCTGGTCCGTCATGGTAAACAGGCCCTTGCTGATAATACAGCCGGCAGGCCTTCTTATGATCTGGCCCAGGCGGCTCTGGCCATAATAATCACCACCGGCTGGGTGTCCATGCTGGTGGCCAGGAACCATACCATGGATTATAACGGCGGTATGGCCCATGCCTTCTTTTATGGGCTGTGCAGCCTTCCCGGCTTTGATGAAGACCATCTGCATGGTGTGGTGGTGAGCTTCGGTATTCTGGTCCTGCTGATGATGGACGGCAGGGAGGACGAATGCAGAAGGCTTCAGGAGTTCAACCGGCAGGTGGGCCTTCCCGTGACCCTTTCTGATATCGGCGTGACCCTTGAACAGGTTGCCGCCTGCGCCTCCATCATGACTAAAGATGAGGATCTTATTCACTATCCCTACCGGGTGTCGGAGGAGATGATCCTTGAAGCGGTAGAAAAGCTTATTTAGGATACTTGCCGGGGCAATCCTGATGGGTTTTAAACTGTCACATTTTCGACACATATAGGATATATAATCATACATTACATATAATAAATACCAAAGGAGGTGTTTTTATGGGTTATGGATATGGATACGGATACGGCATGATGTATTTTGACTGGACCTATATTCTGGTGATTATCGGCATAGTCATTACTATGATTGCCTCTTCTAAAGTAAAAACGACTTACGCAAAGTTTCAGAAGGTAAGGAGCCATTCCGGGATTACGGCAGCGCAGGCTGCGGAAAGGATCCTGCACGGAGCCGGCATCTACGATGTTTCCATCCAGCATATAGCAGGGAATCTTACTGATAATTATGATCCCAGAAGCAGAGTGCTCCATCTGTCTGATTCCACTTATCAGTCCACCTCCGTGGCAGCCATCGGTGTTGCCGCCCATGAGTGCGGCCATGCCATTCAGCATGCCAATGGATACGCCCCGTTAAGAGTAAGGGGGGCTATCGTTCCGGTGGTGAATTTCGGGTCGGTCCTTTCCTGGCCGATCATTCTTATTGGTGTTTTTCTGAGCTTTAACCAGACTCTGATCAATGTGGGGATCATCCTTTTTTCCCTGACCGTACTCTTTCATCTGATCACCCTGCCGGTGGAGTTTGATGCTTCAGCCAGGGCCTTAAGGATCCTCGGGGACTCCCATCTCCTCTATGATGATGAAGTGGCAGGGGCTAAAAAGGTATTAACCGCGGCAGCCATGACATATGTGGCGGCAGCGGCGGCATCCCTGCTTCAGCTTTTGAGGCTTCTGCTCCTCTTTGGCCGGAGAAGAAACTGATGAAAGATATCAAGATCATCTGTGTGGGAAAGATCAAAGAAGCCTATCTGGCTGACGGGATCGGAGCCCAGCTGGCTGCCATCCGGAAGAAGTATCCGGCAGTGGTTATTGAATGCAGAGATGAGCCGACCCCTGATGCCGCATCCGGTGCGGAAGAAAGAATGATCAAAGAGAAAGAGGGAGAGCGTATCCTGGCCCGCATCCGGGAAGAGGACTATGTGGCGGCTCTATGTATTGACGGAAAGCATTATGACACAAGCTCATGGTTTGCCCATATGGATCATATCAGGGACCGGATATCCGGATCCCTGATCTTTGTGATAGGGGGATCTTTAGGTCTGTCGGAGTCCGTCATCAGACTGGCCGATGAGAAACTCAGCTTTTCCTCCATGACTTTTCCCCACCAGCTTATGCGGCTTATCCTCATGGAGCAGCTTGCCGGCTGGGCCGGACATTAGATCTGCTCTTTTTCATCAGGCTTTAACGGAAATGAAAAGGATGGCCAGGGCAAATACCAGGCTGTAACCCAGACCGCTGATGCCCATATTGAGCAGGGGAGGCCATGAGGTCGCCTGGCTCAGATACCTGCAGGCATACTGTGACAGCCAGCCTGCTGACAGAGACAGGGCCGTGGGAAACAAGAGTGTCTTTTCTACGGAGAAGTCAAAGAAGGTGATCTGCAGCAGGGAAAAGAGATCCAGCAGCAGCTGCAGGATAAACCCGGCGATCATACCATAGAGGTAGCCTTTAATGCCGGCGGAAGGAATAAACAGGAAGATACAGGCGATCCTTACCGTCACACAGAGAAGGCTGTGATACATGGTTTTTCTGGTATAACCAAAGCCGTTAAGCATACTCATAATGGTTGACGCAGCATACATGAATGGGCATATGGCTGCGAAGGTATAGATGTACTGGCCCGCTGTCCGGCTGTGAAATATGACTTCTCCCAGCATATTTCCGTAAAATAAAAAGACAAAGGAACTGAAGATCCCCAGGACAATACAATAGTGAAGACTTTTTGAGATGGTATATCTGATCTGTACCATCTTTTTTTGTTTATAGGAGGCCGAGATGGCCGGAAGCAGCATAACAGACAGAGAATTCGTTATGGTCGCCGGGAAGAAAAGAAAAGGAAAAGCCATTCCCGTCAGTGTCCCGTAGCTTTCCAGAGCCAGGTCCTGGCTGCCGTAAAAGCCTGTCAGTACCAGAGGGATCAATACAGCTTCCAGGCTGCTGACCAGGGTCAGGGAAAAATGATTGATGGTCAGGGGAATACTGAAGGTAAAAAACTCATTTAACATAGTTTTTGCGGGAATGATGTTTTCCTTCTTTTCAATAATTCGGCCCCTTCCGGAGAAGCTTCTTCTTCTGATTTTATTTCTTCCTGCGGTAAATAAACAGGCCAGGATACTGTAAATACAGGACAGGCCTTCTCCGATGACCATCCCCCAGATGGCCAGGGAAGCATCAGCATGCCGGGTGAATAATGTGACAGATAAGAAACAGATTCCTCCGACCCGGGAGATTTGCTCGATGAGCTGGCTGGCAGCAGCCACTGAAGACTTTCCGGAACCCAGATAGTATCCGTGGATGCAGGACTTTAAAGCCGCAAAGGGTAGTGCCAGGGAGGAAATCTGCAAAGCCTTTGCACAGGAAGCATTTTTTAGCAGATATCTGCAAATGAATCCCGAGCTGACATAAAGCAGAAGGGCCAGAAACAGAGAAAAAGAAACCATGATGATGCTGACATAGCGCAGGAGTTTTATAGCATTTTTTTCCTGTTTGCAGGATAAATAACGGGAAGTCATATTGGAAACCCCGGTCTCGGATCCGTGGCAGATCAGGGTAAAGCAAAGGGCATATATAGGGAAAATGAGAGAATAAATTCCCAGTTCTCTGGCACCAATCAGGTCTGCCAGGAATATTCTGTTATAGAAGCCCAGTATTCTGGAAAGAAATCCGGATATGGTAAGAAGAAGAGTGCCGGTCAGTATTGTCTTTTTGTAGGACATAATATGTTCCTTTGTCCGGGAGTTCTTTATAGAATATGATAAAAACGGGAAAAATAGAATCTGCGAGAACAGGAGTTTTGATTATGGCAGTCATTTATCTTGATCATGCTGCGACCACGCCGGTCCTTCCTGAGGTTTTAGAAGCCATGGAACCCTATTATAAGGAAAAATACGGGAATCCCTCCAGCTCCTACGGGACGGGAACAAAGAGGAAGGAGGAGATCGAAGAAGTCAGGAAAGTGATCGCGGACAGCATCAATGCATCACCCCATGAAATATATTTTACCTCCGGAGGGACAGAATCAGATAACTGGGTCTTAAAAGGGATCCGGAACAGGTATATTAATAAAAACATAGGCTATGTGACAAGCAGTATAGAACATCATGCAATCCTCCATTGTTGCGACAGCCTGAAGCAGGAAAATGTTCTCACCACCCAGCTGCAGGTGGATGAACAGGGGATTGTCTGTACAGACCAGATCGAAAATAACCTGACAGATGACACTGTGCTGGTCTCCCTGATGTATGCAAACAATGAAACAGGAGCTATCCAACCGGTAAAAAAAGCATGTTATTTATGTAAAGAACATAATATTTTGTTCCACACAGATGCTGTTCAGGCCTATGGTCATATTCCCCTTGATGTGAAAGAAGACGGTGTGGACTTTTTAAGTGCCAGCGCTCATAAATTCGGAGGCCCAAAGGGGGTCGGATTTCTTTATATCAGGGAGGGGACCGATCTTCCCGCCATGATAGATGGCGGCGGTCAGGAATATGGCAAAAGAGCCGGGACGGAAAATGTGGCGGGCATCGTAGGTATGGGGGTGGCCGCCGGACTTGCCGTAAAGAGAATGGAGGAAGACTACAAAAAGATAAAAAGACTCAGGGATTATCTGGAAAGGAAGCTGCTCCATGAGATCCCCTTATCAAGAATCAACGGACCGTTCGGAATGAGCAGGAGCAGGAGCTTTGAACCGGGAAGAGATGATATTGATATATCCACTGAAAAAAGACTTCCCGGTCATCTGAATATCAGCTTCCAGTTTATTCACGGGCCGGAGCTGGCAGCCCTGCTTGATCAGGAAGGAATCTGTGTATCCACGGGATCGGCCTGCAGCTCGGGATCAGGAAACATTTCTCATGTACTGGAAGCCATGCAGGTTCCTTGGGAACTGGCAGGAGGAACCATTCGTATCACCATCGGAAGAGAAAATACCCCGGAAGAAATGGACCGTACTGCAGCCGTTGTCAGAAAATCTGTAGAGTATCTCAGAAAAAAATCTATATCATATGAGGACTTTTATCTTGCATATTCAGACAGACTGTAGTATAATATCCGTCGTGAAAGTCAGACTTTCACGTGGTCCAGTAGCTCAGTTGGATAGAGCAACGGTTTCCGGAGCCGTGTGTCGGGGGTTCGAATCCCTTCTGGATCATATGATGCAGGGAGCACAGGAAAGCAGAACGCTGTGCTCCCTGTTTCTATATATATAGGATATGTAAATACCGGCCTGCCGGAGTCGGGTAGTCCGGAAACCGGCAGGCAGCCGGTATGGCTGCCGCATATTATACTGAGTCTGTAAGGAGGATATTATGAGACGAAGACTGACAAAAGACACTACGATTGGTGATTTACTGCTGATGGACCCTGAAATCGGAGCTGTGCTTTCCAGTATCGGTATGCACTGCATCGGCTGTCCCTCAGCCCGGGGTGAGACCCTGGAACAGGCCGCCGAGGTTCACGGACTGGACGTGGACGACCTGATTGAAGACCTGAAGGGCTTCATGGGGGCATGAGATACGAAGTTTATATCTATAACAAGGCCAGGCCCCTGGCCTATTTAAAAGATGCCGCAGATGAATACACTAAACGGCTTTCCCGCTATTGTAAGACCGGCTATCATTATATAAAAAAGGAAAAGATCTGGGAGAAGACCTGGAACCAGGCCTCTGACAGAATCCTGATCCTGCCCGGAAAAGGATCCGTATCATCCGAGGCCTTCAGCCGGAAGCTGGAAAGCCTGGAGATGGAGGGAAAAGGAAGTGTCTCTTTTTTCATCCCGGACCCCGTCCATCTGCGGGAGTGGTGTACTTGTCAGACGACAGGGGATTATCAGGGAGATATCATCAACCTCTCTGATTTTACCATGAGTTCCTCCCTGACCGGAGTCGTTCTTCTGGAACAGATCTATCGGGGATACCGCATTATGCATCATCATCCCTATCATAAATAGGAGGGACCTGTAGTTCTCTCCGGGTATACGCAATGGGGGAAGGACCTATAGTTCTCTCCGGGTATACGCATTGGGGAAGGGGATATCTCTGCAAGTTCCGTTCCTCCTCGGAAATAGAAGTTATGTGGCGGTTGTTGTTTTATGATTTCCTGCGGTGCAAAGTCACTTTCAGAGATATCCCCTTCCCCCAATGCTGTTTACCGGCTGGAGAACGGAAAAGAGGTCCGATTTATTGTTTAATTACTGAACAGGGGGGAGATATGGTATACGAGATTCAAAAATTCCGACTGTGAGCAGATAAATATTAAATTACTCGTTCCTATCTGCTTTGTTCTGGATACAGGACCGATAAAGAGCAGATAGAACAGTAAATTATCTATTCTTATCTGCCTGGTTCAGGCTGCAGGGCTCATAAAGAGCAGATAAAACAGCGAATTATCCGTTCCTATCTGTCCGGAACTGGTCATCGTACTAATCCCGGATGTATATAATCTGACTGGTTCCATATTTTTGCGACCAACAAGCACAAAGCCGGGAGAGGTTATGCTTCTACAACCGATAAACAGCAGTGGAGGAGGAACGGAACTTGCAGACCTATACCCTCCCCCACTGCGTCAAACCTGGTGAGAACTATGGGCCTCCGCCTGGCGTCTGTATGTAAAGAACAAACCTGCCCATAAAACACAGATACCCGGAATCCGCCGCAAGACAGGATTCCGGGTATTTATATATCATTTTAAGGAAGAGTACTAAGTATGTGGCGGGCCATGGGTATGGCCGAGCCATTCGGGGCCAGGGACAGTATCAGCATACACCCTGGGCCAGCATGGCCTCTACAACCTTCTCAAAGCCTGCGATATTGGCACCGGCAACATAGTCGCCTTCCTTGCCGTAACGTTTTGCGGCTTCATCGATATTATGGTAGATATCAACCATAATGCGTTTGAGCTTGCTGTCTACCTCTTCGAAGGTCCAGCTCAAACGTTCGCTGTTCTGGGACATCTCAAGGGCGGATGTGGCAACGCCGCCGGCGTTGGAAGCCTTACCCGGGACAAAGAGAACGCCGTTTTTCTGGAGATACTCTGTGGCGTCAAGGGTGGTAGGCATATTGGCGCCTTCGCAAACGGCTGTTACGCCATTGGCAACCAGCTGTTTTGCGTCGTCAATGAGAAGCTCGTTCTGGGTTGCGCATGGAAGAGCAACGTCACATTTGATCTGCCATACACCGCGGCCTTCATGATATTCGCTGTCGGGACGGTATTTCTTATACTCGGTAAGACGTGCCCGGTTAACTTCCTTGATCTCTTTTAATGCTTCCAGGTCAATTCCTTCCGGATCATATACCCAGCCGGTGGAATCTGAGCAGGTCACAACCTTGCCGCCCAGCTGCTGAACCTTTTCGATGGCATAGATGGCAACATTGCCGGCACCGGATACTACAACGGTTTTGCCTTCCAGGCTGTCGTTGTGGCACTTCAGTAATTCATCTGTCAGGTATACGAGACCGTAACCGGTGGCTTCGGTTCTTGCGAGAGAACCGCCATAGGTAAGGCCCTTGCCGGTAAGAACGCCTTCATACAGGCCCCTGATCCTCTTATACTGTCCGAACATATATCCGATCTCTCTGCCGCCTACACCGATATCGCCGGCAGGAACATCTGTGTCGGCTCCGATGTGCTTGCAGAGCTCTGTCATAAAGCTCTGGCAGAATGCCATAACTTCGCGGTCAGATTTACCCTTGGGATCGAAATCAGATCCACCCTTGCCGCCGCCGATGGGGAGGCCGGTGAGGGAATTCTTGAAGATCTGCTCAAAGCCCAGGAACTTGATGATGCCCTGGTTAACGGACGGGTGGAAACGAAGACCTCCCTTGTAGGGGCCGATGGCGCTGTTGAACTGAACACGGATTCCCATGTTTACCTGTACCTGGCCGCTGTCGTCTACCCAGGGAACACGGAACTTGATCATTCTTTCCGGTTCCGTGATTCTCTCGAGGATTGCTTCTCTCTTATAAAAATCCTCATTGGCCTCGATCACGGGGCGTAAGGATTCGAAAACCTCGGTTACTGCCTGGTGAAATTCAGGCTCACTTGGATTCTTGGCAATTACTCTGGCGAGAACGTCATCAACATATGACATAAATAAGTTCCTCCTTGTTTCTATATTCTCAGTAATCTGTCACAGTCACGGGAAAATGGTGGTGTCTGTGAATAATATTACTTTAATCAACGAGGAACATTATACAATATCTTTTTGCTATAATCAATAATTAATTTCGAAAATATTACATTTTTTTATCGGAAAAATTCATTCTTGGCATTAAAACATGATAAAATCCTTAAATAACAGAGCAAAAATGATATTTTCATTCGTCAAACCTTCATTTCCGCAAGGTTAACATCACGGCAATTTTTAATCAGCTGATTTCGTCTCGGCGATTTCCCCCAAAGCCGGCGGAAGCTTGAACTGCCTTGTCTCTTCATTTTTTCCATGGCCAGTCAGAAAGGAGATATTTCTCGCTTGTAACGAGGATCCTGCCTACGGGATCAAAAGAGGATTTCAAAGGGCTGCTGTTTTCTGTATATTTCATAGCGGTCAAAGCCTGCTTGCCGCAGGTAATCGGGGAGAATATGGAAATCATAGGCCATGTGCTCCGGCTGGTGGGCGTCACTGCCGATGGTGAGCCTCCTGCCTCCCAGGTCGTGATAGCGTTTCAGGATCTCCATGTGGGGATTGGGCCAGGCAAGACCGGCCTTCAGTCCGGAGGTGTTGACTTCAAGAGCCTTGTCTTTCTTAATAAGATGGAGGAGGATGGCATCAAGGATATCCCCATAATCCTCATAATGGAATTCGGGAACAGGCTTCTTTATATAACGGGCCGCGTAATCCAGATGCCCTGCAGTCTGGTAATGATCAAAAGCCAGCAGGTTTTCATAAAGGGTCTCAAAATAATGAAAAAGTCCCTTTTCCGGTCCCAGACTGTCAAAATATTCAGGATAGTAGGGATCCAGACGGTCCACCAGGTGGCAGGAGCTGATGATAAAATCGTAGCGGCCCCCCTGTGATTCATAGAAATCATTTAAAAAATCAGAAAGATGGGGCTGGATCCCCAGCTCTATGCCATGAAGGATCTCGATCCGGTCACCGTATAACGTCTTCATCCGGAGATACTCATCATAGTAGGAGTCAAAATCCAGAGAAAAATCCAATCCCGCAGGGATCTCCGGGAAATCCGGATCGTAGTGTTCCGTAAAACAGATGGTCTTAAGACCCCGGCGGATCCCTTCGCGCACCATGGATTCCATGGGAGTCCGGGAGTCGGAAGAAAACGATGTATGCAGATGGGTATCAGTCAAAATCATCTTAAAAAGTCCTTTCTCGGTAAATCTTTACTAACTATTTTCATTATAACATAATTTTTCATCTTACAAAATTTGAAATATTACAAAATACTACTTGAAATCTGCGGAATTTTTATGTAAAATGAAATAGTTAAATATTGGCTGTCGACGCCGATATTTTTAAACCTTTAATCTATCATTTTATAACTTAGGAGGAATTTGAAATGGCAGTAAAAGTTGCAATCAACGGTTTTGGTCGTATTGGTCGTCTTGCTTTCAGACAGATGTTCGGTGCTGAAGGTTACGAAGTAGTAGCCATCAATGACCTGACAAGCCCCGAGATGCTTGCTCACTTATTAAAGTATGATTCTTCTCAGGGAACATACGCACTTGCCAGCACTGTTTCCGCAGGCGAAGATTCCATTACTGTTGATGGAAAAGAGATCAAGATCTACGCATTCCCGGATGCCAATAACTGCCCATGGGGAGAAATTGGTGTGGACGTAGTATTAGAGTGCTCCGGTTTCTATACCAGCAAGGCTAAAGCTCAGGCTCATATCAATGCCGGAGCTAAGAAGGTTGTTATTTCCGCTCCTGCAGGAAATGATCTTCCTACTGTTGTTTACAACACAAACCATGATATCCTGAAGGCTGAGGACACCATCATCTCCGCAGCTTCCTGTACTACAAACTGTCTTGCTCCTATGGCAGACGCTCTGAACAAGTACGCTCCTATCCAGGCAGGTATCATGTGCACAATCCATGCTTACACAGGCGACCAGATGACTCTTGACGGACCGCAGAGAAAGGGCGACAAGAGACGTTCCCGTGCAGCAGCTGTTAACATCGTTCCTAACAGCACAGGCGCTGCCAAGGCAATCGGTCTGGTTATCCCCGAACTGAACGGCAAGCTCATCGGCGCTGCTCAGCGTGTTCCTACTCCTACAGGATCCACCACTATCTTAACAGCAGTTGTTAAGGGCGCAGACGTTACAGTTGATGGCATCAATGCAGCTATGAAGGCAGCAGCTAATGAGTCCTTCGGATACAATGAAGACGAGATCGTTTCTTCTGATATCGTAGGCATGAGATTCGGTTCCTTATTCGATGCTACCCAGACAATGGTTAACAAAGTAGCTGATGACTTATTTGAGGTTCAGGTTGTTTCATGGTATGACAATGAGAACAGCTACACATCTCAGATGGTTCGTACTATCAAGTACTTTGCTGAGTTAGCTTAATTTGTGAGGATATTATAATCATAAGATCCAAACTTGGGTCCGGTCTTTTGGACCGGACCTGTTTTTGTTTAAAAAGGAGTATTTACTATGTCTTTAAATAAAAAGTCCGTAGACGACATTAACGTAAAAGGCCTCAGAGTTCTTTGCAGATGTGATTTCAATGTTCCTTTGAAAGATGGAAAGATTACAGATGAGAACCGTCTGGTGGCAGCCCTTCCTACCATCAAGAAGCTTATTGCCGACGGAGGAAAGGTTATTCTTTGTTCCCATCTTGGAAAGCCCAAGGGAGAGCCCAAGCCTGAGATGTCTCTGGCACCGGTAGCTGTCCGTCTTTCCGAGCTTCTCGGCCAGGAAGTAAAGTTCGCTGCTGATGACGAGGTTGTAGGACCCAACGCAAGAGCAGCTGTAGAAGCAATGAAGGACGGTGAGGTTGTATTATTACAGAATACACGTTACCGCAAAGAAGAGACCAAGAACGGCGAAGCCCTTTCCAAAGACCTGGCTTCCCTGGCTGATGTGTTTGTCAATGACGCCTTCGGTACAGCTCACAGGGCACATTGCTCCAACGTTGGAATCACTGAGTATGTGGACACAGCGGTAGTCGGATATCTGATGCAGAAGGAGATTGATTTCCTGGGCAATGCCGTTGAGAATCCTGTTCGTCCGTTCGTTGCCATCCTTGGCGGTGCGAAGGTAGCTGACAAGCTGAATGTTATCTCCAATCTTCTGGAGAAATGCGACACCCTGATCATCGGCGGCGGTATGGCTTACACCTTCCTTAAGGCAAAAGGTTATGAGATCGGTAAGTCCCTCCTGGATGAGACCAAGATCGATTACTGCAAAGAAATGATCGCCAAAGCCGAGTCCCTGGGCAAGAAGCTGCTTCTCCCGGTTGACACTGTGATCACTTCCGAGTTCCCGAACCCCATCGATGCTGTCATCGATACAGAAATCGTTGCCGCTGATGCCATTCCGGCCGATAAGATGGGAATGGATATCGGTCCCAAGACCATCGAGCTTTATTCCGACGCGGTTAAGACCGCCAAGACAGTTGTATGGAACGGACCGATGGGCGTGTTTGAGAACCCCATCCTTGCCGCAGGTACAAAGGCAGTTGCAGCTGCTCTTGCTGAGACAGACGCAACCACCATCATCGGCGGCGGAGACTCCGCAGCAGCTGTCAACCAGCTTGGTTATGGCGAGAAGATGAGCCATATTTCCACAGGTGGCGGCGCTTCCCTTGAATTCCTTGAGGGCAAGGAGCTTCCCGGTGTTGCAGCAGCAAACGATAAATAATGTAGCATTTCAAGATAAATTATTCAGAAAAGAGGAATAGGATTATGCGTAGAAAGATAGTTGCCGGTAACTGGAAGATGAATAAGACACCGAGTGAAGCAGTAGAACTGGTTAATATGTTAAAACCGCTGGTAGCAAGCGACGATGTTGATGTAGTTTTCTGCGTACCCGCCATCGACATTATTCCTGCCGTTGAAGCTGCTAAGGGCTCCAATATCAGTATCGGTGCAGAGAATATGTACTTTGAGGAGAGCGGTGCTTACACAGGCGAGATCTCCCCGGCCATGCTGACAGACGCAGGGGTTAAGTATGTAGTTATCGGCCACTCCGAGAGAAGAGAGTACTTTGCAGAAACAGACGCCACCGTTAATAAAAAAGTATTAAAGGCATTAGAGCATGGCATTACTCCCATCATGTGCTGTGGAGAGTCCCTGGAACAGAGAGAACAGGGTGTGACCATGGACTTCGTTCGTCAGCAGGTTAAGATCGGCCTTCAGGGTGTTACAGCTGACCAGGCCAAGACCGTTGTAATCGCCTATGAACCCATCTGGGCTATCGGAACAGGCAAGACCGCTACAACTGAGCAGGCTCAGGAAGTTTGCGGAGAGATCCGTAAATGTATCGCAGAGGTTTATGATGATGCTACAGCAGCAGCTATCCGCATTCAGTACGGTGGAAGTGTAAACGGCAAAACAGCTCCTGACCTGTTTGCCCAGCCTGATATCGACGGCGGCCTTGTGGGTGGAGCCAGCTTAAAAGAAGACTTCGGCAACATTGTTAATTATAAGTAACTATTATAGTAAGAATAAAGGACCGGCAGGGCGATTCTTATGTCGGTCCTTGTTTGCTTTTACCTGCTGGAAATGATAAATAGGAGATTACACTATGAGTAGGAAACCAACAGTGCTGATGATCTTAGACGGATTCGGACTGAATGATAATCCCGAGGGCAATGCCATTGCCCAGGCTGATACCCCTGTTATTGACGGGCTGATGAAGACCTGTCCCTTTGTTCCGGGTAATGCCAGCGGAATGGCTGTAGGCCTTCCTGAAGGACAGATGGGTAATTCCGAAGTAGGCCACCTGAACATGGGTGCCGGCCGTATTGTATATCAGGAGCTTACCAGGGTTACAAAGTCCATTCAGGACGGAGATTTTTTCCAGATTCCCGAGCTTCTGACAGCAATGGAGAACTGTAAGAAGAATAATGCGACTCTTCATATGTACGGACTTCTTTCCGATGGCGGAGTACATAGCCATAATACCCATCTTTACGGACTTCTTGAGATGGCAAAAAAACAGGGACTGACAGATGTGGTGGTTCACTGTTTCCTGGATGGCCGTGATACACCTCCGGCTTCCGGAAAGGATTATATCGCTCAGCTGATGGCCAAGATGGAAGAGATCGGCGTGGGCTCTATAGCCACAATAGAAGGCCGCTATTATGCCATGGACAGGGATACCAACTGGGATCGTGTGGAAAAAGCATATGCGGCAATGGTTTATGGTGAAGGTGTAAAGGGAACAGATCCCATCAAGGTTATGGAAGAATCCTATGCAGCCGGTGTGACTGATGAGTTTGTCATTCCGACAGTTATAGAGAAGGACGGCAAGCCCGTCGGACAGATCAAACCTGGAGATTCTGTAATATTCTACAACTTCCGTCCGGACCGGGCCAGAGAGATCACCCGTTCCATCTGTGATCCGGACTTTACAGGCTTTGAGAGGAAAAACGGTTTCTTCCCGCTGACTTATGTATGCTTTACAGATTATGACCCCACAATTCCCAATAAGCTCATTGCTTTCCATAAAGAAGAAGTTACCAATACCTTCGGTGAATTTCTTGCGGCAAACGGCTTAAAACAGCTCAGGACTGCCGAGACCGAGAAGTATGCCCATGTTACCTTCTTCTTCAATGGCGGCGTGGAAGTGCCCAACGAAGGAGAGGACAGGCTTCTGGTCAAGTCTCCGGCTGTTGCCACTTATGATCTGCAGCCTGAGATGAGCGCTCCCGAGGTATGTGAGAATCTGGTTAATGCCATCAAATCCGACAAATACGATGTAATTGTCATCAATTTTGCCAATCCGGATATGGTAGGCCATACAGGAGTTTTGGAAGCCGCTGTTAAGGCTGTTGAGGCTGTGGATGCATGTGTAGGAAAAGCTGTGGATGCAGTAAAGGAAGTCGGCGGACAGATGTTCCTCTGCGCAGACCACGGTAACTGTGAGAAGATGATAGATTATGAGACAGGGGCACCCTACACCGCCCACACCACCAACCCGGTACCTTTTATTCTTATTAATTATGATGATAATTATACTTTAAGAGAAGGCGGATGCCTCGCGGATATCGCCCCCACTCTGATCGAGATGATGGGTCTTAAGCAGCCTGAGGAAATGACCGGTAAATCCCTTCTTATAAGAAAATAGACCCGGAAAACCAAGTTGGGAGTTCCGAAAGGGACTCCCATTTGCTTTGTGCGCAGTATGACGGATAAGAACGACGTCACGAAGGAGATATAGAATGAAACTGGGCAGAAATGACAAATGCTGGTGTGGCAGCGGCAAAAAATACAAAGCCTGTCATATGTCCTTTGATAACAGGATAAAAGATTACAGGAACCGGGGATATGAGGTTCCGGATCATCAGATGATCAAAAGGCCGGAACAGATTGCCAGAATCCGGGAAGCCGGAAAAAAGAACACCATGGTTCTTGATTATATAAGTCCCTTTGTAAAAGAGGGAGTGACAACAGAAGAACTGGATCGCCGCATAGAGGAGTATACCAGGGAGATCGGATGTATTCCTGCCTGCCTGGGATACCAGGGCTATCCGAAAAGTGTCTGCATCTCGGTGGATCATGTGGTCTGCCATGGCATACCATCACCGGATCAGGTGCTGAAGTCCGGTGATATTGTTAATGTCGACTGCACTACCATTTATAACGGTTATTACGGAGACGCTTCCCGTATGTTCTGTATTGGGGAGGTTTCCCCTGAAAAGAGAAAACTGGTGCAAGTGACCAAAGAGTGCCTTGACCTGGCTCTGGCAGCAACAAGGCCCTGGGGCACCATGGGTGATATGGGCTACGCCTGCAATAAGCATGCTGTGGAGAATGGATATACCATAGTCCGGGAGATCGGGGGGCATGGCTGCGGCGTCCGTTTCCATGAGGATCCCTGGGTGAATCATATCGGAACACCGGACACAGGTCTTTTATTTGTACCGGGAATGACCCTCACCATAGAACCTATGGTCAATATGGGAAGACCGGATGTTTTCCAGGATGAAGAAGACGGATGGACTATATATACTGAAGATGGACTGCCTTCTGCACAATGGGAATACACCATTTTAATTACGGAGGATGGAACAGAAATACTATCCCGGTAACAACAGCCGGGTCCCAAATGAGAGGAATGGAATATGGAAGCAGCCCATAATAAAAAGAACAGGTCTTCCAGGGGCAGAAAACTCCCTGACGGAAGGCATCACGGCGGAGGGGACAGAGACCGCTATTACGCTTTTTTTGACGCAGAGTATACCTGCTTTATGGATTCGGACAGAGGCTTTGACAGACGGCACAGCAGTGAGGTCATCTCTGTGGGGCTTGTTATAGCGGACAGGCATCTGAATGTTGCCGCGACCTTTTACACCCCGGTACGCCCAAAATACAACCCCAGGCTTACCGGTTACTGTAAATCCCTGACGGGTCTTAAGCAGAAGGAGATTGATGAAGCCCCTGACTATGATACGGCATTTCATAAAATGTCCGAACTTTTCAAAGATTATCCCGTGAAGGAAATATTCGTCTGGGGTAATGACCACAGGACCCTGGAGGAGGATGCCAGGCGGAATCACCATGTGGTACCGAAAAGGACCCGCAGATTTATCAGCCAGGTGACGGATCTGACAAAAAGACTTACGGTCAGAGCCTTTGGAGTACCCATAACGGTAAGCCTTGCCGATATGAAGTACATCTGTGATATGGACCATGTGACAGCCCATAATGCCTTTGAGGATGCCATGGATCTGTACCATGTAACCAGGTGCTGCGTTCAGGAGACCTTTAATAAAGAAAAAGCGGATATACTGTTTGCTTATATTCATGACCGCAATACCTATCACCAGTTCAGGAGATTCAAATATCCTGACAAAAGGATCGATGTTATTTCCGACAAACAACTGAAAAAGATAAGCCGGGAATACATCGAAGTACTGAAAAGCATCTATGGCCGGGAGGGGCAGAAGCAGGCTCCGGAATTACTGGCTCTCTGTGATGATATCAGGAGTCTGGCAGCCATGGGAAGCGAGGACTGTCCGAAGCTGCCGGAATAATAAAAAAACAGAAAAGGGCTCATAATGTTATCTGCCGCGGGGGAAGATGACATTATGAGCCCTTTTCTGTTATAAACAAACTAAACCGTTTCAATAACAATAAATCACATTTACAAACGAAATAGCTATCGTGATAATAAGATTAGCTTAATATTCAAGGAGGAATTACTATGGGAATGCAATTAGACAAAATGGCATATGTTGCCCCTGTTCTTGCGGTTTGTGCATTGATTTTTGCTTTTTACCTGGTTTCAAAGGTTTCAAAGCAAAGCGGAGGCACAGACCGAATGAAAGAGATCGCGGCATTTATTCATGAAGGGGCCAAGGCCTTTCTCATGGCCGAGTATAAGATACTGGTAATTTTTGTTGCGGTATTGTTTGTACTCATCGGCGTGGGAATCGGAAGCTGGATCACGGCAGTCAGCTTTCTGGTGGGCGCCCTGTTTTCAACAATAGCCGGCTATATAGGTATGGATGTTGCCACAAAGGCCAACGTCCGTACAGCAGCTGCCGCCAAAGACAGCGGGATGAATAAAGCTTTATCCATTGCCTTTTCCGGTGGTGCCGTTATGGGTATGTGCGTAGTCGGATTCGGACTTTTGGGAGCCAGTGTGATCTATCTTATTACAGGCAGTCCGGATGTACTTTCCGGATTTTCACTGGGAGCATCATCCATCGCCCTTTTTGCCCGTGTGGGCGGCGGTATTTACACAAAGGCCGCTGACGTGGGAGCTGACCTGGTAGGTAAGGTTGAGGCCGGTATCCCGGAGGATGACCCCCGTAACCCGGCTGTTATCGCCGATAATGTGGGTGATAATGTGGGTGATGTGGCAGGAATGGGCGCTGACCTTTTCGAGTCCTATGTGGGTTCACTGGTTTCCGCCATTACACTTGGCGTAGTTGCTTTTAAGGGAGCCGGAGCGATTTTTCCACTGCTCATTGCGGCCCTTGGTATCTTTTCCAGTATTATAGGTTCATTTTTTGTTAAGGGTGACGAGAACTCCAGCCCCCATAAAGCTCTGAAATACGGCAGCTATTCTGCCAGTATCCTTGTTGTGATCGGAGTTCTTGTATTTTCAAAGATGTTTTTCGGTTCCTTCAATCAGGCCATTGCCATCATATTCGGTCTGGCGGTGGGTCTCCTGATCGGTATCATCACAGAGATCTACACCTCCGGCGACTACCGATTTGTCCAGAAGATCGCCACCCAGTCGGAGACCGGCCCTGCCACAACGGTTATCAGCGGTATTGCCGTGGGTATGCAGTCCACTGCCATTCCTATCCTGCTGATTGCGATCGGTATTATCGGGGCATACAAGTTTGCAGGCCTTTACGGTATCGCTCTTGCGGCAGTGGGAATGCTTTCCACCACAGGTATCACGGTGGCGGTCGATGCCTATGGCCCCATCGCCGATAATGCCGGCGGTATCGCGGAGATGTCACACCTGAAACCTGAAGTACGTAAGATCACGGATAAGCTGGATGCGGTCGGTAACACAACCGCAGCCATGGGGAAAGGCTTTGCCATCGGTTCTGCAGCCCTTACGGCCCTGGCTCTGTTCGTTTCTTATGCCCAGGCAGTCGGATTGTTCGAAAATGGGATCAACCTTCTGGATTATAAAGTTATTGTAGGTTTGTTTATAGGAGGCATGCTTCCTTTCCTGTTCTCAGCTCTTACCATGGACTCCGTTTCCAAGGCTGCTTACAAGATGATCGAGGAAGTCCGCAGACAGTTCCGGACCATACCGGGTATCCTTGAGGGAACCGGAAAGCCCGATTATACATCCTGCGTTGCAATTTCTACCCAGGCTGCCTTGAAAGAAATGATGGTTCCGGGTATAATGGCAGTGGTTGCCCCGCTGGCAGTGGGACTTCTTCTCGGGCCTTCTGCTCTGGGAGGACTGCTGGCCGGATCTCTGGTTACAGGAGTTATGCTGGCTATCTTTATGAGTAACGCCGGCGGAGCATGGGATAATGCCAAAAAGTATATTGAAGATGGTAATCACGGCGGAAAAGGAAGTGAAGCACATCATGCAGCGGTTGTTGGAGATACGGTAGGAGATCCCTTTAAGGATACATCCGGCCCTTCCATCAATATCCTGATCAAGCTGATGACAGTTGTCGCTCTCGTATTTGCGCCATTATTCCTGAAGTTCGGCGGATTGATCTGATGACGCGGGCATGCATTTATTTTAGGAGGAGTAGATTATGAGTGAGAATTTTGCTACAGATTTTGATGTGATCGTTGATCGGGCCATGGCGCTGGACAAACCGATCCGGGTCGTCATTGCCGGTGCGGATGTTGAGAATATTCTTCTGGGAGCTTTTGACGCCCAGGCATCAGGCTTCGTTTATCCGATCCTTGTGGGTAATCAGAAGAAGATCTGGGATATGCTGGACCGCCTCGGTTTAAAAGACAGGGAATTTGATCTCCAGGCTGTGTCTTCTGATATTAATGTCGTTCAGTTTGCCATCGATATGATCCTGGCCGGGGAAGCAGACGTCCTGATGAGAGGTAATACCCAGACCAGGGACTTCCTTATGCCTGTACTGAATAAGAGCAATCATCTTCTGGACGGGGAGGGGCTGATGACCCACGTCGTTATGTTGAAGATCCCGGACTGTGAGAAGATTACCGCTATTTCCGATGTTACCATCCTTGTACGTCCGTCCATCGAGCAGCGCAAGGAGATCATCAAGAACATGGTCCGCGCACTGAAGCTTATCAATGTTGAACATCCCAATATCGCCCTGCTTTCCCTGGTGGAGAAGCCCAGCTTCCATATGAAGGATACGGTGGAGGCCCAGACCCTTGTTCTCCATCAGAACGAGGAGCCATTTGCCGACTGCAATCTGGTGGGCCCCATACCCTGGGATCTGATCGTAAGCAAGGAAGCCGCCAGACTGAAGAAATATGATTGTGAGTACTGCGGTGAGTTCGACGGGATTGTTGCCCCGGACCTGATGAGCGGCAATCTGATGATCAAGGTGCTGGAGATGAATGCCAGAGCCAACAGCTTCGGTGTTATCGTGGGAGCCAAGATTCCTATTGCCATCACTTCAAGAAGTGATTCCAAGGAACAGGCATACCTTTCCCTGGCCGCCTGCGCGGTTATGTCCACCATGCCCAAGTATAAGGACTGGAAATAAATAAGGATCAGATAAATCATATATTGACAGAAATATCATTTGGGATCCCCCCTTTTGTAGTTGACAAATGGATTTCGGCTCTGTTACCATTAATCATGAGAGAAACCGGAATCAGACAGCAATTACGAAAAGGGGGGATAAAGTATGCGTAAAATTATGTTCATCGGACGAAGTGAATCAGGGAAGACGACTTTATCTCAGGCCATGAAGGGGAATACCATCACCTACCATAAGACCCAGTATGTGAACCATTATGATGTGATCATTGACACTCCGGGGGAGTATCTCCAGACGAAGAATCTGATTTCGGCTCTGGCAGTATTTACAGCAGAAGCCGATGTGATCGGACTTCTGATGGATTCCACGGAACCCTTTTCCCTTTATTCCCCGAATCTGACTCCGGTATGTAACAGAGAAGTGGTGGGAGTTGTCACCAAGATCGACCACTGGGCGGCCCAGCCCGAACAGGCAGCTGCCTGGCTGAGACTGGCAGGCTGCCGGAAGATCTTCTATACCAGCGCTTATACCGGTGAGGGTATTGCGGATATTATTTCCTACCTGAAGGAGGAGAGGGATGTCCTCCCCTGGGAAGAGGTCAAGGCCCAGTATGATGAGCTGGGATTTGGGGAAGGTGAAAATGAGAAGGACTCCCACAGATTTCATAATATATAACTGGAAATATTGAAAAAACTGTTGTATACTACAAATAATAGGCGGTTGACCGGTCAGGGTTTACTAAAATTACAGGAGGTATCCAGATGAGAGGCTATGAAGCTGCTAAGATCCTTAAGGATCAGGGGATTACGATTGAAGATGTAAAAGAGGAGATTGCTTACAGGAAAGAGACCAACGCTCTCAGCAATCAGCCCAAGAATGAAGCATTCATGAACATGACCCTGAATGAAGTATTAAGAATCAGTGAAATGTGGGATGTATGATTAATTTCAGTTCTATAAGTAAGACAGGCTGTCGTGTACCCGTGGCAGCCTGATTTTAAGTTTAATCTCCGGCACAGAATTCTTGCGATGGTCGTGAGTTAAATGTGCCGGGAACGCCGGGACATTCTAGAGTGGAAAGGAAGAAAAAATGAAGTTATCTGCATCGGATCTTAAGGCAATCGCCAGAGAGTCTCTGAAAGGCCACTGGCTCTCTGCCATCATTGTCTGTCTTGTGGCCTCGTTTTTCGGGGCATTCTGTATGTCATTATTTGCATGGGGCCGGTTTGCCCTGATGATGGCTGCCGCCATCACATTTCTGGAGTATCTGCAGGACTATGGGGAGATCATCCTCCTTTCTGCCTGCTGTATTGCTCTCTTTAAGTTTTTTATGGGCGAAACTGTAAGGCTGGGATATATCAGGTTTAATCTTTCCCTGCTCGACCGGGGAGATGTGAAGATGCGTTATATTTTCAGCTGCTTTAAGCTTTTCTGGAAGGCGTTTTTTTTGCGGGTGGGACTGGCATTCATGGAATTTTGTTTTTCCATTTTATTTATTATTCCCGGCATCTATATTTATCTTGCCTATGCAATGGCGCCCTACGTGCTGGAGGAACGTCCCGGATTTCCTGTCATAGAAGCCATGCGGGCTTCCAGGAAGATGATGCATGGGAATAAGCTCAGATTCCTTGGTATGAAGATAAGCTTCATCGGTTGGGATCTTCTGTGTCTTATTACCCTGGGACTGGCAGCACTCTATGTCATTCCTTTGAAGAATACGACAGAAGCTGTTTTTTATAATGAGATCTCCGGCAGGGCAGATGTATATTATGCCAGAGACAGACTCTCCTAAGACAATATTTTATCTTGAATGTGAGGTATTATTTTGCTAAAATGAGTTTTGGCTGCTGCACTTTAACATAGGAGAACAGCCGGCTTTTATAAAGAGTATTTTCGGGAGGACACTTAAGTCATGGAGATTTTGGGAAAGACCCTGTCAGAGAAGACAGAGGCAGTCTATAAAAGGTTTGAAAAAGAGCTGATTTATCCTGTAACTTTTTTAAAACAGGATCCGGGCAATGACGAAGATGTCAGCCGTCCGGTGGCTATGGATACAGGAAAGAAACAGTTTATTATAAAGATTGATAATGATCTGGAAGATTCTCTTTTTGAGAATGCCCTGATCAGGGATATGATCTACTGTCAGCAGATGAGCAGTCAGGCACCGGTCCTCACCGCGGTCAGCGATAAAGACATCGATGCCTACCAGGTTGCCATGATGATCAGTTCCGTTATTATGGATATCGATGTGGAAAACAAGCTGCAGGAGTACGGCATGCATCTGGATGATATTGATACCATGCGGCTTGCCGACCTGTTTTCCTTCCTCAAATCAGGCATGTCTGATTTTAACAGGCCTCTTTATCACATTTTCACCGGCCTTCAGATCACTCTTCTTATGTTTACTTCTTCTAATAAGAAGAATATTGAAGATATCGTGAATACATTTTATCTTTCAGATCCGGAAGGAATGGATATTATTGACAAGTTTATCAGTATTATTGAGAGGTACGGGGTTGCAGATAACCGTTCCATGATGCGTTGTATGAGAAAGATCGGTCTTGCCTGCAATATGAAGGGACGCCTTAATATTGAGTACGAAGGTAAGGTTTCCGCTCTCTGATTTATGACAGATAACAGCAGGCAGCTTGATCAGGTTGCCTGTTTTCTTTTGGATAATTTATGGAGAAGGTAATAAAGAGGTAGCAATATGACAATAAATGAATTATATCAATCTCTTGAAAAAGGTCCTCTGATCCTGGATGGAGCAACGGGATCCAACCTGCAAAAAGCGGGGATGCCGCCGGGGGTCTGCCCGGAATTATGGATATTAGAGCATGAAGAGGTGCTGATGGACCTTCAGAGGCGCTTTATTAAAGCCGGAACGGATATATTATATGCTCCGACTTTTTCAGGCAACAGGATCAAACTTGCCGAATACGGGCTGGAGGACAGGGCAGGAGAAATCAACCGGAGGCTGGCTTCCATAAGCCTGAAAGCTGCCCGGGAAGCAGCGGCGGCCGGGAAAAAAGTTTTTGTTGCCGGGGATCTTACCATGACAGGAGTTCCCCTGGAGCCTGTGGGCCCCATGAAGCTGGATGACCTGATAGAGGTCTACAAAGAACAGGCCGCATATCTCCTGGATGCAGGCGTTGACCTTTTTGTGGTGGAAACCATGATGAGCCTGGCAGAAACCAGGGCCGCGGTAATCGCTGTGAAAGAGCTGTGTGATCTTCCCGTCATCGCCTCCATGACATTTCAGGAGGACGGCAGGACCCTCTACGGGACGGATCCGGCAACAGCCGTGGTAGTTCTCCAGAGCCTGGGGGCCCATGTGGTGGGGGTAAATTGCTCCACAGGTCCTGAGGAGATGCTCCACACTTTGAAAATAATGAAAGAATACGCCCGGGTCCCGCTCCTGGTAAAACCCAATGCGGGCCTGCCGGTTCTTATGGAGGGGAAAACCGTCTATCCCATGGAAGCGCAGGAATTTGCTTCCTTCGGGCCCCGTTTCGTGGAGGCGGGTGCGGCTTTCCTGGGCGGCTGCTGTGGTACTACACCGGAGCATATCCGTCTTCTGGCCAGGGAAACAAAAGGAATGAAGGTTGTAAAGCCTTACAGCAGACACATCCGGGTGCTGGCGTCGGAAAGAAGGATCCAGGAGCTGGATCCCGACGGACCGTTTCTTGTGATCGGTGAACGGATCAATCCTACAGGCAAGAAGAAGCTGCAGGCCGAACTACGGGCCGGGAAGCTTGATCTGGTAGAAGAGATGGCTCTCTCTCAGGAAGAGATGGGTGCGCATATTCTTGACATAAATATGGGTATCAGCGGAATAGATGAAAAAGAGATGATGCTTAATGCCATACAGAGGATCACCATGGTGACAGACCTTCCCCTGTGTATTGATACCAGTTATGTGGAGGTTATGGAGTCAGCCCTCAGGGCATATCCCGGAAGAGCTCTCATCAATTCCGTTTCCATGGAAAAGGAAAAAGTGAAGGGGCTGCTGCCCCTGGTAAAAAAATATGGGGCTATGTTTATCCTTCTGCCATTATCCGATGAAGGACTCCCGGGTTCTCCTGAGGAAAAGCTCTCCCATATTCATGGTGTTTTGAAAAAGGCCGGAGAGCTGGGAATCGAAAAAGACAGCATCATTGTGGATGGGCTGGTGACGACGGTGGGAGCCAACCGGAAGGCTGCCCTTGAGACCCTTGATACCATCCGTTACTGCCGGGAGGAGCTTTCCCTGTGTACAGCCATCGGTTTGTCCAACATCTCCTTTGGCCTGCCGGAACGCTCTTATGTGAATGCGGCCTTTGCGGCCATGGCAGTAAAGAGCGGCCTTACCATGGCCATTGCCAATCCATCTGACCGGCTGCTGATGGCAATGCTGTATGCCTCGGATATGCTTATGGATAAAGAGGGAGCCGATGTCACTTACATCGACAACATCCGTAAAACAGGACCGGTTTCCATATCCGGCCGGGACAGGTCAGATAAGAAAGGATCTGAAATCAGTTCTCCGGATCCTGCAGAAGCCTCCGGACGGTCTGCCCGAAAAGAAGCCCTTTATGAGGCGGTCCTGAAAGGAAACCGCAGGGTAATCATTGACAGGGTAAAAGATACTTTAAAGGAAGGATTCCAGCCCGGAGAACTGCTGGATCACGTCCTGATCCCTGCCATAAATGAGGTCGGCAGACTTTTTGATGACCAGATCTACTTTTTGCCTCAGCTGATCTCCAGCGCCAATGCCATGAAGGAGGCCATCGATTATCTGGAGCCCATGCTGAAAGAGGAGGGAGGGCAGGAGGACCTGCCTGTCATTGTGATCGCCACGGTGGAAGGAGATATCCATGATATCGGGAAAAATCTGGTGGCCCTGATGCTGAAAAACTATGGCTACCAGGTATATGACCTGGGGAAGAATGTACCTGCAGAAGAGATCATTCATGCCTCCCTTCAGCATGATGCGGCGGTAATAGTCCTGTCTGCCCTGATGACCACCACCATGATGAAGATGAAGGAGACCATTACCCTGCGCAATGAACAGAACCTGGCGGCAAAAGTGATCATAGGAGGCGCAGTCACCACCCCGGACTTTGCAGATGAGATCGGGGCGGACGGTTGGTCAAAGGATGCAGCAGATGCTGTCAGACTGGTTCAGAACCTTCTGGACCAGGATACATAAGAGGAAGGTAAATGATCCCGCTGTTTTGCGGGGCAGGAGGTGACTTTCATGAAAATTGATGTGATCATACCGACCTATAAACCGGATGAGAAGCTGGACAGGAATCTCAGGATGTTAAGCAGGCAGACGGTGGTGCCTGACAGGATCCTTCTGGTAAACACCGAGAAAAAGTACTTCCACAGCAATGAATTTGACAAACTTCCCCAGGGAGAGATCATTCACATTAAAAAATGTGATTTTGACCATGGAGGAACAAGGAACCTGGCGGCTTCAAAATGTGACGGGGACCTTATCGTGCTGCTGACACAGGATGCGGTCCCGGCGGATATCCATCTGCTGGAGAACCTGATAAAGCCCTTCGCGGATGAAGAAGTGTGCGCTGCTTACGGCAGACAGATGGCCGATTACAAGGATAATCCGGTGGAAGCCTATACCAGACGGTTTAATTACCCTCGTGAAAGCAGGATCAAAACAGCAAAGGACCTTCCGGAGCTTGGAATAAAGACATTTTTCTGTTCCAATGTCTGTGCTGCCTACAGGAAATCTGTCTATGATGAACTGGGGGGGTTCCCTCTGCATACCATTTTCAATGAGGATATGATCTTTGCTTCCCGCCTGATAGAGGCGGGGAAAAAGATCGCCTATGTGGCTGACGCGAAGGTATGGCACTGGCATAACTATACGGCCTGGCAGCAGCTTACCCGCAATTTTGACCTGGCGGTTTCCCAGGTGGATTACGGCGGACTTTTCTTAAAAGTAAAGTCGGAATCCGAGGGAATAAAAATGGTAAAACAAACCCTTAAATATTTTATAAGAAAAGGAAAATGGACTTATATACCTCATATATTACTGCAGAACGGCGCGAAATATATCGGGTATAAACTGGGGAGAAACTATAAGAAGCTTCCCCGCTTCCTGATTGTTAACATTTCTTTAAATCCTTCTTACTGGAATAATGCAAAATTTGACGAAATGTAATAATTTTTGTCTTGAAATAATTGTTAAATTAGTATAGTGTATTAAGTTAGGAGCGACAACGAATTTTATCAGGAGGATAGATACTTTGAGTGACGATAACAAGAGTGCCAAGAGTAAGAGCAAAAGGAGAAAAGGACGTAAAAGGAGATTGCTGGCTCAGTTTTGCATGTGTATTTTGCTGGTAGCCCTGTTTGTATGTTCTGCCGCAGGCGGTGCGGCAGCCGCCTATTACAGGGCAGCCACCGGAACTATTCAGACCGATACGGTTACAGCCCTGCGTAATGCCGATGTGGTGGAAGCGGACCTTGTGTATGACCAGGACGTGGTTAATATTCTGCTGATCGGCGCCGACAAGCGTTCTGATGAGACAGAGTCAGGCCGGTCTGATACCACCATGATCGCCACGGTGGACTTAAAGAACGGCAAGCTGAAGCTGACTTCCCTTATGAGAGATATGTATATAGATATTCCGGGATACGGTATGCATAAGTTTAACGCCGCTTATTCCTATGGAGGTGTCCAGCTTGAGTATGAGACCATTGCCCAGAATTTCGGAATAAGGCTTGACGGCTATGTCGAGGTGGACATGGCAGCATTCCGTGAGGTGGTAGACCTTATAGGCGGTGTCCCCATGGATCTTACTGAGGCGGAAGCATATTTTATGCAGACAGCCTATGTGAATTCCAAGCACGGGGAGAAAAACGTAACGGCAGGTGCCAATGTACTGACCCCCTATCAGGCTCTGGCCTACTGCCGCATCAGGCAGGATGTGACAGGAGAGTTCGGACGGACAGACCGCCAGAGAAAGGTACTCATTTCCGTATTTAATGAGCTGAAGAGCCAGGATATCATGACCATTACCAATATATGTATGAAGGCTCTTAAGTATGTCACAACAGACCTGACGGAAGCGCAGATCCGAAGTCTTATGACATCTGTCATCACCATGGGTACTACAGAGATCGAACAGCTTCGTATTCCCTATGAAGGTACTTATGTGGAGGACAGATTAAGCGGGAACGGTTCATGGGTTATGCAGGTGGATTATGATAAGAACCGTCAGGCCATGCAGTATTTTATTTTCGGTACCGGGGAAGATCCTCAGATCACCGATCAGTATGGTGTCGGAAATGACAGATTCATCGAAGGATATTACCCTGAGAAGACAGAGGGTATATCCACATACTGATACTCATCTGCCGACAGAGCAATAAGAGCATAGATAATGCAGGTCCGGCAGCCGCCGGACCTTAATTCATGGCGATTATAGGGTTCCTCACATCGGAATCTGTTCGCCAATATATAGAAGGAGAGAATAATGAAGCAGATCGTACTATCATTGCTTGTAGACAATAATCCGGGTGTTCTGGCCAGGGTGGCCTCCCTGTTCAGCCGCCGGGGATATAATATCGATACCATCACCGCCGGATCCACACATAATTCCAGATATACCAGGATCACTGTGACAGTCAGCGGAGATGACCGCATCCTGGAGCAGATCCGCAACCAGATCGCCAAGCTGGAGGATGTCCGCCGGATCATAGAACTGGAGGACAGACAGTCTGTATGCCGGGAACTGGTTCTGGTTAAGGTTCTGGCTGATAAGAAGGATAAACAGGATATCATTGCCATCGCCGATGTATTCCGGGCCAAGATCGTGGATGTGGGTGTTAACTCCATGATCATTGAGCTGACCGGCAACCAGAACAAGCTGGATGCTTTCCTGAATCTGATGGATGATTATGAGATCCTTGAGCTGGTGCGCACAGGTCTTACCGGTCTGGAGAGGGGAATGGATACCCTGTAATGCAAAGAATGCTTGATTTCTTCATGAAAATGGAGTATCATAGCTTTTAGCTTGTGTAAAATCTATACAATAGATTAATTTATTTAGGAGGAATTATCATAATGGCAGCTAAGATTTTCTACCAGGACGACTGTAACTTATCTCTGCTGGAAGGCAAAAAGATTGCGATCATCGGCTATGGCAGCCAGGGACATGCCCACGCTCTTAACTTAAAAGAGTCCGGATGCGATGTTATCATCGGTCTTTATGAGGGCAGCAGGTCCTGGGCTAAGGCAGAGGCACAGGGATTCCAGGTATTTACAGCGGCAGAAGCAGCAAAGCAGGCAGATATCATCATGATCCTGATCAATGATGAGAAACAGGCTAAGCTTTATAAAGAGAGCATTGAGCCCAACCTGGAAGAAGGCAATATGCTGATGTTTGCCCATGGCTTCAATATTCATTTCGGATGCATCACGCCTCCCAAGTTTGTGGATGTAACCATGATCGCCCCCAAAGCTCCCGGCCACACAGTTCGTTCTGAGTATCAGGCAGGCAAAGGTACCCCATGTCTGGTGGCTGTCGAGCAGGACTACACAGGAAAAGCTCTTGACAGAGCCCTGGCATACGGCCTTGGTATCGGCGGAGCAAGAGCCGGTATCCTTGAGACCACCTTCCGTACAGAGACAGAGACAGACCTCTTTGGTGAGCAGGCTGTTTTATGCGGTGGTGTATGTGCTCTGATGCAGGCCGGCTTTGAGACCTTATGCGAAGCAGGCTATGATCCCAGGAATGCTTATTTTGAGTGTATCCATGAGATGAAGCTGATCGTTGACCTGATCTACCAGTCCGGTTTTGCAGGAATGAGATATTCCATCTCCAATACCGCAGAATATGGTGACTATGTAACAGGTCCCAAGATCATCACAGAAGAAACCAAGAAGACCATGAAGAAGATCCTTGCCGATATCCAGGATGGTACATTTGCCAAGGAGTTCCTGCTTGATATGTCCGATGCCGGAGCCCAGGTACACTTCAAGGCCATGAGAAAGCTTGCATCCGAGCATCCGTCAGAGAAGATCGGAAAAGAAATCCGCAAGCTGTACAGCTGGAGTGATGAGGATAAGCTGATCAATAACTAATCTTAAGCTGAAAATAATTCTTTTAAAAGAACCGTACTCCCTGCCGGAGGAACGGTTCTTTTAATTTCCTTGACTACCTTGTGTGCCGGGTGATACAATCATCTGAGAATTAATTAGCAGGAGGATCATAAATGTTTAATATAGATGCATTAAAACAGTATAAGCTGATATTCCATAAACACATTGAAGAGCTGAAAGCCGAGGGATATCTGCTGATGCATTTAAAATCAGGCGCCAGGGTGCTGGTCATAGATAATGATGATACCAACAAGGTCTTCAGTATCGCCTTCCGTACTCCTCCCGAAGATGATACGGGTGTGGCCCATATTCTGGAGCATTCCGTACTGTGTGGTTCGGAGAAGTTTCCTTCCAAGGATCCCTTTGTGGAGCTGGCAAAGGGTTCTCTGAACACCTTCCTTAATGCCATGACCTATTCGGACAAGACTGTCTATCCTATTGCCAGCTGCAACGATAAGGATTACCATAACCTGATGCATGTATATCTGGATGCGGTTTTTTATCCCAATATTTACAAGAAGGATGAGATACTCCGTCAGGAGGGGTGGCATTATGAGATAGAGGACAAGGACGACGAGCTGAAGTTCAACGGAGTTGTTTATAATGAAATGAAAGGGGTCTTTTCTTCTGCAGACGAGGTTCTGGCCAGAAGGATCCAGGCATCTCTTTTGAAGGACACCCCCTATGCCTATGAGTCCGGCGGAGATCCGGACGCCATTCCCGGACTGACCAGGGAGAAGTTCCTGTCATTCCATACCAGGTACTATCATCCTTCCAACAGTTATATTTATCTCTATGGCAATGTGGACTTTGAAAAGGAACTGAACTTTATTGATCAGGAATACCTGAGCAGGTTTGAGTCAGAAAAGATCGATTCCGGGATCCCTCTGCAGCAGCCTTATGAGGCTCCGGTGTCCGTGAAGGATACCTATTCAGTGACTACGGAGGAAGAAGCAAAGGATGGTATATATTTAAGCTATAATGTGGTCTGCGGCCAGAGCAATGACCCTGAGCTGATGCAGGCCATGCAGATTCTTGATTATGTCCTTCTTTCCATGCCCGGAGCTCCCATCAAGAAGGCCCTGATTGACGCAGGTCTGGGCAGTGAGGTGGAGAGCGGCTTCGACCCGGGGATCAGGCAGCCTGTTTACTCGATAATCGTAAAAAATGCAGCCGAGGGGAAAGAGGAGACCTTTATCAACCTGCTGGAAACCGCTTTTAAAAAGCAGGTTTCAGAAGGAATCAATAAAAAAGCCATCTATTCCGCCATCAACAGTTTTGAGTTCAGGTACAGGGAGGCAAGCTTCGGGAGATATCCCAAGGGACTTATATACGGATTGAATTATTTAAATACCTGGCTTTATGATGACGGCCAGGCTCTGACCCTGTCCGATTCCCTCGCACCCCTGGCATCCCTTAAAGCAAAGGTGGAGACAGGCTATTTTGAGGGACTGATTGAAGAGCTGCTGATTAGTAATAATCATAAGAGCTTTGTAAACCTGTATCCGGAGCAGGGTAAGAACGACCGCCAGGAGGAGACCCTTCGCACCCAGCTGAAAAAGGTTAAGGACTCCCTGAACAAAAAGCAGCTGTATTTTCTGACCGAGGAGACCAGGAAGCTGAAAGAATTCCAGGAAACACCCTCCTCCCAGGAGGACCTTCTTAAGATCCCCATGCTTTCCATTTCTGATATTTCCCGGAAAGCGCTGCCTTTTAAAAATAAAGAAACTGAAATCGGAGGAGTGACCTCCGTGATCCATGAGTATGATTCCAACGGCATCCTTTATATGGACTTCTGCTTTGATGCCACGGAGCTGCCGGTGGAACTGATCCCCTATGCCAGCCTTCTTGTGGAACTGTTCCGCTTTGTCGATACGGCAGAGCATAGCTACAATGAGCTGGCCACTGAGATCAATCTTAAGATAGGAGGTATCAGTTTTTCTACAGGAATCTATCCTCTTTTATGGAAGAAGGATGGCTATCGTCCCTACTTCAGTGTGCGGATGAAATGTCTTAAAGACCAGGTTTCCGACGGTATGGAATTATTTAAGGAAATCCTTTTCTCCACCCGTCTGGACGATACTAAACGGGTAAAAGAGATTCTTTCCGAAATGCGTTCCAAAATGGATACACGGATTCCCGCTTCCGGTCATCTTTATGCTGCCAACAGGGTCGTTTCCTACTCGGATCCCATGATGCGGTATAAGGATATAGCGGAAGGGATCGATTATTATAACTTTATAAAGGACCTGGACGATCATTTTGAAGAAAGAAAAGGCCAGCTGGCCTGCCAGCTGATCAGGGCAGCCCAGTGTATATTCCGCCGGGAAAACCTGGTGCTGGGCCTGACCGGACTATTCGATTTTAATGCCCTGCTGGAGGAGGAGCTTGTATCCTTCGCAGGAATGCTGTATAACACACCCTGTGTCAAATCTGTTCCGGTAATCGTTCCGGAAAAACTAAACGAAGGCTTTAAAACTGCCAGCCAGGTGCAATATGTGGCAGCCGGGGGACGTTTCGAGACAGAGGATTGTCCCTACACCGGAGCTCTCAGAGTACTTAGGACTATTCTTTCCTATGATTATCTCTGGGTCAATGTCCGGGTTACCGGAGGAGCCTACGGCTGTATGTGCGGTTTTTCCAGGAATGGTTACGGATACTTTACTTCCTACAGAGATCCCAAACTGGCCGAGACCTTCGGCGTATACAGACAGGTATCTGATTATGTCAGGGAGTTTGATGTGTCTGACCGGGACATGACAAAGTATATCATCGGCACCATCAGTGCCATGGATCAGCCCCTTGAGCCGGTTGCTCTGGGAGACCGTTCCTTTGCCGCCTACCAGTGCGGCGTGACCCTGGATATGGTCAGCAGGGAAAGGGAACAGGTCCTTAATGCTGATCAGGAGACTATCCGGGGACTGGCTCCTTATATCGATAACATGATGTCGGCCGGAGCCCTTTGCGCCATCGGAAATGACAGTAAGATCAGGGAAGCAGAAGACCTCTTTACCAATGTGAGAAGTCTTCTGGCTAATGAGGCATAAAATATGGATAAAAATTTTAAATCAGGCTTTGTTACAATTATCGGAAGGCCTAATGTGGGAAAATCCACCTTGATGAACCATCTCATAGGCCAGAAGATAGCCATCACCTCCAACAAGGCCCAGACCACCAGGAACCGGATCCAGACGGTATATACAGGCAGGGAGGGCCAGCTGGTCTTTCTGGACACACCCGGGATCAACAAAGCCAGAAACAAGCTGGGGGACTATATGCTGATGGCAGCAGAGCGCACCTTGAATGAGGTGGATCTCATCCTCTGGCTGGTGGAGCCCACCACCTATATCGGTGCGGGAGAGCAGTATATTATAGAGAAGCTTCAGAGTGTTAAGACTCCTGTTTTTCTGGTAATCAACAAGATCGACCAGGCCACAGAGGAAGAGATCGTTCATGCCATTCTGGCCTATAAGGATAAGGCGGATTTTGCAGAGATCATACCGGTGAGCGCCTTAAAGGGGAAAAACACGGAGGATCTGATATCCACCATTTTCCGGTATATGCCCCGGGGGCCCATGTATTATGATGAGGATACCATCACGGACCAGCCGGAACGGCAGATCGTGGCGGAGCTTATCCGGGAAAAGGCCCTGCGCAATCTCAGCCAGGAGATCCCCCATGGCATAGCGGTGATGATCGACCGGATGAAAACCAGAAAAAAGGGGAATATGATCGATATCGAAGCTACCATTGTATGTGAGAGAGATTCCCACAAGGGGATCATTATCGGAAAACAGGGAGCCATGCTTAAGGAGATCGGAAGCCAAGCCCGCCGGGAGATAGAGAATCTTCTGGACACCAAAGTGAATCTGAAGCTTTGGGTCAAGGTCAAGAAGGACTGGCGTGACAGCGATATGCTCCTTAAGAATTACGGTTTTGATAAACGGGAATTATAAGCATGAAAGATCAGGTTAGGGTGACCGGCATAATACTGTCGGTCTTTCCTATTGGAGAAAATGACCGCAGACTGACTATCCTCACAAAAGAAAGAGGAAAAATACAGGTATTTGCCAGAGGCTGCCGCAAGCCCAACCACGCCCTGTTCGGCGTTACCCAGCCACTGATCTTCTGTGAATTTATGATCACCGAGGGAAGAAATGCATATTATCTGAATTCCGCAGAAGGAAGAGACTATTTCCCGGCGGTCAAATCGGACCTGGCAATGATCTGCCATGGCAGCTACTTTGCGGAAATGGCTGAATACTATACCGTAGAAGGCATGGATGAGAGGAATATCCTGAATCTTCTTTTTGTGACTTTTAAAGCCATGGAAAAAAAGAAGGTCCCCCTGCCGCTGATCCGGCGGATCTATGAATATCGTATTCTCCGGTATTACGGCACCGGCCTGGAGGTATTTCGCTGCCTGTCCTGCGGAAAAGAAGAGCAATTCACCGGGCTTTCTATTGAAAAGGGCGGAGTCTTTTGTAAAAGCTGCCTGGATGGGATGAAGGACAGGCATTTTTCTGAAACGAAGCTGACTCCTGCAGTACTTTATGCACTCCGGTTTGTTTCCTCGGCCCCGCTGAATAAGCTGTATTCTTTTTGCCTGGCGGAGGATACTTTTGCGGAGTTTTCCTGGATCGTGAAGCATTTTTTGAGGATACACGCAAACCATCACTTTAAATCGGCGGAGATGCTCGAGATGTTTTAGGAGAGCTTTGACAATGGCTGTCAGAATCGCCCGGGCCCCCTTTTTCAAAAAAAACTTGAAATGTACCCTTCAACCATGTAGAATATAAAACGCAAATAATTTAGATCATGAGGTAAACATTATGGAAAAAACGATGGATAAGATAATTGCTCTGGCTAAGGCAAGAGGATTTGTATATCAGGGCTCCGAGATTTATGGCGGCCTTGCCAATACCTGGGATTACGGTAATCTGGGTGTGGAGCTTAAGAATAATGTAAAGCGTGCCTGGTGGAAGAAGTTTATTCAGGAAAGCCCATATAATGTGGGTGTGGACTGCGCGATCCTGATGAATCCCCAGACCTGGGTGGCTTCCGGACATCTGGGCAGCTTCTCAGATCCCCTGATGGATTGTAAGGAGTGTAAGGAAAGATTCCGCGCGGACAAGCTGATCGAAGATTTTGCCGCTGAGAATGGTCTTACTCTGGAAGGATCTATTGACGGCTGGTCCCAGGAGAAGATGAAAGCGTTTATTGACGAACATCAGGTTCCCTGCCCCGGCTGCGGCAAGCACAACTTTACAGATATCCGTCAGTTTAACCTGATGTTTAAGACCTTCCAGGGTGTTACCGAGGACGCGAAGAGTACGGTGTACCTTCGTCCCGAAACGGCCCAGGGTATTTTTGTAAACTTTAAGAATGTCCAGAGGACCTCCCGCAAGAAGATACCCTTTGGTATCGGACAGATCGGAAAGTCCTTCCGTAACGAGATCACCCCCGGTAATTTTACCTTCCGTACCAGAGAGTTCGAGCAGATGGAGCTGGAGTTCTTCTGCAAACCGGATACGGACCTTGAGTGGTTTGCCTACTGGAAAGATTATTGTGTAGACTGGTTAAAGACTCTGGGGTTCAGGGAGGATGAAATGCGCATCCGTGATCATGAGAAGGAGGAGCTTTCCCATTACTCCAAGGCAACCTCCGATATCGAGTTCCTCTTCCCCTTCGGCTGGGGAGAACTCTGGGGCATTGCCGACCGGACAGATTTTGATCTGACCCAGCATCAGGAAGTATCCAAGGTGGATATGTCCTATTTTGATGATGAGGAGAAGAGAAAGTATATCCCCTATGTCATTGAACCCTCACTGGGCGCGGACCGGGTAACCCTCGCCTTCCTGTGTTCCGCCTACGACGAGGAGGAGATCAAGGAAGGGGATGTGAGAACCGTCCTTCATTTCCATCCGGCTCTGGCACCCGTTAAGATCGGTGTCCTTCCGCTTTCCAAGAAACTGAATGAAGGTGCGGAGAAGATCTATCAGGATCTTTGCAGGACATGGAACTGCGAGTATGATGACCGGGGCAACATCGGCAAGAGATACCGCCGTCAGGATGAGATCGGAACACCTTTCTGCGTCACCTATGATTTTGATTCACTGGAAGATGGCGCCGTTACCGTACGTGACCGGGATACCATGGAGCAGGAGAGAGTGAAGATCGAAGATCTCAGATCTTATTTTGAGAATAAATTAGCATATTAGACATAAAAGCGGCACTTGTTCCGGCGGAGAGTCAGGCCCTGTCTTAATGATGGGCTTATCCGGGGAATGGATGCCGGTGAGGAGGCGTGCGCAAAACTGATTCCATGTTGGATTATGAGTCAGGACCTGCGCGCGCCTTTTACCATGATACCGGACCACCGGTATGAACACTCTTTGACAGAAAGGTAATTCTAATGAAGACTGATATAAGAGCTATTTTTGGTGAAAATGTATTTAATGATTCTGTTATGAAGCAGCGCCTGCCAAAGTCCGCCTATAAAGAGATGAAAGCGGCCATTGAAGCCGGGGCGGACCTGGATCCTGAAGTGGCGGATATTGTAGCCCACGAGATGAAGGAGTGGGCCCTGGAGAAAGGCGCCACCCACTTTACCCACTGGTTTCAGCCCCTGACCGGTATTACGGCGGAGAAGCATGATGCATTTATTGACCCGCAAAAAGACGGCTCCACCCTGCTTCGCTTTTCAGGAAAAGAGCTGATCCGGGGAGAGGCGGACGCTTCCTCCTTCCCCTCGGGAGGTCTCAGGGCCACCTTCGAGGCCAGGGGGTATACAGCCTGGGATTGCACCTCCCCGGCTTTCATCAAAGAAACCCCCCATTCGACCATCCTTTGTATTCCCACGGCTTTCTGCTCCTATAAAGGAGAGGCCATGGATAAAAAGACTCCTTTGCTGCGGTCCATGCAGGCCCTTGATAAACAGGCCATGCGGATCATCCGGCTCTTCGGCAATACCACAGCAAAACATGTAACGGTTTCTGTGGGAGCAGAACAGGAGTATTTCCTGGTGGATAAGGATCTTTTCTTAAAGAGAAAGGATCTGATCTTCACCGGCAGGACCCTCTTTGGAGCCATGCCCCCCAAGGGCCAGGAGATGGATGACCATTATTTCGGCGCCATACCGGACCGGATCCTCGCTTTTATGGATCATTTCAATAAAGAATTGTGGAAGCTGGGCATCGCCGCCAAAACGCAGCACAATGAGGTCGCTCCTGCCCAGCATGAGATCGCGCCCATCTATGACCAGAATAATATAGCCACAGACCACAATCAGCTGGTCATGGAAACCGCCCAGCGGGTGGCGGAGGAGCACGGACTGAAGTGTCTTCTCAATGAAAAGCCCTTTGCCGGCATTAACGGGTCCGGCAAGCATAACAACTGGTCCATCTGTACCGATGAAGGAAAGAACCTGCTGGATCCGGGAAAGACTCCCCACCAGAATATGCAGTTCCTTCTTTTTATCGCTGCTTTAATGCGGGCTGTGGATGAGTATGCGGACCTCCTCCGGGTGTCTGCCTCCACGCCGGGCAATGACCACCGGCTGGGAGCCAATGAGGCTCCTCCGGCTATTATCTCCATGTTTTTAGGGGAGCAGCTGGATGATCTCATTGCCCAGATGGAAGAGGATGGTACGGCTACCAGATCCATCAAGGGAGAAGAATACGTTTCCGGAGTGCAGTCTCTGCCCCATTTCCGGAAAGATGCCACAGACCGTAACAGGACTTCACCCTTTGCTTTCACAGGCAACAAGTTTGAATTCCGTATGGTGGGGTCTACCCAGTCAGTAGCCGATCCCAATATCGTACTCAACACCATTGTGGCCGAAGTGCTTTCGGATATGGCGGACCGGCTGGAAGCGGCAATGGCAGACCAGGAGTTCGGACTGGTATGCCATAAGCTGATCAAGGATACCATAAAGGCCCATCAGCGCATAATTTTCGGGGGAGACGGTTATTCTGAGGACTGGATCAAAGAAGCGGAAAGAAGAGGACTGCCCAATATCAAATGTATGGTGGATGCCATCCCTGCCCTGACCAGTGCCAAATCTGTGAAACTCTTTGAGAAACATTCGGTATTTACAGAGGCTGAGCTTATATCCAGGGCCGAGATCATGTATGAAAACTATTCCAAGACTATTCATATAGAAGCCCTTGCCATGATCGACATGGCAAAGAAACAGATCGTTCCCGCCACCATAAAATACCAGACCAGCCTGGCTGATTCCATCAATACCATCCACATGACAGGAAGCGGAATCGATACTTCCGTTCAGGAATCCCTGATGAAAGCCATCTCAGAGAACCTGAAGACCATGTATGATGCCCTGAGGAAGCTGGAGAAAAAGACCGCTGCCGCGGAAACCATGGAGGAAGGGCAGGTTCAGGCCTGTTATTATCATGATGTGGTATGTGAAGCCATGGATGCCCTCCGGGCGCCGGCCGACAGGCTTGAGATGCTGGTGGCCAAGGAGGACTGGCCGATCCCCAGCTACGGGGACCTGATCTTTGAGGTATAGATCTCCGGCCGCTGTTTTTCATGAACCATTTTTTGTAAAAACATTTACAAACAGGTCAATCCTTTATATAATGGATATGTTAAATAATATGGATTATAGAGGAAGTATATGATCATCGGAGACCGCGATTTTGATTTTGAACATAAAAGCTATATCATGGGTATCCTGAATGTCACACCGGATTCCTTTTCGGACGGAGGCCGCTACCGGCAGCCGGTTGCTGCCTTAAAGCAGGCGGAAGAAATGGTATACCAGGGAGCCTCTATCATCGATGTGGGAGGCGAGTCCACCCGGCCGGGATACAGGGAGATCTCCTGGGAGGAAGAGACCGAGCGGGTCATTCCTGTGATCAGGGCCATAAAGAAGAAGCTTGCGGTTCCGGTCTCCCTTGATACCTGGAAGTATCAGGTGGCCGCGGAAGGAATCGCGGCCGGAGCAGACATGATCAATGATATATGGGGTCTCAGGAAGGATGCCGGAGAGATGGCGGGGCTCATCGCCGAAAGCGGCCTTCCCTGCTGCCTCATGCATAACCGTTTTAAGGCTGATTACTCCGATGCCGCGGATTTTTTGAGCGGCTTTATCACAGACGTGGATGAAATACTGCGCATTGCAGGAGAAGCCGGTATAAAGGAAGACCGGATCATACTGGATCCCGGAATCGGATTCGGGAAGAACTATGAACACAATCTGAAGATCCTGAAGCATCTTGATTTAATGAAAAGATGGAAGCTGCCCATTCTTCTGGGAGTTTCCAGAAAGTCAGTGATAGGGAGAGCACTTGACCTGCCGGTTCATGAGAGAGAGGAAGGGACAATGGCTCTCACCGTAACGGGCCGGCTTTTTGGAGCATCCATTTTCCGGGTGCATGATGTAAAGAGTAATTCCAGGGCCCTCAGGATGACAGATGCAGTATTGAATATTGACGGAGAATAAACTATGGACAGGATAAGGATCAGGAATCTTGAAATATTCGGTTACCATGGTGTATATGAAGAAGAGAATGTTCTCGGACAGAAATTTCTCATAGATGCAGATATCTTTCTTGATACCAGAAAGGCGGGACTATCTGACAAGCTTAAGGACTCGGTGAGTTACGGCGACATCATCCGGATTTTTAAGGAAGAGATGAACAGCCAGAGCGACAAACTCTTAGAAAGGGTGGCCGAGAGGCTTGCCCGGTCCATCCTCCTGCGGTTCGAGATGATAGATTCGGTCGAGATCACTGTAAAGAAGCCCTGGGCACCGGTTATGATCCACATGGATTACGCTGCGGTTACCATCCGGCGGGGCTGGCACAGGGTTTTTGTGGGAGTCGGTTCCAATATGGGAAACCGGCAGGGCTGGCTTGATCTGGCCAGGGAACGTATCCTGTCCGGGGAAGAGATCAGGCATTTCAGGCAGGCCTCCATTTTTGAGACGGAACCCTACGGCTATACGGACCAGGATCCATTTTTGAATACCGTATATCAGTTTGAGACATTATTAAGCCCCGGTGAGCTGCTGGATCACCTTCATGAGATTGAAAATGAGGCAGGAAGAACCAGACAGATACACTGGGGACCCAGAACACTGGACCTTGACATACTGCTTTATGACAAGCTTGTTACGGAAGAAGAGGATCTGGTGATCCCTCACCCGGAAATGACAAAACGGCTCTTTGTCCTGGAACCCTTATGCGAGCTTTTCCCCTACGGTCTGCATCCCCTGACCGGGGAACGTTTCTGTGACATTATGGATAATTTAAAACACTATGAAAGATAAGAATCAAAATACAATAGAAGCAAAGCCTGTAAAAAAGATATCACCCCTGATTGCAGTACTGAAAGCAGGAGCCGTAGTGCTGCTGCTTTTCCTTATGTGCTATTTATGCCTTCATTTTAAGGAATATCAGAAGAACGCTTCAAATCAGGTAAATAAATACCGGATAGACCAGGTCTGTCTCATGTCGGACCGGAATGTGGTGGCCCAGAGATTTCAGGCCAAACATACCCATTTAAAAACCGTAAAGCTGTATTTCAGTAACGACTATGGCGGAGAGGCAGCAGGCAGGCTTGACCTGGTGATCCTTGACGGCCGCACCGGTCAGAGCGTGGTAAGGGTAAGCAAAAAGATCAGTGAGCTTGCCAATAATGAATACACATATTTTGACACAGATATCCAATTGGACCAGTACCAGGAATACGTCATCCGTATCCATACGGTGGGGGCCGAATCCGGAAAGGAGCCCATTGTTTATCAATGGGGCACCAGAGAAAAGGGTTTCAGAGGCAAAATGACTCTGAACGGTATGAAGCAGAGAAAGTATCTGGTGGCAAAGTTCTACTATCCGGTGACGATCTATTACCAGTGGGCAGGCATTGCCTGCTGTATCGGCCTGATCATCCTTATGGTTCTGTTTCCTATCCCTCTTTCAGAAAAGAGGAAAGAAATTCTGGGCTATGTCATGTTTGCGGCCGTTCCTCTTTTCACATTCTGGATCGTTGAACGGTTTACGGACAACATTGCCTGGAAGATCAGACCCCGGGAAGCAGTCTTTAATATATTGCTTTATTATATGTTTTTTGGGCTGCTCTGGGCAGTATTCTGGTCAAAAAGGTTTTCGGTGGCTCTTGGTATGGCTGTCTGGTATGCGATCGGCCTGGGCAATTATTATGTATTGAGCTTCAAAGGAGCTCCCGTAGTGCCATCCGACTTCCGTTCCGCCGCCACCGCTGCCAGTGTAGCCGGAAACTATACATATACTATCCAGCCGGTCTTTGTGTGGAATGCCCTTTATATGCTGATTTTTCTGGCAGTCTTCATGCGGTGCGCCCCCAAAAACCGGACAGGGATAAAGGGCAGAGCCCTGACCGTTCTTATCATCGCCCTGATTTCGGTATTTCTGGGGAGTCTGGTGGTGGAGGAACGAACCTTAAGGAGTGTCGGGATAAAAAACAATGTGTGGGACCAGAAGAAGGGATATGCGAAAAATGGATTGTTTTTCGGCTTTGTCCTTAATATGAACTCCCTGGTACAGCAGAAGCCCTCCGAGTATTCAGAAGGAGCGGCAAAAGCCATCGCCGCAAAATACGAAGAGCAGTTTGCCAATGCCGAAAAGAAGAAAAAGGGCCGGCTTCAGCCGAAAAAAGGAAAGAAACCCAATATTATTGCCATCATGGATGAAGCCTTTTCCGATCTTTCCGTGGTGGGAGATTTCTCCACCAGCCAGGACTATATGCCCTACGTGCACAGCCTGAAGAAAAACACCATAAAGGGGAACCTTTATATGTCCATCTTCGGATCCGGGACCTGTAATTCCGAGTTTGAGTTCCTCACCGGAAACAGCATGGCCTTCCTGCACAACGGTATCATAGCCTACACCCAGGTGGTAAAGGACCGGCTCCCCAATATGACCTGGAACCTTAAGAGCCAGGGCTATACAGGGAACCTGGCCCTGCATCCCTATCTTGCCTCGGGATGGAACAGGATCGACATCTATGAAAAAGAAGGCTTTGAACATTTTTACAGCCAGGATGACTTTACAAATCCTCTGATGTACCGGAAATATATTTCAGATCAGTCGGATTTCGAAAAGATAGAAGAACTGTATGAAAACAGGGAGGATAAGAAAAACCCCTTCTATCTCTTCAATGTTACCATGCAGAACCACGGGGGCTTTGATAAAGTCTATGACAATTTCACCAATGATGTCCTGATCACGGATATCCACAAAAGCGAGCAGGCAGAGCAGTATCTTTCTCTGGTAAAGAAAACAGACGAGGCCTTCAAAGGGCTGACGGAATACTTCTCCCGGGTAAAGGAGCCCACCATTATTGTCATGTTCGGAGACCACCAGCCATCCGTTGAGAGCAGTTTTTATGAGGGGCTGTACACGTCGTCCGGTGGTAAACTCAGCCTGGAAGACAGACTGAAGAAATACCAGGTCCCCTTTATCATCTGGGCCAATTATAATATCAAAGAAACAACCATAGACAAAATGAGCGCCAATTATCTGGGCGCCTATGTAATGCAGGAGGCAGGCCTCACGCTGTCACCTTATCAGCAGTTTCTTATGAGACTCTATGAGGACCTTCCGGTGCTGAGTGCCATGGGGACCATTGACAGGGATAATAATTACTACGATTCTCCCGGTGATTCCCCATACAGAGAACTGGTGAATGAATACGAGATACTACAGTATAATAACCTCATAGATACAAAACATATGGTAGAAAGCTTTTTCTATCTGGATCAGCAGACGCAATGAGCGGAGTGATTCCGGGTTAATAGAAAGCTGCAGTAATCCAGGAGGATCCAATGAGATATATCACCTACGCAGCCATCGTTATCGGGTCAAAGAATATCATTATGCGGGTTTATAACATATCTTCCGGACAGATCCGCAGGATCGACAGCATCAGACATGAGTATGAACTCGGAAAGGAAGCCTATACCAAAAAGCAGATCACCTTTGAGCAGATCGAAGAAATATGCACAGTCCTTCTGGATTTTAAGAACAGGCTTACGGAATACGGGGCAGACAAGTATACCTGTTATGGAACCAGTGTGATCCGCAGGGCCTCCAACCAGTATGCTGTACTCAACCACATAAAGATCCGTACCGGCATGGACGTCATTATGCTCAGTAATTCCGAAATACGTTTTCTCATGTATAAGGGAATACAGCTTTCTGATCTGGATTTTGATACCGTTATCCAGAAAAACACCGCCATCCTGGATATGGGATCCGGCAGCGTGCAGGTTTCGCTCTTTGACAAGAAGGCTCTTTACATGACCCAGAATCTGGACATCGGCACCGCCAAGGTCAGGGAGCTTCTGGAGACAGTCGAAAATAATACGCTGAATTATTATTCTGTTCTGGAAGAATATATAGAATATGAAATCGATTCTTTCCGGAGCAGCTTTCTTAAGGACAAGCAGATAAAAAATGTGATTACCATCGGTGCCGATATCGCACATTTTCGTAAGATTGTGCCTGAACTGGCTCTGGGGACATTGATCCATTATGACCAGATCAATTATATCTACAAAAAGATAAGAAGAGCATCCTATCAGGACCTGTCCCTGCAGTATGGCCTTACCGGGGAGGAAGCCAGGACCATGGTACCCTCCCTGATCATATATAAGCTTTTTCTGGAGGAGTCGAGAGCGGATACTGTTTATATCTGTGATACAAACCTTTGTGACGGAAGTGTAGTGGACTATGCTCAGAAGAAGAAAAAAATTGAGATAGGACACGACTTTTATCAGGATATTATCGCTTCTGCCAGATATATCGGCAAGCGTTACCGTTATAATAAAGCCCACGCAGAATATGTCCGGACCCTCTGCCTTGAGATATTCGACCACTCTGCCAAATTTCACGGTCTTTCCGCAAGAGACCGGCTGGTTCTTGAGATCGCGGCTATTTTGCATGACATAGGAAAATATGTAAATATGAATGACCCCGGGAGGAATGGCTATCAGCTGATCCTTTCCACGGAGATCATGGGGCTTTCCCGCCGTGAAAGGGAAGAACTGGCCAATATCGTCCTGTATAATACCGTGGACATACCCGATTCCGATGAGAACAACAGCGCCTTCTGGCAGGAGGAATACCTCCGCATCGCAAAGCTTTCTTCTATCCTGAGGCTTGCCAATGCCCTGGACCGGAGCCATAAACAAAAGTACCAGAATATTTCTATGGCAAGGAAGGGGAAGGACCTTGTGATCACTGTGGAATCCCGGATGGACATTACCCTGGAGATAAATCTATTTGAGAAAAAGGCCAGAGGTTTCAGAGAGATCCTGGGGATCCGTCCCATTTTAAAACAAAAGAATGTATTATAATACCTGCAGCAGGAGGTGAAATGATGCCGGATAAAGTATTTGATCAGCCAGAACATTTCAGGAACAGGGAACTGAGCTGGGTGGAATTTGACCAGAGAGTGCTTGATGAAGCCCGGGATAAAGACATCCCCTTATTTGAAAGAATCAAGTTCTTAAGTATATCATCTTCTAACCTGGATGAATTTTTTATGGTGCGTATTGCATCCTTAAAGGATCAGGTAAACGCAGGCTATCAGAAGGCGGATATTTCCGGCATGACAGCCCGGGACCAGCTCAACGCCCTGAGCAGCAGGATTCACAAGCTGGTTGACAAACAATATTCCACATATAACCGGTCACTGGCTCCAAAACTGAAAGAGGCAGGTCTGGATATTATCAACTATTCTATGTTGACGGATGAGGAAGAAGATTACCTGGAGGAATATTTCCACAGGAATGTCTACCCCGTCCTCACGCCCATGGCCATTGATTCATCAAGGCCCTTCCCCCTGATACGCAATAAAAGTCTCAACATTGCAGCCCTCCTTGACCATAAAGCCGGAAAAGGAAAAGAGAAAAAGATCAGTTACGACATTGCGACGGTCCAGGTCCCTTCTGTGCTTCCGAGAGTGATTTCCCTGCCCCGGGAAAAAGGCACCGGCAGGAGGGTCATACTTCTGGAAAGTCTTATAGAACATTTCCTGGGCAGCCTTTTTTTAAACCACGAGATCATATGCTCCGCCTCCTACCGGATCATGAGAAATGCGGATCTCCCCATTGATGAGGATGAAGCGGAAGATCTGTTAAAAGAGATAGAAAAGCAGCTTAAGAAAAGACAATGGGGTGAAGTGATCAAGTTTGAGTATGAAGACAAAATGGATAAGAGGCTGGTCAAATATTTAAAGAAACAGTTTCAGGTCCATTCATCTGATATGTATCCCATAAACGGACCTCTGGATCTGACCTTCCTCATGAAATGCTACAGTATTCCGGGTTTTGAGTCCTGTAAAGAAAAACCCCATATCCCCCGGCCCAATCCCTCCCTCCTTGCGGACCGGGATATCTTTGCCCAGATCCGGAAGGGGGATGTGCTTTTGCATCATCCCTATGAATCCTTTGATCCCGTGGTGGCATTTATCAAACAGGCGGCTGTGGATGAAAATGTCCTCGCCATCAAACAGACTCTTTACCGGGTAAGCGGTAATTCTCCCATCATAGCCGCCCTGGCCCTGGCTGCCGAAAACGGCAAGCAGGTCACGGTCCTGGTGGAGCTGAAAGCCCGTTTTGATGAGGAAAATAACATCAACTGGGCCAGAACTCTTGAACAGGCCGGCTGCCATGTGATCTACGGGCTCGTGGGGCTTAAAACCCACTGTAAGATTGCCCTGGTGGTCAGGAGGGAGACGGACGGTATCCGCCGCTATGTTCATCTGGGCACCGGAAACTATAATGACTCCACGGCAAAGCTTTACACGGATACCGGCATGTTTACCTGCCGGGACATATACGGAGAAGATGCCACAGCGGTATTTAATATGCTGAGCGGTTATTCTGAACCCGCCAGATGGAACCGGCTTATCGTCGCTCCCTTCTGGATGAAGAAACGGTTTATTCAGCTGATCGAAAGAGAAGCAGAATTTGCCAGAGAAGGAAAAGAAGCCAGGATCGTGGCAAAATGCAATTCCCTTTGTGACAAGGATATTATCCTGGCCCTTTATGAAGCATCTGCGGCAGGAGTAAAGATCAATCTTATTATAAGAGGCATCTGCTGCCTGATTCCCGGAATCCCCGGGGTCAGCGACAACATTACTGTCCGTTCCCTGGTCGGGACCTTTCTGGAGCATGCCCGCATTTTCAGATTCTTTAATGATGGTGATGAAGAGATCTATATGGGCAGTGCCGACTGGATGCCCAGGAATCTTGAACGCCGGGTGGAGATCGTATTTCCCATAGAGGATGAAAAGCTTAAGGAAAAGGCCAGGTATATTCTGGATATTCAGCTGGCAGATACATTAAAGGCCCGGTGCCTGAATCCTGACGGTACCTACTCCAGGGTCGACAGAAGAGGAAAAGAAGCCATAGAAGCCCAGAAGATCTTGTGTGAAAATGCCATAAAGGCCTGCCCGAAAGAACAGGGAGAGCCGGTCCGGAGATTCATACCCGGAAAGGCGCCGGAGGAAAAATGATGAAAAAGGAATTATATTCTATAAAACTCATAAGTATTCTTATGGTCATCCTTTTATTGACGGTCCAGACCGGCTGCGGGAGAGCCAGCCGGAAAAAAGAGAAAGAGATTTCTCCGGAAACGGCAAGCACCCGGTTTTCTGAAGAAACCGGTGAGATTGACGATGTTATGATGGAGCATCTTTTAGAAAAGGTCATGAAAAAGCTCACCCTGGAACAGAAGATCGGCCAGATGTTCATAGTCTGCACTGATTCGCTGGATTTTAACGCCGAGACGGCCATGACGGATAAAGCAGCAGAGACCCTGAAAAAATACCAGCCGGGAGGAGTGATTTTTTTCTCCTTTAATCTGGTGGACAGGGAACAGACAAAAACCTTTATCGACAGTCTCCAGTCCTGTTCCCGGGTCCCCCTCTTTACGGCTGTGGACGAGGAGGGAGGAAAGGTGGCGAGAATTGCCAATGCCGAAGGAATGAACACAACAGTATTCCCCCCCATGGCTGAGATCGGCCGGACAGAGGATCCCGGGGAGGCACGCAAAGTGGGAGAAACCATAGGCAGCGAGATCAGTGAACTGGGTTTTAATCTGGACTTTGCGCCGGTGGCAGATATTTCCACCAATGATTTAAACACAGAAATAGGTACCAGAAGCTTTGGAGATGATCCCAAGCTGGTGGCAAAAATGGTATCAGAAGTTGTTAAGGGCCTGCAGGAAAAAGGGGTCTGTGCCACTCTGAAGCATTTTCCCGGCCAGGGAGACAGCGGAGAGGACACCCACAGGGGTTATGTAAATCTGGATACCTCCATAGACAGGCTCAGAGATATGGAATTTGTCCCCTTTAAGGCAGGAATAAAAGCCGGAGCTGATTTTGTCATGGTATCCCATGTGGCGGTCAGCAATATCACCCAGAATGAAGTACCGGCATCCCTGTCCTCCCTGATGGTTTCCGATATCCTCCGGGGAGAACTGCAGTTTGAAAATGTGATCATCACTGATGCCATGAATATGAAGGTCATAACAAAGTTTTACGACCCTGCCCAGGCAGCCGTTATGGCGGTACAGGCAGGAAATGATATGATCCTGATGCCGGATGACTTTAAGCTGGCCTATGAGGGTATCCAGGAAGCTCTGGCAGACGGAGATCTGACTAAAAAGGATATTAATGATGCAGCGGAACGAATTCTTCGGACCAAGATACGAAGAGGCATCATACCTCTGGATTCAGACCTGTTAAAATAATGCAGGCAACTTACGGCTTGTCTATTCCGGAATTTTATGGTATCATGCGTCTGTTATAAACTACAGGAGGTATACAGAGAATGTACGATAAATATCAGAGCCCTCTTTCTGAGCGTTATGCCAGCAGGGAAATGCAGTATATTTTTTCACCGGATAAAAAGTTTAAGACATGGAGAAGATTATGGATCGCTCTGGCAGAGACAGAGTATGAACTGGGACTCTCCAGTATCACAAAAGAGCAGATCGATGAACTGAAGCTGCATGCCGAAGACATTAATTTCGATGTGGCAAAGGCCCGTGAAAAGGAAGTCCGTCATGATGTCATGAGCCATGTTTATGCCTACGGCCAGCAGTGCCCGGGGGCCAGGGGCATCATCCACCTGGGGGCCACCTCCTGTTATGTGGGAGATAATACGGATATCATCATTATGGCAGAGGCCTTGCGGCTTGTCCGCAAAAAGCTTCTCAATGTGATCAGCGAGCTGTCCGCCTTTGCCATGAAGTATAAAGACCTGCCCACTCTGGCCTATACACATTTTCAGCCCGCTCAGCCCACCACCGTGGGCAAAAGGGCTACTCTGTGGATCAATGAGCTTATGATAGACCTGGAAGATCTGGATTATGTGATCAGTTCCCTGAAGCTTCTGGGCTCCAAAGGGACCACCGGGACCCAGGCCAGCTTTCTTGAGCTCTTTAACGGAGACCATGATACCATCAGAAAAATTGACGAAAAGATCGCGGAAAAAATGGGCTTTTCTTCCTGTTATCCTGTATCAGGCCAGACCTACTCACGAAAGGTGGACAGCCGGGTGATCAATGTCCTTTCCGGCATCGCCCAGTCTGCCCATAAGTTTTCCAATGATATCAGGCTCCTTCAGCATTTAAAGGAAATTGAAGAACCTTTTGAAAAGAACCAGATCGGTTCCTCCGCCATGGCATATAAGAGAAATCCCATGCGCAGTGAGCGGATAGCTTCCCTTGCCAACTATGTTATGTCTGACATGATGAATCCTGCCCTGGTGGCATCCACCCAGTGGTTCGAGAGGACTCTCGATGATTCCGCCAACAAACGGCTCTCCGTGCCGGAGGCATTTCTGGCTGTTGACGGCATTCTGGATCTGTATCTTAATGTGGTGGACGGACTGGTCGTCTACCCCAGGGTCATCGAAGCCCATCTTATGCGGGAACTTCCCTTTATGGCCACGGAGAATATTATGATGGACGCCGTAAAAGCCGGAGGAGACCGGCAGGAGCTGCATGAGCGTATCCGTCAGCACTCCATGGCGGCTGGAAAGGTCGTGAAAGAAGAGGGCAGGGACAACGACCTGCTTGCCCGCATTGCTGCCGATCCTGCCTTCGGCATGACCATGGATCAGCTTCTTGATATTATGAAACCGGAGAATTTTACCGGCAGAGCTCCCCAGCAGACAGAAGAGTATATCAGGGACTTTGTTCGTCCGGTTCTTGAGCGTAACCGGGAGCTTCTTGGATTGAAGGCGGAGATTAATGTTTAAAGAGAATAATACAAAAGATGATCCAAATAGCCGGCACAGAAGAAGTGACCGGCTGATGAAGGGCAGCGAGCCTTCCGTCAGCTCAGATGTGATCGGGCAGGCTTCCATCTTAATGGTGGCCGGTATCGTGGTAAGGATCATAGGGGTTTTATACCGCAGTCCTCTTACCAGTATCATTGGTGTTGAGGGCAACGGCTATTACGGAATCGCCTATAATATCTACCAGATGATCCTCCTGGTTGCATCGTACAGTATTCCCATGGCGGTTTCCAAGGTCATTTCAGGGAAGCTGGCATTAAAACAGTACAGGGACGCCCACAGAGTTTTCATCTGCGCCCTGCTTTATGTACTGGTCATAGGGGGCATTGCCTGCCTGTTTACATTTTTCGGCGCATCCATCCTGATCCCGGCCAGCCAGGCCAGGGCGGTCCCGGTGCTTCGCATACTTGCCCCGACCATATTCTTTTCCGGCTTTCTGGGAGTTTTCAGGGGATATTTCCAGGCCCATGGGACCATGGTCCAGACCTCCGTATCCCAGATCATAGAGCAGGTGGCCAATGCTGTATTCAGCGTTGGCATGGCCCTGATCTTCATTCACCTGTTCGCGGGAGGGGACCCTCACCGGATCCCGGTATTCGGTGCCATGGGAAGTGCCTTCGGTACCGGCGCCGGCGTTATTGCCGGCCTCCTGTTTATGCTGGTGATATATAAGGGCAACCGTAAATATTTTAAAAAGCATATGGCAAATGATGTCTCAGGTGTGGAAAGCTCCTACAGGGACATCCTTAAGGTGATCATTTTCATGGTCACACCGGTCATATTATCTACTTTTGTTTATAATATCAGTGCTACCCTTGACCAGACCCTCTTCTGCGATATCATGGATTTTAAGGGAATGAGGTCCAGGACGGCGGCGGAGCTTTACGGTATTTTTTCGGGAGAGTACATGGTTCTGATCAATGTACCCGTGGCTCTGGCCAACTCCATGTCCACAGCCATGATTCCTTCCGTATCCTCCTCCTACACACTTCATGATATGGACCGGTGTAACGGACATGTCCGGCAGGCCATACATTTTACCATGATGATCAGTATCCCTGCCGCCGCAGGGCTTTGTGCCATGGCGAGGCCTGTCATGGAGGTTTTATTCCCCCAGAAAGCTACGATAGATCTGGCAGTGGCCCTGCTCAGATTCGGCTGTATCAGTGTAGTTTTTTATTGCCTGTCCACAGTCTCCAACGGCATCCTGCAGGGAATCGGCAAGGTGAACATCCCCCTGCGGAATGCGGCCATTGCCCTTGTACTTCATCTGATGGTCCTCACCCCTCTGCTGTATTTCACCAATATGCAGCTTTTTGGTATGGTTATTGCCACCATGTCATATTCTTTTATGATGTGTATATTTAACAGCGTCAGTGTGAGAAAATATCTGGGCTATAACCAGGAGATCCGGAAGACATTTGTTATCCCGGCCATATCCGCAGTACTTATGGGAGTATCCGGATATGTTTTCTACCAGGGGATCTATATGATACTGAGCCTTTTCGCATTTTCCATATTGCCGATCCGTCTGGTTGTTCTCGGGGCCATGATGGTTTCCATCCTGTTTTCCTGTGCCGTATATTTCTATGCGGAGCTTAAGCTTAAGGGAGTGACCAGGGAAGATCTGCTGGGATTCCCCAAAGGAAGAAGTCTGGTACGGCTGTCGGAAAAAATGGGTTTACTGTAATTTTTTGATATTTCTCCGCCTTATAGAAGATGGAGTATGATTTTTACCGTTGATGAAAGGAGTGAACGCTCTATGGTAACAGCAATTGTAGGCGCAAACTGGGGTGATGAAGGGAAGGGCAAGATCACGGATATGCTTGCCATGGATTCTGATGTAATAGTCCGCTTTCAGGGCGGAGCCAATGCAGGGCATACCATTATTAACAATTATGGTAAATTTGCTCTTCATTCTCTTCCGTCAGGGGTATTTTATGACCATACTACAAGTGTTATCGGTAACGGCGTGGCTCTGAATATTCCCGTCCTTTTTCATGAACTTTCAGAAATCGTGGAAAAAGGCGTACCCAGACCAAAGGTCCTTGTCTCCGAGCGGGCCCAGATCGTCATGCCCTACCATATTTTATTTGACCAGTATGAGGAGGAGAGACTGGGAGGAAAGTCCTTTGGATCTACAAAATCAGGCATTGCTCCTTTTTATTCGGATAAGTTTGCCAAGACAGGCTTCCAGGTCAGTGAACTCTTTATGCCGGAGGATGCCCTTTACGAGAAAATAGAGAGGGTCATTATCCAGAAGAACGTGCTTCTTGAACATCTCTATCACAAACCCCTGATTGATCCGAAGGAGATCTTCGGGACCCTTATGGAATATAAAAAGATGGTGGAGCCTTATGTCTGTGACGTTTCTTCCTATCTTGACCGGGCAATACATGAAGGAAAGAATATCCTGCTGGAGGGCCAGCTGGGAACCCTGAAGGATCCTGACCACGGTATTTATCCCATGGTGACTTCCTCCTCCACCCTGGCTTCCTACGGAGCCATCGGTGCCGGAATCCCACCCTATGCCATCGAAAAGGTGGTAACCGTGGTAAAAGCCTACAGCAGCGCAGTGGGCGCCGGAGCCTTTGTCAGTGAGATCTTCGGAGAGGAGGCCAACGAATTAAGGGTCCGGGGAGGAGACGGCGGTGAGTTCGGAGCCACCACCGGACGTCCCAGACGGATGGGATGGTTTGACTGTGTGGCATCAAAATACGGCTGCCGGCTCCAGGGAACTACGGATGTGGCCTTTACCGTGGTGGATGTGCTGGGTTATTTAAAGGAGATACCCGTATGTACCGGTTATGAAGTTGACGGAAAGATCACCACAGATTTTCCGGTGCCATGGAAGCTTGAGAAGGCAAAACCCGTCCTTGAAATACTTCCGGGCTGGGAATGTGATATTTCAGGAATAAAGACCTATGAAGACCTGCCCCGAAACTGCCGGGGATATATCGAATTTATTGAAGAGAAGATCGGCTATCCCATTACCATGGTATCCAACGGACCGGGAAGAGAAGATATTATATATAGAAAAATTAAATAATTAACATGAAATCTGGTCTCAGCTGCCAGAGAGAAATAAAGACTGATTTAGAAAGAGGTAATATATGAAAATCCTTTCTATAGCCATACCAAGCTATAATTCCCAGGACTATATGCGACATTGTATTGAAAGCCTGCTGCCCGGAGGAGAGGATGTAGAGATTTTAATCGTTGATGACGGGTCCAAAGACGGCACCGGACAGATTGCAGATGAATATGAAGCTGCTTATCCCGGAATTGTCAGAGCCCTGCACCAGGAAAACGGAGGACATGGGGAGGCGGTAAATACCGGGCTTTCCCATGCCAGCGGCTATTATTTTAAGGTGGTGGACAGTGATGACTGGGTAAATCCGGAAGCTTATGAGAAGATTCTTGCCTTCCTGAAACAGACCCTCAATGATGAAGATCCCCTTGATATGCTTATCTCCAATTATGTTTATGAAAAGCAGGGAGCCATCCACAAAAAAGTGATCCATTATCACTCCATTCTTCCTGAAAACTGTTTTTTCGGGTGGGAAGATATTGGCCACTTCGGCCCAAGCCAGAATATCCTGATGCACTCCGTAATTTACCGGCGGGAGCTGCTGACCGGCTGTGGATTCAGGCTGCCCGGGCATACCTTTTATGTTGACAATCTTTTTGTCTTCACCCCCCTTCCTTATGTAAAGAGGATGTATTATCTGGATGTGGATTTTTACAGGTATTTTATCGGCAGGGAAGACCAGTCTGTAAACGAGAAGGTGATGATGTCAAGGATTGACCAGCAGATCCGGGTCAATAAACTGATGATAGATACCTATGCTGCCCACGAAGGTGCTTTTTCTTCTCCGAAGCTGGAAGAATACATGCTCCATTATCTGTCAACCATTACCCTGGTAACTTCTGTACTGCTGATAAAGATGAAAACAGATGAGGCGGAGGTAATGAGGGCGGATGTCTGGAAATACCTTGAAGAGAATGCCCCCCAGGCTTACCGGCAGATGAAGCATTCGACTCTGGGACACCTTTCCAGCTCCAGAAATAAGCTGTCGGAGAAGATAACCAGAGGAGGCTATAAGATTGCCCAGAAGTGGATCGGATTCAATTAAATTTTTCAGGCGCAGCGATCTTTTTCTGATCCTCGTCTTTCTTCTGGTGGCTGCCTTTGCTTTTGGATTTATGATGATCCGGAAAAAAGAAGGCAGGACTGTCAGGGTCACTGTAGATGGCAGACTTTTCGGCCTTTACGCCCTGGACAGGGACCGGGAGGTCAGGATCTGTCCCGGAGAGGATGAAAAACAATCTTCAGAATCTCCTTCCTGGGAAAACATTCTGGTGATAAAGGATGGTCAGGCGCAGATGATAAAAGCCGACTGTCCGGACCTGATCTGCGTAAAGCATAAACCGGTCAGCCATGTGGGAGAGAGTATTGTCTGCCTTCCCCATAAGGTCCTTGTGGAAGTAACAGGGGAGGAAGAAAAAGGGGATAAAAAGTTCGATGTGATCGTGGAATAGTGGTGAAACCGGGTCATGTATTCTTATTGCTTATAAATCTGCCAGAAAAAAACGGAAATTTATTCTTGTTATTTGTTTAACAAGTCTTGATTTCCGTTTTATTTTAATTATAATAGAGATTGGCTTGGTTTCTGATTATAATAGCAGCGAAAGAATAAAGAAAGAAGGTATTAAAATGGGATTACTCACATTTAAAGGCGGCCTTCACCCTTATGACGGGAAGGAGTTAAGTAAGGATAAGTCCATACTTGAGTATTTACCCCAGGGTGAGCTGGTCTATCCTTTAAGTCAGCACATCGGGGCACCCGCTGTTCCCTGTGTGAAAAAAGGTGACAGAGTCCTGGCGGGCCAGAAGATAGCGGAGGCCGGCGGATTTGTTTCCGCCAATATCCACAGTTCTGTGTCCGGCAAGGTTAAAAAGATCGAACCCCGTCTTACCGTATCCGGTGCCAGGGTTAACAGTATCGTGATAGAAAATGACGGTGAATATGAGACTGCAGAGTTTACACCGGTCACCTCCCGTGAAAAACAGGATATCATCGGCGCAGTGAAGGAGGCCGGAATCGTCGGACTGGGCGGAGCAGGATTCCCCACCCATGTCAAGCTGTCTCCAAAGGAACCGGAGAAGATAGATACAATTATTATCAATGCAGCTGAATGCGAGCCCTACATAACGGCAGACTACCGCTGTATGATGGAGATTCCGGACCAGCTGATCTCCGGTCTCAACCTGATCTTGTCGCTCTTTCCCGCGGCAAAGGGAGTGATCGGTATCGAAGATAATAAGCCTGAAGCCATAGAGAAGCTGACAAAGCTGTGTGAAAAGGAAGAAAGGATCGAAGTTGCCCCCCTTAAGACCAAGTACCCCCAGGGGGCTGAGCGTTCTCTGATCTACGCGGTTACGGGAAGATCCATCAACTCATCCATGCTTCCCGCAGACGCCGGCTGCATCGTGGATAATGTAGCTACAGCCATTGCCATCCATGAAGCGGTCATTCTCGGCAAGCCTCTTTATGAAAGAGTTGTTACAGTAACCGGAGATGCCATTGCCAGTCCGGGCAACTATAAGGTAAAAGCCGGAACCAACGCGGCTGAGCTTGCAGCCGCTGCCGGGGGATTTAAGACAGAGCCTGAAAAGGTCATCTCAGGAGGCCCCATGATGGGTATGGCTTTATCCACTCTGGATGTTCCCTGCGGAAAGACTTTTTCCTCCCTGCTGTGCTTCAGCAAGGATGAGGTGGCAGAATATGAACCCGGTCCCTGCATCCGCTGCGGCCGCTGTATCAGCGTATGTCCTGCCGGACTGATGCCCACCAGATTATCCGAGGTGGCAGACCATGGCAATTTCGCATTGTTCGACGCCCTGAACGGATGTGAGTGCGTTGAATGCGGATGCTGCTCCTATATCTGCCCCGCCAAAAGAAGACTTACCCAGTCCATGAAGACAGGACGCCGTGAGGCCCTGGCTTTAAGAAGGAAGAAGAAATAACATAAGGAGAGGTTAATTATGAACGAACAATTATATCATGTATCAGCCAATCCTCATGTGAGGGATAAGGCTTCAACCAGGAGTATCATGCAGGATGTGATCATTGCCCTGCTGCCCGCCACAGTATTCGGTTTCTGGAATTTCGGCGGAAGGGCCATAGTCAATACCATCATCTGTATCCTGACCTGCGTGGTCAGCGAATATGCCTGGCAGCATTTTATGCATAAGAAAGTAACCATTAAGGATATGAGCGCAGCCCTGACCGGCCTGCTTCTGGCCATGAACCTTCCTCCGGAGGTTCCCTTCTGGATCCCCTTTATCGGCGGAGTGTTCGCCATAATCGTGGTTAAGCAGGTGTTTGGAGGACTTGGACAGAACTTTATGAACCCGGCCCTGGGTGCCAGATGTTTTCTGCTGATTTCTTTTGCCGGTATTATGACTAATTTTACCAGCAACGGCCCGGGAACTGTTTTTGACGCAACCACTTCAGCCACCCCCCTGGCTGCCTTAAAGGCCGGTGAGACGGTAAACCTTACGGCCATGTTTTTAGGTACAACAGCCGGAACAGTGGGAGAGACCTCCGCTTTGCTGCTGATCATCGGCGGTCTCTATCTCATGATAAAAAGGATCATCAGCTGGAGGATCCCGGTATGCTATATAGGAACTCTTGGTATTTTTGTCCTTCTCTTCGGAGGACATGGATTTGATATGACTTATTTATGCCAGCAGCTCTGCGGCGGCGGACTGATGCTTGGAGCCTTCTTCATGGCAACAGATTACGTGACTTCTCCCATCACCCCCCGGGGACAGATCGTCTTTGGTGTCCTGCTGGGTATCCTGACAGGTATTTTCCGTCTCTTCGGCGGATCTGCGGAAGGTGTTTCCTACGCCATTATCTTCTGTAATCTTTTAGTACCGTTAATTGAAAGGTTTACAGTGCCTGTCGCATTCGGGAAAGGGGGTAAGAAGGATGAATGATTTGCTGAAAGACGGATTAAAGCTGGTGATAATTACACTGGTTGCCGGCATAGCCCTGGGAGCCATTTACGGTATTACCAAAAAGCCCATAATCGACCAGGAAGCCAAAAAGCAGCAGGAAGCCTACCAGGCAGTCTTTCCTGATGCCGCCAGCTTTGAAGATGTTGAAGGTTTTTCTGAGGATGCTGCTGCAAAGGTCATTTCCGCTTACGAAAACCCTGTGGAGGGACATGAAAGCGACGCCATAACCCAGGCGGTACAGGCCCTTGATGCATCAGGCAATATCCTTGGTTATATATTTAATATTTCCACCAACAAAGGCTATGGCGGTGAGATCCAGCTCACTGTGGGTATCCAGGCAGACGGAACGGTCAACGGCTACTCCGTGCTCTCCATCGGTGAAACCGCCGGACTGGGTATGCACGCCAATGATACCGGTGAGGGATCCTGGGGGACCCAGTTCCAGGGTAAAAAGGCAGAGGCTTTCCAGGTCGTAAAGGACGGTTCGGGAGCATCAGATGATTCAAAGATCGACGCGATCTCCGGAGCCACCATCACCAGTAAAGCAGTGACAGGTGCCATGAACAGCTGTCTGGCTTATTTCCAGTCAATAGAAGGAGGGAATTAAAATGAAAAAGAATACTCCTGCAGAGAGATTGGTAAACGGTATTTTCCTTGAAAACCCCACACTGGTCCTGACCCTTGGTATGTGCCCTACTCTGGCTGTAACCACCTCGGCCATAAACGGCCTTGGCATGGGACTGACCACCACGGCTGTTCTGATGTTTTCCAATATGATCATTTCCCTGCTCCGTGATTTTATACCGGACAGGGTTCGAATACCGTCATATATTGTGGTCATCGCATCTCTGGTAACAATAGTCCAGTTTGTATTGCAGGCCTACGTGCCTGCCCTGAATGATGCCCTGGGTGTTTATATCCCGTTAATTGTTGTTAACTGTATCATTCTCGGCCGCGCGGAGTCATATGCTGGCAAAAACGGCCCCATCAGCTCCTTCTTTGACGGCCTTGGCATGGGACTGGGATTTACATTATCCCTGACGATACTGGGTGCCCTGCGTGAGCTTCTCGGTGCCGGCACTTTCTTTAACTTAAAGCTCCTTCCGGAGGGAATCTACACGCCCATTACCATATTTATCCTGGCTCCGGGCGCCTTCCTGGTTCTTTCCTGCATGGTAGCCATACAGAATAAGATCAAGAATCATACACCCGGTGAGAAGGCCGGAGAGAAGACAGAGGATGCAGAGGAAGAAATTCCTGTTGTCCGGGAAGGAGGAGAAGCATGAAAACATTAATTTTGCTGATCATCAGTTCTGCCATTGTTAATAACGTCGTGCTAAGCCAGTTCCTTGGACTTTGTCCTTTCCTCGGCGTATCAAGGAAGGTCGATACCGCTCTCGGCATGGGCGCTGCCGTAATCTTTGTCATTACCATCGCGTCATTTGTAACTGCCTGTATTTACAGGTTCGTCCTGGTGACCTTCGGGCTGGAATACCTTCAGACTATCGTCTTTATCCTGGTTATCGCGGGTCTTGTGCAGTTTGTGGAGATGTTTTTAAAGAAGTCCATGCCGGCTCTTTATGAATCCCTCGGAGTCTACCTGCCCCTGATCACTACCAACTGTGCGGTACTGGGTGTGGCCCTGAATGCTGTTCAGTATGATTACGGCATTATCCAGACAGTTGTTTACGGACTGGGAACGGCAGTCGGCTTTACCGTTGCCATCGTTATCCTGGCCGGGCTGCGCGAAAAGATGGAGTATAACGATATTTCACCATCCTGGCAGGGAATGCCCCTGGTCCTGGTGACCGCAGGTCTGATGTCCATTGCCTTCTTTGGATTTTCAGGTATTATTTGACAGGAGGGAAGATAGATGAATGGAATAATTCTTGCGGCAGTCGTCGTGGGAGGTACCGGTCTTATGATCGCTGTTCTCCTTTGCGTTGCTTCTGAAAAGTTTAAGGTTCCTGTGGATGAAAAGGAAATTGCGGTAAGAGAGTGTCTGCCGGGCAACAACTGCGGCGGATGCGGTTATGCCGGATGTGACGGCCTGGCCAAAGCGATCGTGGCGGGAGAAGCCCCGGTGGGTGCCTGTCCGGTAGGCGGAGCCCCGGTGGCTGAGCAGATTGCTTCCATCATGGGAGTGGAGGCCGGTTCCTCAGAGAAGCAGGTGGCATTTGTGAAATGCGCCGGCACCTGTGATAAGGCAAAAAATAAATATATCTACTCGGGCAACGAGGACTGCATTTCTGCTGTCAGTGTCCCCGGAGGCGGACCCAAGGCCTGCGAATACGGATGTATGGGCTTTGGAAGCTGCGTAAAGGTCTGCGATTTCGACGCCATCCATGTGGTTGACGGTATAGCAGTGGTCGACCCGGAAAAATGTGTGGCCTGCGGTAAATGCATTGCCACCTGCCCCAGGTCGCTGATCGAGCTGATCCCCTATACCACTTCAAAGGAAGGGGTAAAGGTTCACTGCAGCTCAAGGGGCTTCGGTAAGCCCGTCAAAGAAGTCTGCTCCGTGGGATGTATCGGCTGTAAGATGTGTACCAGAGTCTGTGAGTCCGGTGCCATCACGGTGGAGAACAATATTGCCCATATAGACTACAGCAAGTGTACAAACTGTGGAGCCTGTGCGGAGAAATGCCCGTCAAAGATTATTTATACGGTATAATTTAGATAGATTATTCCACAATAAAGCGGAAGAAATGTAATATCATCAACTGACATATTTTCTTCCGCTTTTCTTTTTTCACCGTTTTCTATGTTTTTCATATCCTGTAATAAAAAGGAGCGAATCATGAATATGAGTATTCGATTCTGGGACCTGTCCAACATGGAAGTGATCAACATAAGGAACGGAAAAAGGCTGGGCCACATCGGAGACCTGGGCATTAATCTGGAAAAAGGCTGTATCACCGATCTTTATATACCCTCCGGGAGTAAATACTGGGGCTGCATCGGTAAAAAAGGAGAGTATGCAGTTCCTTTCTGCTGCGTGGAAAAGTTTGGATCAGATGTGATACTGGTGGATATTGATGAGAAGAAATGTTATATAAAATAAATCGGAGGAAAACCAATGAAATGTCCTTTTTGCGGGATGGATAATACCCGGGTAATAGACTCAAGACCGGCTGATGACAATACTTCCATCCGCCGGAGAAGACAGTGCGATGAATGCGGAAAACGCTTTACGACCTACGAAAAGGTGGAGATCATCCCCCTTACCGTTATAAAAAAAGACCGCTCCCGTGAAGCCTACAACAGAAACAAAATCATGGCAGGTATCATGCGTGCCTGTCATAAGAGGCCTGTTTCAGTGGAACAGCTGGAAGAGGTGATGAATCAGATTGAAAATGATATCTATAACATTGCCTATAAAGAAGTGGAAAGCAGCGTGATAGGCGAGATCGTAATGGAACGCTTAAAAAAGCTGGAACAAGTCGCCTATGTCAGGTTTGCCTCTGTTTATCGGGAATTTAAGGATGTCAACACCTTTATGAGCGAGTTAAAGAAAATGCTTGACAATAATAATGAAGCTGAACAATGAACCGGAAGAGGAAATAAACACATGAGAAAAATATTATTGCTGATCACCCTGACATTCATTTTTATTATGACTGCTTCACAAAAGGTCTGCGCAGAGGATTACAGCGACTATTCCAATAAAGCGGTCGCCTTCGGACTGAGTCTTCGGACAGACCATAAAAAACCGGATTGTGAAAAGCCTTCCGGTGTAAAGCTTTCTGACTATGATACATATTATTGCGATGAAAAAGCTTATGAAAACGGTGAAAAAGTCATTTACCTGACCTTTGACGCCGGTTATGAAAACGGAAATACAGCCAGTATACTGGATGCCCTGAAAGATGCCGATGTGAAAGCTATTTTCTTTGTTACAACTCCTTATATCAAAGAAAACCCCGACCTGGTCAAACGTATGAAGGAGGAAGGACACCTGGTGGGAAATCATACGACCACACATCCTTCCCTGCCGGACTGCTCCGTTTCAAAGATCAAAAAGGAAATGAGCGAATGCGCAGCCACCATGGAGAAGCTGACCGGCTATACCCCGGACCCCTTCATGAGACCCCCCATGGGTCATTACAGTGAAAGGGTAATGAAAGTCATGCAGGATCTGGGTTACAACACCATGCTCTGGAGCCTGGCCATCTATGATTACGAGGAGAATGACCAGCCGGGCGCGGATTATGTGGTAGAAAAATTCAAAAAGCATCATTTCTGCGGCATGATGCCCCTGCTCCATGTCATATCTTCCTCCGACGCGGAAGCACTGCCGGAGATCATCTCTTCCATGGAAGAAGAGGGATACAGGTTCGGCCTTGTTTCGGAATTCATCTCCGGAGCAGATGAAGAAGAAAGCAGTACAGAAGAGCAACCGGAAAAAGAAGAAGAGGTAAAAAAACTTACGCTGCATATGGAAAAATTGAAAACTGCTGTTGAAAGCGCAATGAACGGCGCGGTGACAGAATTGCTCAAAGGGGGCGTCTGATGACGACCTCCTTTTTTTGTAAAACAGACGCCGTGATGGAGGCCGGTATCTCCCCAGGTTCCGTCCCTCCTCGGAAATCAGAAGAAGGTAGCAAATAATTATTTTTATTATGACTGCTTCACAAAAGGTCTGCGCAGAGGATTACAGCGACTATTCCAA
>JAFRHL010000055.1 GCA_017433295.1 Eubacterium sp.
AGGAATGAGCGGTTCTGATGTGATCGTGGCCATCAACAAGGATCCCGACGCACCCATCTTTGATATCGCAGACTACGGCGTAGTAGGAAACCTCTTTGAGGTTATCCCGGTACTGGTAGACGAGATCAACAAAGCAAGAGCATAGGAGGCAGACGATGGAACAAAGAATCAAAGGAACTACCCGGCTTTTATGCCTCATCGGAACTCCGGTGGGCCACTCAGGATCCCCGGCAATGCATAACTTTGCATTCCGCTATCATGGCCTGGACTGTGCTTATCTGGCATTTGACATCAAGGAAGAGCAGGCTCCTGAAGCCATGAAAGCCTTAAAGCTTCTTAACGCCCAGGGCTTCAACGTAACTATGCCCTGTAAAAATATTGTGGCACAGAATGTGGACGAGATTTCTCCGGAGGCAGAGGTCATCGGTGCCTGCAATACTGTAGTCAATGAAAATGGAAAGTGGAAGGGATATATCACGGATGGAAGTGGTTTTGTCCTGAACTTAAGGGAACATGGCGTTGAGGTAAAGGATAAGAAGATCGTCATTTGCGGCGCAGGCGGCGCAGCCACAGCCATTCAGGTTCAGTGCGCGTTTGAGGGAGCAAAGTCCATCACGATCTTTAACGGAAACGATCCTTTCCTTGACAGAGCAAAGGGTACTGCCGCAAAGCTGGCAGAAAAAACTCCCGATTGTAAGGTTACGGTTCACTGCCTTGACGAGAAGGAGGCCTTTGTGGCAGCTGTAAATGACGCTGATATCTTTATCAACGGTACTTCCGTAGGCATGAAGCCCAATGAGGATAAAACCATCATTGAGGATACCAGCCTGTTCAGAAAGGACCTGGTGGTATGCGATGTGGTTTATAATCCCACTGAGACAAGAATGATGCGTGAAGCAAAAGCTGCCGGCTGTGAGAAGGTCATCGGCGGTGAGGGCATGCTCTTATGGCAGGGTGCAGTTGCCTATAAGCTGTGGACGGGAAAGGACTTCCCTGTAAAAGAATATCAGGCTTTTAAGGCACAGCAGTAATGGCAAAAAGTGGCTTTGACCCTTGAAAGGTCTGCTGTCATTCGATATCTATAGTTTTTTCAAATAAATCATTAAGTGCAGATTCCCGAACGAATTTGAGGAATCTGCACTTTTTTTGTATTATATGCACAAAAAAAGAGATAGGAGGATATTATGAAAAGTAAGTATTCACACATTTTTGAACCACTGACAGTACAGCGTATGACCATGAAGAACCGTATTGTCATGATGCCCATGGGAACAAACTATGGTGAACAGAACGGTGAGATGAGCTTTCTTCATATTAATTATTATGAGCAGAGAGCCAAAGGCGGCACCGGCCTGATCATTGTGGAGAATGCCAGTGTGGATTCCCCCCAGGGTTCCAATGGTACCACCCAGATCCGCATTGACAAGGATAATTATATCCCCAGATTGTTCATGCTCTGTGAAACTGTACATAAGCATGGCGCCTGCATTGCCCTGCAGATCAATCATGCAGGAGCCTCCGCCATGTCATCCCGTATCGGTATGCAGCCGGTATCAGCCTCCAATATTCCATCCAAGGCGGGCGGAGAGATCCCGAGACCCCTGGAAAAAGAAGAAATCGAATATATAGCAAAAAAATATGGAGAGGCTGCCAAACGTGTACAGACTGCCGGTTTTGACGCTGTAGAGATCCATGCCGGACATTCCTACCTGATCAGTCAGTTCCTTTCTCCGCTGACCAATGACCGGACCGATGAATTCGGAGGCAGCATGGAAAATCGTACCAGGTTCTGCCGGATGATCATTGATGAGGTCAGAAAGCAGGTGGGACCGGCCTTCCCCATCATTTTAAGGCTCAGCGCCGACGAGTTCATGGAAGGCGGCAATACGCTTGACGATACCCTGAAGTATCTGGAATACCTGAATGAAGGCGTGGACATTTTCGATGTATCCTGCGGCCTGAACGGATCCATTCAGTTCCAGATCGATGCCAATTACCTGCCGGACGGATGGAGGTCTTATATGGCCAAAGCGGTAAAAGAGAAGTTCGGTAAACCCTGTATTGCCATGGGTAACATGAGAGACCCGGCCGTTGTGGAGGATATCCTTGCCAGGGGAGATGCTGACCTGATCGGTATGGGCAGGGGTCTTATCGCAGAACCCGAGTGGGTCAACAAGGTTCAGTACGGCCATGAAGATGATCTGAGAAAATGTATCTCCTGTAATATCGGCTGCGCCGGTCACCGGATCGGAATCAACCGTCCTATCCGCTGTACTGTAAATCCGGCGGTTAATAAAGGTGCTGATTATATTAAGAAGCATATTAACAAACCCTGTAATGTTGTGGTGATCGGTGGAGGAACTGCGGGTCTGGAAGCAGCATGTACCGCGGCCGAGGTGGGATGTACCACCTTCCTGCTTGAGAAGAAGCCCTATCTTGGCGGACTGGCAGCTGAAATATCAAAAATTCCGGATAAGAAACGTCTTTCCGATTTCCCGAATTATCTCATCCATCGCGCCGGAAAGCTGAAGAATCTTTATACCTTCACGGGAACAGAGGCCAATGTGGACCTGGTTAAAAACTTTAAACCGGATATCATTGTCAATGCTACCGGTTCGAATCCGCTGCTGCCACCTATTAAAGGAGTGGATCAGTATGTTGACAAAGAAGGCGGCAAGGTCTGCTCCATCCTGGGTATGATCGCCAGGGTGAATGACTATCCGGAAGACCTGAAAGGAAAGAAGGTTGTGGTAATCGGCGGCGGAGCTGTCGGCCTGGATGTGGTGGAATTCTTTGCTCCGAGAGGTGCGGACACCAGCATCGTGGAGATGATGCCTGCCATCGGAAACGGACTGGATCCGGTCACAAAGGCAGACACCACTACACTGATGAAGAAACACGATGTTCACCAGTATGTCAATACCAGGCTTCTTGAGGTCAAGGCCGATTCCTTCCTGGTGGAAACTCCCGACGGAAAACAGACAGATCTTGATTTCGATTACGGCTTTGTTTGTCTCGGCATGAGGGCTCATAATCCTCTGCTGGATGCCCTGAATAAAGAATACGCTTCCAGTAATGTTGAGATCCTTAATATCGGTGACAGCATGAGAGCCCGCCGGATCATTGAGGGAACAGAAGAAGGACGTAATATCTTAAATACCCTGGACAAGCTGGGATATCTGTAAACAGACAGATTCCGATAGATGGCACACAATCTATATTAACAGCTTATAAATATCAAAAAAAACCATCGTTTAATACGGTGGTTTTTTTTTGAACTATACAAAATAGACAAAAAATCAGGATACAATTTCGCATAATTCACAATTAGATGATAAAATAATAGGAAATACCTATGGATATGCAAAAACCCTTCGGTTTTTACGATAGGACTTTTATTACATATTGTGTTACACTCAAATAAATTAAAGAATGTGACAATTATCAATATCGTAACTTTTTATGAAAGGAGATTAACTATGGCATTACTTTACACAGAAGAACAGCTGGAACTCATTGAGATGGTCCGTGATATGGTCGAGAGAGAGGTTAAGCCTCATGTTGCAGAGTGTGATCGCAAGGGTGAATGCCCGGTAGAGTTATTTAAGCCGGCAATCGATATGGGACTTCATATGCTGGAGATTCCGGAAGAGTATGGCGGAGAAGGTATGGACTATGAGACAACTGCCATGATCTTCGAAGAGATCGCTAAAGTAGATGCCGGTTATGCAGATACACTGGTTACTACCTTTGTGGCCCTTCGTAATGTAATCTTAAAGGGAACCCCGGAACAGGCCCAGTATTTCGCAGATGTGATCGGACAGGGCAAGTTTGCCTGCTTCGCCATCACTGAGGCAGGTGCAGGTTCTGATGCAGGTGCTCTCCGCGCTACAGCAGTACCGGACGGCAAGGGCAACTATGTGCTGAACGGAACCAAGACTTTTGCTACAAACGGCGAGTGTGCTTCCCTTTACATTGCTTTCTTCAAGATTCCGGATGTAGGTATCACCGCATTCATGATCGACAGAGACACACCAGGCTTCTCTGTAGGCGCTCACGAGGATAAGATGGGCTTCCGTCTTTCCAACACCACAGACCTGATCTTTGAAGATGTTGTTGTTCCGGAAGACCGCATCGTTGGTACACCTGGTAAGGGACTGAGCCTGGCTCTGAATTCTCTGAACCTTTCCCGTGCCTTCATCTCTACTCTGGGTGTTGGAATCATGCAGAGAGCCCTGGATGAGGCAGTTGCTTATGCCAAGATCCGTGAGCAGTTCGGCAAGCCCATCATCAAACAGCAGATGGTTCAGCAGCTTCTTGCTGATATGGCCATCAAGGTTGAGGCCAGCCGCTGCCTGGTTAACAATACAATGAAGCTGATGGATCAGGGAAGTCTGGTTCGTAAGGAAGGCTCCATTACCAAGACATTCGTAACAGACTGTATGCAGGAAGTAACCTCCAATGCTGTACAGGTATTCGGTGGATATGGATACAGCAGAGAGTATCCCGTTGAGAAGCTGATGCGTGACGCCAAGATCTTCCAGATCTTCGAGGGAACAAACCAGATCCAGCGCGTGACCATCGCAAAATGCCTTGAGAAGGAGTACGAATAAGATTGAATCTCAATCTTATCATCTGGATTCCTCTTAAATCCCTTACATTGCTTGTGATGTAAGAAATGATTGATTGATAATAAAAAGAAACGCCAATTTATATTACGTAATATGGATTGGCGTTTCTTAATGAAAAGACTTAAATAGTGATTCCGATGGAACAGGAGACAGACATGGATATCATGATAAACCCATTACAGCAGAAAAAATATGAGGAGCAGGGACTGTGGTCCGACCAGACCCTGTTAGACTACTGGAATCTGGCTGTGAGCAGATATGCGGACAAGGAATATATTGTGGATGATCTGGGCAAGCGGCTGACTTACCGGGCTGTGGATGAGAAGGCGGATATCCTGGCTGCCTATATGACAGACCAGGGAATCGGGACCGGAGATATGGTGACGCTTCAGTGTACACCGAGAAGTGAATTCATTCTGATTTGCATTGCCTGTTTCAAAATCGGGGCCATCGTTGTGCCCATAAAGATGAGGACCGGAGCTGCAGAATGGATCAGCCTGATGAACCGCATCGGGAGCAGGATGCATTTTGCCGTGCACAAATATCATGGTGACGATATTTGTGATTTTATTAACAAATACAAAAATGAGGTTAGAAAAAACGTTACATATATTTATATAGGCGGAGAGCGGCACGGTGAAGAGGAGAAGCAGTTTGAGGATATTCTTAAAGGAAAGAAAACCGCTCTTAAAAAACCGGAATGTAATGCCAATGAGATTGCCGTCATTCTTTTTACCTCCGGAACCACCAAAGGAAGCAAGGGAGTACTTCTCACTCATAATAATGTGATTTCCAGTGAAAAGATATTTAATGAATGTCTTCATCTGACCAGTGAGGACATCATGTTCATGCCTGCACCGCTCAGTCATGCCACCGGCTTCCATCATGGGGTCATAGCGGCCATGCTGGCTGGGGGCAAGCTGGTGCTGATGGAACAGTACAATGCGGCCGGAGCCCTGGATATCATGGATGAGGAACACTGCACCTTCTCCATGGGGGCTACTCCTTTTATCTTCGATTACCTGAAGCATATGGATTTAGGACATAAGAAACCCTCTTCACTTCAGTTTTATGTCTGTGGAGGCGCGCCGGTATCCTATGAACTGACCAGGTCTGCCTGGGAAAACCATCATCTTCTGGTGTGCGAATGCTACGGTTCCACAGAGAGTGTTCCCCATGTGCTGGTTCCGCCGGAACGGGCCATGGAGCTCAAAGGAAAGTGGTCCGGTAAGACCATGGGAGCCATAGAGATCCGGGTAGTTGATGAGAAGGGAAATGATGTTCCTCCCGGAACCGTCGGAGAAGAAATCTCCAGAGGTCCCAATGTGTTTGTGGGTTATCTGGATGATCCCGACAGTACGAAAGAGGCCCTGGATGAAGATGGATGGTTCCACAGCGGGGATCTCTGCTACGGCAATGAAGAAGGTTATATAAAAATTTCCGGAAGAAAAAAGGATATTATTGTGCGGGGAGGAGAGAACCTCAACATTAACGAGATCGAGGAAAGCATGCTGGGCTGTCCCGGTGTTTATAAAACAGGAGTCGTAGGCATGAGAGATGCCAGGCTGGGTGAGCGGGTATGTGCCTTCGTGATCAATGATAATTCAGGGATCGTTCCCACCGTTTCCTCCATCGGGAAATATCTGGCAAGCAAAAAAGTCAGTAAATGGCTCTGGCCTGAACATATTGAATTTATTGACAGGCTGCCTTATACTGACAGTGGCAAGCTTAAGAGATATGAACTGGTGAAGGAGCTGGAACGCAGACTGAAGGGTAAAGAATAGTTATAGATTTATTATTACAGAGTTTTGATTGTCTGTTGTTGCCGGGAGGATTTATATATGAGCAATGATGAGAAGAATCGTTTTGGCCATCTGCGCTGCAGAGCCATTAAAAAGCCGACGGTGGAATGTCCTCCCATCCGTTTTTACAGATGCGGGACATGCCATAATCTTTTAAGTACCATGTCAGATGTGACAGCGGTACCGGAATGCTGCGGGCAGGCCATGGAAGAGCTGGTTCCCCTGCCCTTTGATTCCTTTGGAGAGGAAATCGTTCTGGGATACACTATTTTCGGGAGTGTTAATGAAAATGCCATCAAGGCCACCTGGGACTGTAAAGATTTCAGGGAAAAACCGGCCTGGGTATGGCTGCGCACATTTACAGGCGGGCAGCTTAAGTATGTCTCCGGGAGAAAGAGGTCTCCCCTGATTTTCGGACTGGCACAGGAAGATGCCTATGCCTATTGTGACAAGGATCCCTGTGTGGAGTGTACCTTCCGTTGTAAGCGGGGATTCGGGCTGTATTACTATTTTGAAAAGAGAGGTTTGATTTATCTGCCGCTGGAGCGCATGAGCGCAAGGGCATCCTTCAGGCATGATTCAGATTTCGGCAATACAGGAAAAGATGAATGACAAGTAAACTTTGGGGGTAGTAAACATGAATCTAATGCACTTGCGCTATTTTTGCAAGTTAGCAGAAACAGAGAATTATACCATTGCTTCATCTGAGCTGTATATTTCTCAACCGGGCCTAAGCGGGGCAATCGCTTCTCTGGAACAGGAGCTGGGGCTTAAGCTGTTTGAAAAAAAGGGCAGGAATATCCGACTGACCAAATATGGTAAAGAGTTTTATGAATATGTAAAAAGATCCATGGAGGTCCTGGATAACGGTGTGGCAGTGATGCATGAATATGGCGGAAAATTAAGCGGTCATATTGATATCGGAGCCATCACCACCATCCAGAGCAGTTTTCTGCCTAAGGTAATACTGGAATTCAGGAGCATGTACGAGAATATCCATTTTCAGATATATCAGGGTCAGTCTGAAGGAATTCTCAAAGGGCTCATGAAAGGAAACTATGATATTGGTTTTTGCACCTTTAATGAAGAAGTCGATGAATTAAAGGGGATTCCTATTCTGACTCAGGAAGTGGTGGCCCTTGTTCCGAAAACGCATCCTCTTGCTTTAAAGGAGTTAGTGACGCTGGAGGACCTGGCCGGTTCCAGGATCCTTACCTATTCCCTGACTCAGCAGATCGGTCTCCAGTTTAAAAGGCTCCTGGAACAAAAATTCAGGAATTCCTCTGATACCAGAATTATCTACGAATATCCCAATGAATTATATCTGGCCGGTGTTCTCATGGAGCACCAGGAAGATGTGAGGGCCCTTGGGGGCGACAGATGCCAGGATGCTGTGGGACTGATTGCCAATGCTCCCTATATGGATACATTTACAGGGCTTAAAACCATACCGGTAGAGGATGTGCCCACGGACTTCAGGACAGTGTATATGATTTATAATGAAAAATCATTCCATACACATTCCGTGGATGTATTTATCCGGTTTATAGAGTCGGAGTATGCACTGACCTACAAAGACAGGAATAAATAAAAAACGGCAGAGGGGCATCTCCCTGCCGTTTTTTTAAA
>JAFRHL010000056.1 GCA_017433295.1 Eubacterium sp.
ATTTGTCAAAACATCAATGTTTTTATCCGCATTCCCAGCTTTCGTCTATCATATTAACAGCAACACTCCTGGCCTTTTTCTTTCTTCCCCTCAAAGAAGCGCCTAAGATTGTCTGGAAACACATAAGAATCCTTATGTGCGCTTGGAACAGAAAGGCTTTTCAGAATCGCATCTACCAGCATTTCTTCTGTCGGGACTTCGTAGGTTTCACCATTCGCCTGGAATACCCGGCAATCGATATCCGTTCCGGCAATCTCGCCACAGCACCCACAGTCCGATTCTTTCACTTCTCCAAAAATATCTGTACCGTTAACAAGAATCGTCGGGGAAGAAACAAATCTATACTGTACTGCCAGTTCAGGATTTTTGATTTCGATCTTTTCATATTCCACATCATATCCAGCCAGAGTCAATGCGGGTTTGAGTTTATCCACTACCGCATCCAGAACATTATCTGTTCCTATACATCGATCACAGGTGTTCAAATCCAGATAGAGATACTCGATCCGCAGATGCTTTTGGTCGACCGCTGTTTCATCTCCGCAGCAAGCAGCAGATTGTGCTTTATCAGGACTGCAGCCGCAAGTAGTTTTTTGGGTTGTGCTCATTTTATATTCCTCCACTGATTCTTCCATTTCATCAAATGATACTTGGAAACGTCTTCCATAAAACCCACTGAGCAATACAAAGGATATCCATCCTCTGTGGCTTTCAACTCTATAACAGAAATTTCCATTTTCTTTGCTTCCAAGAGCAGTGCTTCCATGATTATTCTTGCATATCCTCTACGTCTATACGCCGGGCAGGTGTATACATTCAAAACCATTCCTGTTTTTCCATTGATGAATGCCGGACTCATTGGTTTTTCAACGATCAGAAAGAAAGCACATGAAACGATGTTTTGTCCATCCCTGATCACATAGGCAAACAAATCTTTGTCCAGATGCACCTGAAAATAACCGGGCAATTCCCTTTTGATGGCTTCACGATCCTGGGCATCAAAACTGCCATTGTCTTCAATCAAATAGCTGAGCCGCATTTTAACAAGATCTTCAATATCTTCCGCTCCCGCTTTTTCAGCATTCATCAGACATGCCCCCATCAGCCTGTTTTTCCTGAACAAAAGATTGTTCACATGCTCTGTTATGAGCAGTTCTGTATCCGTTTCCACCAGGTCATAGCTTTCTATAACCGACTTATTATGCTTCGCAAGGACGATAAATCTGATGTAGTTAATCTTCGGTATTCCATTTCTCATAATCTCCTGCAAATTTTGATTGATTAGCCAGTATATGCATCATCTGCAGTGTTGTGGAAATTCTGCTTTTCCAACCACTCCCTCTCCTCGTCGTTCTCCGGAATGTCAATACGCTCGATTTTAAATATGACAGGCCTTGTTCCGTCATTGCAACACGCAATCATCATTCGGTCATCATTCGTCCAGCCCTTCATGATAGATCCACCCTGAAGAGCGGAGTAGGCATATCTGCTGACGGCATCCCATGCCTCCCCGCAGAACTTGCCGTTCATCAAATGATAGAAGTCATCCTGATCCGGCGTTCTTTTTAAAAGGAATGTATCACCTTTTTTGAAGAATGGACATGGTCCGGAATTTGGATTGGCAAGATACTCTTCCTGATACTCCTCAAAGCATTTTGTATCCAATACGGTTATTTTACATTCATGTTTCATTCTATCATTACCTCCACAAACTGGAATTGTTAGTTCAGAAGATCTTTCAATGTTTGCTCATAATCAGAATCGATCAGCACAACCTGTTCTCCGGCTTTCTGAAATCCGTCAATGACACTTTTGTTGTCTGTCTTCAGACAATCTATCGTACAGTCTGCATCAATCATCCTGGTTTCGATTTCTGACTCATATCCAATAATATCACCGAAATGGCTCTCGACATATCTCTCGCTCATGGCAAGGCAAATAAAACGAATATACGGTAAATACCGTTCGTCATAATCCCGTCTCCAACCAAATGGGATATAACATCCTTCAACAATGAGATTTTGCTGGTTCTCAATTGCAGTCTTCACGATCTCCCGTATAATTGGCCACAGATACTCGGTCAGAGCCTCATCGTCCTCCGGTGTCAGTTCTGTGTTGCCGCTGCGGATCAGACCCATTTTCAGATGATCAATCGACAGATACGGATATTTGTATTTTTCGAGCATCTTCTGAGCCAGAAGCGTTTTTCCGGTGTGAGATGCACCCGTAATCAGTATGATCATAATCTTGCCTCGATTTCTTTTCTGACCTTCTCCAATTCACTGCAGGTCAGGATTGGAATCAGACTGTTTATTTCTTCAACGCTTTTATCCCACCATTTGAATTTGAGCAACAATCCGATAAGCTCATCATCAAAGCGTTTCCTCAAGGGTTTTGCAGGATTTCCAACAACGATTGTATAAGGATCGACATCATTTCCGACAATGCTGTTTGCACCGATAATTGCACCGTCACCGATGTGAACGCCTGGAAGGATCACAGCATTCTGACCGATCCATACATCGTTACCGATCACAGTATCGCCCTTGAACGGCATATCCGATGGAGCAGGCGGCTCCATATCCCATCCTTCAAGAGTATAAAACGGGAATGTCGTTACGGCGTTTATCTGGTGATTGGCATCATTCATCACAAACTCGACGCCTGCTGCAATCTGACAGAACTTCCCGATCATCAGTTTGTCTCTGCTCCAAGGATAAAAGTGTGTTACGTGGCTTTCAAAATCCGAATCTGCGATATAGGTAAAGTCTCCTACCATGATATTCGAATTTGTAATTGTCGGTTTCACATATATCTCTTTGTCATATCCTGCGATTGGATGGATTACATTCGGATCTGGTTTTTTCCCGTTTTTCACCATTGGTCACCTCAACAAATCCCGATTTCTCAGCTCAAGAAACCTTTTTATGTAAAACTCTCCCTATTAATATACACCAACCCCTTCCTAAATGCTATTTTAATTAGAATTTCTTCATACACCTGTTAATCCCAGCCAGGACCGGAATGATTCCATTGCCATATCTCATCAATACTGCCTGTTTCTAATCATAAGGAGGGCGGAAAACGGATTGTTCTCCGCCCTGATTTCTCCCTGCTTACATGCTGAACCCCTCATTAGCTTATCTGACCAACACAGGCGGGTTAGGCTGTTTCAGGTGTATTGTCATTGTCTCAGCAAGACTCTTAGCCGGATCAACGATCCTTTCCGGGGAAAGAGCTTCCGGAGCCACGTCCCGGAAGAAGCGTTTTGCAAACTCATCGGTAGTCACACCAAAATACTCCGTTGCAGGAGTACCGTTGCCTGCATGGAGCACCAATGGCAAATGCCGCTTATCAAGAAAGGCAATATAGCTTCTTCCTTCGTCTGCCTCAAATACATTTTTTAATGGGATCATCAGGATATCCTCCTGCTTCTTCCCTTTTTCCCAGGTTCCCGGGATCCGGCAGCAGAACTGCCCCCGGTCTGCGAACCGCTCCCTCATTTCTGAAGAAACGATAGACTTGTCTATCAGCGCTTTCTTATTGATCGTCACCGGGATGAAATCAGGATCATTCACGTGGTCCTGGAAAGTAGAAGAGGAGTCAGCTTTGATTACGTGCTCTTTTTCTTCTGCCAGCTGTTCGGCTTCTCCCTTCTCTTTTCCTTCATATTTCCTGTTGGCCTGCTTCATCTCTTCCGTTGCCGTATTCATGTAATCCTGCTCGGACATGGCTCCTGTCTGCTGGTACTGTTCCATGGAGATGGTTTCCAAGGGAGGAAGTTCTTCCCCGGCATGGAGCATATCCCGCTGTTTGAGCTTATACCACTGGTTCACTTTTCCCATATCACTGTTGGCGATCTCAAACTGGATGCTGCCATCCCCGACCCGCAGATCAGGAAACCGGGCATAATTGATCCCAAGAGCCTTAAAGTCCTCCGCCATCCCTTCTTCCCTGCCTTCTAATGGGAAGGAGACGATACTGACATTTCCTCTTGTCAGGCCCCGGAGTTCTTTTAGCTCTTTTTCACCGCCCTGCATCCTGTCGATCAGAAACCTCTCATACCATGAACCAAACTTTTCACGATCCGGCTGATAAACTGCCACCTGCATCAGGCCGTCATCCCTGTCAAGATCCGGCAGAACCGTAAAGTGGATATCCATATCACCAAGTTCCTCCTGCAGCTGCTTAACATCCACTGCCGGAATGTTCATGATGTCATACTTTCCATCCGTTGCCTTTAAAAACTTTCCAAAATCATCAATACTGGTCTCCGAAAGCTGTTTTTCCTTTGCCATGCGGGCCAGGAACTGGATCAGCTTGATCGTACCAATGGTTGTGAGCCGGAAGACGGGGTCTGCATAACGGAAAACATTGTGGATCTGCATGATTATTTCTGAAGTATTTCTGCTCGTTTCGTCCATTGTCATTACCTCCTAAATAAAAAGCTGCAGACCGTGATCCTTAATCAGATCTACAGCCTACAGCCATTTGTAAATGATGTTTATTATGGTTTTATCTCGAGATCAGCTCGATGATATTGTCCCTTTTTTGATTACGGGATATAAGTCGCACCGCCATTTCCAGTTTTATTGTTGGTGGATCCGCTGGTATCTACATTACTGTCAAAGTAATTAGTTCCGCCATTTCCACCTGTATTGTTGGTGTTTCCACTGTAATTTACATTACTGTCAAAGTAATTAGCACCACCATTATTGTTGTCTTTGGCAAATCCTGTTATGCTGAAAGAAAATGCCAGAATAAAAGCACTTAAGATTAGGATCGCTCTTTTCATTATAATTCCCTCCTTTCTTCCATAAAGGGTATTTATAGGATTCTCTTGTATGAATATATTCTAATACCCTGAATGTCACATAATAGTCACATGAAGTATGTTTTGATCAGAACTGTTCCCTATTTCCATCCATGCTTCACACGGTCTTTGACCTCTGCTTTCTTTGCATTATTGAAGCGTTCCAAAGTACCAACAAGATATCCTGTGATCCTCCGGATCCTTTTAAATCGGACTCCTTCACCGACTTTAGCACCATTCTTATTCATAAGCTCATTCCCGCCTCCTGAGCAGGATCCTTCCCGGGATGAGTTGTCTCATCCTTTTCTCTGTTGATCCTGCCCTCTTTCTTCAGCTCTTCAATATCCTTTTCGATACGGTCCAGGACTTCCCTGGTACGGACCAGGTACTGCTCGATCGTCCGGATGATCTCCCGGATATCCTCCACGCTGCGTGCCTCTTTCAGGGGCTCTTTATTAGGTACAACTTCCTGCTCTGTTCTTTTAACCTGCATCATAATCTGACTGCCGCCTCCTCTCTTTCGGGCATTGATCTCCTTCTTAATTCTTTCATCTGTTCATTCGTCTTCTCTGTGATCGCCTTTACCGCTGCCTTCTCCAGTCCTCTCCCAGGAAGAAACTCCGGCAGATCCTTAAAGCCGATGATATCCACAAAGCTGGCTTGCCTGCTCCCTCCCCGGGAAAGCACTACCACATCCCCTACTGAAAGAGAATGTCCTGTAAAGTCTTCCGGTCTGTCCAGATTAAACCGCTCATAGATATCTTCCAGACCGGTCCCAGGTTGTAGATTCCCTTTGTATACCTGCTTATAATCAGCAGGGCTGACAGAGAGACCATGGATCTCCAGATAGTCCGCTCCCAGGAACATCTTATCCTTTGCCGGACCATCCGGATCGATCTGGTAGATCTCAAAGAAATCATTTACCTGGTCATGGTCAAGATCCTGTCCTTTCATCAGGCCATATTCTTTGAATACCTCCGTCATTCCATCGATGATGTTTCCCGAAGTGGTCCGGATCAGATCCATAGATTCCCGAAGCACACTCCGGTCCCGGTCTGCCGCCCAACCTGCGATATAGGGGAAGGAATACTCCCCGACATCCTGATCCAATCTCAGGAATGAACAGACGCAAAAGGCGATCGACTCCGCTTCCAGCTCCATGGTAACCCGGTCCTTTTTCTCGCCTGCTGCCTGCAGAAAATCCCTGTCATGGCAGAGGCTGTGCCCAAGCTCATGGACCGCCGTTTTAATAGTCTGGATCTCGGGCATCCCTTTTTTGATCACGATCTCTTTCGTGGCATTATTGTAGTATCCCCTGGCTTCTCCGGGGATATCATCAAAGCGGATAGGTACGGGAGAGACCCTCCGCACCGCTTCCATAAAGACATCAAAATCCTTCTGGTCTCCGGTAAGCTCCGGCACTTCCAGGGTAGGGATCGGGTCTCCTTCTGTCTGTGCATAATCAAAGACATTGGAGACCTTAAAGCGCTGATAAGAAACCTCCCTTTTCTCCGTCTCCGGCTCCCCACGGGCATTCAGGATGATCTCCTGGGTGACCGGATCTACTTTCTCCACCTCCTGTGTCCCTTTGAAAGTCATCGGTGCGATGATCTTGATCGCTTTTTCTCCCTTCTTTACATTCCGGTGGAATTTCCTCTGCCAGGCGTTATATCCTGCCACCAGGGTGGCGTCAGGGTTTTGCATTGCGATCAGAAGGGTATTATTGAAGCTGTATTTATGGAACTTTGCCATGGTGGAAAGATAATTCTTATAATTATCCGAGGTAAAAACCTCCTCTATTCCTGCTTCCAGCCGGTCGGTGATCTCCTTCAACTGATCCTTCATGGTCTTCTTGTCCGCAATGACCTCGTCTCCCAGCTTTAATGGCGCCTCAAACAGAAAGTCGGCTTCTTCCTTAAAGCTAAAATACTTTCCTTCCGTACCCCCTACGATCACATGGTCGACTATATTAATGTCAAGCAGCTTGCCGGCATAGATTAGTTTTTCCGTGATCAGCTCATCTTCCCTGCTTGGTTCAAGCACACCGGAAGGATGATTATGGAGAAGAATGATGTTCGATGCGGATGAAGCGATTGCCGTCTTGAAGACATTCTGGATTGGTACGACAGCAGAACTGGCATCCCCGATCGAGTCGATATTGAAATTGATAGGCCGGTGCCGGTTATCCAGGTTGACGACACAGCAGTATTCCCGGTCCATGCCGGCAAGGGCCTCTGACATGATCCGGATTGCGGACTCGGGAGACGTGATCTCCTGGTTACTGTAAAGGGGCGTAGCCTCTTTCAGGTACACCCTGACCTGTTTTAATTCATATTGTTGTGGCATTTACTTCATCACCTCCTCAAAAAAGGCAAAGTAAAAGGCCATCTACTGAATTCAGTAAATGACCTTGATATTTTGATAATTCTTATAATGGTTATCGTTGCTCTAATTGTTTTTTTGCATTTTCTATAGCCATTGCCAGTTTTTCTTCCAGCACTTTTTTCGGCGGCATTTTTGTCAGATACTGTGCAACATGTATACCGCTTTGATCAAGTTCCATTAATTCAACTGTCTCCTGGGACTTTTCTGCACAAAGAATTAAAGCAACAGGATCCTCCTCTCCATCCCGCTTTTCATATCTTTTTAACCAGCGGAGATACAATTCTACCTGTCCCTTATGTTCAGGTTCAAATGGACCAAGTTTTAATTCTACCAGAACAAGTCTTTGCAATGATCTGTGAAAAAACAGGAGATCTATATAGTAATCTCGCCCATCAAGGATAAAATGCTTCTGTCTTGCCAAAAATGCAAAGTCTGATCCCATCTCCAGAATAAATTTCTCCAATTCAGCAAGTATTGCATTCTCCAGATCCTTTTCACTGTATGTGTCCTTTAATCCGAGAAAATCCAACACATAAGGATCCCGATAAAACAGATCTAATGACATCTTCTGCTGATTCATCAGCTGCATAACATCATTAGCTATCGTTTCAGCAGGTTTCTTTGAAATAGCCGTCCTTTCATAGAGCATGGATTTTTTTCGTTCCCGCAAAGTACGTACGGACCATCTTTCGGTTTTGCACATAACAGCATAAAAATCGCGCTTTATATCATCTTCGATAGGCAACAGTTCTACAAAATGAGACCAGGTTAATTGTTGCGACAGTGTCGCCACTTTTTCTTTATCAGGGAATTCTTCATAAAACTTAACCATACGAAATACAGATGTCCGGTTAAATCCTTTCCCATACTCCATGGTTAAGCGATCTGAAATATCCTCGATGATACTCTTCCCATATTCGGCTTTCTCATTTTCCAAAACGTCATGGCATATTGCCCTCGCCTATCTCCCAATACAAAGTCACCATGCTCATGTTTATCGCCTTGGAGACAGTTGTTTTTCTTGAAGTGATGAGCTTAACAATCTTTGAATAAAGATCTCCCGATTCATTTTGAATCAATATATTATCTGCCATATTCCTCATCCCTTTCTGAATTGTGGCAACATGTCGCCACTTTTTTGTCCGAAACAACTCTCTGGATCGTTGCTGGATCAAATAATCATTTTTATACAAAGTATATTCTTTGAACCATTCTTCGTCAACTATCTACTTGTCTAAGAATCTGATTCTTTTTCGGATTTTTTCGGTTCCGGCATCTCCACTGTGATCATAGTCCCCGGTTCCAGATCCCCTATCATCTCCTGGATCTCTTCTTTGGTCAGATTGATCTCTTTCTTTTGCTGGTCCATGATTACCTCCTTTTTGCGGAGGAGATCGGGAGGGATCCCCTCCAGCTTTCTGAAATCAGTGTCCCATTTCAATCAGATATAGGATCGATTTCCTTTTACATCAATACAGTATCTTCGTTTTCTTTTTCCGGTTTCTGAAAAACAGGTATGCACTGCCTGCCAGTCCTGCCACAGAGACCAGGGCGATCCCGATCCAGAGAGCCAGGTTATTGTTATCCCCGGTCTTGGGAGAAGTGCTGACTCTGCTGGTCGTTTTCTCCTTTTTGGATGGTGTGCTGCCGGACGGCTTGTCCGGTGTCTCATCCTTTGGATATTCCACGGTCTGGTCCTTATCGGAAAGATCTGCATGGACCGCAACCTCGATCCCCTTATAGGTGCAGGATTCAAAAGCAACGACCTTTTTCCCTTTTACGAGTTCTCCGGCCACCTTAAATGTGATCACCACAGAGCCGTTAGCCTTCCCGGCTGTAAACTTCTTAGAGACAGTGACCTTTTTGCCGTCTGCTCCTGTCAGGGCTTTTCCGGTAGATTTGTCCATCAGGGTCCCGGTCATGGTGTACTCCTTACCAGGGATCAGGTTCCTGTAGGTGACTGTATCGGTGATCGTCACAGTTTTGCTGACCTTTCCTTCATGGGTCTTTGTCCCCTGGTCTTTGGCATTCGTTGCAATCTTTGGCACAGTAACAGTCTGTTCTGCATCTTTAAGATCCTCATGGGAAGCCACGGTGATCTCCGTACCTTTTTCGGCAACAACCGCCCTCTCAAAAGCGACCAGGCTGGTCCCTTTCAGGCTGTCGGCAGATACCTTAAACTGCAGTTTCACAGTCCCGTCTGCTTCTTTGGGGGTGAATTTTACCGATGCCGTCACGGTCTTTCCACTAAGGGTCACTGCTTTCCCGGTCTTTTTATCCATCAGTCTTCCGGAAAGGGTATATACTTTACCCGGTTCCAAATTCTGATAGCTTACCAGGTCTGTAAGCGTCGTTTCCTTTCCGGCTGCCACGATATGGTCTTTGGTCTTATCGTCCGTCAGGGTCGTCCCGATCTTCGGATAATGGACGGTCTGGTTTTCGTCTTCGATATCGGCATGCACGGCTATTTCTTTTTCCTCACGGGAACAGGATTCGAATGCAACCACAGTCTTTCCTGCCAGGAGTCCTGCCGGGAATTCAAAAACAATCTCCACCGTACCGTCTTTTTTCTCCGGTTTGAACTTTTTATGTGCTGTGAGGGCTACGCCGTCCTTGTCCTGGATGGCCTTCCCTGTCGCCTTATCCATCAGAGTCCCGGTCATGGTATATTCCTTCCCGGGTTCCAGATTCTTATAGGAAACCGTATCTACCAGTCTGGTAGATGCATCCACACCATAATGAGTCTGACTCTGGCTGTCCTTTGCCTCCGTTCCGATCTCCGGATAATGAACGGTCTGGCCTTCATCCTCGATATCTGCATGGACGGCGATCTCCTTTTCCTCCTGATAGCAGGTCTCAAAGGCTACGACTGTTTTTGCTGCCAGCAGATCTGCAGGAACTTCGAAGATCATCTGAACCTGTCCGTCTTTCTCTGCCGGTGTAAAAGTCTGCTCTGCAGTGATCTCTTTGCCGTCAGCATCCACGAGGACTTTTCCTGTCGCTTTATCAATCAGGGTTCCTTTCATGGTATAGTCCTTCCCGGGCTCCAGGTTGACAAAGGATACGGTATCAATGACTTTTGCGGATCCGGCAAAGCCGTAATGGGTCTTACTGCGCTCGTCCGTTGCTTCCGTTCCGATGTTTGGATAATGGACAGTCTGATCCTCATCCTCGATATCGGTATGGATGGCGATCTCTGTTTCTTCTCTGGTGCAGCGTTCAAAGGCTACCACGCTCTTACCGGTCAGCAGTCCAGCTGGGATCTCAAAGGTCAGGGTGACTTCCCCATCCTTCTTTTCCGGTGTGAACTTCCGGCTTGCCGTGATCTCTTTTCCGTCTGCATCCGTGATGGCCTTGCCTGTGGCTTTATCCATCAGTGTGCCGGTCATGGTGTATTCCTTACCGGGCTTCAGATTCATATACTTCACGGTATCTTTGATGGAGGTGGAATCATTGAGGCCGAAATGATTTTCTGTCTGGCCGTCTTTTGCCTCCGTTCCGATCTCCGGATAGACCACGGTCTGGTCTGCATCCTCGATATCTTCATGAGAAGCAATAACTTTACCATTTGTCTCGCAGGTCTCAAAAGCCACGACTTCCTTCCCCTTAAGAGTTTCCTTAGGGAAAGTGAAGGTGATCGTAACGGTTCCCGAAGGTTCCTCCGCAGTAAAGGTCTGTTTTGCAGTCACTTTCTTACCGTCTACCATGACCGGTTCTTCTGTCGCTTTATCGATCAGGGTTCCCTTCATGGTATAGGTCTGCCCTTTGGTAAGTCCCTTAAAAGTTACCGTATCGATGATGGACTCCGATGCATTGGACCCAAAATGATCCTTGGTCAGGCCGTCTGCAGCAACGGTCCCGATCTGCTTGTCGGACGGGTCATCGATGGTCCCCAGGGAGATATCCCTCTTATCCACACGGATGGTGAATTCCCTGTTTTTGATGAGTTTGGCTCCTTCATTGGCCTTGCAGGAAAGCTCGTTTAAGACGTAAGTATCATAGGGCAGGGCACCTAAGGTATCATCGACCTTCTTTGCCTTATTGCCTTCCCGGTCAGTGCCAAACCATAACCCGGCCTCGGAAGTCAGTTTGCTCTCATCGACCTTGCCGTCGGCATCCACCGCAGCATCGTTGGCGTTGGTTTGTTTGCTGTGAGCATACCAGTCATTATCCGAATCAAATTGGCCGTTCTCATCGGTAACGATGATATGCTTCTCCCCTGTAGTCTTTGAGATGACTTCAAAGGGGATATGGGCCAGGGAGTTCATGTTCCGGTCACTGTCAGCATCTTCAAATACCTTGATAAAATTGAAGTCCCCGCGCTTGACCTGGTTCCGGAAGGGCTCTTTTACATCCCCGTCCTTCGAGATACTAACTGTTTTCCCATCCTCACGGATCTGGAAGCTCCGTTCTTTGGTATCCGTCAGGAGATAGCCTGTCCCGACTGCCGTTTCCTTGATGGAATAGGTGCCATAGGGAAGGGCCCGGCCTGTGGTCTTGGCTGTTTCCTTTTCCTTCTCGATCTTTATGGTCTTGCAGACCTCTCCAACCTGGAAAAGTTTCCCGTCCACGACAACCGGATGGACGCTCTTATTGGTGATCTCAAAGGTAGTGCCCACATGGGTAGCAGAACCAAGGGGAACCCGGACATCGGTCTCTTTGTCCAGCTTTTCGATCTCCACGTCTCCTCTTACCACTTCATCCTTAAATGCTTCGCTGATCTCCACGATCTTTTCATCCTCCCGGATCTGGAAGGACTTCGCTTTTCCGTCGGTCAGCAGGTAGGACGCATTGGTCTTAACCTCTTTAATGGTGTAGTCACCATAGGGCAGGTCTTTGTTCCCGGTCTTAGCGATCCCCTTTGCGTCCGTCACGATGGACTTCACCACTGCACCTTTTGCATAGTCCTTTCCATCCACGCGGACACTGTGGGTGCTCTCATTAGAGATCTCAAAGGTGATCCCGGACAGGTCTCCGTCACCCTGGGGTGTGCCGCCGGTAATGGTATCCTCTTTTCTGATCTGGACACCGCCGCGGATGATCTGGTTGGGGATATTTTTCGTTACAAAAGCTTTAAATGTCTCAGTTTTACCGGAAGCCTTCACGACCTGTACGGCAGGGCTGGTATCTACTATGATATAACCTGTCGGTGCCTTAGTTTCCTGAACGGAGTAGGTTCCAACAGGGAGAGTCTCATTCCCGGCAGTATTTTTATACAGCCCGTCCCCGGATACCTTATAGGAATCCTTCAGGTGGACTTCCCCTTTGGCGTCCGTTTTAAAGCCCCAGGTCTTCTTGGCTTTTCCGGATGTCGTGCCGCTTTCATTGTCGAAATACTTCACGGTAAACTCAGCACCGGCAAGGGATCCAGCCCCCTGGGGCTCTGCCTTCCCTGTCTCTTTATCGATCTTTACAAGGACCAGGTCGAGAGGATTACTCTGGGGCGGATCACTCATGGTGAAGGTCTGCACCTCTTTGCTGCCGGTGACGGTGATCCCCACTACTTCCCCGTTTAAGGCATAGTTTTTCGGTGCGGAAAGCTCCTTTACATAGTAAGTGCCTTTAGGAAGAGTTGCTTCATTGGTAGTCCCGTCTGCCTTTGTGGTAAGCGTTGCAAGAGCATCCTTCCCTGCTTCCGCATTCGCTTTGCTTTCATAAATGCCGTATTTGGCACCGGAAAGGTCTGCATAGACTGCATTATCACTGGTCATGGCAGTGAGACTGCTCACCTTTTTCAATCTGACCGGATACTTGGGCTCCACTTTGAATTTGTAAACGGCGACTGCTTCCTGCATATGGGTATATCCCTGCTGGCCGGATGTGGTAAAGGCAAGGACAATGTAACCGTCATCCGGTTTATAATCCAGGCAGGAAACATAGATGGTGTCCTCATCATTTCCGCTATCATCCGTACCGCCGGAAGCCAGCTCGTCAAAGTGAGTACAGCCTGCAGCAAGATAGACGCTGTCATCCGGGAAGTTGCTGAAGGTGAACTTGATATCCGGGTTCCCGGATCCATATCCGGAAGAGGCCTTGTCAGACACAAGGTTCTTATCCGAACCGGAGATGGTGGCGTTCTTCGGGATCTTAAAGGCAAAGTTGGTGTCTCCGCCAATCCCGTTTTCTTCTACGCCGTCAACAGAAACATAGGAATCGCTCCCCCATCTGTCCTCAGCCCAGTCTGTTCCTGCGCCAAAATAGGAGACTGCTTTTTCCAGCTTCTTCTGGGCAGCAATGAACCATTCATAGATGGTGCGCTTTGCCATCCCGCTGCCTTCATTGGCTTCAATCTCCGTGTCCCTGCCCAGGGCATCGGATGTATCGTTCGCTTTGTTCTTGCCAACGGTATAAGATTCAATGGCCCAGTTCCAGTACTGCTTCTCCGTGTCCGTATCATGGGGAGTATATCCTCCGTACAGATAGGATGCGGAGTTGAAGAGTTCATCGTAAGTATCCGGATGGGTGTTGTCCTTCTTCCAGTTCATGATCTTATTGTAATCCCCCATCTTGTGGCCGTTATCATAGTTAGGTCCGTGGGGGGCAAAGAGAACATTGGAAGTAAAGACACCTCTCCAGCCGATGTACATGGAATCCGGATCGAGCTCCAGTACAACATTTTTGCCGGTGATGCTCTTATAAAACTTCATGTCTCCGGTATTCGTCGCAGAACCATCCGATGCAGCATTGACCTGCAGAGAGAACAGACGGTTAAAGACAGAGAATGCTTTGGCGACAGGTCCCTTTCCCTCATATAAGATGTTGATGTTGGAAATGATGGCCGGGGAGGAATAGATCACAATGTCCCCGTTCTCATAGTCCCAGGCATCTTCTGCGATGGGCACAGTCATGCCATTGAGAAATACCTTGAAATCATCTTTCTTATATCCTTCTTTTCCATTTACTACATCAGGAACAGTGACCGACTCCTCAAAGATGTTCTCCACCTTCAGGCTCTTATCCTCCGGCTCTGCCTCCCTGGAGTTAAGGATCTGCACAGGCAGGGTCTTTCCAAAGTCGGCATTTCCTTCCGAGTCCGTATCAAGCCCGCCAAAAGCATAGTTGAGCTGGACTGCCAGGGGCCCTCCATCGTATAAGGGATTCTCATTCTTCGGATCATCGATAACATCTTTCGGGATGTAGAGGATCTTTTTCTCATAATGATATCCCCCGATTTTTTCGGCATAATCGTTGTTGTAGATCACGGTGATATCATAGGAAGCCAGCTCACCGCTGTACAGGTTGACATCCGGCATGGCTACATAATAGCCGCTCTCAGGATCCACGTCATAGACGGGAAGAGAGTAAGTCATGCCTGCGATGAAGTTACCCGTCACTTCAAAGTCCTTCTGTTTCCTTACGTTATAAGTGGCGAGTCCGCGGACCACCGTCACCGGGAAGACCATGGAAGAGTAGTCCAGTCCCTCGACATTGATGTAATCCTTATTGCCATACTTCCTGACATAGAGGATGTTGTAGGAGAGCTGGTCTGCTTTGGAAGAGGAGAGGGCGCTTTCCTTAAGCTCCTTGGCCTCCCCGCTTCCATCCGCATTTTCAATCCCTGTTTCTTTGCCAGTCTCTGTAGCAGCCTCTGTTTCCCGGGCGGCTTCCGCATTTTCCTCTGATGTCTGGCTGGATTCCGTGCTGGCAGGTGCTTTCTCTGCTTCTGTGGAAGGAACCGTCGTTTCTTCTGCTTCCTTAATGGCGGAGCGCTCCGTGGACCCGGTTTCGTCTTCTGATCCTTCCTCTTCCTGAGCAGACGTGTTACTGTTGCTGCCCTCTCCGGACTCCGTACTGGCTTTTGGGGCTTTTGCAGCACCTGTACCTGCCTTTTCCTTCACCGTCAACTTCCTTGTGAACCGGTAATCATGGTGGCTGGAAAGAGCTTCCACATAGTAGGATGCGGTATAGACACCTGCCTTCTTGCTGCTGTATTCTTTCCCATCGTCATCCTCTGCCCGAATGAAATGGACTTTTACCTTATCCCCATCATAGCTGATGCCGGTAAGATCCTTCGCCGGATCAAAGGCATCCCCTGCAGGGATCTCAATGTCCTCTGCAGTGACGGCCTCACCGGGATCCAGCTGGTCTGCCACTTCCATAAAAAGAGGAAGGGCCGCAACATAGTCTGCTTTCCCTTCCCCTGTCTGTCCTTTTACATTGGCGGCCATTCCTGATACGGCGATGGATGTAAACAGCATCACCGCAGCCATCAGCCCGGCCGTCAGTTTCATGATCATTTTTGTTTGCATCATACGCATACGTCCTTTCTTTCTTAAATGAAGTGTTCTGGTTTCATATCATCTTAGTTTCGTTTATTCACTGATCAGCATGGCTGTTTTCCTCCTTCCCCCGGCCCAACCGGTCAATATCCTCTCTCATAGAGGATCCTCCTTAACTGATCCATATATCTCACGCTGAGATTCGGGCTTGCGAACTTCCGGATCACGGGCAGGGGGTCCCCCTGCTCCAGGCACTCGATCAGGTATTGCTTCTGATCCTCACTGTAATCCTTGTTCTCGATATAAAGCCGAATGAACTCATCAGCCTCCCGGTCTGCCTGGTTAAAGAAGTTGTGCCATCCCCGATGCCGTTTGACGGAATAGCCGTACCTGTTGTAGGGAAAGACCCTGACCTTATCCTCAGATGTCTGGCTGGCTTCTGTGCCTTTCCCCTTGGCACCGGAGCCGGGATCATCTGCGGGGATCCTTTGCTTTCCTTCTCCCGGATCCGGACTGCTGTTATCTTTCGCAGCAGGAGAGTGCCGGATCTCTGCTGTCTTTAATCTCTCCTCAAGAGAATAGGCTTTCTCCCGCTCCCCTTCGTATTTCTGCTGCAGGTCTCTGTTCTCTTTTTTCAGATCTGTGATCTCCTTCTTCAGATCCGAGATCTCCTTTTTCCATTCGGAAATCTCTTTCTTTAGATCAGAGATCCTCCCTTCATGGTCACGGATCATCTTGTCCTTGGTCTGTATCATCTCTCCGAAGGCTTTGTCTTTTGTCTGCATGGCTTCTGTCAGCTTGCCATTGAGCCCTTCCTCCAGGGCACTTGCCCTCTCATAGATGATCTGGACCCGGTGGAGAATATCCGTATACTTCTCTTTCAGGCTTTCATTGTTCTCATACCTCTCACGGAGATTCCTCTCCTTCTCTTCCATGAAGACCAGGTATGCTTTTGCTGTATTGCTCTCCGCTGCTGCACAGACCCGCTTCAGTTTTTCAAGAGACATGCCTTCTGCAGCACACAGATAGGCCCATTCAGCAATGATGGGGATCGTAAGTTCATCAAGGAAATCCCTGATCTCCCCGGATACCTTTATCTGTGACAGTACAGTCTTCCTAATATCTCTCTCTTTTTCCATTCCATCCTCCTGTTTCATCTTTGCATTAACCTGTTACTCCTTGTGGATCCCTGCTGACCTCTCTGGTCACGATCGTCTCTCCATCCCTTCTGGCCATGATCCTCCGGATCAGATTCCGTTCCTTCCTCCCTGCATCCCTGTAAAAGGTCTCCAGGGTTTCAGGATCCCTTATATCCTTCTCCAGCAGGTACATGCACTCTTCAAAAAGCCGGCCCGCTTCCATGGCATCCTTCCTGACATCCTTCCACTTCACTGCAAAGGGATTCCTTGAATCCAGGTAGTGTCCAATATCCCTGATCCTTTTTACAAAGATCAGCTGGTAAGGGGAGAGACGGACTTTAAGATAGGGCGCCAGCCGGGCTTCCATCCCGGAAAATGTTTCCGGTCTGATCACCGAAGGTTCCCTGTCCTTCTCCATCTCCCTATGGCAGATCCGGTAAGAGATGTCTTCCCTGGAATAACCTTCGCCGAGGCTCTTGTCCCTCCTGCCTTTTTGAAACCCGGGAGGGCAGTAGGTGATATATTTCCCCTCCCGGATCCGGTATCCAAGCCTCCTCATGTTCCTTAAAAACATATCAAAGTCATCGGACCTTCCGATCATCATGTCGATGTCCGCCCTCACGATCTTAGTAAGGGTCGGCAGGCCTTCCTTCTCTGCTTTGAACTCCGCATAGGACTTTGCCGGAGCTCCTGTCCTTTCATCTGCCAGAACAGGCAGGCCATGTTCCCTGCAGATCTCATCCGTGACCGGCTGGATATATTTTTCCCAGTCACCCTTTTCATACCGGTACTTGTATCCGTCAAGCCGGTTTACGGAATTGAAAACGATATGCCCGTGCAGATGAACCTGGTCGGTGTGGACTGAGTAGACATAATCGTAGGCGTCACCGAGATAGCGTTCGCAGAATTCCCCGATGATCCGGTAAGCCTGTTCCTTCGTGACCTCCCCGGGCTTCCAGGAGATCACAAAGTGGTATCCCTGGCGGCCACCCGTCTTGTCCCATTCCTTCTTGGTCTCCATCATGACGTCGAATACTTCCTCCGGTGTGGTGCCGGCATTGCCGCCGACCAGAATCCCGTCTTCGGTCTTCGCAGGGTTCATGATGTAGGCGATGCTGTTCTTCAAGCCATTGCTCCCGCCGGATCCTTTGATGTGCCTCATCCTTGTGATCGCCAGATCCCTCACCTCCCTGTCTGCATTGACTCATCCCCGTCGATCCTCTCACTGACCAGGGTGCTGATCTGATGGAGGAGGTCTTCCATCCGTCCCTGGCTTGCAAGAATCTCTCTCACCTCGTTCCCATCAAAGAGGTCTGCATTGATCCGGCGGACTGCCTGATTGATGTTGACCCCGGCCTTCCTTACCTGGAAGGTCAGGCTCCGCACTTCCCTTTTTAAGTCATAAGGGTCGCTGCCGGACCAGATGATGTGCTTCCTGACATAAGCCGAAAGGGAGGCCCTTCCGCTCTTCATCCGACAATCCGGGTCAGCGGCAGCAAGGGTATACAGCCTGTCATACTCCTGCTCACTCAGTCTTAATTCCAGCCTCCTGTCTTTCATCGTCCTCCTTCCCGATCTCATCTCCATGTTCCTCAAGGATCTTCATCAGCAAGGCAAGCTTGGCATCATCGACCTTTCCGATCGATCCCTCGATCGCCATCATCGCCTTCCTGTTGTTCAGGTTGGAAAGATCCTGGCTGTTTTCTCTGACCCTTCCCTCCAGGAACCGCTTCCTCTCCTGGCTCCGCCTGATCTGCCCGTTGATCCGTTGTATCTCTGCTTTATCCTTGCTGATCTGTTCTTCGGCCAGCCGGATCTTCTTTTCAATCGTCTGCTGATCCATTACGTATCCTCCTCTCTTACTGTGTGTGGTGATCACCAGCCCATGGCAATGGTTATCCTGTCGATCTTTTTTGCAAGCTCCCGGACCTCAGCCATGATCACTGTGTTCTTTATCCTGTCCTCATAGGAAAGCACCGCCTCCGAAACAAAATCCTTCTCTGTTGGAAACCGGTCGATGTCCCGGTTCCGGATCTTTTCGTAAGCCGCCTTTGAAAGTCTGTAGTGTCTGTCTACACTGTTCAATGCAGGATCCTCCTCTCTTTCCTGTGATAAAACTGCGTTCCCATTCAGGGAACTGCCCTGCCCAAAAAGGGATTCGGACATCCCGAACAGGGAATTAGCCTTCCCAAACGGGGAACGGGACTTCCCATCTATGGTAATCGCCTTCCCATACAGGGGTATTTTCCCTTCCCAGGCAGGGAACCTGTCTCCCCATAGAGGGTCTTTTTCTTTCCCATAGGGGGTCAGGGCCATATCAAACTATCATTTCCCGGAAGCAAGATACGCATTTTGTACGGTAAATGCATCTTGTCAGGGCGATCCCTGAGACCCCTTTGATATATTATTCTTTTAACCCCCTTGCATTTCCCTTGTATTTAAGTTATGATTTCTATAACTTAATGAGGGAAATGAAAGGAGGATTTTTATGAGTATCATTGAAGCTACAAAAAGCATGCTTGATGTCCTTCCTGAATCTGATATCAGAGTAATATACACTGTTACCAAAAACATATTTGATAAAGAAACATCCCCGTTTAAACCTCTCAGCCGAGCACAGATACTACAGGATCTGGATGAATCAAGTGCGCAGATTGAAAACGGAGAATATCTTGACTTTGAAGACGCTTTACGTGAGATTGAGGTGGATTGTGGTCTCTAAAGTTGTTATGACTCGAAAAGCTCAGGCACAGCTCAGAGAATACATCCGCTATATCCGTTTTCGCTTGAAGAACAGTCAGGCTGCTTCATCCGTTATGGCTGACGCCCGCAAAACCAAAGCCGCACTATTAAATGTGGCTGACAGTTTAAAATACTGTGATGATGAAGAGCTGAAAGATCTGGGTTATAAGACAATACATTTTCATACTCATAATTATTTTTTCGTTTTTGAAGTTCGTGGCAGCACCGCTTTCATCGTTGCTGTTTACCATGATCTCCAAGATTATGAAAACCTTTTTAAATCGGAAGTCCTCTGAGCTTGAGGACTTCTTTTTTATATCAGCCGGAAATGATAAGATCCGTCATAGACCACTTCCACGTTCCTGCCGTCATGCCGGACTGTTGTGAAATCCAGGACGGTCTTCCAGCCTTTCTCCGTCAGCCCGAAGGAGCTGACATAAAATTCCCTCCGGCCTTCGTCGATGGAATAGAGGAAGGCCGTGAGCTCTTCCTCTAACTGGTCCACGTCCACCCTTTCTTTCAGTTCCTCTTCCGGGTCTGAGACAGTCACGGGGATCTCCGGAACTTCTTCATCCTCCGAGCTTTCCGGGATGACATGCTCCGTCTTGCCTTCCCCCGGGGCAATCCTGCCATGGAACGATGCCTTCCCTTCGCAAAGGACAAAGGTATAGCGGCCGCTGGTCTTCTCGAAGGAGACCTCCACGACCGTGCCGGCGTCATCATCAAGCTGCAGGTAGAAGAGAGCGGGAGTCCCCTCATCGGTCCTGTCATCCACATGGCCTTCTAAGACATTGGCCGTCTTTGCTTCGATCTCCCTGTCCCTGAGAAACCTGGTCAGTCTCTCCTGAAATGTCTGATCAGCTTCCGGATCAAGATAATAGAGGTCGCCAGGGCCATAAAGATCAATGAGTTCCTCTTTACTTTGTCGCTCATCCATGTCACTTCCCATTCCATCATGTGTTTTATTCTCCTTTCTTTCAGTGCTCGCCTCTTGCCTTGTCTGTTCTGTGTCCTCCCTGCTGTGGGACCGGCCGGCCCCATAGAAAAGGGAAGCGGCGATGATGCCGGCAAGCATCAATGCCGCTCCCCCAAGGAGCCATATCATTCTTTTGTCCACTTTTCCATCATCTCCTTCCATCTCCGGCGTTGCCTGCTGGTCATTTATCAAAGAAGTTCTTCCCCAGGTTGACACCCATCTTTACCCGGCTCTTCCATTCCGGATGGAAGCGGGTAATATCACTGTTGCCAAGGTGGCCGTACCACATCTGCTTATTGACCACGAACTCCACGACCGAGTGCCCGTTATCATGGCCCCACCTGGTGCAGCCGTCATCGGACTGGTTCTTCTCATCCCCCATGATGGCGTGGATGACCCTGCCATTGTCTAGGACAAAGTCGATATGGTCACCGACCTTGCCAAAGGTGGTGGTGCATGCGATCACATACCTGCCATCCACCACAGCGAAGCCATGACGGTCATAGTGTTCTCCGCTCCTCTCCCGCAGGTAAAACTGCCTGGTCGGCCAGTTATGGATGATGGACCAGCCCATGTAAGTGTAAGTGTCCCCGAGTCCTGCCGGGATCCGGATCTGCTTCCCGCTCCCGTAGGAGTCCTGGTCTTTCAACCGCAGGATATGAAATAGGGTAGACGGATAGTCCCCCTTACGCATGTACCTTACATAATAGCCGCTCTCTGCCTTGTGATCGGAAGTCTGGTTCCTGCCGAAATCGATCCAGGTCTTCTTCCCGTCTCTTACTCCGGCATAGATATTCACATGCTGCTCCCAGAGGCAGATATCCCCGGGTTCAAGCTTGACTCCCTTTGCCCTGGATGCGCCGTGAGTATCGATGATGTCGTAGTACTGGCGTATCCGTTTTTTTACCGCAGAGCTCCCGCAAAGGGTGCCGCCGGCTCCGGAATAGAAAGTCTGCTTCTTCTTCAATGTCCCGAACTCCTGCATGGCAATGGAGACACCGACCGCGCAGTTGGTCTTTGGCTGCCTGGCACTCCTTGCATCCTCAAGATTATTGTAGGTTCCGTTATTAGAGTAGATCCAGTTGCCGTCACTGACGATCAGCTTGCCCAGGGCTTCTGCTTTCTGCAAAAACTCGGCGGCAGACCCGTAAGCGTCAATCCCGAGATCCGGGTAGGCCGGAGTGCCATATCCCATGATCCGGTCTGCACCAAGAGGATAGTTCCTGCGTTTTACGATCCCTCCGCTGTTACCTTCGATGGTGTGCAGGACCCCGCTCTCAACAAACTCCACGATGCCCACATGGTGGGAAACTGACTCGCTGCCGTGACGGAAGTATACGATGTCACCGGGCAGGGGCTCGTAAGATCCTTTCGGCTGATATTCATCCCGGCTGATGAACCACTGCCTCCCGGTCTCACATGCCCCGGTCTTGGGCAATGTCCCATCCTCGATATAGCCGCATTCATTGGCGCACCAGGAGATGAAGGCATGGCACCAGCTGGCATTACCGATCCCGCACCAGGTCCCGTACTTGTTGCTGCCATCCGGATTCTCGCGGTATCCGATCTCACGGACTGCCACATCAACAAGATCCTGGCCGCCGCCCATGTAATAGGCCTCCTGGTCCTCCACGGCTCCGCCGATCCCGGTAAAGAGCGCGATCGTGAAGCCGATCAGGGTTGCAAGGATGGCAATGGGGACAACAAGGACAGACAAGGTCGTAACGATGCCGGACACAAACTGGGCTGCCACATGAAGGACAGCACCGACCATGGCACCGGCACTCACTGCTCCGGCATTCCCCACAGAGGAGAGGGGACTGTCAGCATCCCTGGCTTTCTTCTCCCTGGCCATCTGCTCCCCTGCAAGCCGGACTGACAGATCCTTTTTAAACCGGTCTGCTGCTTTCTTTGCAGCAATGGCTGCTGCTGCAGCGCCACCGGTCGTGGCCGTGGCTGTCCCTTCTTCTGCAGAAAAGACCGCTTTCCCTGATCCTGCGGGCATCCCTGTATTACCGCTTCTCTCTGGTAATGGTCCGACTCCGGATGACAGCGGGGAGTCATCTCCTCCGGGAAAGATCCCGGCAGCCTGTTTATGCCCGGGACCGATGGGTCCTGCACTCACCCTGCCGTCTGAGCCCGGCCCGGCAATTTTCTGCTTTCCTTCCTCCAACTGGCGCTGTAATCTTTTATCCTTCTCCTTTTTTTCATCTGCAGTGACTTCAAGACTGACGCCGGCCAGACGTCCTGCTGTCTCCGGATCCACGGTCCTCCTTCCTGGCAACCCGCCGGAGCTTTCCGATCTCAGGGCGATCCCTTTTCCTTCCGGACTTCTCCCAGCTTCCTTCTCTGCCTGCCGGATGTACTGGCGGCGCTTTGCGGGGGACAGCCTCCTCCAGGCTTTCTTCTGTTTCCTGGTCATGAAGCTGGCCGGGTCGATGGACCTGCCTGCCTGTTCCTGCTCCCTTTCCTTTGCATGAAGGGGATCCACATAGGCAGACGTCTTTTTCACCAAGTGCTTTGATGTGGCGAATCCGCTCCGGACCCTGCGGAAGGTCGTAGTCCTGCTTTTTCTGATCCCCATCTCTTAACCTGCCTTTCTGTAAAAGAGCCCTGACGGAGTCTCTGTTCTTAAAAGAAGGCCGTCTCTCGCAAGAGAAGCTGCTCTCTCACTTACCTCTTCCTCCGTCATGTCGGTAAGGATAGACAGGATATCCTTTATGCTCACTTTCTGGTAAGACGCCATCGTAAGGATGACCCGGGCGGCACGGTCCAGGGACTCCTCCTGGTTACCCGGAAGAAATCCCTCCGGTTTTCCCGGTGGCGGTGCATCCTCCGTTTCCTCTTTTTCAATTCCGGTCCCGGCCTCCTGTCCTTCCATGGTCTCCGGTCCTTCTTTTCCCTTTCTTTCTTCCTTCCCATCTGTTTTCCCTGCCTTTTCTGCTTCCTCCTCTGCTGTGTCTGAATATCCGGGCTCCCTGCCCGTCTCCGTATCTGCTCCGGGATCATCGTATGCCCTGTCAGTATCCGTGGAAGGCCCGGGCATAGAGTCTTCCGGTCCGTCCATTGACGCTTCTTCTTTCTTCTCATGGAAGTTGGTGCTGATCATGTCATAAAGAGGATTGTCTTTTGAGACCTTGGCATCAAAGAGGACCACCTTCTTTCCCCAGACCATGACGCCCCGGCCCGGGTCATCGGAGCTTAAGGCATCAAACTCTGTCTGGGAGAGCTCCTGGATCTGGGCTAAGGCATTGGCATCCACGCCGCCCTGGTCCAGGAAGCACTTGTAGGAGCAGTTGGAAAAGAGCTCTTTGAGCTGCTCATTGTCCATGGCTGCGGAAAGGTTCTGCATGGCCATGGTACAGATCCCACCGAACTTACGGAAGGTGGCCACGGCTGTATTGAGCTGTTCTGCCGAGGTACCCTTGCGGCTTAAGACCTGGGTCTCATCCACGATGAAGTGGACCGCCCTCCTTTCCTTCTGGTTATACTCCATACGGGAAGAGGTATAGTGCATGATCGTCAGCATCACAGCTTCCCAGTTGTCCTCCGGCACATTTTTAAGGCCGAAGCCCACCAGGCGTTCATCAAAACGGACATTGGACGGGTAGGCCAGCATGTCGCAGGCCCCTTCCGTATATTCCTCCATACTGTTGTAGATCGGACGGATGATGTTCTCATCGTATTCCGTCTTCGCGTCATTAAGCTCCAGTCGGACCTCCTCCCACAGCATCTTTAAGGTCGGCTGTTTTTTCAGTTTCTTCTGGGCAAAGACCTTCTCAAACATCCTCCTGGTGCAGCGTCCCACCACAGAGGCGTGCTCCTGGGTAAAGAGGATGTTGCTCATGATGGCGGCAATGAGGCTTCTGGCATACCTGGTCTGGGTGGCGATAAAACGTTCTTTTGTCCCGTCGTCGCCGTAGAAGACATCGGCGTAAACCTCAAATCCGTTCAGATGGATCCCGCTCTTTGGCGTTAAGTCAAAGTAGATACCGCCATATCTTTCCACGATCTCCTGAAACTCGTTCTGCGGGTCAAGGATCAGGATATCGTCGCTGGTCCCGACCAGGGTCTGCAGGATCTCCGTGATCTTGATATAGAATGATTTGCCCGACCCGGTGTGGCCGATGATGATCCCGTGGGGGTTCATCAGGAGCTTCCGGTTCCCTAGGATCAGGCGTTTGGTCGCCCGGTTCAGGCCATAGACATATCCGCCGGTCTCAATGATATCCTGGGCATAGAAGGGCTGGAAGGCCGCCACAGAAGAGGAGAGAAAGAAACGCATGAAGTCCACCTGCCTTCCTCCGATCGGAAGGGCAGTGTTCAAAGCCTTTAACTGCTGCCAGTTGGCCGTCTCCATGACAACCCCTTCTTTTCTCCCGATGGCCTGATACTTACTGACCCGCTGGGCCAGGGTATCCTCATCCGGGGCAGTGACCACCATGAGCAGGTTCATGAAGAACCCGGTCTCATCATTTTCCGCGATCTGGTCCTGGAGGCTCTCAACCTCATCCTTTTTTCTCTGCCGGCCGTAAGAAGGACCGGTCCCGATGATATTCTTTCTCCTCCGGTATTCCTCCTCATCGCTGATGGACTTTTCGACATTGATGCCGGCGGCTGTCAGGAAATCGCTGATCTCATCCGGCGGCACCGGGGCAAAGTCCATGGTGATATAGGAAGGGAACTCCATGTTGGAAAAGCTCCGGATGAAGGAATCCGGATCGATGGAACCCCGGTATTTCCAGCCGAAGAGGACGGTCATATGGACATCATCGGCAACCATGTAATTACTGAAGGTACGGATGGACCGGGGAAAGATGTCATTCTTCCAATCGTGGCCCGGCCCATAGCTGATGAACTCCTCATCCCTCTTTTTGCCCGGGCAGAGGAGGGAATGGATGCAGGCAAGCCTTGCCTTCACATCCAGCGGAAGGATCTTCGCCTGCCAGGAAGAAAACATGGCCTGGATGGTGGTATCTAAAGAATTGAACACCACCTTTGCATCCTGCAGGGAGGCTGCCCGGCAGGAGATGGTCAGGTACCGCAGTGTCGTGACATTGGGGTTGGAATCCTCCAGTTTCTCCCTGGTCCAACGGTCAATCCCTTCCCCGATATCCGGGTACAGGGACCGGTTGGTCATGCACTGCACGCTGTCAAGGAATTCCTCGATAGACTGGTATTCATTGGCTACCGTGATCTTGAAATCCACGTTCATAGTCTTGAGCCAGGCCATGAACTGGTTTAGGAAGGATTCCTTTTCCGAATCATCCTTATTGATATAGTTGACCTCCTCAAAGACATAACATCTGTCATAGAGACAGTTCTTCTTCCCCGGCTCCAGCTTTGCAATGCCGTTCTTATACATGATATCGATGTCAAACGCCTCCCGGACGTTTCTTGGGACCTTCACGATCGGAAGGCTCTTTTTCTTCCTTGCCCGGAAGCGGTAGCCTGCATTAATGACTGCCATACGCTGCTCCCTCCTTCTTAGCTTTGTTCATCTGTTTGTTCCTCCTTTTCTGCTTTTTCTCTCTCTGCTTTTTCCTGTCTTTCCCCGGCCTTATCTCCGGGCTCCTGCCGGCAGAGAAGATCCTCCTGCACCTTCTCTGGTATTCCCCTGCACTGTAAGCAAGCTTTTCCGTATGTCTGGAATAAAAGAACTCCCTTATGATCCCTACAAGGCTCTGTCCCTGGTACTTAAAAAACCCAATGGCACACACCGGTACCATCAGGGGGATGGCGATATAAGTGCATTCCACGATCGGAATGCCCAAAAGTCTCCATAACAAAAAAGCAGCGCCGAAGGAAAGCATCATTCCTGCCGCTGCTGCCAAGCACTGCCCGAGGGTAAATCCTGAAAAAACCTCATTTGGAAAAGCTTCTTCAAAGTCTTTATTGATGTCGATCTTCACGATCCAAACCTCCTTTTCTTATTCCGGAAGGATCTTTCCCTTCCGATCTCTGTTTTATCCTTTCACTTAAAATCCATCGGTCACAATCCGAATGTTTTACCCATAAAGGAATTGACCCCCCTTACCGAGGCGGTCATGACCACCATGGTAAATAATCCGTTCAGGGCATCCCAGAACCCGTTCACTGCCTCCACTGCTGCATTTCCCTTTTCGAAGATATTGACACCGCTTTCGGTCAGCTTGAAACAGATCACCATGACAAGAGCGATCATCACGATCTCAAAGGTGTTTAAGAGGAATGTCTTCACCCAGCTGATAAAGGTCCGCCTTACCTCCTCCCCACCAACGATCGTGGAAAGGGCGAAGGGGGCTGAGACTACCAGCAGGTAAATACGTATATACCGACCATACACCGTGAGCAGGATCAAAAAACTGCAGACGATCGCCGCGATGACATATAAGATCCCGAACAGGTTATAAAAGAGCACGGAACCGACATCGATGTCGCTCGTGACAAGCTGTGGTGCCTGGACAGTGAAAACGCTGCCGGTCATCAGGGCTGCCACGTGAAACAGCTCCCGGATCATGGTCTTGATATTTAAGAAGAGGACGTTGGCAAGGACCACCTTGATAAGGGCATCCACCGTCCTCTCCAATGTGATGTTCTCATGGAGCCTGGTCAGTGCCTGCAGCCATCCAATGATAAAAAAGAGGTTTAAAAGGGACAGTCCGATGGAAAGGGCAAAGGGGTACAGGGTACCATTTACAAAAGCCCATGTCCCGGAGGAAAAGGTCTGCGGATCCATGACGAGCAGCCCGCTGACTGCCTTCATGGCCGTATTCCAGATCCCGCTGGCCAGGGCCATATCTGTTCCGGTCAGAAAATCCTGTAACCATCCTGGCATAACTTCCCACTCCCTCCTTTAATAGCTGATCATAGAGATGATCGTTGGTGCCATGCAGGCGATCAGGCCTGCAGCGATCCTCTTAAAGGCCATGGACTGGGCGGTACCGTCCTGGGAGTTTAAAGAGGTGGCCCACTCAAATACGCCCCATAAAAGATAGAGCTGTCCGATGCTGGTCACGATGGCTGCAATAATGTTATAGATCGACTTGAATGAAGTGCTGATGGCCCCGGTATTTGGTGCGGCAAAAACCTGTATCGGCATAAATGCTGCAAGAAGGAAACATGCAAATGCAATCGCTGCGCTAAAAAGTACCGGCTTACCTGCCTTGTGTTTTCCCCTGAAGTTCAGTGTTCTCATGATATTAGTCGTCCTCCCCTCTGTGCATGATCTTTACTGTGATAAATATGATCAAAGTGGACACCAGGATCTGGGCCACCACGGCGATCAGGTCGCCGGCTCCTGCCATGGATGCCGGCAGGATCCCCGGCAGAAACTGCCTTGTTACGAGATTTACCGGGATCCCGATCATAAAAGCCGCGACGATGATCATCGGCGCTCTCCAGTCCGTTCTCTTCATGTTTGCTCACTCCTTTCCCCGTCGGCATTCTCCTGTAGATTACGGCTTTCTTCTGATGGTTCTTTGCTTCCTCCATCCTCTGCGGTCTCCTCCTTTTCCCTGTCCGCAAAAAGGCCGGCTGTGTCAGGATCCTTCTCAAGAAGGACCTTGAAAAGTTCCTGCTTTTCCTGTTCAAGAGCCTTGCTCCGCTCCATCTCCGAAAGGAGCTCGTCATAAAGCCGGACATTCTCATCCGTGATCTTTCGGTTCTCCTCCTTTAAAGCCCGGTACTCCGGAGCTTCATAGAGTTCTGTCTCCAGACAACAGGAAAGTGCCGGTGCCGTGTACTTGGTATCTTCCTCTGTTTCCATCCCTGAGTGGAGCCTGTGCACATCCTGCAGCAGGCTCTCATTCTGCAGCTTTGTCTCCAGAAGGTTCAGCCGCAGCTGGTTTTCTTTCATCTTTTTCCTGAGCCGACTGTATTCTTCCTCCCTGAGACTGGTCTTTTTCTTCAGTTCTTCGTCCTTTCGCCGGATCTCCTCTTCCTTATCGCCCAGAAAGCCGATCCGGGCCTCCTGCTCTTTCCTGGTTCTTTCCAGGAATCTCTCCCTTTCCTTCAGGTCGGTTTCCCGTCTGATCAGCTCGTCATATCTTTTCCGGTAAGCATTCTCCCTTTCCTGGAAGAGCTTGTCCCTCTCGTTAAAATATGCTTCCATTTCTTCCATCATCTCTATGATCGTGCTCTCATCTGTCATAAACATGTTCCTCCTCATTTCTTTCCGCGGCCTGTCCGGCCCGGACCAGCTCCAGTTCCACGAGGATACCGTCCTCCGTCAGGAAGGCGGTACCCTCGACCACGGATTTCAGTGCCATATAATCGTCATAAAGTCTCTTTATCTTTTTCCCTTCTTTGTTCATCTTTTCCTCCTGTTAAATATATGATCATAAACTGAGTTCCGCTCTTTTCTCCATCCTTGGTGTCTCAGCCTTCGGTTCCAGCATCCGGATCGTCCCGGAACTGCTGTTATAACGGTAGACATGATCAGAAAGCAGGTCCTTGTCCTCGACCGCAGTCCGGTTGACAGAGACGACCATGTCCGTCAGCTCCCTCACCGAAAGTGACGTGGATCTCGGGACCAGGAGAACTTCATGACGGGAGGAGGGAAGGATAAAAAAATCTTCCCCTACCATGGCATGCGCCTCTTCCATGGCCTTATCCGAAAGGATGGCTGATGCCCCGTCGATGCTGCTCTCATTGGTCAGGACATATATGTTGTCAGATGGGCTTGGCTCCGGCTCTGTCCCCATAAAACCCCCGATGAAGGAGCTTAACGAAAAACAACGGTACTCCTGCATGTTCATGTTGTCGCGGGCTGCGGCAAAAAGTTCTTCCCTCGTAAAACCATATTCCCCAAGCATCCAGTCCTTTACCACAAAACTGGCCTCGTCATTCAGCCGAATCCTGGGGACTACGGCCATATCCTCTAAGAATTCATAGGGGACGTCAGAAAGATACTGGCGGTTCATCTCCGGGTTCATGACTGTGAGATAGAGGTTTTCTTCCATAAAAGCATGGGAGAGTTCCGGAACCGCCGGCGCATGCATCCTGGATGCCTCCAGTCTTGCAGATGCTTCCTTTACGATGCTCATCAGATCTTTGCCCTGTTCGTACTCTTTAAAAAGATCAGTAAGGTAGATCTGGGGAGCGATCCGGCTTGTCTCAGATGCAAAAACCAGAGCGTCCATAGTCTGGTTCACTTTGGATACCTGATGTTCCCGGATATCCATGCCCGGCCCTCCAAACCGGACCATCATCTCTGCTGTAAACGCCTGTTTGAAATCTTCATAATTCATACATTACCTCCATGAAAAAAGACAGGTTCTTCCCTGCCTGTATCTCTTACTGCAAAATGAAATTGTTTTCTCCTTCCTGTCTTCACGCAAAGATACCGGATCCCTGCTGCATGACCCCGGCAAAGCGTCCCGGGTCTGAGGAAGGATCATAGGCCGGGTACCGGTCTGCCCCGGTGCCGTCCTGCTTATAATCGATTATCCACAATCTATCCACCACAAGCTGTGTATAAAAAGACCGATTTCCGTTCTCGTTATCCACGGCCCCGGTACGGAGCCTTCCAAAGGCCAGGATACGGCCCCCTTTCATGCCCCAGCGGGCCAGGTAAGAAGCAGACCGGCCAAAGACGATACAGGGGAAGAAATCTGTATCCGCCTCCCCGTCCTTTTTCCTGTCCCTGCCTACGGCAAGACGGAAAGGGCACCATATATTGGTATCGCTCCCATTCTCCTTTGAAGAAAGGGCCGGGGCTTCGACCAGGCGGCCGAAGAGTATTGCTATGTTCAACATTTCAACTGCACCTCCATTTTCATCAATGTTGTCTTATTCCATGGTTTCAGGCCAATGGACCATCGTTTCCATCGGGCATCTTATTTAAAAGAAGGGTTACCAGGGCACCGATCAATTCAGGCAGCGAGATCTGGCCCGGATCTGGCTCATCCGGCTCTTCTTTATCCGGATCACCAGGTCCTTTCAGGTCTTTCATCGGACCGGCTTCTTTACGGGCATCCTCTTTCCTGGCAGTTTCCTCATCAGGTTCCTCTTTCCCTGTTTCCCGGTCTGCCGGATCATCCTTTTTCATCACGGTGCCGTACATCACTTTGATCCAGGGGCATTCCTCATTCAGGTTATGGACATAGATCCTCCGCTCTAAGGAATCCCCGATCCCATAGACCAGTTCAATAAGGTCCGTCGCTACAAGTTCATTTGTGACAAGGTCCAAACGGTACCTGCTGCAGGCCAGTTCTTCCTGCATTTTTTTCTTAGGGAATATGACGTAGGGGCTTCCCTCTTTATCAAGCCATCCGTATCTCTCTGCTTCCTGCTTTTTCTCCCACAGGATCCCGTAGAGCACTTTTGCCCGGTCGGATAAGTTTTTATAATACGCATGGTCTAACAGCATCCTTGGTATTTTTACCATCTTGATCATTGTTTTCCTCCTTTTTCACTCCATTAAAAAAGGACCTGTCTCTCTTGGCAGATCCTCTTTCATGCATTTGTGTAACTGATCTTATTAACAGTGACATCCGCTTTCCCCTGAAAACGATTGGCTTTTTTGGCCATTCCGGACTTGTACCTGCGTCTCCTTCTGGAAGGCCTTCTCTCTTCCCGGCTGATCCTTTCGATCGCCAGAGATGCGGTAGGGTCATAATATCCATCGGCATTCCTCCAGGGCCGCTCTTCTTTGATCACGGGCCTTACGGCCTTCTGTCTGCTTAAGATCCTCTGTTTAACTCTTTCATCCATCGTTCTTTCCTCCTTCATTCATTACCGGCTGTATTCTGCCGGCCTGGTCTTTGTTCCATAAAACCCGGTTGACAGGTAAAAAATAAGACCCGTTGTCATCCCGGATCTTTTCCCTGCAATTTCCTTATCTTGTTTCTGTCGTCATGTTCCCATAGAATATGGCACCTCCCTTCCAGACCGAATCCGGCCTACTACCCATCTTTCATGAAGCCGCGACCGCTTCCCTGGCCTCCACTACTGCAATGGCCCTTGCTCTTGCCAAAGCTCTGCGCCTTTTCGCAGCTTTTTTCGCAGCTTTCCTTTCCTGCTTTACCAGGTTGCTGACTGCTTCATAGGGCGTCGGGTCCTTGATGCCACAGCAGTCATACAGGTCGATCTTTTCTTCTTTTTCACACACTCTTTTCATCTCACGCTGTACTTTTCTCTTTCTCATCGCAGACTCCTTTCCAAATGGATTTTTTAGAAAAAACTTAGACTTCCCCCTTGGGGGCCGGCAGTTCCAACGTTCGGATTTCTCCGAGAAATGGCTGGACCTTCTGTCCAGAAGAAGTATCGCCCGGTCGATCTTACCTGGTCCCTCCCGGTCCAGGTAAGATCTCCGGCGGCACTTCCCTCTGCCTGTAATCATTCTACCGCCTCCGGATTCCAAAAAACATGACTGGATCCGCAAGTTTCCCCCCTAAAAACTTGCGGATTTCTGCAAGTTTCCGACTTCTTCTTGTAATATTGCTAAATTGTCTGACGATTATCAGGGTGTACATGATATCCTTCCTTGAAAAATTAATTGAAATATATAGGGAATCGAATTATGCTATTATCAGATCCGGATTTATTTAAAATACGGGGGATAAGGAGGAGATCACATGGCAAAAATGATAAAAGTCAATGAGGATACTTACAGGTTTGAGGATGAGGGTGTCCGGTTCTTCCTGTTTTGTGGTACCAAAAAAGCGGCATTGATCGATACCGGAATGAAAACGCCTGATGCAAGAAGAATAGCGGAAGAACTGACCGACCTGCCTCTTATCCTGATCAATACCCATGCGGATCCGGATCATATTTCAGGAAACTCTGCTTTTGAAGAGTTCTATATGAATCCTGCAGAATCAGATAACTACAGGGAACACGGCGGGCAGGGAAAGATCATCCCTGTCCGGGAAGGGAATGAGATCGATCTTGGCGGCAGGACCCTCCTTATCATTGACATCCCAGGACACACACCCGGAAGCATAGCGATATTGGACGAAAAGAACAGGGTGCTTATAAGCGGTGATACTGTACAGGATGGTAATATCTTCATGTTCGGATCACGTCGAGATATGGATCTGTTTATAGAAAGCCTGCGGCACCTGAAAGAGTACGCCGGACGATATGATGAGATTTATCCCATGCACGGTTCTTTTCCTGTGAAAGCCGACCTGATCGATAAACTGATCTCCGGGGCCTCTGAGATCCGGAATGGCAAAGCATCAGGATCTACAGTCGATCTTTTTGGCAAGGATGTCTTTTATTATAAATATCCCTATGCCGGGTTCCTATGTGATATAGACGAAAAAAAGGAGTGATACAAAAATGCAATATATTATCAGAGCGTATGACGGATCGGACATGCTGGAAATGCGCATGTCCGTCAGGCCGCGTCATCTAAAGAACATGGAAAGAGTAAAAGACCACGTCATCTGTGCCGGAGGGCTGCTGGATGACGAAGGAAAGATGAAAGGGTCTGTGCTGGTCATGGACTTTGAAGACAGGGCCTTCCTTGATAAATATCTGGACTCGGAGCCATATATTATGGAAAAGGTCTGGGAGAAGGTTGAGATCGAATCAATGAATGTAGTCATTGTCAATGGCAAAAAGATCGGCAGCTAAGGATATCAGCAAGAAGATAAGATCCACATTCAAGTCAAAGGGAGATTCCGGTAAACATGTTGCCAGCTCACCGCCTTATGGTTTTATCAAGGATCCGAATGAAAAAAACCATTGGATCGTGGATGAAGAGGCTGCCGAGATAGTAAGGCGGATGTTTCGATTGACACTTGAAGGCAACAAGACTTTTTCAATGAGCATATCAGAAGATAATTCGGAGGTCGAGAGTGAAAATCCCGGCCTCTTATATTTTTTGCTTGACTATGACGTTACGTAATAGTTTATGATGTACTTACACGTGAAGGAGATGATAACCATGATGACAGTAAATGAAGTAAGTAAACTGACCGGAGTGAGTATACGCACTCTACAGTATTACGATAAGATAGGACTCCTGAAACCGGCGGAATATACCGAGTCCGGGTACAGGCTGTATGACGATACGGCCCTAGAGAGACTGCAACAGATCTTGCTGTTTCGTGAGCTAGAGTTTCCGCTTAAAGATATCAAGGATATCGTTACCAGATCTGATTTTGACAAAAAGAAGGCACTGGAGCAGCAGATTGAACTTCTGGAACTTCGGAAGAAACACATCGAGAATCTGATCGCCATGTGCCGTGGCTTAAAAACGAGAGGAGTGAGACATTTGGATTTTACAGCATTTGATTCAAGTAAGCTCGATGAATATGCAAAGCGGGCGAAAAAACAGTGGGGAACCACAACGGAATATAAGGAATTTGCTGAAAAGAGCAAAGGCCGTAGTAAGCAGGACGAAGAAAGCATTATGGCGGACTTTATGAAAGTCTTTGAAGAGTTCGGCGCCATGAAGGATAAGGATCCTGCGTCCGCAGGAGTACAGGAGCAGGTAAAGAAGCTTCAGGCATATATCACGGATCATTTTTATAAATGCTCTGATGAAGTGCTTTTCGGGCTTGGTAAGATGTACGCTTCTGGTGGGGAGTTCACCGAGAACATCGATAAGATGGGAGGAAAAGGTACTGCTGAGTTTACCTATAAAGCTATCTCGCATTTCTGTGGAAAATAGGTCCGAGGAATAACGTGGTGCTTCATTTTGCAGAGAAAGGCAGTCAGACCGTGAAGGACAGGATAAAAAGGGTTATTTTCTTAGGGCCTAAGCACAATATGTATTGACATTTTTTACCAATTATGGTATGCTCATCGCATACATTTAAAGATAAAATTTTTCTAAGTACACCAGATAACCTAAAAGGGAGCATATCACCAAAACGATGTGACAGGGAAGGAGGTGTACTTATTATGTGTCCAGATATCGTTGATCAAATCGAAATCCTTGCTGAACAGGTTTTAGAAATTGCGAAAAAGCTAAAGGCTTCTGATCCTGATCTGATCCAAGGATCGAACCGTTAATTGGTCATCTTAAGAAAGAGTCACGAACTCTCAAAGAGATCTTTAACGAATTCTGCTGGCTGGAAATGCAGGAGTAAAAAACAGGGGGGGCGTCGCAGTAATGAACTTGCTGTGATTGTCACAGTTTTTCCCTTTCCGGCCTGCTTGGTCTTCACAAGACCTTTTGAATTCACGGTCGCATAATTTGTGTTGGAGGACGTCCATTTCAGAATCTTATAGGCTCCCTTTCCTGCTTTTGCAGATCCTTTTAACACATCAACTCCATGATAGTTATTTACACAATATTTATAGACTTCCCCTTCCGTAAGATTCGGGATGAACACTTCCCAGATTCCCATATCACCAGTTTTTTTCATGGGATGAGAATCACGATTCCAATGATTAAAATTTCCAACCACACTGATATATCTGGCATTTGGTGCCCATACCGCAAAATAAACTCCTGGAGTTCCGTCCTTCATGGTAAGATGAGCACCTAATCTTCTGTATATTTCGTAATGTTTGCCCTGACCAAATAGATATTGATCTACTTCTGTCATCATTACTTCATTATATTCCGTCATAGTATCTGTCTATCTCCCATATAAACTCATCAAGGCAGCAAAATCATTTCTGTGTTCTTTTGTGAACTGACCCTTTTTCAAACGCCATTTCCAGTTCTTACCATTTGTGGATGGCTGATTCATTCTTGCTTCATTTCCGAGACCAAGAATATCCTGCATCGGGATAACACATAAATCCGCTACACTACTCACTGCTCCACGGATAATGGTATGATAGATTTCTTCATCCGAAGTAGAATAATCATGGAAATAATCTCTTACCATTTTTCTTTCTTCTTCCTGAAGTCCATGATTAAACCAGCCAACCACTGTTTCATTATCATGGGTTCCTGTATAGACTACACTATTCTTCACATAATTATGTGGAAGATAATCGCTGGCACTTCCGGAATCTCTTGAATCAAATGCAAACTCAAGAACCTTCATTCCTGCATATCCACTATCCTTTACCAACTGTCTGACCGTATCTGTCACATATCCAAGATCTTCTGCAATGATCTTTTTGCCCGGATATGTTTTTTCAGCCTGTTCAAAGAGTTTCATTCCTGGTCCCTTTTCCCAATGGCCATTTTTCGCCGTTTTTTCGCCATAAGGGACACTAAAGTATTCATCAAATCCTCGGAAATGGTCGATGCGAACTACATCATACATGGTATAACAGAATCCAAGTCTCTTCATCCACCATGCATAATTTGTCTTTTCATGATACTCCCAGTCGTACAATGGATTACCCCATACCTGTCCATCTTCAGAGAATCCATCCGGCGGTACCCCTGCGATGGCTAATGGATACCCTTTCTCATCGAATTGGAACAGTTCTTTGTGAGCCCATGCATCTGCACTGTCATAAGATACATAAATTGGAATATCTCCAATGATCTGAATGCCCTGATCATTGGCATATTTTTTGAGGGCAAGCCATTCTTTGCGAAATTCATATTGAAGAAATTTAAAAAACAGAATTTCTTCTTCCAGTTCCTTTTTCTTTTCTTCCAGGATTTTGGCATCACAATAACGTAATGTATCATCCCAGTCGCCCCAGCTAGTGTTAGCATTATCCTCTTTCAAAGCCATATATAAAGCATAATCTTCAAGCCATGAACTTTCTTCTTTACAAAATCTTTGAAAATCTTCTGAGTTAGAAATCTTGCTGTTATGAAAAGCTTTTCTTAGAATCGGATATCTTGTTTCATATAATTTTCCATAATCTACACAGGTATCATCTTCTTCTGAATCATAGATTTCATAGTCTTCTTTCTGTAGCCATCCGTATTTTTCCAGCTGATCCAAATCAATAAAATATGGATTTCCGGCAAAGGTTGAGAAAGACTGATAAGGGGAATCCCCATATCCAGTTGGTCCAAGAGGCAGGATCTGCCAATATTTCTGTCCTGCTTCTTTTAACTGGTCTACAAATTCATATGCTTCTTTCGAAAAGCATCCAATTCCGTGCGGAGAAGGGATACTTGTGATTGACATTAAGATACCATTTGCTCTCATTTTTCTTCTCCTTTACTTGAAATGATTTCCTTACTCTGTATTTGAATCATAACCCCGAAATGATCGGAGATTACAACTTCTTCTTTCCCATTAAAAACAACCTGAGAAGACAGAACTTCCATGGATTCTTTTGAGAAAATGTAATCAATTCTCATTCCCTCATCAATCTCTTTCCAACCATCAATTGTACCAGGGACTGTAATCCCATCATCTTTCTCCCTGGCCAAAAGATAGGTATCCTGCCATCCCAACTCTTTCACATAGTCGTATCCTTCTCCATGAATATTTGCCTGACTGTTAAAATCTCCGAGAAGGAAAACATTTTCTTCCTTCTCCATCAATTTTTTGTGCAAAGAATTCATCTGAGAAATAAATGGTTCTTCTTCATCCTTCCACCATCCCATATGAACAGAATAAAACCAGTTTTTCTTTCCCCCATATCGGATACATGCGCCAATGGTTTTTCTAGATTTCCAATTGTGATAATCTGCTTGTTTTGAAAAATAGAAGGCTTCCACATCAGCAATCGGATGAAGACTAAAGATCGCAAGCCCCTCATCGAACATATCATATCCGATTTTTGCACCAGTCCAGCTCCAATAATATTTTTTCCCTTTTTCTTCTAAGACTTTCGCAAGAAGTAATGCAAAATTATCTTTTCGAACTGGAACAGTGTCGGTCTTAATCGGACAGAAGGAACCTGGATAGGTTCCTTCCACAACATTTTCCTGACAGGTTTGACTGCATTCCTGCAAAGCAATGAAATCTAAAGAATCACGAATAATAAGATCTGATAAATGATTCAAGGCCATTTGAAATTGTTCTTCTGTCATCTTATTAAAATGACTGTGAATATTTATTGTTAGAATTTTCATCTCTTTTATTCCTCGGGTTCCATCAAATGTGAATCATTTTTATAAAATGTCGTTAATATCAGATTTTAATACATCTGCTTTTGGTCCGTAAATTGCCTGAATACCATTATCTTTTTTCACAAGACCCATGGCACCTTCTTTTTTCCAGGCATCAAGTTCTGCCACTTTGGCAACATCCTTTACAGTGACACGAAGTCTGGTCATACAGGCATCCACAAGCTCGATATTTTCTCTGCCACCAAGCAAAGCAATAATCTTCTCTGCTTTTTCATTTCCTGTGCCATTTCCACCTTTGGAAGAAGCCTCTTCTTCCTGATAGTTACCAAGACGACCTGGTGTTGCATAGCCAAATTTTCCAATCATAAAATATGCAACAAGATACCCAATTGCAAAGAATGCAAGAACACAAATCAGGAAGTTTATGATATCTCCACCAAGTCCGGCTTTTAAGGACATTGGAATACGAGTGATAAATTCAAGGTTGCCGAAAGAATGTAATCTAAGATGGATCACACCTGCCATAGCAAAGGCACATCCTTGTAAAATAGCATAGATAATATACAAAGGCAACGCCGCGAACATAAACATAAATTCGCCTGGCTCTGTTACACCAGTAAGGAAAATTGCTGCAACAATAGAGATAAACATCGATTTGTACTGAGGTTTTCTCTCTGGTTCTACTCTACGATACATGGCAAGGCAAACACCCATTAATAAACCAGTTGCACCAATCATCTGTCCAACTTTAAAACGTGCAGGTGTTACTGTTGTAAGAAGCTGCTGATAACCTGCCATATCTCCGGCACCTTTTAAGTTAATAAGGTCTGTTACCCATGCAAGCCACAGCGGATCCTGTCCGAATACCTGTGTTCCTGCATTGGCTCCTGTTAAGATTGTGTATGTTCCACCGAAGGAAGTATAATTCATAGGAATCGTTAACATGTGGTGAAGGCCAAATGGTAACAAGAGACGTTCCAATGTACCATAAATAAATGGTGCAAGGATTGGAGAGGTATCGGAAGAATTCGCAATCCAGATACCAAAACTATTGATTCCAGTTTGAACAACTGGCCAAATTACACTTAATACAAGAGCAGTGATTGTGGAATACACGATAACTACCAGTGGTACAAAACGTTTTCCATTAAAGAAAGATAATGCATCTGGAAGTTTACGGAAATTGTAATATTTGTTATATGCGTTAGCACCAACAAAACCAGCGATAATACCAACAAATACACCCATGTTAAGAGCTGGCTTATTTAAAATCGTTACAAAATAATCTGCAACAAGAATCTTCTGTCCGAATAAAGTATGCGTAATAGCTGCAGGATCTGCCATCATATCTGCTGTTACACCAAGAACAGTACCTGTAATAACATTGATCAGACAGAATGAGATTACTGCGGCAAATGCACCGCCTGCACGTTCTTTTGCCCAGGAGCCACCGATGGCCGCTGCAAAAAGAATATGGAGATTGTTAATGATCGCCCAACCAATCTCTGCAATAGTGGTTCCAACGGTATTTACCATAGCGATGTCCCCACCAACAATATTGATCAGATTACCAACACTAATCATAAGTCCCGCTGCTGGCATAACTGCGATAACAGTCATAAGAACTTTTCCAAGTTTCTGAAGGAAATCAAAATTAATAGCAAATTTCTTTTTGGATTTTGTTTCTTCTTTTTTCTCCTCTTTCTTCTCTTTTACATCTGCACCTTTTGTGCTCATAATAACAGATTTTGCTTTCACATCACCATAGATGATATCCATTTCAGCAACATCTGCACCGCCACAAATTACAACAGGTGTTGTAGTTTCAATTCCTTTTTCTATTAAGAATGTAAGATCCACTTCACATACCAGATCCCCAGCTTTTACTTTATCCCCCTCTTTTACATGAGCGGTAAAGCCTTCACCATTTAAAGCTACGGTTTCCAAACCAAAGTGTACAATCATCTCTACTCCATCATCGGAAATAAAGCTGTATGCATGGAGAGAATCCATTACATTGGTAACAGTTCCATCAATGGGACTATAGATTTTTCCATCTTTTGGAATAATTGCTACACCATCTCCCAACATTTTTTGGGAAAAGACAGGATCTGGAACCTGATCAATTGGAATGACTTTTCCTTCAACCGGTGCCAACAGTTTAAACTTTTTCATTTTTTTCCTCCTCTTCAATGTGCAACTCTTTATTTTATTTGTGCAATTAGTTGCATAATATTGCACTGTTCTGCATAAAATATATCTCAAACAAATCAATTTTTCAATAGATATTTCTTATAAATTATCTTTTCTACCTATTGCACAAATCTATCCATTCAATTTTATGCAACTTTTTGCGTTTTTATTGCACAACTTATATCGGTATCACGCGCAAATATTTGCGTATATTATTGACTTTCTATTTACTCTATCCTATAATAAAAATAGAATATTATAATTTTAGGAGAATTTATATACATGGGAGTTACAATAAAAGAAGTTGCAAAATTAGCAGGAGTTTCCACTTCTACTGTATCACGTACCTGCTCTGATCATCCATCGATCAGTGCGCAAACAAAAGAAAAAGTACGCAATGCGATGAAGCAGCTGGGATATGAACCGAATAATTCAAATTTAACAATCCAAAATAGCAGAAGCATTGGAATCATCCTCCCTGTTTCCGAATTCGATACCTATGAGAATCCCTTTTTTCTGGAAACCATGAAAGGCATTACACTCTTCTGCAATCAAAAGCACTATTCGACCACATTAATTACTGGTTCCAGCAATGAAGAGATCATCGATACGATACAGTATCTTTCCAAAGATCATCATTTAGATGGTGTTGTATTACTTTATTCAAAAAAAGACGATCCTGTTATTGATTATTTAGAAAAAGAAAGCATTCCTTTTGTTCTTGTAGGAAAGACAGATCGATCCATCCATGACACCATCTATGTAGATAACGATAATATCCTTGCTGGGAAAGATGCAACAAAATATCTTTTGGATCTGGGGCATACACGAATCGGATATCTGGGAAGTCTCTCTGTCCGTATCTATTCTGCAGATCGAAAGTCTGGATATATTCTGGCACTTACCGAAGCTGGCATTCCTTACGATCCTGCCATGTGTATCGAGCTTCCTTCCATTCCAAAAGAAGGTGCTGACGAATTAACAGAATTTTTATCCTCTGAAAACAGACCTACTGCCCTTGTAGTTAGTGACGATATCATTGCAATGGTCATAGAAAAAACAGCTTATGAATTAGGTCTTCGCATTCCAGAAGATTTATCCATCGTATCCTTTAATAACTCACTTTTTGCCAAACTCAGTACGCCTCAGCTTACATCCATCGATGTAAATAACAGGCAGCTGGGCATTGAAGCAGCATCTCAGATGATCAATCATATTGAGAATCCGGGACTTCTCGCCACAAAAATCATCGTTCCTTATTATCTTGTGGAACGCCAAAGTTGCTGCCCGCCAAAACAATAATGCAATATA
>JAFRHL010000004.1 GCA_017433295.1 Eubacterium sp.
CGCACATAAGGATTCTTATGTGTTTCCAGACAATCTTAGGCGCTTCTTTGAGGGGAAGAAAGAAAAAGGCCAGGAGTGTTGCTGTTAATATGATAGACGAAAGCTGGGAATGCGGATAAAAACATTGATGTTTTGACAAATTATAATTCTTAAGGGAGATTGTTATGAGAGAACCGGATATTGGTACTTTGATGTTTTTTGATAAATACCCTAACGCTGTCCCAATATATTTGCGTTTTGAGGAAACTATATACTCTGTTTTCCCGGGTGTGAATAAACGGGTCCAAAAGTCACAGATTACCTTCTCAAATAAGCATGTATTTGCCTGTATATCATTTGCGAGAGTGAAAAAGAAAGCAGAGCTTCCAAATCCATACATAGTTATCACTTTAGGACTCCCTTACCCATTGGAATCAGGACGCGTTGCGGTAAAAACTGAACCATACCCAGGAAGATGGACAACCCATATTGTGGTTGGAAGTGTTGATGAACTTGATGAAGAATTATTTGGATGGGTCAGGCAGGCATACTTTTTCTCTGATTCCAAATGAACATCCAAAACTCAGGTTTGAAGGGATATTACAAAAGCATGAATACAAAGGATAAAAAGTGGAAATGCCCAAAATGCGGCAGAGAGTTCAGTAGACAGGGTCAGGATCACTATTGTGTAAAGCCGCAAACGATCGATGAGTATATTGCTTTGCAAGATGAAAAAGTCCGTCCCAGATTGAACCGGATCCGTACCATTCTTCGAAATGCCATTCCTGATGCGGAGGAACGGATTTCCTGGTCCATGCCGACTTACTGGAAGGGCCGAAATATCATCCATTTTGCTGCATTCAAAAAGCATATCGGTCTTTATCCCGGAGATGAAGCAGTCGCTGCTTTTTCAGATCAACTCAAAGGATTTGTTGTGAGTAAGGGAACGATCCGTCTGCCATATACTCAGGAATTACCGGAAGCGCTGATCGGGAAGATCGCTCGATGGTGCTACTCAAAATACAGTAAATAAGTTCGACGCCTGTCCTTGTAAATTGAAATGGAGGTTGTAATGAAGAGACTCTTGGATCTTGGTAATCGGTATGCGAGGAAAAGTAGCTGGAAGGATTTTGCCCTAGTTAAGTTCTGCCTTTTTTCAATGGGAGTAGTTGTCGGGACACAGATTCCTGATAAACACAAGAAGAAAGCGATAAGAGCTGCTGCATGTGTATTCATTTCAATTTATGTTCCGCTAATGACCCGGGTTTTCCGGATTGCATTTAAAGAGGATCAAACCATTAACCAATAAGATAATATCAAGCACGGTCATAGCCATTTCCCAAAACAAGTGGAGTGGCTTTTATTATGCTCTGATGGAGGTGAGGCAAAGATTGAACACAAAGAAAAAGACCCCCTGGGCCGCCCTGTATATGGCTCTGGTGATTATGCTGGCCGGCGCGTATTTCGTGTCAGGCCTTTTTACGTTACCAGATGTGAGTTTATTAAATTATGGAGAGAAACTGACGTATATCTTTCTTCATCCTTTTCATAACTGGTGGAATGACAAGACCCCCATGGTCATGGGTACCGGACTGATCCTGTGGCTGATGGGGGTCTCCTATTTCCTGACTTATTACCGGGATTACCATTTCGGGAAAGAGCATGGTACTGCAGACTGGGGAGAGCTGTCTTCTATGCGTAAAGAACTGGCAGACCCGGATCCGATGAGGAATACAGTCATCAGCAAAAATATATCGATAGGATTCGATGCCTTGTCTAACATGAATCTTCTGATCATAGGAGGTTCAGGATCCGGTAAGACAAGCGGCATTGTGATCCCCAATATCCTGCTCGCAAACTGCACCAATGTGATCCTGGATATCAAGGGAGATCTCATTAAAAAATACGGCTATTACCTGAAGCAGCAAGGGGTCGTTGTGAAGTCACTGAATCTCAAAAATCCTCTGGAATCGGACAGGTTCAACCCTTTTCTCTACATTAAGAATTATTCGGATCTGATCGGATTGATCACCAATATCCAGAATTCTGTCACCCCGCCCGATGCCCAGAAAGGGGACCCTTTCTGGAATGACGGTGTCGGCCTTTATATGCAGTCCATGTTTGAATATGAATGGCTGGAAGCAAAGAGGGAAGGCAGGGCGCCGACCATGAACAACATTTTGAAGCTTGTGAACATGGAAGCCAGGAAAGTGAAGGTAAGGAATGAGGAAACGGAAGAGATCGAGGAGATCACGGAGCTGCATTATATGATGAGCGTCTTGGAACGGGAAAAAGGTCCGGATTATCCTCCGGTGAGGGATTACAGGAAATTGAAAGAGGGGGCCGCAGAGACTGTCCGGTCGATCATCATCATGGTCAACGCTCAATTAAGGCTCTGTGAACTTCCTGAGATCCGGCGGATCTTTGAAGATGATGACCTGGACCTTCCCTCACTGGGGCTCGGAGTTGGGAAAGCCAAAAAGAAGACTGCTCTCTTCCTGGTCATGCGGTCAGGAGACACGTCTTATAACCTTTTCATCAACATGCTCTACACGTGCGCCCATAAGGCCGGGCGCTTATAAATCCGGCCGTGGTTATTTTGGAAATCTGTAGTGAGAACACAGTAGGTAAGGTGCTACGGGTATTAATCCCAAACCTATCACCCCCTGACTTAACCGAAAAGGGAAACCGGACGGTGACCATAGCATGTCAGAGAGTGTAATATCGACAGCTTCAAGTTAGGTACCAGACACAAAAGGGTGAAAAACTGCATATAAGGATGAAAGCTATACTGCCTGAAGGACAGCCGTTTGTTGGAATAGGAAATGGATCCCTGTCGTAGTGAAGCTGTAATCGACAGCGTCTCAGCAACGAACTTGCGTGTAGGGGAGTTGTGAAGCACCTGAGACGGACGAGCCACGGGATAGTGGCATAAGCGACGAACGTCCCATCCGACAATGCAGTAATCTCTTGTTCCAAAGTAACTAAATGGGGATTGCCTAAAACGGAAAGCCTTTCGAGGCTATGAGTACTATGAGAAATGTGGCTCTGAATATCCGTCATTGGCAACGGAGCCTCCGTAGTAGTCCGAGAGCGGGAAAGCCGTTTACATGGCGAAGGAAGGCAGTCTACTCTTCAATACTATTTTAGGAAAGGTGTGTGAGACACTATGAGAAGTCCAGAAACTGTATTGGAAAATTTGTCAACGAAGGCAAAAGAAACAACATACAGATTCAAAAGATTATATCGGAATCTGTACAATCCGGAGTTTTACCTGATTGCCTATCAGAAAATCGCCTTATCTCAAGGAAGTATGACTGCGGGCACGGACGGTAATACTCTCAGCGGTATGAGTCTTGGCAGAATCCAGAAGATTATCGATTCAATTAAAGACCACTCATATCAGCCACAACCTGTACGAAGGACGTACATCGCAAAGAAAAATGGCAAAATGAGACCCCTTGGAATACCATCATCCAATGACAAGTTGGTACAAGAGGTTGTCAGAATGCTGCTGGAAGCTATTTATGAACCAACGTTTTCAGAAAAATCGCATGGCTTCAGGCCTAACCGAAGCTGTCATACCTGCCTTACGGACATCAAAGTGTCCTTCCATGGTGCGAAATGGATAGTAGAGGGGGATATCAAAGGGTGTTTCGATAACATCGACCACCATACACTCATAAGCATCATTAGAAGAAGAATAGCAGATGAATCATTCATCGAGCTGCTGTGGAAGTTCCTCAGAGCAGGGTATCTGGAAAACTGGACATACAATGCAACATTCAGCGGTGCCCCACAGGGCTCAGGTATCAGTCCCGTACTGTCCAACATATACCTGAACGAACTGGATGTTTTCATGGATGGACTTAAGAAGCATTTTGACAAGTATGATTCTTATAGAAGGCCTTCCAAGGAGTATGCCAAAACAGTAGCTAAAAGGGGATACTGGATTAAGGAAAAGCGAATCGCTGTTGCCAATGGAGACGAAGCAAGTATCCAGACAGCTACGGCAAATATCAAAAAGTTCACTGAAATGGTACATAATAGCCATTGCTATGAGCCTATTGACCCTTCCTATAAAAAAATCCAATATTCCAGATACGCTGATGATTTTATCATAGGTGTTATCGGCTCCAAAAGGGATGCGGAAGTCATCAAAGAGAAAGTAAGGGAATTCCTGAGCAACCATCTGAAGCTCATCTTATCAGATGAGAAAACAAAGATTACACACTCAGCAGAACGTATCCGATTTCTCGGTTATGACATCTCGGTAGAGAGATCCATGAACTTTAAATATGACAAGAATGGTCATTTCAAAAGATGCTGGTATGGAAACGTTAAGTTGTATATGCCAAGGGAAAAATGGTTCAATAAGCTTTTGGAATACGATGCAATGTACATCAAAAAATGCAGGGATGGCAAAGAAATCTGGAAACCGCACTACAGGAGCAAGCTGATTAATTGGCCAGACGAACGAATTGTCAGTAAGTTCAACGCTGAAATCAGAGGCCTGTATAACTACTATAGGATTGCATGTAATGTCGCATATGAAATGAACAGGTTCTATTACTTTATGAAAAGAAGTCTCTATAAGACTTTCGGGAATAAGTATAAAAGGACGTATAAACACATATGTGAACGGTACAAAAGAGGTGGGGTCTTTACGGTATCCTATAAAACCAAGCATGGGATTAAAACATTAGAATTTTACCATGATGGATTTAAAAGGAATACCAAACCTGCCCCTGATTTTGTCGATACTCTGCCTGACCATAGAATAATCACCAAGAAAAACAGCCTTGTGCATAGGTTGCAAAAAGGTGTATGTGAGCTGTGCGCAGCCAGAACTGATGATATACATATGTATCACGTCAGAAAGCTCAAGGATTTAAAGGGGGATACGGACTGGGAGAAGAAAATGATAGAAATCAGAAGGAAATCCCTGGCCGTCTGCCCCAGTTGTTTCGAAATCATCGTACAGACAAATTTGTAGATGGAGAGCCGTATACGCTGAGAGGCGTAAGTACGGTTCGGGAGGGGGCAAGGTGAAACCTATCGAAGTAATTCGGAAAGGCGCACCGAGCCTACCTCACATTGATGTTCAGGATCCTTCGTGACCTGGCAGATAACGAATGCCCCGGAGGGAAGCTCCCCATCCATGTCCGCCTCTGGGCAGATGAATTTTATGCGGGTCCAAAGCCTGCTGATTCCGAGATGCTGCTTGGTGAGATCCGGTCCAGGAATATATCCATGGTGCCGATCCTCCAGGATATTTCCCAGCTAAAGACACTCTTTCCTCAGGATAAATGGGAGATCTTCTCTTCCAACTGTTCTGCCGTCGCTTATCTGGGATCCGGCCCGACAGCCTATTCCACTCATAAATGGATGTCCGACATGCTGGGGGAAACGACCATCGACACCAGATCAGAGACGATCTCTTCCGGAAGGAACGGATCCGGCAGTCTTCAGAATTCCAAAGCAGGCATGAAACTCATGACACCGGAACAGGTAAGGGAGATGCCGAACCGGGATTGCATCCTTCTGATCGAAGGGATGAAACCGGTATATGACCATAAGAACCGGCCCTTTAACACACGATTGTGGAAAGAGGCTGAGGCAGCAGCCGGAAAGAATGGCTATACCCATCCGGTCCGGGTCATCCATGATAAGGAAAAGGATGTTTACAAGACCGTGGACTGCGAAGAAAAGATTCTGATGATCGACAAGGAGGAGGAAGAGTTTTACCGGAATGCGGCAAAGACCGATAAGACGATCCACATCTTTGACCTTGATGAGGAGGAGTTCCTCTATCTGAACTGGGATGAGCGCAAACCTCTCACAGCAGAGGAATTGCAGGCGATAGTCAGGGATTCCAAAAAGAAGGATATTTCGGGGATGGAACCGCCTGAGGATGTTGCAGGGAAAACAGAGAAAGAAGTTGGCAGCAATGAACCGGAACCGGAAGAGGAAAAGAGATGGGATCTGTCCGGTTCCATCTCTGACTGTATAAAGCGATATGCCGGCAGGCTCACCGGAGAGGAGATCGATGTGATCCTAAAGGGCCTTGACAGCGGCTTATCTGATATGCAGATCCGGCACCTGTTCACGCTGGCTGATGCAGAACAGATGGAGAAGTACCGGAAGAGATATGAGCTGCAAAAAAGGAAGCAGCAGTAACTGAAACTGACAATCATTAATAAGAAAATAGTAGCCAACTTGGCTACGAGGAGGTAAAACGTGGCCGAAAAACCAGAAAAGAGAACATATACAGTAAAAGAAGTCGGGGAGATCCTGGGAGTCAGCAGGTATGCTGTCTACCATCTCCTGGAGAAAGAGGAGTTCCGCTCTATCAAGGTAAATGGCGGAAAATACAGGATTTCCAAGAAGAGTTTTGATGACTGGCTTGACAAGGGACCGTCAAAAGGACCGTCATTATAATGGATGAATGCAGCCTCCCTTCTGCCCTCTTACCGGGGCGTCGGGAGGCTAAAAATGTTTTTTGTTTTGTTGTATTCTTTTAGGGGGAGGGCTCAATGAAAAAATATATGTCTGTAAAAGAAATGGGAGACCTGCTCGGAATAAAGAAGACAGACCGTTACTGGCTGCTGAAGAAAGGATATTTCAAGGTTGTGACCATCGCCGGAAAGATGTGGGTGGACACGGCCTCCTTTGAAGACTGGTATGCCCATCAGGTCAAGTACCGTAAGGTTACAGGGGAAAGATCTGAAAATGAGATCAGAAGTCTGTCTTATGCACCAAAAGAGGCAGCAGCCCTGCTGGGGGTAAGTGAGTGGCTCATCTATGAACTGATCAAAAGCCGCCACCTGAAAACAATAAAAGTTGACGGATGGACCAGGATCCTCAAGGACGACTTTTATGCCTGGTACGCTAAACAGGACCGGTATCAGATCATCGAACGAAAAGGGGAGATCAGGAAAAAGCAGCCGGAGGAAGGACCCTCCGTTAAAAGTATACCAGTCGGGGAGGTGGCTGTTCTTCTTGGGATAAGCAAGCAGGAAATGCACCGGGTGTCAGAAGAATATCAGGATCTCCTTGAAACAATAGATGTTAACGGGAAGACCTGCTTTACGGAAAAGGGACTGGAACTTTTTTTCCGCAAACAGAGAAGGTATCGTTATCATCCGCAAAACGACAGGTCCGTCGTGAAAACGGGAGGGGAACTTTACCTGACGATCCAGCAAGCCTGCTGGACAGCCCGGGTCACCAGGCCCACCATTACTTCCTGGTACTGCCGGGGAAAGATCCCGGTGATCCGATTCGGGAAAGTAGTAAGGATCCCCCTGACCGGACTGGAAAAATGGCTTAGAAAAAGGAAGGAGAAGAAAGATGGCATCAATCAGAAAACGAGGAAAATCCTATAGTGTGATCTATGATTACAGAGACAGTGAAGGAAAGATCAAGCAGAAATGGGAAACCTATAAGACCCGTTCCGAGGCCCGGAAACGGCAGAAAGAGATCGAGTATAACAAGGAGATCGGCAAGCTCATGATACCCAGATGTGATACCATCGGGGACCTTTTAAAAGAGTATGTCGAGCTTTATGGCCGGGATAAGTGGGCACTCTCTACCTATGAGTCCAACATTGCAAAGATCAATAATTATATCCTGCCTATGATCGGCAAGGTAAGATTGACCGAAGTCAACGCGAGATTCCTGGAGCGTTATTATAAAGATCTCCTGGTAACGCCGTCAGTGACCAATCCCTACCGGAAAAGAAAGGAAGGGGATGATCATGTTACGACAAGCACGATCCGGGATATCCATAAGATCCTGAAGAGCTGCTTTTCCCAGGCAGTCAAGTGGGACCTGATGGAGAAAAACCCGGCTGCCCATGCCACAGTACCAAAACATGAGGGGAAGGAGAGGGGAATCTGGACAGCAGAAGTCCTGATGCATGCCCTGGAGATCTGTGAAGACCCGGTGTTGAAGGTCGCCATCAACCTCTCCTTTGCCTGCTCCCTGCGATTAGGAGAGATCCTTGGCCTTACCTGGGATTGTGTAGACCTTTCCGAGGAGGCAATGAAGGAAAACGAATGCAGCCTTTATATCAATAAAGAACTGCAGCGGGTCAACAAACAAGCCTTGAAGGCTCTTGATCAAAAGGACGTCATCTTCCAATTCCCGGAGGACAGGATGACATGCAAGACAGCCCGGGTCTTAAAAAAACCGAAAACGACAAGCAGTATCCGCAAAGTATTCCTTCCCCGGAGTGTGGCAGAAATGCTTGTTTCATGGAAAGAGGACCAGGAGGAGCTGAAAGAAATACTGGGGGAGGAATACAGGGATTATAATCTTGTGCTGGCAACTTCTTTCGGCATGCCCCAGAGTGGATCCTATATCCGTAAAAAACTAAAGCAGCTGATCAAAGACCATGACCTGCCGGAGGTCGTTTTCCACAGCTTCCGCCATTATGTAGAGTGTTTTTAAATGGTGAGTGTCTTCACAGAAGACCGTAGAATCAGCCTATCTATTAAGAACACTCACCATTTTATCTCTTATACAAAAGATTCCAGAAATGACATTAAATCCTCATCTGCAGTC
>JAFRHL010000005.1 GCA_017433295.1 Eubacterium sp.
ATGAAATGCCGAACGGCTATCAAGAGAGCATACAGAAGGGACTCGGTGCGGTGCGGTATTTCAGCAGAAATATGTCATTCGGAACAGGCTCTAAGGAGGAACGAATCGCCAGATTAAAGAAAGAGATCGAAGCGGCAGATGCTATAGTAATCGGAGCGGGTGCCGGACTTTCTACTTCTGCAGGACTGACCTATAGCGGAGAGCGATTTGAAAGGTACTTCTTTGATTTTGCAAGGAAGTACGGCATCCGGGATATGTATTCCGGCGGTTTCTATCCCTTTCCCGATGAAGAAACACGCTGGGCGTGGTGGGCAAGGCATATCTATTTCAACCGATATATTGATGCGCCGAAACCTGTCTATCAGGAGTTGCTCTCACTTGTGAAAGATAAGGATTATTTTGTTGTTACTACGAATGTGGATCACCAGTTTCAGAGAGCAGGCTTTGATAAAAAGCGTCTGTTTTACACCCAGGGAGACTATGGACTTTTCCAGAGCACAGGTCCATCCACGCAGAAAACCTATGATAATGAAGAATGGGTAATGAAAGCAATGGAAGCACAGGGGTTCATAAGGGACGAGAATGGGGAGTTTCAGGTTCCTGAAAGTGGTGAACTGAAAATGAAGATTCCAGCATCACTCATTCCAAAATGTCCAGATGTTGGTTCGGATGTTACTATGAATCTTCGTGCGGATGATTCCTTTGCCGAGGATGAAGGGTGGCACAGAGCGTCTGCGGCATATGCGGATTTCCTGCTTAAGACTGAGAACCTTCATGTACTTTATCTGGAGCTTGGCGTGGGAGCCAATACACCTGTCATTGTAAAGTATCCGTTCTGGCAAATGACGCTGGCAAATGAAAATGCAGTGTATGCATGCATCAATTACGGTGAGGCGTTTTGTCCGGGCGAGATTGCAAACAGGAGCATCTGTATTGACGGAGATATTGGTGAGGTATTAAAACTATTCCATTAAACACGAGACTCCGAACTACTGAAATTATCAGTCGTTCGGAGCATTTTTATACCCTGATTTCCGTCCCGTCCTTCATGGTGAAGAGGATGTCGTCCTTGCTGTTGACTGTCACGAATTCCACCATGCCGTGCCAGAGGTAGGGTTCATATTCTGTGACCGCATCCGTGCGTTCCTTTAGAAGTTCGAGATAATGTTCGATGGATTTGCGGCGGGAATTCTTGTCGTGGATTTCAGCCTCCACCTCGTCAAGGTGTTATCTTCGTCTTTTTTGTGAGGTAGTCCACGGCGTAGGTCTTTTGAAGCAGGGCGTCGCCCTTGTACTTTTCGTTTGAAAGTATCCGCTTGATTTAGTCACAGTTTTGGGATCACATTTATTGGGTTTTGCCGTTTGTAAAAACAAAAAGTGGCAGCTGAGGGAAAGCAATTTCCAACAGCTGCCGCTTTTTTATGAAACGGAACAGGAACGGATTATTTCTGTTCCGAAGTTCCAAAAGGCAGGAGCGTAACAAAAAATATGCTCTTTTTGGGGGAATGTGATAGTTTGATGAAAATTTCAAAAAGCACTTGACACGGTGTCAACCACTGTGCATAATATAATCATTGACACAATGTCAACCATGTTCGCACGGAAGCGGGAAAGGAGCGGTTATGTTTAAGGGAACCCCTGAACTTATTGAGAAAAGACGGGAAGAAATCATAAATGCCTGTGAACAGTTGTATCAGACCATGAGCTTTAGGGAGATTACTCTCAAGGAGATCGGCAGCGTGACGTCTTTTTCGAGACCGACTATATATAACTATTTTCAGACGAAGGAAGAGATATTCCTGGCTCTTTATGAGAGAGAGTATGACAGGTGGAATGCGGAACTTATTTCAATACTCAAAGACAATGAAAGATTAAGCAAAGAAGAGCTTGCTGATAAGATCGCAGTATCCATTTCCAATAGGGAACAGTTGTTAAAACTTCTTGCGATGAATAACTATGACATGGAAGCAAATTCCAGACCTGAGCTACTCACATCATTTAAGGTTGCGTATGGAACATCGATGCAGAACATCTGCAGATTGCTTCAGAAGTTCTGCTCGGATATGACGGTCAGTGAGATACAGAATTTTATCTATATCTTCTTCCCGTTTATGTTTGGCATATATCCTTACACAGCTGTAACGGATAAACAGCGGGCAGCTATGAAGGAAGCAAATGTAGACTATGTGTATCAATCCATCTATGAGATCACCCATACCTGCCTGTGCAGGCTGTTGGAGATCTGATAGAGGGATCATCAATATTAAAAAAATATAAGGAGGGTCAGACGATGGCAAATTTACCTAAAATAGCTCTTGGCGCATGGGCATGGGGCAATGACGGAACTTTTGGGAACAACTTTACGGCGGAGGATCTGAAGCCGATCTTTGATGCAGCGATGGAAAATGGCTTAAACTTTTGGGATACAGCTTATGCCTATGGCATGGGGACATCCGAGAAGGTGCTTGCAGGATTCTTGAAAGGGCTTCCGCGGGGGTCGTATTTCGTTTCGGATAAGTTCACACCGCAGTGTGCGGACGCTTCCTCGCCTACGGCAATGGCGGATATGATCGAGATGCAGCTTAAGCTTATGGATCTTGACCGCTTTGACATCTACTGGATCCATAATGTATGGGATGCACCGAAATGGACGGAGGACCTGGCGAAGTATTATGAAGGTAAGGACAATGCTCCGCTGATCGGCGTGTCTAATCATAACCTCGCGGAGATCAAGCAGGCAAATGAAATTCTGAAGGCACATGGGCTGAAGCTTTCAGCCGTTCAGAATCACTATAGTCTGATCAACCGATCTTCTGAGGATTCAGGTATCCTTGATTACTGCAAAGAAAACGATATTACGTTCTTTGCCTATATGGTGTTGGAGCAGGGGGCCCTGTCCGGGAAGTATGATACGGCTCATCCGATGCCGGAAGGCTCTGCGAGAGCCGATACCTATAATCCGGTGCTTGATAAGCTGGAAGTGCTTAATGCAGAACTTAAGAGGCTGGCTGACAAATACAATGTGGGACCGGCGCAGATCCCTGTGGCATGGGCGATCGCAAAGGGAACGCTGCCAATCATAGGCGTGACGAAGGAGAATCAGGTACTGGATGCTGTCAAGGCGGCGAATGTTGCCCTTACCGCGGAGGAGACGATGAAACTTGAAAAGGTAGCAGACAGCCTGGAACTGAATGTGATCCGTTTCTGGGAAAAGGAGATGAAATAACATGGCTAAGAAGAATATTGGAGCAACATTGGCATTATATCCCTGCCCGGTTATCGTGGTTGGAGCAATGGTAAACAATAAACCCACATGGACTCTGGTTGCCCATGCGGGAACCGTGGCACACAGCCATCTGATGGTATCTCTTGTGCAGGCACATTATATCAATCAGGGAATCCGTGAGAATAAGAAGCTGTCTGTCAATGTGGTGGATGAATCATGGCTTGCAAAGGCTGATAGGATGGGAACCATTTCCGGAAATAAGGCGGATAAAGCCATAAGAAAAAGGAGCAAATAAAATGTCTAAGAAACTATTGGTGGCGGTATTTTCCACAAGCGGAGTTACAAAGCATGTAGGTGAAGAAATAGCAAGGATAAGCGGAGGTGATTTCTTTGAGATCATGCCGAAGGAAATCTATACTTCTGATGATCTGAATTGGACAAACAAGAGAAGCCGCAGCAGCGTGGAAATGAACGATCCTGCGGCGAGACCTGAAATTGCAAATGCAGTTGCTGATATGGATTCCTACGATACTGTGATCATAGGCTACCCGATCTGGTGGGGCGTAGCACCGCGTATCATTGAGACATTTCTGGAAAGCTATGACTTCAGCGGTAAGACGATCATTCCCTTCTGTACTTCTGGAGGCAGCGGTGTCGGTAGGAGTGATACGGCGCTCCACAAAAATGTCAGCGGTGATGTGAAGTGGGAAAAGGGCGTACAGATCAATCGTCCGGATGAGAATAAAATCCGTAAAATGCTTGATGAAGCCTAATATAAAGGAGAGTGACAGACCATGAAATATACAATGCTTGGAAATTCGGACCTCTCTGTATCCCGCATCTGTATGGGATGCATGGGATTTGGTGATGCAGCAAGAGGACAGCACAGTTGGACGCTCAACGAGGAACATTCCAGAGAGATCATTAAACGGGGACTGGATCTTGGTGTGAATTTCTATGATACGGCGATCGCTTATCAGAGCGGAACCAGTGAGCAATATGTCGGCAGGGCGCTTCGCAACTTTGCAAAACGTGACGAAGTGGTTGTCGCAACCAAGTTCCTTCCGAGAACGCAGGAAGAGATCGAGAAGGGCATCAGCGGTCAGAAGCACATTGAAAACATGATTAACACCAGCCTTCAGAATCTTGGAATGGACTACGTGGATCTTTACATCTACCACATGTGGGACTGGCAGACGCCGCTCGAAGATATCATGGACGGATTAAATCGCATTGTGAAGGCCGGAAAAGCAAGATATATCGGTATCTCAAACTGCTTTGCATGGCAGATCGCAAAAGCAAATGCGCTGGCTGAGAAAGAAGGATTTGCAAAATTCGTATCCATTCAGGGACATTACAATCTGATCTTTCGTGAGGAAGAGAGGGAAATGGTGCCGTACTGTGAGGAAGAAAATATCGCCCTTACACCTTACAGCGCATTGGCAAGCGGCAGGCTCTCCAGAAAATCGGGTGACAGTGATACCAAACGCGCCGCGGAGGACGCCTACGCGAAGTTCAAATATGACGCCACGGCAGATGAGGATAACATCATAATCAGTCGTGTCGCGGAGCTTGCCGAAAGGCATGGCGTCAGCATGACGGAGATATCCCTTGCGTGGCTTCTTACGAAGGTGACGTCCCCGATAGTCGGAGCGACAAAGCTGCACCATATTGAAGGAGCGTCAAAGGCGGTGGATATGAACTTAACCGCAGAGGAAATCGCATATCTTGAAGAACCCTATGTGCCGCACCCTCTGGCAGGCGTGATGGCACAGAATAAGAGAGCCGATGCAGCAAAGAAGCATGTCTGGTCTACAGGCAACCAAAAAATCAAAGAGGAGACAAAGTGATATGAGCGAGAAAATCGTACAGACAGCAGGAAGACAGCAGCTTGGAGAATTTGCGCCGATGTTCGCACATCTGAATGACGATGTGCTTTTCGGTGAGGTATGGAACGAGGAAGCAATTGATGTAAAAACAAAGTGCATCATCACGGTGGTATCCCTGATGGCATCCGGGATTACCGATTCCTCCCTGACCTATCACCTGCAGAATGCAAAGGCGCACGGTGTGAGCAAAGAAGAGATTGCAGCGATCATCACGCATGCCACAATGTATGTAGGATGGCCGAAGGGGTGGGCGGTGTTCCGCCTTGCAAAGGAAGTCTGGAACGAGGAAGCTCCTGCGCAGACAGAAAAGGACAGATATCAGAATACCATCTTCTTCCCGATTGGAGAACCGAATCCTTACGGAGAGTTTTTCGTGGGGCAGAGCTACCTTGCACCGGTATCCACAGAGCAGGTGCCCGTATTTAACGTGACATTTGAACCATCCTGCCGCAACAACTGGCATATCCACCATGCTTCGAAGAATGGCGGGCAGATGCTGATCTGTGTCGGCGGCAGAGGCTTCTATCAGGAATGGGATAAGGAGCCTATAGAAATGACGCCGGGAACGGTCGTAAATATCCCCGCAAATGTCAAGCACTGGCATGGTGCGGCACCGGATTCATGGTTTTCTCATCTTGCAGTTGAGGTCGCAGGAGAGGATACAAGTGCCGAGTGGCTGGAGCCAGTGTCTGATGAAGATTACAGCAAACTGAAATAAGGAGGGTATCCGGATGTTTAATAATACAATCACTTTAGCAAATGGTGTTACGGTTCCGCAGCTCGCATTGGGGACATGGCTGATTGACAATGACAAGGCAGCAGATGCGGTAAAAGCGGCCATAGAGATCGGATACAGGCATATAGACACGGCGCAGGCTTATATGAATGAAGCCGGCGTTGGTGAAGGGATAAGAAACTGTGGCGTGTCTCGAGATGAAATCTTTGTGACAACAAAGGTTGCCGCAGAACATAAGGATTATAAGTCCGCAATGGCTGGAATTGACGGCTCATTAAAAGAGACGGGACTTGATTACATTGACATGATGATCATCCACAGCCCCCAACCATGGGTGAAGGTGAATCAGTCGGATGACAGATATTTTGAAGGGAATCTTGAAGCGTGGAGAGCGCTTTCAGATGCGTACAAGGCGGGAAAACTCCGTGCGATCGGTGTATCAAATTTCCTAAAGGAAGATATCGATAATATTTGGAATAATGCGGATATGAAACCTATGGTGAATCAGGTGCTCTGCCACATCTCCAACACTCCGCTTGACCTGATCAAATATTGTCAGGACAAAGGTATCGTGATGGAAGCGTATTCTCCTGTGGCGCACGGCGAAGCCCTGAAGAACGAGCAGATCATAAAAATGGCTGAAAAATATGGAGTATCTGTTCCGCAACTTTGCATCCGCTATGATATTCAACTTGGAATGATCGTTCTGCCCAAGACAGCCAATCCGGATCATATGAGAAGCAATGCGGATGTTGACTTTGTTATCTCGGATGAGGATATGGAGATTCTTAAGAATGTGGAGCATATCAAGGACTATGGCGAACACGGCTTCTTCCCCGTGTTTGGCGGAAAGATGTAAGAGGGGCAGACGATGAAGAAAATTATTCCAATATTTTTATCAGTAGTACTTTTGCTTATGCTTTCAGCCTGCGGAAGTACCGGTACTACAGAAAACAACACTCCTGCAGTTTCAGAGACTTCTCAAACTGAGACTGAGAAGGAAAACGGGAATTCATCAGCGCCGGAAGAAACACCGGATGCGTCCGAACCTGATCAGGAATCTTCTTCCGAAGCCCAGACGGATACTTCAGAGCCGGGTAAGGATGTTCTTGTGGTATATTTTTCAGCCACCGGAACCACAAAGGGCGTTGCGGAAAAGATTGCGGCCATTACAGGCGGTGATCTTTATGAGATAAAGGCGGCTCAGGAATATACAGAAGCGGATCTTAACTGGAATGATTCGAGCAGCCGTTCAACAAAGGAGCAGAATGATTCTTCTGTGCGTCCGGAGATAGGAAGTGAAGCCGTATCATTTGACGGATATACAACGATTTATATCGGCTATCCGATCTGGTGGGGTGAGGAACCCCGCATCATGGACACCTTTGTGGAGAGCTATAGCTTTGACGGGATCACTGTCATTCCATTTTGTACTTCAAGCAGCAGCGGTATCGGAAGAAGCGGGAAGAATCTGGCGGATAATGCAGGAAGCGGAAACTGGCTTGACGGGCAGAGATTTGGCGCGGGCGCATCGGAAACGGATATTAGCTCCTGGATTGACAGCTTACAGTAAAGAAATGTGGAGGGTGACCATATGCAGGGAAAACAGAATACAGTAATGATAAAAAGGTGTATAGATGTCTGCATGACCATCCTCCTGCTCTGCCTTATGGCATATCAGGTGACCGGTGAGCAGGCGCATGAGTGGATCGGCATGGGGATGACGCTGCTTGTCATCATCCATCAGATACTGAACAGGAAATGGTATGCTGGATTATTTATTCTTCCGGGTTCCCTTTGCATTCCTTGATTATGAAAAAGCCGGATGGATTGTGTTTCTCGAAAATATTCTGATGCTGTTATTCTGGGCTTTTTGTGGCGTACAGCTCACAGCCATCTGTAAGAATGCCGCAAGGAAGAAGGAAGAAAAAAAGAATCCGCTTATCCCAGTTGTCCTTCTGATGACTGCGGTCATTATCGGAGTGGTTCTTGCTCTCTTGCTTCCCTCTTCGGGTGATAAGGCAACATTTGGCGGTGCAGAATGGAATATGTCGCAGGAACAGATGACGGAAGGCAGTCATACTGCAAGTGAAAGTGATATAACGCAGAATATCAATGATACTTTGAACACAGATTCTTCAGATATAGATGATGGGTTTGTTTTCATAAAGGGCGGCTCATTCCTCATGGGAAGCCCGGAATCGGAAAACTGGCGTATTGATGATGAAGTGCAGCATGAAGTCAGCATATCAGCCTTTTATATCGATCCCTATGAGACAACACAGGCGGAATATAGACGGCTTATGGGTGATAATCCGAGCAGCTTTGCAGGTGATGATCTGCCGGTTGAAAATATTTCATGGCTGAAAGCAGTGGAATTTGCAAATGGGTACCGCCTTCCGACCGAGGCTGAGTGGGAATATGCCTGCAGAGCCGGAACAAGTACGCCTTTTAACACGGAAAAATCCGTTGACGCAACAGAGGCTAATTTCTACGGGCATCATCCTTATGAGATTGAGGAGAATTAATTTGATAATTCCGCATTGGAAGCACGTCCGGGAGAATATCGTCAGACCACGGTAGAGGTTGGAAGTTTTGAGCCGAATGGCTGCGGTACTCCCTCCATGACAAAGAGAAGCAAATATCCCGAAACGGCATATCAGCTTGGAAGGAGCCTGTAGATGATGAAAAATGTATTAATCCTCTCTGCGAGTCCCAGAAAGGATGGAAATTCGGATATCCTTTGTCGGCAATTTTAAAAAGCCGCAAATCTGCGGTCACTAAGAACTATATTTCGATGCACTACACTCTGTGAGAACAATCCTTATACAACCTATTGACATAGTGGGTAAATAGTTGTATAGTATGTTCAATTCATAGTAGGAACTGTGATGTGGAGTATCTAAGAACGGACAAAGAAGAAATGGAAGAAATCATAAAAGAAAAAGAGATAGGTGAAATAGTAAATATTGTATTGGAAGATTATAAAGGCAAAAAGAATATAGATGCCATGAACCTTTATAATAATCCAAGCAAAGCGGAAGTAACGGAACTGGTTATTAATCTTTTCAGACTGGTTTATCCGGGCTATTACAAGGATAAAAATTATAAAATCTATAATCCGAATAATACCCTTGCGGTTGCTGTCGAGGATATTTTTTATCATCTGAACAAACAGGTCACGCTGGCTCTTGATTTTTGCAGATTAAAGGGCGAGATGACAGAGGAAGAAAGGAAAATAGAAAGCTATCGTATCTGCAAGGAATTTTTTTATAAAATTCCGAAGATAAGAAGTATTATTGAAACCGATCTTCTGGCGGCTTATGACGGAGACCCTGCTGCAAGCTGCTTTGAGGAAATAATACTCGCGTATCCGGGACTTGTGGCAATAACTGTATACAGACTTGCACATGAATTATATCTATTAAAGGTTCCGGTCATACCGAGGCTTATGACTGAATATGCTCATTCCAAAACAGGAGTGGATATTCATCCCGGCGCGACTATCGGAGATTATTTTTTCATAGATCATGCGACAGGAATAGTAGTCGGCGAAACTTCTGTAATAGGAAGCCATGTGAAAATATATCAGGGAGTGACCATCGGAGCATTGTCAACCAGGGGCGGTCAGAAGCTATCAGGAAAGAAGAGACATCCGACCATCGGAGATAACGTTACGATCTATGCGGGTGCTTCAATTCTCGGAGGTGAAACCGTGATAGGAAACAACTCCATCATCGGTGGTAATACATTTATCACATCTTCTGTACCCGAAGGAACCAGAGTAAGCATTAAGAATCCTGAAATGGAGTACTGTACGAGGGATAATGTGATTAAAACCGAAGAGATTAAACAAAGTGATGAGTGGTATTATATCATTTGATGTTCTTAATCACACAAAGGACACATTTTCCGGTTATAATAAATACATATCGAGTAGCAGACAGGCGTAATTCCAGATATAAAGGGATACGCCTGTTTTTTTGTAACAATATTAATCATCGGTAATTATTGCCGGAGCGGCTGATGTAAAACCGGCGGGAAGAAAAATCAGGATTAAGAAGGAGGATAATCATGTCAATGAGAAAAATAATAGCAGCCATGCTTGTGTGTTCTATATCACTGGTATGTGCCTGTGGTAAGACTGCAGATACGACAGATACTGCTTCAGAAAGCAGCACCAGAGCAAAAACAACAGAAGCAGTAACCAACCTTGCACAGATCGACAATACAAAGTGGCAGTATAATGAAGTAGATGACGTTTATTACCAGCTGGGGATTTCCTATTGCGAGAATCCGGCAGATACAGAATATGAAGAACTGGCAGTGATCGTGCCGGCAGTTTATTTGGAAGGTAAGGAGAACGGGGATGGTACATACACCTGTACTTTAAGTGAGACCGGCCAGGTAAACGGGTATACCGCGTCCACAGCACCGGTGGTATTCCCGGTCAACACACCCGGCTATTCGGCAATGTCCCCAATGACTGAGTACACGAGTGTCACTGACTACACATCGGCAGGCTTTATTTATGTCCATGCCGGGTGTCGCGGAAGGGATGCCGGGGCTCCGGCGGGGGTGACGGATCTTAAAGCGGCCATCCGGTACATCCGCTATAATGACGGAAATATTGCCGGTGATATGGACAGGATTTTTACATTTGGTATGTCAGGCGGCGGAGCCCAGTCCGCGCTCCTGGGAGTAACGGGCGACTCGGCGCTCTACGATGATTATCTTAAAGAAATCGGTGCAGTAGAGGGGGTGAGCGATGCAGTTCTCGGCTCTCAGGGATGGTGCCCGATCACTTCCCTGGATTCTGCTGATGAGGCATATGAATGGATGATGGGGACGACCAGATCCGGTCTTTCAGAGGAAGAACAGAGCATATCTGACAGCCTTACAGCAGCTTATGCTGAATATATAAACGGACTGGGACTCACTGATACAGAAGGAAACAGCCTGACACTTGAAGAGAGTGCAGATGGGAGATATCAGGCCGGATCCTACTATGAATATATAAAAGGTGTGATCGAGGAGTCCCTTAATAACTTTCTGGCTGACACGGAATTTCCCTATGATGCAGATGCATCTAGCCAGGGGCATCAGGCCGGAATGGGAAGGGGTGACGGTTCTGGAGGCCCGGGGGGCAGCAGACCGGATAAGAACGACCTTGGTAGTCAGAAACCGGAGGGAATGACCGGGAACATGGATAATAAAGATGGTGACGATAAGGATTTTACACAAATGGATGATATTTCAAGAACAGAGAATTCATCCGGCATATCCATTTCCGGAACCTTTGAAACGGCTGCGGATTACATTGATGCCCTGAATGCAAACGGCATATGGGTCACTTATGATGAAAAAACAAATACAGCCAAAATCACAAGCATAAACGATTTCGCGGAAGCTGTTAAAACTGCATCAAAAGGAATTGCTGCCTTTGACCAGCTGGACGGTTCCCAGGGGGAAAATACTCTGTTTGGATACGGTGACGGGGAGGGAGCCCATTTTGACTCCATACTCGCTCAGATCTTAAAAGACAATGGATCATCTTACGCATCTGATTATGCGGAGGATCTGGAAAAGAAGGATTCACAGGGCCATACCGTGGATTACAGGCTGAACATGTACTCGCCGCTCTACTATCTCCTTTCCTCGTCAGAAGGTTACCAGAGCGCGAATGTGGCAAAATACTTCAGAATCAATACAGGCCTGTGGCAGAGTGACACGGCAGTCAATACGGAAGCGAACCTGGTCCTTGCCCTTAAGAATTATGGTTCCGATGTAGATTACAGTTTTGTATGGGGACAGGAGCATACCATGGCTGAAAGCAGCGGGGATTCGACCGGCAATTTCATTTCATGGGTGAACGAATGCCTTTCTGAGGACAATTGACTGAACAGTTTCCTGACGGAAAGTAACCATTTGCATCATTGTAAGGTATACGTGAAAAATTTGTTAAAAATGTCCATTTGAAATAAAAATGTTGTTGATGTAAAATTGATTTACAACGTGTGGCGTTTTCAACTGCGTAAATCCGGTTGGAAGGCCACACGTTTTTTTATCTTCCTGCAGGCGATGGGCAAGGCGGTGTTATCCACCCTTCTTTCCATGGTCCGGGAGATTGTATTCGGGGTAGGGTTTGCACTTTTTCTTCCGGTTTTCTATGGACTCGATGGAGTTCTCTACTCCATGCCCCTGTCGGATATACTGACATTCGCCATTGCGATCTTCCTGATCGTGAGAACCTATAAGGAACTGGTTCCGAAGGCAGGAAGCCGCTTTCGTTCCGAACAGTCATTTACAGGATAATACGGGAAAGACCGGTATTGCTGAAAGGAAAGGAATATGTATAATAAAGGTGACTATATCATTTATGGGATTAATGGTGTGTGCAGGATACAGGATTATATGGAATCAGAATCATTCGGAGAAAAAAAGACCTGCTATATCCTTCGTCCTTTAGATCAGGATGGAAGTAAGATCTTCACACCGGTCGATAATCAGAAAGTTTTTATGCGGCCTCTTATCTCCAGAGAAGAAGCCGCGAAACTGATCGAAGGAATCCCTCAATATGACGACATGATATTCCATGAAAGAAAGGATCAGGAGCAGGAATATAAAAAGATACTGCAGAAAAGTTTAAGTCTTGATTTCTTTTGCCCTTTATCCAAGTACGTCTTGCGATGTATCCTTGTTCAATAAAACAGATAAAAGCTCCCGTTCCGGCTCTTTCGGGTTTGCATGGTACACATAAATCCTGTCCGGATCAGCGCTCCGCCCTGCGAAAGCCGGATAGAGGAAACCGAACTGTGGCTCACCCATCTCATATTCTCCTGTAAGCGGTGCCAGTACACAGATAATGAAATCATATATTTCTTCTGATCCCTCCAGCCAGGCACCATCAGTACCCTTTACAGGAATATCGTAGGTTCCGGAAAACAGATAGATTCCATAATCTGATCTCGCAGGATAACGTTCACCGATCACCTCATAGAAGACACTCAGCAATCCGTCATCTTTCAGTCCTGACTGACACATGGTTTCAAGAAGAGGCCACATTGTTTTCTGCCTGACAGCACCAGCGGGGAAAGCGTATTCTTTAAGCTGGACATTTGTTTTAGCGAAGGGAACTTTCTTTGCCAGTGCCAGGTTTTTCTTTTGATCTGTTGGTTTCAGCTTGCCAAAATGAATATTAAAGGATCCGTTATCATAGCCTTCCCGGTCCAGGTAGCAGCCTGCAATACGGGAAAAGCAATGACGGGAAAGTGTCATCCTGCGGGTCAGTTCCAGCATATCCTTTCGATCGATCATTCTAATTCTCACCTCTGATTTTATTTCATTCATTTTCGGAGTGGTTTACTGATTCAATATCATATCATATCATATTAAAGCTTTGTCTGCAAAGAAATATGGATTGCCTTGAGGATAACAGATAAATCGAGTATACTATAAAGAACTTTAACAGGAGTGGGTCCGATATTAATAAGGAGATGATCTAATGCCTATCACAGTTCGACGCGCGGAACAGCGTGATATACCCTCAATTATTGAACTGCTTAAACAGGTCAACCGGGTTCATTACGATGGAAGACCGGATTTGTTTAAGCTGGCCACAAAGTATAATGAAAATGAACTTCTGTCTATTATAGAAAATGACCAGACTCCCGTGTTCGTCTGCACAGATAAAGACGGTCTTGTACTTGGTCATGGCTTCTGTATCTTTCAGCGCCCTGAAAATACGAGACTGCTAAACGACATTCTGACACTTTACATTGATGATATTTGTGTGGAAGAGACCACACGGGGCCGGCATGTTGGCAGTGCGATATATGAATATATCCTGGAATTTGCACGAAGCTGTGGATGCTACAATGTTACTTTGAATGTATGGAGCTGTAATCCCGGTGCAAAGAAGTTTTATGAAAAGCTGGGACTCGAAACGTATAAAGTAGGAATGGAGAAAATACTGTAATTATCTTGTTATGCGGGGGAGACGGCATCCTTCTTGCTGCTCTAACTGGAAGAACGGCCAAACGCCTGTCGAAATCCACCGTTATTGAAACTAAGGCCATCCACCAGCCCCTCATGGTAAAAAAGAAGGAATAATAGAAATGAAATCATTGATTATTACAAAGCCAGACCGGCCTTTGCAGCCTGTTCATGCTGAAGCTTTCTGGGGATGTTATATAGCTTTCCATCTTTGATGAGCTTTGCTCCGGTCTGGTGGTAATAGAAGCCGCTTCCATATTTCCGGCATTGCCTGTGGACATTCAGTATCCAGTCAAAATCACAGGGTCTTGCATCCGGACCGGATTCCCCTCCTACAGATACAGACTCTATCATGCCGGGATAGTCCTCAAAATAGCAGGAAAGATCAACGGGGGATAACATAGGTTCGATCATGACTGATTTGTGTTTAAGTGGCAGGGGGAGATATACAGGCAGCCGCATATCGGCCATTTCCTGGCTTTCACAGGTGACTGCGATATCCACATGGTCCCAGCCCCCACCCCAATCATATGGGAGGTTTTCTCTGATTCTTTCCGGCCGTTTTGTGATCATAAAGAAAGTGCAGTCTGAACGCTCCCGCATCATATTCCACAGATCCTTTCTCCATTCATCCGCATCGATGTGAAAAAAGTCCGATGAAAAACAGGTATAAAAATGAGAACCGGAGGGGACCTTGTAAAGGTCTTTATATGCACCAGTACGAAGTTTTCTTACCGGCAGGTTAAAGTTACGTGTTTTATGGACCACCGTTGGATCCCTGCCAACGGCCTCATCCTTCCGGAACATATAGCAATGCAGGCAGCCAGGGCTTACCTTGCTGCAGCCATGGATTGCATTCCAGGTTACGGTCACAGGAGCCCGAACATCCCGGGCTGGATCCTGAAATAATGATAGCTGTTTGTAATTCTCCATGATATGGTCCTTTCTGAAAAGATCCTTAAGGGAGGGACGCGGAATTATCGTATCCGAGCATGGCGGATATTTCTTCTGTGGCTATGGAATGCATCCTGTTTTTTGTCATAAGAAGTACCACCTCTCATTGCAATCTGGATAAAATGATCATATCATGCTATATTAGATAATACCAGTGAAAATATTAAGATAAGACTTGTGACAATGAGGGAAGAGGGATGATTTGCGGCTATAGCAGGCACATAGGCAGGAGGTACTATCACTGTGAAGATCACTAATATAACGGCAGTATATTTCAGCCCGACAGGATCAACCAGAAAGATTGTAGAAGAACTGGCCCGGGTAATGGCTGATGAATATTCGGTTCCAATGCATACATTTGATTTTACTTTGCCGGAAAACCGTGTGGAATCAATAACTTTTCAAGGAAGTGACCTGGTGGTTTTTGGTGTACCGGTCTATGCGGGGCGGGTACCAAATAAGATCCTGCCGGAGATCCGGCGTATTTTTAAAGGGGATGGTGCCCTGGCAGTGCCTGTGGTGACTTTCGGGAACCGGAGCTATGATAATGCCCTGATAGAACTCAGAAATGAACTGGAAGAAGGGGGATTCCATACCATAGCCGGAGGAGCCTTTGTAGCCGAACATGCTTTTTCAGGAAAGCTTGCACCGGGACGTCCGGACAGAGAGGATATGGATCTGGTCAGGAGTTTTGCAAAAACGGTGGCGGATAAAGTGAACGAAATGAAAGAGATACCCGGACCGGTTAAGGTCAGAGGAATAGAACCGATCCCGCCATATTACCAGCCGCTTGGGATCGATGGCAGACCGGCGAAATTCCTGAAAGCGAAGCCTGTAATTGGGCCCGGATGTATCAGATGCGGGAAATGCATAAATGCCTGTCCGATGGGTTCCATAAATGAAGAAAATGATGAGTTGAAGGTGGAAGGGATCTGCATCAAGTGTCAGGCATGCATAAAAATATGTCCTGTCCGGGCACTCTTTTTCGATGACAGTGCTTTTTTATCCCATGTTGCCATGTTGGAGCAGAATTTCTCCAGAAAAGCGGAAAATGAAGTTTTTCCTGTCTGATGTCATGATAGAGAGTACTCCCGTAACTGTTTCCGGCGTTCTTTGTAGTCAGGGCAATACTTTGAAACCTCTTCCCAGAATATAAGAGAATGGTTCATATGTCTTCGATGGGCGAGTTCGTGAACTACAACATAGTTAAGGAGGGGCTCCGGCATATAGTAAAGACGGTAATTAAAATTGACATTGCCCTTACTGCTGCAGCTGCCCCACCGGGTTTTTTGATTCCGGACGGTGACCCTTCCCACAGACACCCCCATCAGTTCTGAGTAATAGAGGACTCTTTCAACAATCTTTTCTTTAATCAGTTTTTTTGTAAAGCTATCAAGTTCATCGTAAGATGGGATATCTGCCTGCTGCCTTTCACGCTTTCGAGCAGATGTTTCCGTATATTTCCGAACGATCCAGCCCTGATGTTTTGAAATATATTCCTGTATGATATGGTCGGGGATGCCGTATGGTATCCTCGCTTTCACAGTGCAATCAGAACCAATTTGTATGGCCATGGTTTTTCTGTAGGATCGTATGATCTGTACCGGAATATCTTTTGCACCGTATCGTATTCTGTATTCTTTGATCATTTTTCCAAATAACCTCCTATGAGTTTACTGTAGATGTCAGAGTATTAATAATGGAAGGATATGGTTAGGATATCATAAAGCACCTGTTCCTGACAACAGCACACATCGGGTTGATCAGGTGAAACACTTTATGACCGTTTTTCGTCAAGACTTTATGGTCAGTAATTGTAATATGAAAGAGGTAGATTCTTTGAAAAGACTAACGATTCTCATTCTATTATTATTTATGCTTATCTCCTATGGAGGATGTGGACTAAAAGTTAATGTCGTTGAGGACGACTATTCATTGGACAAGATAGAGGGGGATATTACATGTGAATACCGTATAGGAGAGGAAGCCAGGTGGTCGAAAGAGATGAGTGACTATTGGCAGCCGATTATCAAATCGGTAGAGGCATGTTTACATTAATCATGCCATATATTCTTGTGAATCATAAGCGGATAGGGTATACTATAAAAAACGTAATCAAGGAGTGAATCAGAATGTATTATGTACCTGACGGAACGCAAAAATGTGGTTATTATGAATGTGAAGAATGCAGACAGCGATTTCTCGATGTCCGCATAGCCCCTCGTATCCCCTGCCCTTATTGTGGAGAAGAACCGGATATGGAGATCGGACCGGACGATACTTTGCCAGATGTTAAAGAATCAGCAAAGCTTCTGGAGATGATCCAGGGCGAAGATGTGGAGAAGTATGATGCCCTGATTAGCCTGGCTATTACCGGTGGAGACTATGAATGGATCTGAACACGTAAAACTAAAATAACAGAAGGTGGACCATGCAGGAATTTTTCTTTAAAAGAGTCGATAATGGAACATTCAGTGCCATCGAATATAATGGAGATGAGGCAAATGTGGTAGTGCCGGAGAAATACGCCGGTCAGCCGGTCACAGTACTTTATGACCGCCTCTTTAAAGGGCATGAGGAAATTACTTCCATCTGGCTCCCTGATACGATTACAGATATAGGTGCATTTGTCTTTGACGGGTGCAGCAGTCTGAAAGAAGTCTCTCTTCCTGAGAAACTTTTATACCTGTGGCAGTATGCTTTCTGCAGAAGCAGCATCGAAGAGATTACCCTGCCGTCAGGGGTACGTACGATTGCTCCCTATACATTTAAAGAATGTATCAATCTGAGGAGGATAATTTGTAACTCCGGCCTGATTGAGATTAAAGCCAGAGCATTCGAAGGTTGTAGAAGGGATCTGGATATTGTCCATGGTGGTACGGTAGAGATCAGTCCTATGGCCTGGGGATAAAGGCATTTGAGGAGTCTAAGAAATGATCATCTGATCCACTTGTCAGAGAGCGTGGGTTCATCATATCCCCAATCTTCACCCACAGCATGTGCAACCAGGGAGAAGCCGTTCTTTTTCAGTACGTTGGCTGAAGCCTGATTCTCTATCATGGTACTTGCTGTGATGATTTCTATATCTGTCTCCTGATAGAGATAGTCTACCAGCATTGCTGCAGCCTGTGTGGCAATGCCTTTACCCCAGCAGCTTTCCAGCAGCCTGTATCCTACACTGATTTTATGGATATAATCTTTGAATCCGTACATTTCAGCAAGACCGCAAAACTGGTCATCCTTGAATACGCCCAGTATGATGGATTCTTTAAAACACTCATCATAGAGATGCTCAATAACATAATTGACATCCTGATATTTCTTTTCAAATAAAAAAGTCGGGAGGTATCTGTATACGTTCTGGTTATCAACCAGTTTCTTAAGGTCTTTGGCATCACTGGGAGTAAGCTTTCTTAATTCAAAGGCATCATTTTTTATATGGGGTATTTCTGAAAACAGTTTTTTCATTTTATTTAAAATCCTCCTTATGGAGCTTATCGATCTAATATGCTTATATATGATACTATTCCCTGAAACAGGAGCGGCCTCTCCCTGCCGCCCTGATCGCTTCTAAAGCGGGCGAAGAATGCTTTATATAATACATGACATACCCCGCCATGTCAATGAAGAGGCAGAAAACAGGGCCGCCAAACTATTATGAAGATTACTTTTACAAAAGAATTTAATAACTCGCAAATTACATATAGACAAGAAAAGTGGAGGTAAAACATGAGAATAGTGGTACTCAACGGAAGCCCGAGAGTAAATGGAAATACAGAAATGCTGTCGGGGGAGTTTATCAAAGGCGCAGTAAAAAGCCATGACAGGACACCTTAAACGGCATTATGAGAAATAACTTTTTCAAATGTACCTCTTGACAAATCTATGAAAATGTGCAGACGAGGATCAGTGCATATTTCATGATCCGGGATTGAATCTTGCCTGCCGTTGTGGTATAAAAAAATATATACTAATGAACAGGGTGAGAGGATGAATCTGGCTGTAGAAAGAATGAAATATATCATCGCGGTTATTCTTTACGGAACGATCGGAATGTTTCTCAGGCAGGTGAGTGTTCCCAGCGAGATCGTTGTGGTTTGCCGGGGAATCATAGGTTCTGCCTTTATCTCTGTATTTTCGATCTCACAGAAGAAGAGGCTGGATCGGGTTGCCATTCGGGAAAATCTTATCTGGCTGGTGATATCGGGAGTATGTCTGGGCTTGAACTGGGTACTCCTTTTTGCCGCATATATGCATACTACGGTTGCCATTGCAAGTCTGTGTAATTATATGGCGCCGATTATTGTGGTCGTGATTGCTCCCTTTGTATTGCATGAACCCATAAATAAAAGAAAGATACCCTGTGTGATCGCTGCTTTTATCGGTATCGTTTTTGTTTCTGGATTCTGGAAGGGTGTGACAGGAGACGCATCCGGGATACTGATGGGACTGATGGCCGCAATCTGCTTTGTGATCATTGTGATATGCAACAGAAAAATGCAAAGCATAAATCCCTATGATAAGGCAGTCATCCAGCTGGTCATTTCAGCCATTACAGTTCTGCCCTATGTGCTGATTAAAAATTGGGGAACGGAGATTGACTGGAATGCAAGATCGATCGTGATTATTATCATTCTGGGTCTGGTGCATACGGGGTTAGCCTATTGCCTGTACTTCAGCGGAATGTCAACTCTGCCGGTTCAGACAGTTGCGATCCTGGGATATTTGGAACCCGTAGTGTCCGTTTTGTGTTCCGCCGTCATCCTCCATGAACATATGGACATAAGTGGATGGATCGGCGCAGTTCTGATTCTGGGGGCGGCGATAATCAGTGAGACGATCGGCGCCGTATATGACAATTAATAGCAATTATGGGTCGTTTTTTCTGGAAACAGTAGACGGCCTTTTTTACATTTCTTTTTATATCAATCAGCATTTAATGAACAGATCCATCATAAAGAGGAGGGTTCTATATGAACGGCTCAGTCAAGATAAATGTATCCCGTGCCCCTGACCTGATTCCGGGCATGGTGGATGCCATCCTGAAAACAGAAAAACCCCTGATCCTTGTCCCGGAGAGTTTTACTCTTACAACGGAACAGGCCCTGATCCGGGCTGTCCCCGAAAAGGGTTTTATCGGCACGCAGGTTTTTTCGCCCACATCCCTGGTCCGCGAAATCCGGGAACGTGCCGGTTTTCCTGATAAAGCTGTGATCTCAGCCGACGGGCGGCACATGATCTTAAGTCTCCTGTTGCTTAAGAATAAGGACAAGCTTCTTTTCTACAAGGAAAATGTCAACCAGGTCAGCATGGCGGAAAAGCTGGCCGGGCAGATCGATGACCTGACGGACGGAGGATTTGGTTTTGGTGATCTTGTGGTTGCGTCCAAAAGCATGAAGAAAAGCACCATTTACAAGTGTCATGATATCTCTCTGATCTGGGAGGAGTATCAGAAAGTCCTGGACTCCGGTTATGTTGATAAGAATACGGAATGGAAGATTGCTCTGGACCGTCTGAAAGACAGCGGGCTTTTCCAGGACATGGATCTGCTGGTCTACGGGTTTGACTATATCAACAGAGACCTGACAGAGCTTGTTGCCACTGCCTATCCGCTGGCTGCTTCCATTACCATCGGCCTGGTCAGTGAGACCGGCTGCGCTGATGACCATATTTTTGAGCTTGCTTCCAATTCCGTAAAGAGTTTTGCCCGCCGCATGGGAAAGAACGGTATGGATATTCCTGTCGCCATGGAACCTTACCGCATGAAGGAAGACACGGCAGATCCCGGGATTCGTTTCCTTGAGAGAAGTATTTATGCCATGGAAAAAGAAGAGGCGCCGGATCTTTCTGCCGTTCAGGTCTACTATGCTGCCAATACGACCGTGGAATGTTACCACACGGCCCAGACACTGATCCGGTGGCACCAGCTGGGAATCCCCTGGCGTGACATGGCTGTGGCAGTCTGTGATGATACCACCATCCCAGCCATGCTGCCGCTGGTCCTTTCCTCGGCCGGCATACCATATGTCCATAGAAGCGGTATATCCATGCTGCTGTCCGAGTATGCCCAGTTTTTCCTGGCAACTCTCCGGTCCCTGCGGACAAACTACAGGCAGGAAGAGGTCATGAAGCTCATCAAGTCCGGCTTTACCGGCCTGACAGAAGATGAGACGATGGACCTGGAAAACTATGTCCGTCAGTACGGAATCGACAGATATAAATGGCAGAAACCTTTTACCGGTAAGGACGAAAAGATTCCGCATCTTGAAGAGCTCCGCAAAAGCATAATGGAGCCTCTGGATGCCCTCCGCAAGACCCTGAAGGCAAGATCCTGCACAGGACGCGGGGCTGCAGAGGCAATTTTTAATTACATGGTCGACGCCGGTGCTTATGAAACACTGCTGAAACGTGAGAAGGAACTGGTCGATGCCGGGATGCCGGAAATGGCGGACAGGAACCGCCAGGTCTGGACAGCCGTTAATGAACTCCTTGACCAGCTGGCCACCTTTGCGGCAAAAGATCACCTGACCCTGGAGGAGCTCTGCCTGATGCTGGAATCCTCCATTTCGGCAAAGAGGATCAAATCCCTGCCCCAGGTGGCTGATTCCGTGATCGTCAGCAGTCCTAACATGTTCTTCTCCCCGGGCATCAAAGCAGTTGCAGTAGTCGGACTTCAGGATACATCATTCACTCCGCCTTCGTCACTCTTGACTCCGTTGGAATGTGCAGGGCTTGTAAAAACCAGTGAGAATGGCGAAGAGGCCCGCGGCATCGGACTCACCCGCCGGGAAGCTGCCGCAAGGGCGAAACAGGACATTTATCAGGCAGTTGCCTGTGCGACAGACCACATTCTCTTTTCCTGTTCGGCGGCACAGCCAAACGGGAAGGTGCTGACCTCTTCCCAGCTTTACCGGGATGTGGAAGAGATGGTGAGAGAGCAGCATCCGGAAAATATCCATGGCGGCCTGATGGATGACGAACTGGTGCCTTTCATGCCCCAGTTTGCCATAGAGCGTCTTGCGGTCATGCTCTGCCAGGCCGGGGACAGGCAGGATTCCTTCCTGACAGGGGAAGATCCGGCAAGCGCCCTGTGGCGTGACGCTCTTGCCTTTCTCTATCACGATAAAAAATGGAGCGAAAAAATGTCATCTGTCCTGGACGGACTGCATGTGAAGATAACCGGCCCCGGAATTCCGGCGGACCTGGCTGTCCTTCTTTATGGACAGAACCGGCTGTCTGTCTCTGCCATCGAGACGGCAGGGACTTGCCTCTACTGGGCTTTCCTGTCCTATGCCCTCCGCATACACCAGCGCAGGGATTTTGCCTTTGAGGCAGACTCGGAAGGGATCTTCTCCCATGAAGTATTAAGGCAGTTCTTTGATGAAGCCATGAAAATGCCTGACTGGCCCGCACTCTCCGATAGCCAGATATCGGCCCTCCTTGACCGGATCCTGGAAAAAGAGACTGCTAAGTGGGAAGATGGTCCTTTGGGCAAAAATGCAACCGGCCGTTTCCAGGGCCGGGAGATCATAGAGAACGTTCGTACCGCTGTAGGCACCATGGCAAAAGCCGTGCAGGCTATTCCCCATTTTAAACCGGTCGGCCTGGAGGTCGGGTTCGGGAAAATGTCATCTGGCTCTCCGCTCCATTTTCCGGCTGTTGTCCTTACCCTGGAAGACGGGCGGCAGATCGCTTTAAGCGGGAAGATCGACCGTGTGGATACCGTGGAACTGGATGATGGCAGGAAGGCCGTCCTGATCTACGATTATAAATCCGGTGAAAAGGAAGTCCATGGCGAAGCCCTGGATGCCGGACTGCAAATACAGCTTCCCATTTACCTGGCGGCGACGGAGCAGGGCATGCCGGACCATATCCTGGCCGGAGCCCTCTACCAGCCCGTAAAGGAAGTCCTGGTGGATGCAGGAGACGAAGATGAAAGTAAGATTAAAGAAGAAATTGAAAAGGCCCTGCGTTCCAGGGGCATTTACCTGAACGATGAAAGGCTCCAGAAAGCCAGCGCACCCATAAAGATACCGGGCAGAACGACTACCTCCGATGTCATCAATGTACTCACACCGGAAGGTCTTAATGAAGTTATGGAGAGGGGAAGGGAAAGCGCATGTGCCGTCATCACCAGGATGCTTGCCGGCCAGACGGCGCCCAATCCTGTCCAGGACGGAATGCGTCCGCCCTGCGAGTACTGTGGGAACGGGGGGGCATGTCCGCTGGATTCCCGCCTCGAGGGGGGAAGGGTCCGTAAACTGGAAGATATAGGGAAGGAGGAGTGATCATGCCAAAGTTTAACGAAGAACAGAAAGCAGCCATATATGCAAGAAACCCTTTCCTGCTCTGTGCGGCCGGCGCAGGCTCCGGCAAGACCACTGTCATGGTGGAAAGTGTGGCACAGAAACTGGCGGAAGACCGAAATAAGGATATCTCTACCTTCCTGATCATCACTTTTACCAACGAAGCTGCCGCCAACATGAAACGCAAAGTCCGGGAACGGCTGTCTGAAGAAGCCAAAAAAGGAAATACCTATGCGGCCAGGGGCCTTGCCAACCTGGAAAATGCCACCATCAGTACCATCCATTCATTCTGCAAGGGACTGATCTCCACCTATTTCTACGCCATAGAGGGGATGTCCCCCAAGTTTGAGATTATCGAAGAGGCAAGGCTGGAGAGGATCTTCAAAGAAGCTTATGAGGCGGCCCTTGATGATATTATGGATCCGGAACAGACACTTTGGACCGGGGATCAGGTTTCCCTGGTCAGGAACCTGATGGACTCCTTCCGTCAGGAAGAACTGGTCCCCATGTGCAGGGAGCTATACAAGGCCCTGATGGGTATACCCGATCCTTTTGACCACCTGGATTCCTATATTGACGGCATCAGCATGCCGGTCAACGAAAACAGGTGGGCCCGAGAGATTATGTTCTCCGTGGATATGGACCTGCTAGGATTAAAGGATTTTCTTCTCAGGGAAAAAGAAATGATATGTGCCGTCACACCTCCCCAGTGCCAGGATGCGGCCAGGCAGGATGCCGAGATTCTGGGGGAACTGCAAAAGAAACTGGAGGGAAATCCTTCACTCCAGGAAAAGATAGAAGCCATCCTGGCAGCGAAAGCTGCCATGCCTGCTCCCCGGGTTACAAAGAAGGATGGAGAGGACGCCAGAGAATGGAATGAAGATTTTAAGAAATTACGGAATGATGTAAAAGGGTCGACCGGGATCCTGAACAAGGCTGCCAAAAGCCTGCAGAAGCTTTTGGATGCTTCCCAGGCCGGAGATAACCTGCGGATACAAAAGATCCTTCGGGGGATCTCCATCCTGCTTAAAGCCGCCGCCGCCCGGTTCCGGGAGATGAAGCTTGCCGGACAGGGCATCGATTACGCAGACATGGAGCAGATGGTCTATGAACTGGTCAAGAGGGAGGATATCCGCGAATCCATCATGGAATCCACCACGGATATCTATGTGGATGAATGTCAGGACGTCAGCGCCATCCAGTATGCCATTATTCATGCCCTGACAGGGGGCCGTGGACGGTCGATCTGCCGGGTCGGTGATATCAAGCAGAGCATTTACGGGTTCCGAAGTGCTGCTCCCGATCTGATGGAGAGGGATATCCGGGCATATTCAAATGATGAGGCTGCAAGCCATCGTAAGATCTTCTTTCAGGAGAATTACAGGTCCTGCACCCAGGTCATCGAATGCATCAATGAGGTCTTTGATCTGTCCATGGAGAAGAGCATCTCGGAGATTGATTACACACCGGAGGACCACCTGAAGGCAAATGTGGAGGGGGATTTCGGACCGGTGAAGGCCATCCTCCTGGCCCGGGAGGCTGCCGATGTGGATATGCTGGAAGCCCAGTGTCAGGCAGCCGGAAAGCAGATTGAAGATCAGGTGCTGAACCGGGGCAGAGAATACCGTGACATCGTGATCCTGGTACAGAACGCAAAGACCGATGCCCCTGTCATGGTGGAACATTTCAGGAAGATGCACATCCCCGTATTGTATGACGGGGGACAGACCTTTTACGGGCTGACAGAGATCTCTTCCTTCCTTTCCCTCCTCACCGTCATTGACAACGACCACACCGATGTGGAACTGATCGGAACCCTGCGAAATGTACCCTTTAATTTTTCCGATGAGGACCTGGCCAGAATACGGGAAGGGCATCCGGAGCCTTCCTGGTACTATGAGGCATTTAATGCCTGCTGCGAGAGGAACGAGACAGACCTTGACAGGCGGTGCATCGCGGTCCGTGACCAGATCCGTGCCTGGCGTGGACGTGCCCGTACCATGAGTGTGTCGGAATTTATCTGGAGGCTGATGAGGGAAAGCGGGATCTATGCCGTGAGGGGTGCCTACCCCGACGGAAGGCTGCGTCAGTTGAATCTGGATTCCCTTTACCAGAGGGCCGTTGACATGGAAAAAAGAGGTATATTCCGGCTTTCGGACTTCCTCTGGGAGATCGGAAAACTGAAGGATGCCAGGACGAAAGACACCGGTGACACTCCTGCCACCATGGGGGAAGGAGACAATTTTGTCCGGCTCATGACCATGCACAAATCAAAGGGACTGGAATTCCCGGTGGTGATCCTCATGAACCTGCAGAAAAACTTGAGGAAGGCACCGGTTTCTTCCCAGAACAAGATGAAACTCTGTGTGGGAACGGACGGGGATACCAATCCTCCGCTTGGCGTATACGTGCCCGCCATCTCACGGCTCAGGCATACAAAAAGAGACACCTACGGGCTCGATGCTTTCAAAGTGAGGAGAATAAGGACAAAGATCGCCGAGGATACCAGGCTTTTGTATGTGGCTATGACAAGGGCCATGGAGAACCTGATTCTGATCGGCCATTATAAAGAAAATGAAGTTGCCCTGTGGCAGGAAAAGACAAAGGTATCCCGCATCTGGAAGACCCGGTCCATGCTGGACCTGATCATGCCGGCCCTTTTAAGCCATACGAACCTGCCCCCCGTGGGGGAAACCGCATCCGGAGGCCGGTGGCACATTTCCGTGGAGGTTCCCCGTAAGATCACTTCCGGCGAGTCCCATATGACACGGTCCCGGCTGGATGCCAATGTAACCGCCATTCTGGCAGGGGGATCCGGCCTTCCCACCGGAATGTGGTTGGGCGGGGAAGTTGACCCGGCTCCCCTGAAAACAAGTGTCACTTCCCTCCTCAGGCTGGAAGAAGACATCCCTGCGGAGGAATACCGGCCGCTCGAGGAAGAAGAAACTGTGGAAGTGAAGCGAAGGCCTGAACTCCCAGGCTTCCTTCTGGGCGAGATTATGCCCAGGCCCGCCTTCCTGGAAGAAAAAACCACCACCGCCGCCGATATAGGAACCCTGACACACCGCTTCCTCCGTCTCATTGACTTTGCGCTATTTTGCGGAAAGGACCCGGGAGAATACAGGGAAATCGTTGAAAAAGAACTTAACCGTATGCGGGAACAGACCATCCTCACGGAAGCAGAGGCAAAGGACATCTACATAAAGGGTGCCGTCTCCTTCCTTTCCAGTCCCCTTGGACAGAGAATGATCGCTGCAGGGGAAGTCCGGCGCGAGTGGCCCTTCACCATGCAGATCCGTGATGATTCCCCGACCATGATCCAGGGAATCGTGGATGCCGCCTTCCTGGAGGATGACAGGTGGATCCTGATCGATTACAAAACGGACAGGGACACGAGGAAGGAAGCTTTTGTTTCCCGCCATGAGAAGCAGATGAACTGGTACCGGACGGCCGTGGAAAGGCTGACCCACAAACCCGTACAGGAGATGTGGCTCTTTGCCCTCCGTGGAGGAAAAGCATACAGGGTCGAGCGGATTGAAGTAGTATAATTAACATTCCCCCCGGATGGCCCTGTAGTCCTCCGGGGTATTTATATTACGGAGTGTTTCCGGGGAAAAGCCGCCGGTGCTGATATCAATGTATTGCGTCCGTATATTTGCGAGCAGCCCCATCATGCGGTAGCTGCCCTCGCCGATCAGCTTCACGGCGACGGGCAGTACTGTCCGGCTGTAGATTCCGCAGAGAGGATGGATCCTGTCCTTATCCCGGAAGACCCAGGCATCATGATCGGAAGAGATGAATTTTGCCAGGTACTCCACCATTTCTCTGCGCACAAAGGGCATGTCTACTGCACAGATGAATACATAGTCTGTATCAGCATGGCGCAGGGACTGCCGTATTCCTTCCATGGGACCCACATGGGGGTACTCATCCACAAACATTCTGAGGCCATAATCGGAATAATCACTATCAAAAACCGAAGATATAAATACTTCATGACATCCGGACAGCTCCCGGGCCAGATGACCGATAAAGGTTTGTTTATCAAGCGTAAGCATTGCTTTGTCCCGGCCCATGCGTGTGGACCGTCCGACCAGGATCGCTGCCGACAGATTCTTTTTGATATCCATTTCTTTATATCTCCTCTATTCTTTCTTAATCTTTTATATTGATGAAGCCCTGAGTCCAGTGTATAATACATATAAGAATACAGATTTTGGCTGACGGATTCCGGGCCGAGGCAATGCCCGAAATGGAGGAAGATTGATTATGAAAAGTATATTGTTAATTGCAGAAGGACCGGATATTATCAGGTCCTTTACATCGATGCTTTCCCCGGCCTACCATGTATACAACGTCGCTTCCACACAAGAAGGCCTTGACATACTGAAACAGGACTACAACAACATAACAGCTGTGCTGATCGAGCTGGGGCTTGCCCGTGAGAACGATTTTGCCTTTGCCGACCGGATGCGGACTTACTCCTCATTTTCCTCCATTCCAATGATCGCAATTTCAGGGGGACTGCCTGTCATTGAGGACGTGGACTGCCTGGAGCATGGCTTTTTCGACCTGATCTCTTCCTCGACTCCCCGGCCGCTGGTATATAAACGCATTGACAACGCCATCCATGCGAAAGATTCATTATCCCTGAAGGAAGTGGAGCGGATGCTCAAGGATCTTCCCGCCTGTATTTTTTTAAAGGACAAGGAAGGGAAATACGTCTTCTCCACCCAGTACTGGAACCATCTGGACACCAAAGGAGATCCCAACTGGACCATCCGGGGCAAGACGGACCTGGATATCCGCAAGGATAAGAAAAATGCCATGAAGGCCATGGAGGCCGACCGCCGGATCATTGAAACCGGCCAGGGTACGGAATATATTATCGAAGAGAATCTGGATGGCATTCAGGACTATCTTCAGCTTATCAAACGTCCCGTCTATGATGAGAACGGTAAAGTCAGCGGCATCATTGCCCTCATCAATAATATCACAGACTATCAGCTTTTGAAACTTGAATTAGAAAAACAGGCGAAAACAGATGCCTCCATGGTCACGGCCATGGCGTCTGACTACCGGAGTCTCTACTACGCCGATCTTGATAAGGATGAATGCCTTTGTGTCCGCGCAGCTTCCGGGCAGGAGGACCATATGTGGGAAGGACGTACATTTCCTTTTTATGAAGGTTTCATAAATTATGCGGACCGCTATGTTGCGGAGGCGGACAGAGAAGATTTTATTAAATTTGTTGACCCGGACAACATTCGCGCCGGACTGGCAGAGGAGACTATGATTTCCTACCGCTACCTTTCTGTCAGAAACGGTGTAGAAAAGTACGAGATGCTCCGCATCGCCGATGTCCGTCTCCACGAAGAACGAAAGGATCAGACGGTCCATGCCATCGGCGCGGGCTTTTCTGATGTTGACCGGCAGACACGGGAGGCAATGGAACAGAACCGGGCCCTGGGAGAGGCCCTGGTCCGGGCCCGGGAGGCCAGCGAGGCAAAGACAGCCTTCTTAAGCTCCATGAGCCATGAAATAAGAACCCCCTTAAATGCCATCATCGGCCTTGATAAAATTGCCTTGAAGGATTCGAATATTTCTCCCGGGACCCGTGACGATCTGGAGAAGATCGGATCAAGTGCCAGGCACCTGCTGTCCCTCATTAACGATATCCTGGATATGAGCCGCATCGAATCCGGGCGTATGGTGCTCAAGGAGGAAGAGTTCTCTTTCCGGGAGCTGCTGGATCAGATCACTGTCATAATTCAGGGGCAGTGCGATGACAAGGGACTGCTGTTCCAATGCAGCCATCCCGAGGCTTTGGCTGAATACTTTATCGGGGATGACCTGAGACTCAAACAGGTGCTCATCAATATCCTGGGCAATGCAGTGAAATTTACTGACGCCCCGGGAACCGTCACATTTTCTGCAGAGGTTCGGGGCGACACAGGGGACTGCCGCCTCCTTCGCTTTTTGATAAAGGATACCGGCATCGGTATGGACGAAGCCTTCCTTCCAAAGCTCTTTGACCCGTTTACCCAGGAGGATGCCACGACAACCAGCCGATATGGCGGCAGCGGTCTGGGCATGGCCATCACCAGAAATATGGTGGACCTGATGGGCGGCAGGATCGAGGTTGAAAGCAGGAAGGGATACGGCACGACCTTCACGGTGGATATTCCCCTTAAGAAAACGGATCATGTGGAGACCGGTCCCGGGACGGAACAAGTGGGGCAGGAGGTTTCCCTTTCCGGTATGCATGTTCTGATCGTGGAGGATATAGAGCTGAATGCGGAGATCCTTGCCGACCTGCTGGAGGTGGAGGATATCACCTCTGAGAGAGCAGAGAACGGCCGGCAGGCTGTAGAATATTTCGCCCGGATGGAAGCCGGACATTTCTCCGCCATCCTCATGGATATGCGTATGCCGGTGATGGACGGTCCCGCCGCGGCCAGAGCCATCCGCGCTCTGGACCGGCCTGATGCGGCAACGATTCCCATCATCGCATTGACAGCAAATGCATTTGAAGAAGACGTAAAGACCTGCCTGATGGCGGGTATGAATGCCCACCTGTCCAAGCCGGTGGATATTGAGCAGCTGAAACAATTGCTGAGCAGGATACGGAGGTAAAAATGGATACTCAGTCAGGATATGCAGATCATGTATCGGAAAAATTTGAGAACGGCAGCGACAGCGTGTACAAAAATATCGCCCAGGCACTGGCCAGAGGCATTACTGACCTCTATTACGTCAATATAAATACCGATGAGTTCATCGAATATCACACGGACCATGACACCGGCGTACTTACCGAGGCCCGGCGGAGTTCGGATTTCTTCGGGGGATGCAGGCGGGACGCAGAGCTGTTTGTTCATCCGGAGGATCAGGCAGCATTTATTGAGGCCATGGACCGGGAGTTCCTGGTCAGAGCCCTGGAAGAGTCCGATGTGTTTGAGATGACCTACCGCAGGATAAAAGAGGGAAGAACATTTTATGTGAAGCTGAGGGCTTCCCGGGTAGAGAACGATGCCCGTTTTCTCGTCATAGCTGTGTCGGATATCGATGAACTGATGAGGAAGCGTTATGCGGAACAGCGAATCCAGGAGGAGCGAATGATATACGCCCGTCTCCACGCGCTCACGGGGAACTCTATGTGCGTTTATGTGGTGGACCCGGAGAGCGGCCGCTACCGGGAATTCAGTGCCACCGATGATTATGTGCAGAGCTTTGCCCAGGCCAGGGAGGGAGAGGACTTTTTTCACACCCTCCGGGAGGCGGCCCGCATTTACAGCCATCCGGATGACCGGAACCGTATCCTTCCGCTGCTCAAAAAAGAGTATGTCATGGACGAGATCGAAAAGAACGGTCTTTTCACTCTGAGTTACCGTATCATGATGGAAAACAGGCCCCTCTATGTCCAGATGACTGCCGCCATGGTGGAGGAGAAGGAAGGTCTCCGGCTGATCGTCGGCCTCAATGACATTGATGCCCAGGTGCGGCAGAGGGAGATTGATGAGGAGATCGCAAGACAAAAGGAAATATATAATCAGATCACCGCAAGTCTTGCAGGCCAGTATGATACCCTGTACTACGTTAACATTGAAAACAGCACCTATCTTGAGATTTCCTCCACGGACGAATATAAGAAGCTGAATGTGCCGGCCACCGGAAATGATTTCTTTGCCGAGAGCAGAAGAAGCATCCGAAAATACGTGCATCCCGAGGATCAGGAGAAGGCCCTGCGGATCCATTATAAGGATGTGATGCTTTCAAACCTGAGATACAGGAGTTCTTTTTCACTGGCCTGGCGTCTGGTGGTAAACGGTAAGGTCAGACATATCCGGCACACGGAGATCATGTCCCGGGACAAAAAGCACATCATTGTCTGTATCGAGAGTATAGATGCGGAGATTAAGGCAGAGCTTGCCATGAAGGCGGATCAGAAGAAAAATGTGACCTATACTCAGATCGCCGAGAGGCTGGCTGCCCATTATGATTTTATTTACTACATAGACTGCGAAAGCTCTCATTACGCAGAGTTTTCAATCAAAAAGAAATCCGGTGAACTGAAGCTCCAGGACGAAGGAGAGGATTTCTTTGCTGCTTCCAGAAAGAATATGAACAGACTGGTCTATTCGGGAGACAGAGACAGGATCAGGCTCTTCCTGGATAAGGACAACCTGATATCAAAGCTTGAGAACAGACGACAGCTGACTGAGGATTACCGGATGATCATTGACGGAGGAAAGACCCAGTATACCCGCATGACGGTGACCTACTCCTCCGATTACAGCCATTTTATCATATGTGTCGAAAACCGTGAAGAAGACGTCCGCAGGGAAAAGAAACATCTGGAAGCCCTCTCCATGGCCAATGAGATGGCCCGGCGGGATGAACTGACCCATACCAAAAACAAGACAGCCTATAACGAGATGGAGAAGGAACTGCAAAGCAGGATAGGGGAAGGCTGTGATCCCTTCGGTATTGTGGTCTGTGATATCAACGGTCTCAAGATGATCAATGATACGGAGGGGCACAAGGCCGGAGATGACTATATTAAAACCTCCTGTATGCTGATCTGCCGGATTTTTCACCATAGTCCCGTGTTCCGTATCGGCGGGGATGAATTCGCCGTGATCCTTCGGGGGCATGATTTTGAGAACCGGGAGAAGTTGATCTCCCGTTTGAGGAGACAGGTGGAAGAGAATGTCCGCATCGGCGAAGGACCTGTGGTGGCTTCGGGCCTGGCAGAATATCAGCCCTATGAAGACACCCGCGTTGAGGACGTGTTTAATCGTGCCGACAATCAGATGTACCGGGAAAAGACCCGGCTGAAGGAGCAGAAGCTTCTTCAGGAGAGTCATTCCCTCAAAAGTAAGGCAAATATCAGGCTCATCAGTGATGAAAGACGGATCATGCTTGATACCCTGTACAGGGCTTTCGAGGTGGTTTCGGAAGGAACCTATATCTTTTTATGCGACATGAAGTATGATTTTTCCCGCTGGTCCAAAAATGCGGTGGATACTTACGGCCTGCCGTCCGAGTTCATGTACGGGGCAGGTGATATCTGGGAGAATCAGATCCATCCCGAAGACCGGGAGGCCTACCATAAGGGCATCGATGAGATATTCTCCGGAAATGTCGCCGGCCATGATATGCAGTACCGGGCAAGACGCGTCACGGGAGAATACGATGTGTGTACCTGCCGGGGCATTGTGATCCGTGATCCCTCCGGCGAGCCGGATTACTTTGTGGGCAACATCCGTAATCACGGCATACAGGGACATATCGATACTTTGACAGGGCTCAGGAACCAGTATGGCTTCTTTGAAGACCTGGACAGCTATATTAACAGGAATACAAGGATAAACGTGATCCTCTTCGGCATCAGCAGATTCTCCGAGATCAACGAGATGTACGGATACCATTTCGGAAACCGGTTACTGCAGCTCTATGCCAGAAGGATATATGAGTCGACGGGGAACACGGGCCATGTCTACAGGATAGACGGGACCAGGTTTGCGGTGATCAGCAACACCCTTTCCATTGCGCAGATGCAGGAAGGATATGAACACTTTCGGGCATTTCTCCATGAAGATTTCAAAGTGGATGACAGGAATGTACTGCTGGAGCTGCACTGCGGCGCACTGAGAGTGGACAGCTTTGACATCGATTCCCAGACAGTCTATGCCTGTCTGAATTATGCCGATGAAGAATCCAAGCATCGCCGGCAGGGAAATATGGTGGAGTTCTGCAATGATGTAAATGAACAAAACCACCAGAGGCTGGAGCAGCTCCATGCCATCCGTGCCTCCATCATGCATGGCTATGAGGGATTCTATCTGCTCTACCAGCCGGTGGTGGACGCGAAGACAGAACAGCTGATCGGAGCAGAAGCCCTGCTCCGCTGGGAAAACGATCTTTACGGTATGGTACCTCCGGACCAGTTTATTCCCATCCTGGAGTCGGATCCCCTGTTCCCTGAGCTGGGAGAATGGATTATCAGGGAATCCGTCCTGGCCGCAAAGCAGATCCTGGAGACCAATCCCGGATTTATCATAAATGTCAACCTGTCCTATACACAGCTGGAGAAGCCCGACTTTGTGGATATGGTGCTGCGGGTCCTTGGTGAACTGGAATACCCGCCTGAGCATCTCTGTCTGGAGGTGACGGAGCGGTGCAGGCTGCTGGATCTGGAGCTTCTTAAAAATGTGGTTGTCAATCTGAAGGCCAGGGGTGTCCTGGTTGCGCTGGATGACTTTGGAACCGGCTTCTCATCCATCGGCATCCTCAAGGAGATTCCTGTCAATATCATAAAGATCGACCGCAGTTTTGTAAAAATGATAGAAAAGAATGAAATTGACAGACAGATCATATGTAATATTGCAGACCTTGCCTCCATCTTCGGAGCCAAAGTCTGTGTCGAAGGAATCGAGACAGAGGGCATGCGGGATATTCTGCTGAAATATCATGTGGAAAGCTTCCAGGGATACTATTATGGGAAGCCTCTTATGCTTGATCAGTTTCTGGGATGAAAACGAAAGACTATTAAGGAGACACGGGAATGAGAACCATTGTAGCGAAATTTGGAGGAACTTCTTTATCAGATGCCGCGCAATTTAAAAAGGTGCGTGATATCATCCGGAGCGATCCTGCCCGCAGGATCATTGTTGCTTCTGCACCCGGAAAAAGGTTTGAGGAGGACTTAAAAGTTACAGACCTGCTGCTTAAGTGCTATGACATGGCAGGGGGCCATCAGGATTTTGAGCCTGTTCTTGCAGATATCCGGACCAGATTCACCGATATCATCCGAGAGCTTAAGGTGGATATTTCCATAGACCCGGAGATCCAGGCACTCAGAGAGCATCTGAAAGAGTGTCCGGATAAGGACTATGTTCTCAGCAGGGGAGAATACCTGAATTCCCGTATTCTGGCAAAATATCTGGGCTTTACTTTCGTGGATCCCGCATGGTGTGTATTCTTTGATGAATACGGGAAGCTGGACGGGAGAATGACCAGGAGGACCATGGAAGCCTCCCTCCGCCCCCTCCATAATGCCGTGATCGCCGGGTTCTACGGGGCAGATATAAACGGACACATTCACACCATGGCCCGGGGCGGCTCGGATGTGACCGGCAGCCTGGCCGCTTCCGCCATCCGGGCGGAGGTGTACGAAAACTGGACAGATGTATCCGGACTGCTTGCGGCGGACCCCCATATTGTCGATTCACCGAAAACCATAGAATACGTCAGCTACCGGGAACTTCGCACCCTTTCTTATATGGGTGCCTCTGTGCTGAATACAGATGCCGTCCTTCCGGTGTCCGATCTGGATATTCCCATTAATATACGCAATACCAACAGGCCCCAGGATCCCGGGAGTATGATCGTTCGCAAGCTGCCCAGGGGGGAGATCAAGTATCCCATCATCGGCGTGGCCGGGCGGTCCGGTATGTCCGTGATACAGATCGAAAAGGTCATGGTCTCCGACGGGGCAGGCTTCAGCGCCATCGTTCTGGATATTTTAAAGGACAGAAATCTGCCCTTCGAGCATTGTCTTACGGGAATTGATACGATTACCCTGATCATACGCAGTGATCTTCTGGAAAACTGCAAGGATGAGCTGCTGGGTGAAATCCGGGAGGCACTGGCTCCGGATTATCTCGGACTTACGGAGCATCTGTCCGTGATCGCGGTGATCGGCGAGAAGGACACGGAATCCAGCGATGCCAATATTCGTGTGCTCTGGTGCCTGATGCAGGAGGGAATCCCCATCAACACCATCAACCAGGGTGCAGGCAAGCTCAACCTGCTGATCGGTGTCCCGGAGGACCGTTATAAGGACGCAGTCCGGGCAATTTACACAGCTATTGATAAACAAAAGTGAAAATTATAGCATAAGGACTGCGCCTAAAACAGCCGAACCGACAATATAAAGAATAGGGTGCCGGTCGGTCTTTTTAAAGATAATAAAAATCAGGACTGCCAGCAGGACAGGCAGGGGACGGATCAGATCGGTCAGCTCATTGGTTTTGGAAAACAGATCCATATTCAGGAAGGCAATCTGGGCCACCCTGAGTCCCGCAATGGCGATCAGGCCCGCAGAGGCTGCCCTTAATCCGTACATGGCATACTGGATATATTTGTTGGTCTTAAAGCGCTCCAGTATATTTGCAATGAGCAATATAATGATCACAGAGGGAGTCACCAGCCCCAGGGGAGCAATGATGCCGCCGGGCAGGCCTGCGATGGAATAGCCGGTAAAGGTTGCCATATTGACGCCCATGGGGCCCGGAGTCGATTCCGATACAGCCACCATATTGGCAATGTCCTGGATGGTGAACCACCCGGTTTTGGACTGCAGCTCATAAAGGAAGGGAAGGGTGGCCAGGCCGCCGCCTATGGTAAAGAGGCCGATTTTAAAGAATTCCCAGTATAAACGTAATAATATCATGCCTTCGCCTCCTTAATTACTTTGATAAGGATGCCCACAAATCCGGCTGCAATCACCAGGGACCAGGTTGGCAGTTTACTGAAAAGAGCCAGGATCATTACGATGGCAAAGATGCTGCAGGCTCCGGCATCCACCAGGGACTTTTTTGCCAGCTTGATCACGGCATCAAAAACCAGGACGCAGACACAGATCCGGACGCCCCCAAGAGCATGCTGGACCACCTTCAGGTGGGCAAAATTTGAGATAAAGGCAGTGATGATCATGATGATCACCAGGGATGGGAAGATGACACCGGCGGTTGCCGCGATTGCCCCAATAACCCCTTTTCGCTTATAACCCACAAAGGTGGCTGTGTTGACGGCTATGATCCCGGGGGTGCACTGCCCCACAGCATAGTAGTCCATCAGGTCCTCCTCGGTGGCCCATCCTTTATTCTCAACGATCTCCTTTTGCAGCATGGGGAGCATGGCATAGCCCCCGCCAAAGGTAAAGCCGCCGATTCTTGCAAAAGAGATAAACAGTTCCCATAATTCTTTCATAATACTTCTCCTATTTTTTCCGCGATCCGGGCCATTTCCTCAGCAGGACGTACCAGGGCAAAGCGGATATAACCTTCTCCCCGGGGACCGAAGGCGGTGCCGGGCGTTCCGATGATTCCGGTTTCTTCCATAAGCTTTTCTACAAAGGAAACGGAGCTGTAGCCTTCCGGTACCGGCAGCCAGACAAACATGGTGCCATCCGAATCCGGCACCTCCCAGCCGGCCTTTCTGAGGCCGCCGCACAGAGCGTCCCTTCGCCGCTGGTATTCCCTGCACTGGGCCCGGACCTCATCCATGGGACCGGTAAGGGCGGCCACCGCAGCCTTCTGGGCAGGATAAGGAATGCCGAAATCATACTGGCTGCGCAGGAGCTTTAAGGCATTGATGATATCTTTGTTGCCGATCAGGTAGGAAAGACGCAGGCCTGTCAGGTTAAAGGACTTGGACAGGGAGAAGAATTCCACCCCCACTTCCTTTGCCCCGGGAAGGGCCAGAAAAGAAAAACCTTCCCTGCCGTCAAAAATAATATCCGAATAAGCGTTATCATTAATGATAAAAAAGCCGTATTTCTTCGCCAGGTCGATCATGTGCAGATACATTTCCTTAGGCGCTGCGGCCCCCACCGGATTGGAAGGATAGGAGAGGACGATAAATTTGGCCCGTTTCAGGACATCCTCGGGGACTTCCTCCAGGTTTGGGAGAAAACGATTCTCTTTTACCAGACCATAAAAATAAATATCCGCATCCGCCAGGAGTGTACCCGCCTCATAGATGGGATAACCGGGATCCGGCAAAAGGACAATATCTCCCGGGTCCAGCATGGCAAGACCCAGATGGCCCATGCCCTCCTGGGTGCCGTGGACACCTGTGATCTCATCCGGCGAGATGTCTGCCCCGTACCTGTTCTTATAATAGCGGACCAGGGTGTCAAGCACCTCCGGAGTGTCTGTCAGTGAATAACGATAGTTCAAAGGATCCTCCACTGCCTTTGCCACGGCATCGACAATGTGGCGGGGCGGTTCAAAATCCGGTGTACCTATGGAAAGATTGATGACCTCCCGGCCGGAAGCCATCAGCTTTGCTTTCTTTTCGTCCATGGCAGCAAAAATGCCAGTCTGAAATTTGTTTAACCTGTCTGCTGCTTTATAGTGCATGGTTTTCCTCTCCTTATGGTTATATTGCTAAAACTTTCTTCCTATGGGAAGAATACAGACTGATTCTACTTATAGTGATGTGGAAAGTGGTTTAGTCACATTTATAATGCCTCTTTTTTGAAGTTGTGTCAATGTTGATTTACCTAACGTCAGAATATCTAAAGATTTCCTGCCTTGCAATGTATTTATATCAATGTTACAATATAATCTGTATGTTTAGCTTTAAAAGAACATCATACAGGAGGTATTATGGGTCTTACAGATATATTTTTCGGAAGTAAAAGTGACAGGGAGATCAAGAGGATCACAAAGCTGGTGGACGGTATTGAAGCACTTGATCAGGAGATGCAGGCTCTTTCGGATGAAGAGCTTAGGGCAAAAACCGCAGAGTTTAAAGAACGTCTGGCCGCGGGCGAGACACTGGATGACCTGCTGGTGGAAGCCTTTGCCGCAGTGCGGGAAGCCGCTGTCCGTTCCATAGGGATGAAGCACTACCGGGTGCAGCTCATGGGCGGAATCATCCTGCATCAGGGCAGGATCGCCGAGATGAAGACCGGTGAAGGTAAGACACTGGTTGCCACCCTGCCGGCTTATCTGAATGCCCTGGAGGGCAAAGGAGTTCACATCGTAACGGTAAATGATTACCTGGCCAAGCGTGACGCCGAGTGGATGGGCAAGGTGCATGAATTCCTGGGTCTTAAGGTGGGCGTGATCCTGAACAGCTACAATAATCTGGAACGGCAGGAGGCCTATAATTGTGACATTACTTATATCACCAACAACGAACTGGGCTTTGACTACCTCCGTGACAACATGGTCATCTACAAAAAGGATCTGGTACAGAGGGATCTCAATTATGCCATCGTGGATGAGGTGGACTCCGTATTGATTGATGAAGCCAGGACGCCGCTTATCATTTCAGGTCAGAGCGGTAAATCCACGGACCTGTACAGGGCCTGCGATGTGCTGGCCAGGCAGATGCAGAGAGGCAGCTCGGATGGTGAGCTTTCCAAGATGGACGCCATTATGGGCATTGACATAGAGGAGGATGGAGATTTCCTGGTAAATGAAAAGGAAAAGCAGGTTATGCTGACTGCCGAGGGTGTTAAGAAGGTGGAACAGTTCTTCCACATCGACAACCTGGCAGATGCGGATCATCTGGAGATCCAGCACAATATTATTCTGGCCCTGCGGGCCCATAACCTGATGTTCCGGGACCAGGATTATGTTGTGAAGGATAATGAAGTCCTTATCGTTGACGAGTTCACCGGCCGTATCATGCCGGGACGCCGCTATTCCGACGGTCTCCATCAGGCCATTGAGGCCAAGGAGCATGTGAAGGTGAACAGAGAGTCCAAGACCCTGGCCACCATCACCTTCCAGAACTTCTTTAACAAATATAAGAAGAAAGCCGGCATGACCGGTACTGCCATGACAGAGGACAAGGAGTTCATGGACATTTACGGCATGGACGTGGTGGAGATCCCCACCAATATGCCCATGATCCGTGTGGACCATGATGACTCCATCTATATGACAAAGAAGGAGAAGCTGAACGCAGTGATCGATGATATCGTTGCCTGCCATGCAAAGGGCCAGCCGGTCCTGGTAGGTACCATCAACATCGATGCCTCGGAGGAGGTCAGCCGGATGCTCTCCAAAAGGGGTATCAAACATAATGTATTAAATGCCAAGTTCCACGAGCTGGAGGCGGAGATCGTTTCCCATGCCGGAGAGCGGGGAGCGGTGACCATCGCCACCAATATGGCCGGCCGTGGTACGGATATTAAGCTGGAAGAGGGTGTGGCCCAGCTGGGAGGACTGAAGATCATTGGTACGGAGCGTCATGAGAGCCGCCGTATCGACAACCAGCTGCGAGGCCGGTCCGGCCGTCAGGGCGACCCCGGAGAGTCCAAGTTTTACCTGTCTCTGGAAGACGACCTGATGAGACTGTTCGGGTCCGAGCGTATGATGAATGTTTACAGGGCCCTGGGGATTCCCGAGGGAGAGGAGATCCATCATAAGACCATTACCAAGCAGATAGAGAAAGCCCAGAAGAAGATAGAGAATAACAACTTCGGTATCAGGAAGAATCTTCTTGATTATGACCAGGTAAACAACGACCAGCGCGAGGTCATCTATGCGGAACGCCGCCGGGTGCTTGATGGTGAGAGCATGCGGGATGTGATCTACAAGATGATCCAGGATGTGGTGGCAGATGATGTGAATATGATCGCAGGAGATACGCCGCCGGCTGAATGGAATATGGTGGAGCTCAATGAATCCCTGCGCAGGAAGATTCCTCTGAAACCGATCGTGCTGACAGAAGAAGAGAAAGAACACGGAGATTCCTCCGATATCATCGAACGTCTTCAGAAAGAAGCCATGGATATATACCATGCCAAGGAGAAGGAGTTCGAGGACTTTGCCAGGAGCAACATGGAGGATGCGGACTTTGAAGCCATGGATGAAGAGTCTGCCGAGATCCTGAGGGAGGGTATCCGGGAAGCAGAGCGGGTAATTCTTCTTAAGGTCATTGACAGTAAGTGGATGAATCATATCGATGATATGGACCAGCTTCGTCAGAGCATCGGCCTTCAGTCCTATGCCCAGAAGGACCCGGTGGTCCAGTACAAGTTCCTGGGATATGAGATGTTTGAAGAGATGACGAAAAATATCCGTCATGACACCGTGGGTGCCCTGATGCACTTAAAGATCGAGCAGAAGGTGGAGAGGGAACAGGTCGCCAAGGCTACGGGAACCAACAAGGATGATACGGTAGCCAAAGGACCTTACCGCAGAAAAGAAGCCAAGATCGGCCGAAATGCGCCCTGTCCCTGTGGAAGCGGTAAAAAATATAAACAGTGTCACGGCAGATTTGCATAAAAGATTTGTTTTAGGAAAGGGGTTGTCGCAAAGTGCAGGGTATCCCATGGGGACTATTGTGACAGCCCTGTAACTGTATAGCAATCTTTGGGTTGGAAAGAGAGACGGATATTGTTCGCTAGGAGGAAAGTATTTTGGTAGAGTTAGATCAATATAGACTGAAACTGAATGAATACAGGGAGCCCATGGAAGAGCTGCGGATCTCCCTGGACCTGGAAAAGAAGGAGAATCTCATAAAAGAGCTGGAGCCGAGGCTGGAGGAGCCTGACTTCTGGTCTGACCCGGAGGAAGCCCAGAAGGTAACAAAGCGATTAAAAAGTCTGAAGGATACCGTGGAAGCCTTTGACGGGCTGCACTCCTCCATGGAAGATATCGATGTGATGATCGAGATGGCCGATGAGGAAAACGACCCTGATATGGTGCCGGAAGTAGCCGAGATGCTGGACACATTTATTCAGGAGTTTGAAACCATGCGGATTCAGACCCTGCTGTCCGGCGAGTACGACAGCAACAATGCCATCGTCACCCTGCATGCCGGGGCAGGCGGTACGGAGTCCTGTGACTGGGCCGGCATGCTTTACCGCATGTACTCACGTTGGGCAGACAGCCATGGCTATAAAACAGAGGTCCTGGATTTCCTGGACGGGGATGAGGCCGGCATCAAGTCCATCACCTTTGAGGTAAACGGTGAGAATGCTTATGGATACCTGAAGTCTGAAAAGGGGGTCCACCGGCTGGTGAGGATCTCGCCCTTTAATGCGGCCGGCAAGAGGCAGACATCCTTTGTGTCCTGCGATGTCATGCCGGACATTGAGGAGGATCTTTCCGTTGAGATCGATGAGAAGGACATCCGGGTGGATACCTACCGGTCCAGCGGTGCGGGCGGACAGCATATCAATAAGACATCTTCCGCCATCCGCATCACCCATCTTCCCACAGGCATCGTGGTTCAGTGCCAGAATGAGCGTTCCCAGCACATGAACAAGGACAAGGCCATGCAGATGTTAAAAGCAAAGCTCTATCTCCTCAAGGAACAGGAGAATCAGGCCAAGCTTTCCGACATTCGGGGAGAGGTGACGGACAACGGCTGGGGCAGCCAGATCCGTTCTTATGTCATGCAGCCCTACACCATGGTAAAGGACCACCGGACCAATGAAGAGACGGGCAATGTCCAGGCCGTCATGGACGGGGCGCTGGATCCCTTTATGAACGCGTATCTGAGATGGATCGCCATGTCATAAACTATAATCAGATGAGGAGATAACAATTACATGAATATAATAAATCAGCTGGCAAAAGAGCTGGGAATCAGAGAGGAACAGGCCGGAGCCGCTGTGAAGCTTATTGATGAGGGAAATACCATTCCCTTTATTGCCCGGTACCGCAAAGAGGTGACCGGCGCCCTCAATGATGAAATATTAAGAACCCTAAATGACAGATTAAATTACCTGCGTAATCTTGAGGAGAAAAAAGGGCAGGTGCTGGAGTCCATTGACAGCCAGGGCAAGCTCACGGAGGAGCTTAAGACAAAGATCCTGGCAGCCACCACTCTGGTGGCGGTGGACGACCTGTATCTTCCCTACCGGCCCAAACGGAGAACCAGGGCCATGATCGCCAGAGAAAAAGGCCTGGAGCCTCTGGCCGAGATCATACGGGCGCAGCAGGTTTCCCGTCCCCTGGCCGAGGAAGCAGAGGCCTTCCTGGATCCGGAAAAAGGAGTCGAGACGGTGGAGGATGCCCTGGCAGGGGCCGGGGATATCATTGCCGAGCAGGTGGCAGACCTGTCGGACTTTCGCAAAAGCATCCGCCAGTGGACCATGAAGGAAGGCAGCCTTCTGGTAAAGGCCAAAGATGACAAGACAGAATCCGTCTACGAAATGTACTACGATTTCCGGGAGCCCTTAAAGAAAATGACCGGCTACCGGGTCCTGGCGGTAAACCGGGGAGAGAAGGAGAAGATCCTTACCGTAAAGGTGGAAGCCCCGGAATCCCAGATCATATTTGCCTTAAACAGGACACTGATCCGGGGAAAGAATCCATATACAGAACCCGCCATGAAGGAAGCCATCCTTGATGCCTACCGCCGTCTGATCGCCCCTGCCATTGAGAGGGACATAAGGAATGAACTGACGGAAACCGCCGAAGCCGGCGCCATCACGGTGTTTGGAAAGAACTTAAAGCAGCTGCTGATGCAGCCGCCCATCAAAGGCCAGACTGTCTTAGGCTGGGATCCGGCCTTTCGTACAGGCTGCAAGCTGGCTGTGGTGGATCCCACGGGAAAGGTCCTGGATACTGTCGTGGTCTATCCCACGGCGCCCCAGTTAAAGATCAGGGAGGCAAAGGCAAAGGTCATAAGCCTGATCAGAAAGTATCACATTACTCTGATCAGCCTGGGCAACGGTACAGCCTCCAGGGAGTCAGAACAGGTCATTACGGAGCTCCTTAGGGAGATTCCGGAGAAGGTGGCCTATGTGATCGTCAATGAGGCCGGGGCTTCGGTCTATTCAGCCAGCAAGCTGGCCACAGAGGAATTCCCGGAATTTGATGTGGGCCAGAGAAGCGCGGCTTCCATAGCCAGAAGGCTGCAGGATCCCCTGTCGGAGCTGGTAAAGATCGAGCCCAAGGCCATCGGTGTGGGCCAGTACCAGCATGACATGAACCAGAAGAAGCTGTCGGAAACCTTAAACGGTGTGGTGGAGGACTGCGTAAACAGTGTGGGTGTTGACCTGAACACAGCATCGGTCCCCCTGCTTTCCTATATTTCCGGAATCAGTAAGGCCGTGGCCAAAAACATCGTAGCATACCGGGAGGAAAACGGTCTTTTCCACTCCAGAAAGGAACTTCTCAAGGTGGCCAAGCTGGGCCCCAAGGCATTTGAGCAGTGCGCAGGCTTTCTGCGTATCCCCGACGGTGACGAGCCTTTCGATAACACCGGTGTACACCCGGAGTCTTACGCAGCGGCAAAACGGCTCCTGGAAAAGCTTGGCTATGAGACCGCAGCGCTCCCGTCCGGAGGCCTGCCGGGCCTTTTAAAAAAGGTCAAAGACCCGGAAGCCCTGGCCGCAGAGCTTGGAATCGGGGTACTCACCCTGAAGGATATGATCGATGAACTGGAAAAACCGGGCCGGGACCCCAGAAGCGATATGCCAAGGCCCGTTCTGCGGACCGATGTGCTGGAAATGAGTGACCTGAAAGAGGGAATGGTACTAAAAGGAACCGTCCGAAACGTAATAGACTTCGGAGCCTTTGTGGATATCGGAGTCCACCAGGATGGACTGGTACATATTTCCCAGATGTCGGATAAATATATAAAGCATCCCCTGGAGGTCGTCAGTGTCGGCGACGTGGTGGAGGTGAAGGTGCTGGGCGTTGACCTGAAGAAGAAACGGATCCAGCTTACCATGAAGCTGTAATGATAGAAAGGATATATTCATGAGTGATTTTGGAGATATCAGCCGGATGAATCTGGCGGACCTGGAACGAAAAGGATATCAGCCCGAAGAAGAGGACGATTCGGATGATATGGCCCTTCCGGCTGCCGGCCCGGAAGGGGCTGAGCAAACAGAGGACGGCGAAGAATCTGAAGCCGGCCATGAGCCGGAGGTGGAAGTCGTTGACAACAGGGAAAGGATGGCAGAGCCCACGGGTAAGCATTATTACATTGATGCAAAGATCACCCCCAGGGAGATGAGAGCCTTTCTCTTTGCCCATAATTATCGTTCTCCCATTATGCTCCTGGCCACCCTGGTGGGACTGGTCTGGCCGGTATATACGGTGATCAGGGCAGACGGCAGCCTTATGATGGCAGTCGTATGCGCCCTGGTATTTCTGGTGCTGATGCCCTTTTCCATCTGGTACAGGGGAACAAACAGTGTAACAAAGAATCCCATATACCAGAACACCTTCCACTATATGCTGGATGAAAGCGGGATTCACCTGGAGCTGGGCGAGCATGCCATTGATGTGGACTGGAACCAGGTTACAAAGACCATGTTCTTAAAAAGCTCCGCAGTCATCTATACCGGAAAGATCAATGCCTACCTGATACCGACAGAGGCAATGGGAGACCGGAAAGATGAAATAATAAGCTTCATCAGGCAGTACTGCCATTAGGATTGGAAAAGAATATGACGATAGAGAGCTTTAGTGCCGAAGAGACATTTGAATTTGGAAGACAATGCGGACAGACCGCGGTTCCGGGGCAGGTATACTGCCTGTACGGAGACCTGGGAGTCGGAAAGACCGTATTCACCCAGGGATTTGCCGCAGGTCTCGGCATCACGGAACCTGTAAGCAGTCCCACCTTTACCATCGTACAGATTTATGAAGAGGGAAGGGTTCCCTTCTATCATTTTGACGTTTACCGTATCAGCGATCCGGAAGAAATGTATGAGATTGGCTTTGACGATTACCTGGAGGGCGATGGAATCTGTTTTATCGAGTGGGCAGACCTGATCAGTGAGCTGCTACCGGAGAACAGAACAGAGATCACCATCGAAAAAGACCTGGAAAAAGGCTTTGACTACCGGAAGATCAGCAGAAGGGAGATGACAGCATGAGAATACTGGCACTGGACAGCTCCGGCCTGGTGGCCTCCGTTGCGATTCTTGATGAAAATGCAGTCATTGCAGAGTATACTATAAACTACAAGAAGACTCATTCTCAGACCCTGCTTCCCATGGTGGATGAGATCGTGAGGATGACACAGCAGCCCCCGGAGGGGATCGACGCCATAGCCGTGGCCGCAGGTCCGGGATCCTTTACAGGACTCCGCATCGGTTCCGCCACCGCCAAGGGGCTGGGCCTGGCCCTGGATAAACCCCTGGTGTCCGTTCCCACCCTGGAGGGCCTTGCCTACCAGTATTATGGATCTGACAGGCTGATATGCCCCATGATGGATGCCAGAAGAAAACAGGTTTATACCGGGATTTATACCTGGGAGGATGGAGAGTTTCAGATCCTCCTTCCCCAGACTGCCTGCCCGGTAGACCAGGTCCTGGCAGACTGCATCCGGCTTGCCGCCGACTGCAGAAAAAGCATTGTATTTCTGGGTGACGGTGTGCCTGTCTACGAAAATATGATCCGGGCGACCATGGAAGAGGGGGAGACCCGGTTCAGCCTGGCGCCGCCCCACATGAACCGCCAGAGGGCCGGAGCCGTCGGATTAAGAGGACTGGAGCTTATTCAGGCGGGTCATCAGGAGACCGCTGCCCGGCACGCGCCGGTCTATCTCCGTAAACCCCAGGCAGAAAGAGAACTGGAGAAGAAGAGGAAGCTTTCCGGAGAGTGAATAAGGCTTTCATTAAGAGAGAAGGCGGACTTAAAATGGAAACCATGAAAAATACCGGACATTTGCCGGACTTAGTACAGATAAATCAGATGAAACCGGAAGACAGCGAGCAGGTCTGCCGGCTTTTTGAGAACTGCTTTGCTGCGCCCTGGTCCCTGCAGAGTATAGAAGAAATGTTTGAGCGGCCCGGCTATTATAACCTTGTGGCCAGGCAGGACGGAGGGATCATCGGATACATCGGCATTCTGGCAGTGCTGGATGAAGCAGACATCACCAATGTGGCGGTACACCCGGATCATCGGAGAAGGCAGGTCGGCAGGGCATTACTTCATGAACTGCTGGAACTGGCCGGGCAAAAAGGGATCCGCCACATTTATCTGGAGGTACGCAGGTCTAACGAAGCCGCCATCCACCTGTATGAAAGCGCCGGTTTTTCCGGGATCGATATCCGGAAAAACTATTATGAACACCCCGCGGAGGATGCTGTTATCATGATGCGGTAATACTTTCCAGAACTTTTTTCGACAAGTTCTTATATAATCCTTTATGCCGGGCCGATTCCGGATCATTCGAAATCGCTGAGGCGATTTCGGGCGGGCCTTGTTGATACCGGCCGGATATGCAGATGAGGGAGGTATTAAGGATGCAGAAGAAAAACCATGATATTTACTGTAACTGCTGCGGGAAGAAGATAATGACAGATAATTATCAGGAGAGAGAGGACTATCTTGACCTGGTCAAGGAATGGGGCTATTTCTCCCGGAATAAAGACGGGCAGGTTCATCATTTTATTCTATGTGAGTCCTGCTATGATAAGCTGACAGGCAGCTTTGTCCTGCCCGTATCCGTGAAGGAGCAGACGGAGCTCCTGTAGCGGAGGCTTTCAGGCTGCCCGGCATTCGTGATAAAGAGAGGAAACTATGCTGGAATTATGTTTACTTGGCTGTGGAGGCATGATGCCCCTCCCTTACCGGAGGCTGACCTCACTGATGGCCCGATATAATGGCAGCAGCCTGCTGATAGACTGCGGAGAGGGAACACAGGTGGGTATCAAGGAGAAGGGCTGGAGCTTTAAACCCATTGATGTGATCTGCTTTACCCATTATCACGCGGACCATATCAGCGGGCTGCCCGGCCTGCTTTTGACCATGGGCAATGCTGAAAGGAGCGAGCCCCTGCTGATCATAGGACCCAGGGGCCTGGAACGTGTGGTGACAGCCCTGAGGGTGATTGCACCTGACCTGCCCTTTGAGATCAGATTTCGGGAGCTGAAAGAGAAAACCGAACAGTTCGAAATAAATGGATATATTATCCGGGCATTTCGGGTGAATCATAATGTCCTGTGTTACGGCTATAGCCTGGAGATCCCCAGGGCCGGTCGCTTTGATGTGGACCGGGCCAGGGAAAACGGGATAGAGATGAAGTACTGGAGCCGTCTGCAAAAGGGCGAGACCATTGAAGACGGGGGGAGGATCCTGACCAGCGATATGGTGCTGGGTCCTGCCAGAAAGGGATTAAAATGCACCTATACCACAGATACCAGGCCCACCGCCCTGATCGCCCGGGAGGCAGCCGGGGCCGACCTTTTTATCTGTGAAGGCATGTATGGTGAAGTCGATAAAAAAGAGAAAGCCCGGGAAAAGAAACATATGACCTTCAGTGAAGCAGCCCGGCTTGCGAAAGAGGCAGAGGTCGGAGAACTTTGGCTGACCCATTACAGCCCCTCCCTGGTCTACCCGGAGAATTATATGGCCGGTGTGCGAAAGATCTTCCCGGCAGCAAAGGCCGGAGAGGACGGAATGAGTACGACCCTGTTGTTTGAAGATATGCTGGAGACAAGTTGATGATAACAGAAGAAATAAAAGAAGAAAAGAAGGATACACTGATCCTGGCCATTGAGACTTCCTGCGACGAAACAGCCGCGGCAGTCGTGAAAAACGGCAGGGAGGTGCTGTCCAATATCATATATTCCCAGATCGCCCTTCACACTGTTTTCGGAGGGGTAGTCCCCGAGATTGCTTCCCGCAAACACATCGAGAAGATTAATCCGGTAATTGAGGCAGCCCTGTCAGAGGCCGGCGTCACCCTGCAGGATATTGACGCAGTGGCGGTCACCTATGGACCGGGGCTGGTGGGAGCCCTCCTGGTGGGAGTGGCGGAAGCCAAGGCCATTGCCTGGGCCGCCGGCAAGCCCCTGGTGGGAGTTCATCATATTGAGGGACATATCAGCGCTAATTATATAGAGCATAAAGACCTGGAGCCGCCCTTTTTGTGTCTGGTGGCATCCGGAGGCCATTCACACCTGGTCCTGGTGGAAGACTACGGTCAGTATCAGATCATCGGAAGAACAAGGGATGATGCCGCCGGCGAAGCCTTTGACAAGGTGGCCCGGGCCATCGGGCTCGGTTATCCGGGCGGTCCAAAGGTGGACCGGGTGGCAAGAGAAGGCGACCCGAACGCCATTCCATTTCCAAGGGCAAAAATCGAGGGTGCTCCTGATGATTTCAGCTTCAGCGGTCTGAAGTCCGCTGTGCTTAATTACCTGAACCAGTGTAAAATGAAGGAGGTTCCCGTAAATACAGCCGATGTGGCGGCATCCTTCCAGCAGGCGGTCATTGACGTCCTGACGGACCATACCATTTCTGCCGCCAGAAGGATCGGCATCAGCAAGATCGCCATCGCCGGCGGTGTTGCCGCAAACTCCTCCCTGAGGACACAGATGCAGGAGCTTGCCCGGAAAAATAACATGACGTTTTATCATCCGTCCCCGGTCTACTGCACCGACAATGCAGCCATGATCGGAGTGGCGGGATATTATGAATACATTAAAGGAGTCAGGGACAGCTGGGATCTGAATGCTGTGCCAAATCTTAAGATAGGCCAGAGATGATCTTTATAACCTGATAGAAGAGAAAATGAAAGAAGACATGAAAATGAACCTTACAGAAAAAATAACCGCTGTCGTTCTGGCAGCAGGGAGAGGCCTCAGGATGAAATCCAAAATCCTGAAGCCCTATCTTGACCTGGGAGGCAAGCCATTGATCACCTATGCCTTAAGGGCTTTTGAGGACAGTGAAGTCCATGAGGTGATCCTCGTGACCGGAAAGGAGGAACTGGAATACATCCGGAAGGAGATCGTGGAGCCATACGGTTTCAGCAAGGTCAAACAGATCGTGGAAGGAGGCTGCGAGCGCTATGAGTCAGTCTATCTGGGCCTGTGTTCCGCCGTCCGGACTGACCCTCCGGGGGATTATGTTCTAATACATGACGGAGCAAGACCTTTTATATCACCTGCAAAAATCAGTTCATGTATCAGGGCGGTGAAGGAATCAAAGGCCTGTGTCATGGGAATGCCGGTGCATGATACCATTAAGATCGTTGATGATAACAATATTGCCGTATTTACCCCGGAAAGAAAGACCCTCTGGCGTATCCAGACACCCCAGTGCTTCCTCCTTTCAGAGATCCATCAGGCTTACCAGAACATGATGGACGCCGGGGATACCAGAATGACGGATGACGCCATGGTGATGGAGGAGTATGGTAAACGCCGGGTGAAGGTAATACCCGGAGGATATGATAATATAAAGATCACGAAACCGGAGGATCTGCTCTTTGGAGAGGCGATGCTGCGGGAGGAACTATAAATTCCCTGCCCGTTGCAAAAAAGATCTGAAAGAATTAAGCCTTTCCAGAACAGATACGACAGGAGAGCCATTTATGGATAAAGATAAAATGCTCTATGATTTCATCCGCAGTATATTAGAGATCGACGGGGACGAAAAAGAAGAGCAGGAATTAAACAGTGACAAAGCAGGAACCGGCAAGGGACCGGCAGCCGGCGGCGAAGCCGGAGAAGAAGCCGGAAATGAGGCCGGAAAAGAAGCCGGTATGGAATCCGGAAACAAAGCAGCTGATGCAGGCGGAGATGATGCTGATCAGGATGTCCCGGAAGAAATCGATGATGAGGCCGACGGGGCAGAGGATATAGAGGTGGTGGGTCCCTTCCCATCCGATAAAAAGAAAAAGCCCAAGAGAAAAGGCAATGATCCCACGGATTATTGCTGTGTCTGCCACCGTACCAAGGGGCAGGGGGCCAGTCTGGTGAAGATGCCCAATAGCATGAGTATCTGCACAGACTGTATGCAAAAGTCCTTTGATTCCTTCGGCAGCGGATTCCCGGGAGGAAATATCCAGTTCCTGGACCTGTCCAATATGGACATGAACAACTTAAAGGATATGAAGCTGTCCGATCTGCTTTCCGGGATGATGGGCGGCAGTCAGCCTAAAGCTAAGAAGGCCAAAAAGAAAAAGAAGAAAAAGAAGGATGAGAAGCCGGAAATGACCATAAGGAACATTCCGGCACCCCATCAGATCAAGGCCAGGCTGGATGAATACGTCATCGGCCAGGACCATGCCAAGAAGGTCATGTCGGTGGCGGTCTATAACCATTACAAGAGGGTGATCACCAACACCATGGACGAGATCGAGATCGACAAATCCAATATGCTGATGATCGGACCCACCGGCTGCGGCAAGACTCACCTGGTCAGGACCCTTGCCAGACTTTTAAATGTCCCCCTGGCCATCTGTGACGCCACCTCTTTAACAGAGGCAGGCTATATCGGAGACGATGTGGAAAGCGTCCTTTCCAAGCTCCTGGCCAACGCGGACAATGACGTGGACCGGGCCGAGACCGGTATTGTATTTATTGACGAGATCGATAAGATAGCCAAAAAGAAAAATACCACCAGCCGGGATGTCAGCGGGGAGTCTGTCCAGCAGGGACTGCTGAAACTGCTGGAGGGCAGCGAGGTGGAGGTACCCATCGGCGCCAGCTCAAAGAACCTGATGGTCCCCACCACCACCATGAATACCCGCAATATCCTTTTCATTTGCGGCGGTGCCTTCCCCGATCTGGAAAAGATAGTCCGGGAGCGTCTGAACAAGCGGTCCTCCATCGGTTTTGCCGGAGAACTTAAGGATAAATATGATGACGACAAGGATATATTGCGGTATACTACTATTGAAGACTTAAGGAAGTTCGGCATGGTTCCGGAGTTTATCGGACGGCTTCCGGTGATCTTCACCTTAAGCCCCCTGGATATCGACATGATGGTGGATATCCTGAAGGAGCCCAGGAACGCCATCCTTAAGCAGTACCAGAAGCTGCTGGCTCTGGATGAAGTAGACCTTCAATTTGAAGAGGGAGCCCTCCGGGCCATTGCGGAAAAGGCCATGGAAAAGGGAACCGGAGCCAGAGCCCTCAGGTCCATCATCGAGGAATTCATGCTGGATATCATGTACGAGATACCCAAGGATGACAACATCGGCCGGGTAACTATTACAGAGGATTACATCAGGAATAACGGCATGCCGCTCATTGAAATGAGGCAGTACCTGCAGCTGACACAGATGGACAATTATAAACCGGAGGAATGATGGGAGCTTAAGTGACGGGCGGCCGGTCCGGTCAATCCAAAATGCCTCGGCACCTTTGGGTGGCCAGGCTCAGCTCTGCAATGAATCCTTGGTATTGAGAAGTATTTAACCGAAAACGCCCCGGCGGTTTCCTGCTGATGAAAGGAGTGAACCTATGAAAGATCTTAATATGAAATATCTGGAGAGCCTGTCTACCCAGTATCCCACCATAGCCAGGGCTTCCACGGAGATCATCAATCTTCAGGCCCGTCTGAACCTGCCCAAGGAGACGGAGCATTTTGTGTCGGATATTCATGGAGAATACGAGCAGTTTATACATATTCTGCGCAACGGATCCGGCGCGGTACGCAACAAGATCAATGACTCCTTCGGCAATACTCTCTCCATTAAAGATAAGAAGGGCCTGGCCTCCCTGATCTACTATCCTGAACAGAAGATAGAACTGATCAAGCAGGAGATGGACAGAGAGGAACTGATGGACTGGTACAAGGTATCCCTGCACAGATTGACAGAGGTCTGCAAGGAATGTTCTGCCAAATATACCAGGTCCCATCTGAGGAAGAGCCTTCCCAAGGACTTTGCCTATGTTCTCGAAGAACTTTTAAGTGAGAACAACCGGGTAGTCCAGAAAGAAGAATATTATAATGAAATATTTGATACCATTATCCGCATCGGCCGGGCCAAAGAGTTCATCGTGGCCATGTGTCAGGCCATTCAGAAGCTGACGGTTACCAGACTCCATGTGATCGGCGACATTTTTGACAGAGGCCCGGGCCCCCATATTATTCTGGATTACCTGATGACCCACCAGACCGTGGATTTCCAGTGGGGTAATCATGATGTAGTCTGGATGGGCGCCGCCTCCGGCCAGGATGCCTGTATTGCAAATGTCATCCGCCTGTCAGCCCGCTATAACAACCTTGACGTGCTGGAAGACGGTTACGGTATCAACCTTATCCCCCTGGCCAGCTTCGCCGGTGAGGTATACAAGGATGATCCCTGCAGTATTTTTGACGTCCATGCCGTGGACAATCACGACCCCAGGGAGATTGCCCTTAACATGAAGATGCATAAGGCCATCGCCATCATACAGTTCAAACTGGAAGGCCAGCTGATCAAACGCCGTCCGGAATTCGGCATGGAAAGCCGCCTTCTCCTTGACAAGATCAATTACGAGAAGGGAACCATCAACATCAACGGCAAGACCTACGAACTTCTGGATAAATCCTTCCCCACCGTGGACCCGGCAGACCCCTACAAGCTGTCGCCGGCAGAGGAATCTGTCATGAAACGGCTCCGCATGAACTTTAAGAACTGTGACAAGCTCCAGGAGCATATCCGTTATATGTTCAACAAGGGAAGCCTGTATTTGTGCTATAATAATAACCTTCTCTACCACGGTTGCGTCCCCCTGGACGAGGATGGTAATTTCAGACAGGTCAAGATCGGGAACAAGATCTATTACGGCAGAGCCCTCTATGACGTACTGGAGGACTATGTAAGAAAAGGCTATTACGAGCAGGAGAACGAAGAACTCCACGAGTACGGCAAAGATATCATGTGGTACATCTGGTCCAACGAGAACTCACCGGTCTACGGCAAGGAAAAGATGGCCACCTTTGAGAGATATTATGTGGATGATAAAGAAGTCCAGCAGGAAAGAAAAGACCACTATTATGAACTGATCAATAACGAAGAGGTGGTGGACCGCATTATCCGGGAATTCGGCCTGAATCCCGCAACTGCCCACATTATTAACGGGCATATGCCGGTCAAGAAATCCAAAGGAGAATCCCCCCTCAAATGTGGCGGTAAGGTCATGATCATCGACGGCGGCTTTTCCAAGGCCTACCGGGGCCAGACAGGAATCGCCGGCTACACCCTGATCTACAATTCCAGAAGCATGAGGCTGGTATCCCATGAAAGCTTTACCTCCACAGAAGACGTGATTGAAAATGAAAAAGATGTATTCTCCGACACTGTGATCATGGAGCCTTTAAAGCAGAGAGAGCGGGTAGGAGACACCGACAACGGCCGGGAGATCCGGGAGATGATACAGGACCTCGAGCAGCTGCTCTATGCATACCGGTCCGGTCTGATCCAGGAAAAGGATTAATCTGTTTGTGAAATAGACGCAGCAGAGGAGGGTATATGTCTGCAAGTTCCGTTGCTCCTCGGAAACAGGAGTATTGCACCAGTTTTTGTTTTTCAATTTCCTGCGGTGCAAAGTCACTTTCAGACATATATGCCCTCCTCTGCTGCTGTTATTATCAGCCGTGAGTCGATTGTAATTCCGGCTTCTGGCAGATATAATTACAGATTAACTCAACTCAGATTTATCCCGAAGATTTCCATATTATTCTATTTAGCCGTCAGCCGAAAGGTTTTTATACTCTTTAAGCCAGCAGCCAGCAGGGAGATTTACAGTCCCCTTTCCGGCTTCTGCTCGTTCACCCCACCTTCCAGCATTTGCAGTTTCCCCTAAAATAAAATTCATTTTCTTGCTATTCTGTACCTGATTGTGTTAGAATACATCAGTATGGAAGATTCCATATGGATTTATAAGTATTTTACCGGATATTATCTGAGCAATATTTATAAACCATATTAATTAGTTGAGCTATAAATTTATAAACCGTATAAATTTACTGAGATATATAAATGAACCACAGGAGGAGCATATCATGATTCAGTTATTGAAGACAGGTGCTTATCTGATAAACGGCACCGAGATCATTGATGATACAGCGGATGCAGCCGCCGGGCTTGCCGCGGCAGCAGGACCGGAGGCACCGGGAAAAGAGGAGGCCAGGAAGGGGACCATTGCCTATGGGATCCTGAAAACCCATAACACCTCAGACAATATGGATAAGCTGAAGATCCGTTTCGACAAGCTCACCTCCCATGATATCACTTATGTGGGAATTATACAGACTGCCAGGGCATCGGGCCTTGAAAAGTTTCCCATGCCCTATGTGCTGACCAACTGCCACAACAGCCTCTGCGCAGTGGGAGGCACCATCAATGAAGATGACCATATGTTCGGCCTGACCTGCGCCAAGAAATACGGCGGCATCTATGTTCCGCCCCATCAGGCGGTCATTCATCAGTTTGCCAGGGAGATGCTGGCCTGCGGCGGCGGGATGATCCTGGGATCGGATTCCCATACCCGCTATGGCGCCCTGGGAACCATGGCCATGGGAGAGGGTGGACCGGAGCTGGTAAAGCAGCTGCTGGAGCAGACCTATGATATTAATATGCCGGGCGTTATCGCTGTTTATCTGACCGGAAGCCCTGTGCCCGGAGTCGGACCCCAGGATGTGGCTCTGGCCATTATCGGGGCAGTATTTAAGAACGGCTATGTGAAGAATAAGGTAATGGAATTCGTAGGACCCGGCGTGAAATCCTTAAGTGCGGACTTCCGTATTGGCGTGGATGTCATGACCACCGAAACCACCTGTCTTTCCTCCATCTGGCAGACCGATGACCGGATCCGGGAATTTTACAGGATCCACGGCCGCGAAGAAGATTATAAGGAGCTGGCTCCGGCCGGGGTAGCCTATTATGACGGCATGATAAAGATTGACCTGTCAGAGATCAGGCCCATGATCGCCATGCCCTTCCATCCCAGCAATACATATACGATAGATGAATTGAACGCAAACCTTACGGATATTCTCCATGACTGTGAGCAGAAGGCTCTGGTGAGCCTGGACGGCCAGGTGGACTATAAGCTTACCGACAAGATAAGGGACGGGAAGCTTTATGTGGAGCAGGGCATTATCGCAGGCTGTGCCGGCGGCGGATTTGAGAACCTGTGCGCGGCAGCGGATATTTTAAAAGGAAAGTCCATCGGACCGGACGAGTTTACATTAAGTGTTTATCCTGCCAGCACACCGATCTTTATGGAACTGGTAAAGAACGGCGCGGCAGCCGACCTGATGGGGGCTGGAGCCATAGTAAAGACCGCCTTTTGCGGACCCTGCTTCGGTGCCGGCGATACACCCTCCAATAACAGCCTGAGTATCCGGCACTCCACCAGGAACTTCCCTAATCGGGAGGGCTCCAAACTCCAGAACGGGCAGATTGCCTCTGTAGCTCTGATGGATGCCCGTTCCATTGCAGCCACAGCAGCCAATAAGGGCTTCCTGACTCCGGCCACAGACCTGGATATGGAGTTTAAGGAGAGAACCTATTTCTTTGATAAAAGCATTTACGAAAACCGGGTATTTGACAGCAAAGGTGTGGCTGACGAGTCTGTGGAGATAAAATTCGGGCCCAACATTAAAGACTGGCCGGCCATGAGCCCCCTGCCCGAGAACCTGATCCTGAAAGTGGTTTCCGAGATCCATGATCCGGTAACCACCACGGATGAACTGATCCCCTCCGGGGAAACCTCATCCTACCGGTCCAATCCTCTGGGACTGGCAGAGTTTACCCTGTCCAGAAAGGATCCCGCATATGTGGGCCGGGCGAAAGAGGTCCAGAAGGCCCAGAAGGCCATAGAAGCAGGAAAAGCACCCGCAACTGTTCTCGCGGAGCTTGGACCTGTGCTGGATGTGATCAAAAACCGGCTGGGCACAGACCTGACCGGTGAACAGGCTTCTGAGGGTGTAAACCGGCTGGGAGTAGGCAGCACCATATTTGCCGTGAAGCCGGGAGACGGGTCTGCCAGAGAGCAGGCGGCGTCCTGCCAGAAGGTTCTGGGCGGCTGGGCAAATGTTGCAGAAGAGTACGCCACTAAGAGGTACCGTTCCAACCTGATCAACTGGGGAATGCTTCCCTTCCTGCTCCGTGAGAAGGACCTGCCCTTTGCCAATGGGGATTATCTCTATATTCCTGATGTCAGAAATAATGTAAAAGGGAAAGCTGCCGAGTTTACAGCCTTCGTGATCAGGGGAGACCAGGCGGAACGATTTACTTTGAAAATGGATGATCTTACCGATGATGAAAGGGAGATCATTTTAAAGGGCTGCCTGATCAATTATAACAGGAAATAATATCCATGATTGTCCCGCCTGTGCCGGGAACTGACTGTCCCACCTTTGCCGGGAACCGGAGGTTCCGGGCATGACCGGGGTGATTATGCCAGACCATAGATTTCGAGGAGAGTGATATTTTGAAAGTTTCAGGAAACAGCCTCTTTGTTACGGCAATGAAAAAAGAAGGGGTAGATACAATATTTGCTTATCCGGGAGGAATGAACGTCAACCTTCTGGATGAACTTCATGATGCCCACGGCATAGACCTGGTACTGCCGCGGCACGAACAGGGCCTGATCCATGCCGCCGACGGCTATGCCAGAGCCACCGGTAGGGTAGGTGTCTGTCTGGTGACCAGCGGTCCCGGCGCCACCAACCTGGTAACCGGCATCGCCACTGCCAATTATGACAGTATCCCTCTGGTTTGCTTTACCGGCCAGGTCTCCGAGAACCTGATCGGAAATGACGCATTTCAGGAGGTAGACATTATCGGCGTGACCCGCCATATTGCCAAGTTTGTCATCATGGTCCGCGACCGCGAGATGCTGGCCCAGCGGATCAAGGAAGCATTTTATATTGCCAGGACCGGAAAGCCCGGCCCTGTGCTGGTGGACCTTCCGGCAGATGTCATGGCGGAGCTGGGCTCCACCTCCTATCCCACAGAGGTCAATATCCGGGGCTATAAGCCCAACACAGGAGTCCATGTGGGACAGCTCAAACGGGCCATTGCCCTGATCAAGAAGGGAAAAAAACCCGTGTTCTTAATCGGCGGCGGCGTGATCCTGGCCAGAGCCCAGGAGGACATGACAGAGCTGGCGGAGAAACTGAACATACCGGTTATCACCTCCGTCATGGGCCGGGGAGCCATTTCCACGGAGCATCCCCTTTATATAGGAAATATCGGTATGCACGGCTCCTATGCCGCCAACCGTACAGCAGACGAATGTGACCTGATGATCTCCATCGGATGCCGGTTTAATGACCGTGTCACCGGCAATATAGCAAAGTTTGCCCCCAATGCCAAGATCATTCACATTGATATCGAGGCCTCTTCCATTTCCAGGAATATCACCGTGGATATTCCCATCGTGGCGGACGCAAAGCTGGCCATACGCAAGATCATTGAGCATACTAAAGAGATGCACCATGAAGACTGGGTGGAAGAAATCAAAGGATGGGACAGAGAATATCCCCTTTCCATGGACGTAAAGGCCGGGGTCAGCCCCGAGCATATCATCCGCACCCTAAATGAAGTCTATGCCGACAGAGACACCGTTTTCTCCTCGGATGTGGGCCAGCACCAGATGTGGGCTGCCCAGTATTTGAAGCTGGATGCCAGCCACAGGCTGATCCAGAGCGGCGGCCTGGGAACCATGGGCTTCGGCCTCCCGGCGGCCATCGGGGCAAAGATCGGCTGCCCGGAGAAATCGGTGGTATCCATCAGTGGTGACGGAGGTTTCCAGATGAACATACAGGAGCTCTCAACCGCCATTTGCCAGGAGCTGCCCCTGGTCAACATAGTAATGAACAATAATAAGCTGGGCATGGTGCGTCAGATGCAGACCTTGTTTAAGAACGGACGCTACACCATCACCTGTCTCCGCTATCATAAGTCCTGTAAGGGCAAATGCGGCACAGAGGGCTGGAACTGTCCCGAGTATTCACCGGACTTTGTGAAGGTCATCGAAGCCTATGGTTCCAAAGGCTGGCTGGTGACAAAGGACGAGGAGTTAAAGGATGCCCTCCTTGAAGCAAGGGCTTACGCAGAGGAACACAATAAGCCTGTCCTGATAGAATGTACCGTTTCCCCCGGTGAGCTGGTACTCCCCATGATCCGGGGCGGCGCAAGCTTTGACGATATCATGTATTAGGAGGTGGAAGGAAATGAGACAGATCGATAAGACAAAAAAGAAAAGATGGGTCTCCCTGTACGTGGAGAACCGGATCGGTGTCCTCACCCGCATCTCCGGCATGATGGCGGGAAAGTCCTACAATATTGACAGTATCACCGTGGGAGTAACCGAGGATCCAAGCATTTCCCGCATGACCATCGGCTTAAGCTCAGATGACGCCACCTTTGAACAGATCAAAAAGCAGCTCAACCGCTGCGTGGAGGTCATCAAGCTCAACGACATCACAGATGCCCCCACCCATATGAAAGAGATACTCTTTGTCAAGATCCACGAATGTTCCGAATTTGAAAAGGGCGAGATCTTCCGCATTGCCCAGGTCTTCGGAGCCAAAGCCATAGATTACGGCATTAACAGCGTACTTCTGGAGAGCGTAGCCACCGAGGGACGAAACAACGACCTCATCGCCCTGCTCCAGAACAAATTTGACCGGGTGGAGATCGTCAGGGGCGGTATCGTAGCCATCGAATCCATCAGCATGATCGACCGGTAAAGCCGGATAAAAAAATTCAATTGTCCTGATATTGAAAAGGCGTCGCAAACAGCGGCGCCTTTTTTGTACTCTGTCTTTGCCTAATTTGGTATCTTTCCGGACCGGCCTGAAGTCATTTATATCAACGATTTCATTCGGGAGACAGTTAACCTTCCCCGGGCAAATGCTCTGACAGTAAATACAGACAAAATGGAACCTGACAGTTGGGGGCTGTTTTAGTGTGACAGGCACATCCCCTTTTTACAGGGATAATGTTGTTAATATGGAAAAAATGTTAGAAATAAATTAAAATATCAAATATTGACATTATTAACTAAAAATGATAATATGGTGAAACAGGCGATAATAAAAGAGATATAATCCCGGTGCGCATATGCGGCCATGTGCGTCATTGCGCCTGAGAATGAACAGGACACCCGGAAAGGAGATGATGAAATGACGGATTGTATTTAGATTATCTACAGACAGCTGGACTCTTCCGACAGAAAGTGAGGTTTGATGAATGAGTTTTAAGGTAAAGAGAGTATTGTCAGTGGTCTTGATCGTTCTATTGATCATTACAACCGGCGGCAGGGATTTTACAGCTTTTGCCTCGGGCAGCAGGCGGCAGGACATTCACATCACAGACAGTATCGATCAGAAAAACTCCACATCAGGACAAAGCTTGGACGGGGAAGCATCCCGGAAGAAAGATACATTATCAATGCAGAAGAAGGATATTGGAGCAGCTGAGGATAAAGGAAAAGATGTCGGCCAGGAAAGCAAAACAGAGGCCGGAAAGGATGCCGGCCAGGAAAGCAAAACAGAAGCCGGAAAGGATGCCGGCCAGGAAAGTAAAACAGAGGCCGGAAAGGATGCCGGCCAGGAAAGTAAAACAGAGGCCGGAAAGGATGCCGGCCAGGAAAGTAAAACAGAGGCCGGCAAAGAAACCGATAAGGAGATCGGAAAAGATACCGTCCAAAAGCCTGACAAAAACAAGGGTCAGGAATCCGACACCGGAGCAGGACAGGAAAAGGATACAGCAAAAACAGAGGAAAATCAGGCGAAGGATAAAAAGGATCCATCAGATCAATTCAAAAATGAGCAGGATCAAAAGGAAAAAGAAGCAGAGTCTTCCTCAAAGGAGGCGTCGGGAAAGAAGGGAATCAACCTAAAAGATATGAAGTCGGGGGAGACGATCACTTTTAAAGCCATGCAGGGATCTGCTACGAAGAAAGTTTCCGTTACCCAGGGTACCCATTATGATTATTCCGACTACGGATTAGGCTCCTACGAGACCTATAAGTATCATGTGAAGTTCGGCAATGTTTCGGCTACAGCCTATTGCATAGAGCCGTCCAAACATTCACCGGGTTCCGGAACCTACACTATCACGAAGCTGGCAGATGGAAAAAAGCTGGCAAAGGTATGCTTTTACGGGACTAAGGCAGCAGGAGAAGACAGTTTTTTTTCAGGACAGCATTCCGGATTTTCGGAAGGAAAGAAGTTTATCCTGGTCCATCTGGCGGCCAGCTATGCCAACAGTGGTTCAGATGCTTTTTCCGGTGCCAACAGCACTGCCAGAAAGCTGGCTTTGGAACTATATAACTGGTGTATGAGCCAGCCGGATATTCCCGATGTGGATATGGCTTTTTCCGATAATAATGTGACAGCCTATGTGGAGGGAAAACTGCAGAGGACAAAAGAGATCGTATTTAAAGCGGATAAACTTCAGACTGTCACCTTTCATCTTCCTGCAGGAGTAAAACTGCATAATCTTACCACGGGAAAGACCAGTAAAGCAGGAGCCGATGTAGAAGTCAGTGGAGGAACCAGATTCTATCTGTCAGCACCACTTTCCCAGGCAGGAGATGTGAAGGAATTCTGGAAGACCACCATGAAGGGAAGTATCGTGAAGGATTTTTCCGCCTATAAGATATCTATCGGCGATGGAGAGCAGGATCTCGCCCTGGTATTCGGAGAAGGAGTAGATGATGAAAAATATGTGGATTTTAAGGTTACCTGGCTGAGTCTCGGAGAACTGACCATTTATAAAGAAGGGCAGGACTTTGTATCGGTGACCAGAAATTCTGACGGTGTTGTTTTCAATTATGAGAATAAAAGACAGCAGAATGCGGTCTACAACCTCTATGCGGATGAGAATATCAAAGATGGAAGCGGTAAAATAATTTACAACAGCGGAGCCCTGGTGGCAGGGAATCTTACAACAGATGCGTCAGGCAGCGTTACAGTGAAGAATCTTTATGCCGGTCTTTACAGAGTTACAGAACAGACAGCCCCTCAGGGCTTTTACAATAGTAAGCAAAGCAAACAGATCAGGGTAAATTACACTGGTGGTTCTGCCGGGAATTCCAACAGTCTGACCTTTGTGAATGAACGCCAGAAGGCAGATGTTTCGGCAGTGAAAAAGGATAAGGACACTATAAATCCTCTTAAGGGAGGAATATTCGGGCTATATGCAGGCAACGATATAAAGAACTCTGCCGGCAGCCTTGTTCTGAGAAAGGATGAATTAATTGCAAAAGCTGTTACCGGGTCAGATGGAAAGGCGCAATTTCCGGCAGATATTCCTCTGGGAAATTCATATTATATAAAAGAAATCAAAGCACCGGAGAATTATTACCGAAACCAGAAAGATACATATTTCTTCCGGTTCGCTTATGCAGGTGAGAATACAGAAAGGCAGTCGTTCACACATATCTTTTTCAATGACAGAACCAATGCCCGGATACATCTTATCAAAAAGGATAAGGAGACCGGCAGCAAACCCCAGGGGGATGCGGTATTAAGCGGAGCCGTATACGGACTTTATGCCAGGGAAGACATTGTTCACCCTGACGGTCGCACAGGAGTGTTGTACAGGGCAGGATCCCGGGTGGCGGTCCTTACCACAGACGAAACCGGGCAGGCGGAGGTAAAAGACCTTTATCTTGGCAAATACTTTTTCAAAGAGATCAGTCCTTCTACAGGTTATCTGATCGATGACGAGGAACATAATGTGACGGCCTCCTATGAAGGGGACCTGAAGCTTACCGTGGAAAGGGAAACTATTTCTGAGGAAACTGTGAAAAAACAGCCTTTCCAGATAATCAAGGCGGCCAATAATGAACAGACAGATGCCGAACTGCTCAAAGGTGCGGGATTTAAAGCCTACCTGATCAGCAGCCTTAGCAAAGATTCTGCAGGTAATTACGATTATGGCAGTGCCGATCCGGTCGTGCTGACTGACACAGGAGGCCGGGAAATGATCACTGATGAGAAAGGGCATGCTGTTTCCATTCCCATTCCCTACGGAACGTACATTGTCGTTGAGAGTACAACGCCCCATAATTATAATCCTGTAAAACCCTTTGTGGTGACCATCAGGGAGAATCATCCGGACACTCCCCAGGTCTGGAGAGTGCTTCTGGATGAAGAATTCAAGGCCAAACTTAAGATCATCAAGCAGGATGATGAAACAAAGAGATCTATTCTTCTGCCGGAAACGGAATTCAAGATCTATGATATAGGACATAAAGAATATGTGAAGCAGACGACTACCTATCCGAAACCTGTGGTTCACAGCTCATTTTTTACTGACGAAGAGGGCTGCCTGGTACTGCCCCAGAACCTGAAGATCGGCAGCTATCGGATAGAGGAGATAAAAGCACCGGAAGGATACTACCGGAACAAGGACTATCCGGTGGTCCAGGTGGATTCAGACACTATGCACCGAATCGATCCGGTCAGCGGAGATGCGATCATTGAAGTGATTTACGAAGATCATCCCGTAAAGGGAGAACTTACCATAAGTAAATCCGGAGAGTGCCCGGTAAGCTTTGACGGTAAGAAGTTCATATATAAGGTCCGGGGGCTTGAGGGGGCTGAATATGAGATCTACGCGGCAGAGGACATTTATACGCCGGACCATCAGCGTGATATCAATGGAGACAGGCTGCTGGTATTGGTCAAAGACAGTCTGGTAAAAACCATAACCACCGATAAGACCGGAAAGGCTGTCGCCGATAACCTCCCCCTGGGGGCCTATTATGTTAAGGAGAAAACAGCACCTTATGGCTTTGTTATCAATCTTACGGAACAGGATAGCATATTTGAATACGCCGGCCAGGACATCCCTGTGATTACCCACGACATGGAGTTTACAAATCAGCGTCAAAAAGTAGATCTCTCCGTACTTAAAAAAGACGAAAGAACAAAACATACATTATCTGATGCAGAATTTGCCCTTTACAGCAAAGAGCCCATTATTTCCTGTGGTCAGGAGATCGTACCGGCGGATACCCTGCTCGGTATATTTATTTCTGACGATAAGGGAAAGGCTGCCTGCAGCCTGGATCTGCCCATGGGCAAATATTATGTCAGGGAGACAAAAGCACCCGCAGGCTATTATCCGTCAGATAAGAGGCTGGACTTTGATGCCTCCTGGCAGGGGCAGGAGATAGAAACGATTAAGCTGGAATCTGATTTCTATGACAATCCCATATCTATTGCCTTTTCCAAGTCCGACCTGACCACCGGCACGGAGCTTTCAGGAGCCAGACTGTCAGTATTTGACCATCAGGGACAACTGGTGGAGACCTGGGTATCAGAGAAAGATCAGCCCCATATGATCTATGGACTTTCTATCGGAGAGACCTATACTTTAAGAGAAGAACTGGCTCCCTATGGATATCTCAGGGCCTCCGAGGTCATCTTTACCGTGCCTGAAGAGGAAGAGATCCAGAAGGTGGAGATGAAGGATGAGGTTCCCCGTGGAACCATCATAATAAACAAGAAAGGGGAATTTCTGAGCAAGGTATCTCTGATCGATCATATCAAAGGTATCGCGGAGCACCTTTTCTCTTACATTACAGGGAAACTCAATGCCGTGACCTTCGATATATTTGCCGCTGAAGATATCAAAGCGGCGGACGGATCCTCCGAAGATTACTATCATAAGGACGAGATGGTAGGCTCAATAACTACGGACCATACCGGAACAGCTTCAATGGAAGGCCTCCCCCTGGGCCGCTATTATGTTAAGGAAAAGAACACCGTTCATGGTCATGTACTGGAAAAGGAGCCCCAGATGATAGATCTGACCTACAGGGACCAGGATACCCCTGTTGTTGTTTATAATAAAGAATGGCAGAACGCCCGGCAAAAGATATCAGTCGGTTTGGTAAAAGTTGAAAAAGGTACAGAAAAAGGACTGCCGGGAGGCATATTTGGCCTCTTTACAGGAAAAGTGATTCTGTCTTCCGAAGGAAATCAGCTGATGGAGGCGGACGAGATCATCGAACTGAAGACCACCGACGAAAACGGACGTATCGACTTTACAGCCGACCTGCCTGTGGACGGAGACTACTATATAAAAGAATTATATGCCCCTCCCGGCTATGTAAAGACAGAAGAAAAACAATCCTTTTCCACCCCATGGCAGGGAGAAAATACCGTACTCCAGACAGTCGCCCTGACCTTTGAAGATGAACTGACGACCACCGCCATAACAAAGTCAGACTTGACCACCGGAAAAGAACTGCCTGGAGCCAGGCTGAAAGTAACCGATAAAGATGGAAAAACAGCAGATTCCTGGGTTTCAGGCCATAAACCCCACATCATAAAAGGTCTTACAGCAGGCCAGACCTATACACTGACCGAAACAAAACCGGCAGACGGATATGCAACTGCAGAATCCATTCATTTTACCGTAGATGACACTTCTAAAACCCAGAAGATCGACATGAAAGACGACGTAACCAAACTATACATATCCAAGCAGGACATTGCTGGGAAAGAACTGCCAGGGGCAAGGCTCAGTATCTATAACAGCAAGGGAGAAAAGGTGGCAGCCTGGACATCCACCGGCAAGCCTCACTATATCACCATGCTTCCCATCGGCCGTTATACCCTCAGGGAAGAAACCGCCCCGAAAGGTTATAAAAAGGCAGAAGAAATAACATTCGAAGTCAAGGATACAGGCAAAGTCCAGCATGTCAAAATGGTAGACCGGCCAAACCACACCAGAAAGAGCAGCAAGGGTTCAAAAACAGGAGATGACACACCGGTAAATGCCCTCCTGCTTCTGCTGGCAGCCGGGCTGACCGGAACAGCCGCCCTGCTGTATTATCTCCTGTACTATCGGAAAAAACAAAAGTATAAGCCCTAATCATCACATCAAGAGAAGACATATCAATAAATAATAAAAATAAACACGCCTCGGGAACTAAAATTACTTGACAGACAGACAAGTATCTGTTAAGATATTTTCGTTGCATCGAGGCGTGGCTCAGTTTGGTAGAGCGCTGCGTTCGGGACGCAGAGGCCGTGGGTTCGAGTCCCGTCGCCTCGATTAAAAAAGGCACTGTCATAAGGCAGTGCCTTTTTTAATTGATAATAGGGGAGACAAACCTACAGCCTCAAGTCCCGAATAACAACTGGAGCAGAAGAATATGGTAGCAGAGTCGTGGGGTGCGGTCGTCCGGTGGACGACCCTGCGAAGCAGGAGCACGGACCGAGCCGGGAGGCGAGACCGAGTCCCGTCGCCTCGATTACATATTTGAGATTAGAAAGAACCGCTGTTTAAGCGGTTCTTTCTATGTCTGTCGGTTTTCGGGATCTTCTGTAAATCTGGTTAACGGGTTACATTTTTATGATCCTCCTTTATGATACAGGGGCACGTGTTCAGGAAATCCTCGACCTTAAGCTCAGGGATGTCTGTTTCGATAGTAAAAGCCCGTTTGTTACAGTGACAGGGAAAAGAAACAAAATGAGATCCATACCAGTTATGAAAAAAACATGCGAGCATATAAAAGCGTATTTAAAGATATATCATCCCTCAAAACAACCTGATGACTATCTGTTCTATATTGACCGCAAGGGGAAACGTTCGCAGATGTCAGCAGATAATGTAGGCAAATTTATCACAAAATACGGTAAAAAAGCCAGGGTAGTATCGAAAGATGTTCCCGAACATTGGTATCCACATTTGTTCCGACATTCGCGAGCAGTACATCTATACCGTAACGGCATGCCATTAGCATTAGTGGCAGAATGGCTTTGACATTCAAAGATGGATACCACGAGGCGATACTATGCGAATGCTGATACTGCCATGAAACAGGAAGCTATTGAAAAAGCAACCTCGGAATTTAACCCCTTATTAACCTGTGAAATCAGTTACAACCGGGAAGATGACGAGGATCTTTTGAAAAAACTCTATGGGTTAAAGTAATAGTTATCCCGACTTTTTTGTTAGGAAAACTCAACAAACTAAAAACCTCTTACAGTTTTCAGGATAACCAGAAAGTCGGGATAAGTGGTGTGAGAGGTCGGAAATTCCTCAAATAGAGGAATTTCCTCCTACTCGATTTTGCGTTTATGAGGGTGATCACACGAGCAAATCCGGTCTTGCGCTCATATCCACATCTGTGATACACTCTTTGCAGGCGAGGCGGCGGTTCTCGCCTGTTTCTCGTTCGGGAAATTTTCTGAAAAATCTGTTGAAATCGGCCCCCGGGTTTTGCTATAATATAGGTGTATCTTTATGCTCACGTGCAGGGGTTAAGAATCCGCGCTGGCAGGCCGATACATGAGATGAGAACTCATCATATTTTTGACGGAAAGGGGCTTGTACAGCCATGCGGAATAGAACTACGCTCCTTAGAGCAGAGCATGGGCTAACTGCGCCCTTTTTGCGTCCTGCGGGGCGTTTGAAACTGAATACTACATTCGTGATGGATAACCGTCGGACTTGACGGGGCTACTATACCCTGTCAGATTTGGGAACAATATTGGAAATGGGGTGAATGTTATGACGAACATTGCTGCAGTAAACAAAGACAAGTTGAAAGGTATTTTTGACACGGACAGTTTGACGGGCACAGCCTTTAAGGTGACGATCACCCCGATTTCCGAAGAAGAAGCTGACGAGATCAGGTTCAAGAGCCTGAAGG